>CALFOT010000076.1 GCA_937919925.1 uncultured bacterium | reverse complement strand
GGCGGCGCAAGCCTAGGCTGTAACACAATGAGCGAACACCCTCAGTTCTCCGTAGTCATTCCTTCTTACGATGAAGAACCGAATATCGGTCCTCTTGCGGAACGGCTGACGGCCACTTTCGCGGAAATGGGAATCACTGCGTGGGAGATCATTTGGGTCGAAAATGGTTCCTCGGATGGCTCGTTGCAACTGCTGGAAGGCTTACACCAGAAGGATGCGCGCTATAAATACCTGTCGTTATCGCGCAATTTTGGCCACTCTGGCGCGGTGGCCTGTGGTCTCGACCACGCCGACGGCGAGTATGTCGTGCTGATGGATGGCGATCTGCAAGATCCACCGGAAATGATTGCCGATTTTTTCGCCAAGCTCGAAGCTGAAGATTTGGATGTGGTCTACGGCCAACGCTTGAAGCGCGCCAAAGAGGGTTTCATCAAACGTTCTGCGATGAAAATCTTCTACCGCTTATGGCGACGCACGGCTTACATTCACGTGCCGTTAGATGCAGGCAACTTTTGTTTGATGCGCCGCAGTGTGGTGAATGCGTTGTGTTCAATGCGCGAACGCGGTCGTTTTGTGCCGGGTTTGCGTGCCTTCGTCGGCTTTAAACAAGATGGCATCGCCTTCGACCGCCCCGGTCGTGCCGCCGGCGAAGCAAAAACCAACTTCTGGATTTTGTCTGGCATTGCAATTGAAGGTTTATTGGCCTTTTCGGTGTTCCCACTGCGCGTGTTGATGATCCTCGGCATGCTTGCCATGTTCTTCGCCCTGGTCGCGGCGGGTTTGCTGCTGGTGGGCAACTGGACCCATGTGTTGGACATGGGCAACGATATCTCCTACCTCTCTGCGTTGGTCGTTTTGATTGGTGGCTCCACCATGATGGGACTGGGTGTGATTGGCGAATATGTCGGCCGCATTTACGCTGAAGTGAAGCAGCGCCCGATTTACGTGGTGCGCCGCCGCGGCGTTTGATGGAGCCCCATCTGCTCTTTTTGCCTAATTTGAGGGATTTCCCGCTCTCGTACAGGTGCTGGAAGCCGGTTGCGACAATATCTACGGTTTTCATCAACAATGATTCAGATTTGAACCGATAATAGGCGCATAGGTCTTTAATGGTTCAACTCTCAAACACTAACGATTTCGATGGCCCCGACGCCGTCGTGCTGGCCAGCATCGGCGCGCGTCTTGCTGCGGTCAGGCTGCGGCGCAACATCACCCAACAGGAGCTCGCTGTAGAAGCGGGTATTTCGCGGTCCACCCTGCGCCGCTTAGAGGGCGGTGAATCCACGCAAATGACCGCATTTCTCCGCGTTCTGCGCGCTCTAGACCTCCTCGAAAGCTTAGGCTTGCTGCTCCCCGCTGCCACCGCCAGCCCCATGCAAGTGCTAGAAAATCTCGGCAAACCCCGGCAGCGGGCGTCGGCACCACGGCCAGCGCCGGATGCGGAATCCAATGCGGAGCCCGACAGCTGGACTTGGGGGGATGAAGCATGACCATTGCCAGCGTGAATCTTTGGGGCCGGCGCATCGGCGCCATTTTGTGGGAGGACGAAGCGCGAATCGGGCGCTTTGAATACGATCCGGCGTTTGTGCCAAGTGGTATCGAACTCGCCCCGTTGATGATGCCGCTGGCCGCGCGCGATTATTCCTTCCCTGCGCTCAATCGCGATACCTTCCACGGCCTGCCCGGCATGCTCGCCGACGTGCTCCCCGACCGCTACGGCAATGCCCTGATTGATGCCTGGTTGGTTTCCGAAGGCCGCAACCCCGGCAGTTTTAATCCCGTGGAGCGTTTGTGCTACACCGGTTCGCGCGGTATTGGCGCGCTCGAGTTCCAACCTACTTTGGGCGACGCCGAGCGCACGTCCAATCCTTTAGATGTAGCGGCACTCGTCGATTTGGCCGGGCAAATTTTGTCTGATCGGCAATCCTTCGCCACCTCTTTACAGCAAGGTGAAGAAGGCCACGCAATTCGTGACATTCTGCGAGTGGGCACTTCCGCGGGTGGGGCGCGCGCCAAGGCGGTGATTGCCTGGAATCCCACAAGCGGAGAAATACGTTCCGGCGATGCCGATCACAAAAGTGGATTTTCGCACTGGCTGTTGAAGTTTGACGGCGTCAGCAACAACCGCGACCGCGAGCTTGCGATGCCGAAAGGTTATGGCCGGATTGAATACGCGTATTACAAAATGGCGGTGGCGGCGGGCGTCGACATGATGGAGAGCCGCTTGCTGCATGAAAATGACCGCAGCCATTTTGTGACCAAACGATTTGATCGTAATGATCAAGGTGAAAAACTGCACCAGCAATCGTTGTGCGCCATCGCGCATTATGATTTCAATATGGCGGGCGCCTATTCCTATGAACAGGCCATGCTGGTGATGCGGCAGTTGCACTTACCGATGGCTGCAATCGAGCAGCAGTTTCGACGGGCCGTATTCAATATTCTCGCGCGAAACCAAGATGACCATGTTAAAAATATCGCCTTCTTGATGGATAAACGTGGGCAGTGGTCTTTATCGCCAGCATTTGACATGACCTACAACTACAACCCGGATGGTTTGTGGACTGGCCGCCATCAAATGAGTTTGAATGGCAAACGTGCGGCTTTCCAGCTGGCCGATTTCAGCGCTTGCGGGGCAACGCTTTCTCTGCAACGCGGACGCGCGGTGGAAATCGTCGAGCAAGTGCGCAGTGCAGTAGCTATGTGGCCAAGCTTTGCTGCCACGGCAGGTGTTTTGGAAAGCACCGCCAAGCAAATTGCCGCTACCCACCGTTTAGAGATGCCCGCTTAGCAATAAGGATCTTCACGCTCAAGATACGCGAGCACGTAATCCTTCACGCCATCTTCCAGCGAGGTAAATGCGCGCGTATAACCTGCGGCACGTAATTTGCCCATTTCAGCTTGGGTGAAGTACTGGTACTTGTCGCGAATCTCCAGTGGCGTATCGATGAACTCGAAACGCGGTTCCTTACCGAGTGCAGCAAACACGGCGCTGGCCAAATCCGCAAAACTACGCGCTTGCCCAGTGCCTACGTTGTACAAACCTTGCACTTGTGGATGATCAAACATCCACATCATGACATCGACGACATCTTTCACGTAAATGAAGTCGCGTAATTGCCCGCCATCTTGATAATCCGGATGATGCGAGCGAAACAACTTCGCCGCAGCACCATCCGCAATCTGCGGATGGAGTTGATGCACGACGCTGCGCATACTGCCTTTGTGATACTCATTAGGGCCGTAAACATTAAAAAACTTCAAGCCCACGCATTGCGGAGGCAAACTACCGCCCTCGCGCAACACCCGCGCCAAGCGGCGATCCACCATATGTTTACTCCAACCATAAGCATTCAGCGGCTGCAGATGCGCCAACTCGGCAACGGCGTCATCATCTTGAAAACCATGCGCGCCATCACCATAGGTGGCGGCTGAAGATGCATAAATAAAGCGCACTTTTTCCTGCGCGCACCAGCGGAACAAATCCAAGCTCAGGCGGACGTTGTTCTCCACAATGAGATCAACATCGGTTTCGGTGGTCGAGGAAATCGCGCCCATGTGGAAGATAGCCTGGATTTGCTCGGAGCTACGACCTTTCAGCCAATCGTGAAAATCATCGGGATGGATGACATCTGCTAACTCGCGCTTGGCGATATTTCGCCACATATCACCATCTCCGAGATGATCAACGACGACCAGCTCCCCGCGACTCTCCAAAGCCGCGAGTAGGTTACTGCCGATGAAACCCGCCCCCCCAGTGACCACAATCATGGCAGTATCCTATCCGCGCGGCTTGGTTTAGAATGAAGGGCATGGGTGACGACAATCCCTTCCGTAAAATTTTCTCCGACCTTGGCGTCGAGGGTACCGGCAATTTCGATGCTGAAGGCACCGAGCTTGATCCGGAAACCGGTAAGCCATTCACCATGGTCGTTCTGGGCTATGAGCGCCGTGGTGGCAGCAAAGTGGTGACCACCGTGCGTGATATTCCAGAAACTCGTGCGGAAGAATTCCTGGGGTATATCAAAAAGGCATTTGGTACCGGCGGCACGGTGGATGAAAATGGCTTGCTCGTGGTGCAAGGAGATCGTCGTGCACAACTCACGCGCTGGTTCGAGAAACAAGAGATTAAGGTTCGCGGTCAACGCGAATAGGGCTAGTTTCTTTTTTTGATGAGTGATTCCACCTCTGGCGCTGCGCCGCTTAATTGGCAACCGCCGCGCACGGGCAGTACTTTGCGCGCGGTCTTATGTATACCCGTTGGAGTGTTGTGGTGTATGCTGAACTTGCCGTGGATGATTGCCACAATGACATTCACGCCGCGTTACTTCGAAAAACATCGCACGCGCATTACCCGCTCTTGGGGTCGCGGCTTACTGAAAATTTTCGGCATCAAGCTGGAACTGCATGGGACGGAAAACCGCGATCTAGAAGGCGCGAAAATCCTCGCGATTAACCACGTGAGCATCGTCGACTTATTTGTCTACAGTGCGGCATGGACCGATCACGGCACCATGATTTACAAAAAGGAACTCGGCAAGATTCCGTTGATGGGGCATGTCATGCGCATGATTGGGTTCATTCCGGTGGACCGCAGCGATCACCGCGCGTCGGTGAAAAGCATGGCCGAAGCCGCCGATAAAATTCGCGCAACAGGTTTGTCGATTTGGATCGCTCCAGAAGGCACGCGTTCGCGGCGCGGTGGTTTGCAGGAGTTCAAAATGGGCGCCTTTCACCTTGCCAAACAAACTGGTGCACCGATGATCCCATGCATCATGCGTGGCGCTGGAGAAATCAATCGTATGGGCAGTAAGATTATTCGCTCCGGCACCATTCGAGTGGATTTCCTCGCCCCGCTGGAAACCAGCAACTGGACCCGCGGCGATTTGCGCGCACAAGCAGTAGAGCTACGCAAAACGTTTTTAAAGTATTTACCAGCAGCGCCCGATACCCCAACGCTAGCAGACTACGCGCGCGCAGAAGCCGCAGCGGCTGCTGCACAAGCTACGCGTGCAACAGAATAGATCAGAGCTTCCCTAAGAATCCTGCATCCGATCGATAGAAGCCTCAGGGCCGAAAACCACCAAGCGATCACCGATGCTGGCACGATAATCCGCATCCGGTTGGTGCGGGGAACTAAATTCACCCTTCACCCCTTCGGTGCGCACCAGCAACACATTGACGCCATAACGTTGCCGGACCGCCATTTCGGCGATGGTACGGCCCGCTAAAGTCGGAGGCACATCGACTTCCGCCATCAAGAAATTACCCACGCGATGACGATCTTGACGATGGTCGGAAGCGGGCATACTTTCGGCCAAGCCTTCCACCATCTGGTTCTTGAACAACTCCATCCGGTAGCGTTCCAGCACATCTTCTAAGTGCACCACGCCAATTAAGCGCTCACCATCTAAAACCGGCAAGACGTCACGATAACCAGCATCCAGAATTTTCAGGACTTGATCCAGCGTTTCGTTCGCCGTGACCGTTGGCCAATCAACATTGGCGGTATCGCTCGCCAGCAACAAGTTACTCAGCGACGCGGCGTCTTCAAGGATTGGCCGCAAAGCATTCAACGCCACCACGCCGTGATAGACGCCATCTTCATCCACCACATACAGGCTAGTTTCGGAGCCTCGGTACAAGCGGCGCAACATGCCAGACAAACGCTCATTCGGCAAAACCGTCAGCGGGTCCTCACGCAGAACTTCTCGGACCTTAATATTACGTAGCAGATTCAAGTCTTGGCCACGACGGATTTTGATGCCCCGCCCGCGTAACTTGATGCTGTAGATGGAATCGCCATGCAAGCGCGTCATCACCAAAGTGCCGATGATGCTGGAAATCATCAAAGGTAAAATGATTTTGTAATCGGTCGTGAGCTCGAACAAAATCATTATGGCGGTGATGGGCGCATGAGTCGTGGAAGCCACCAGCGCTCCCATGCCCACCAACGCATAAGCTCCTGCCGGCGCAGAATCCGGGAAAAAATGCTGCACCCCCACCCCCACTGCACCACCGAGCATTGCACCAAGAAATAACGACGGCGCGAAAATACCACCGGAACCGCCCGATCCAAGCGTGATGCTGACTGCAATTATCTTTGCAACAATTAGCAACATCAGTAAGCCAAGACCAGAGTTCTCGCCTACAAGTGCTTGGTTCATCGCTTCATAACCAACCCCCATAATTTCTGGCACGCGCAAAGCGATGAGGCCAATCAGCAAACCACCAATCATGGTTTTGAACGGCGGATAAATACGCAAACGCTCGCCGAGTCCTTCCGCGGAATGGACGCTGCGGGTAAAGACAATCGCCACTAAACCAGCGAGCAATCCGAGTACTCCATAAGCGAGAAGCTCTGCCGGATGATGCATCGAATAGTGTGGAATCTCGAACGCCGGGAAATCGCCGAGGAAATGGCGTGAAACGACTGTTGCCACCACCGACGAAATTACGATTGGCGAAAATTGCGGAACACCGAAATCCCCAAGAATCACCTCGACTGCAAACAACGCACCAGCTACCGGCGCATTGAAGGTGGCCGCAATGCCAGCAGCTGCACCGCAACCCACCAAAGTACGCATCCGCCGCGGACCAAGCCCTAGAAATTGACCGCAGCTCGAGCCAATTGCCGAACCAATCTGAACAATCGGACCTTCCCGTCCAACAGAACCTCCAGAAGCAATACAAATACTCGATGCTAGTGCCTTGATGGCGACCACGCGCGCGCGGATGCGGCCGTGCGCCACGGCAACAGCTTGCATCACCTCCGGGACACCATGCCCCTTGGCTTCCGGGGCACCGTAATACACCAACAACCCTACAAGGAAACCACCTGCTGTAGGCACCAAGACTAGCCAATACCAAGGCAAAGTATAGAGCCACTCTAGCAAGCTGAAATGCTCACTGGACAACTCTGGGGACCTCCACATGAGTTGCTGTAAATACTGGATAAGCACGCGAAAACCAACTGCAGCATAACCACCGAGCAGTCCAATCAGCGAAGCGACCAACACCATATACACGGTGGTCGATTGCTTGAGGTACTGGTTAAGCCAGCTAAGTGGAGCGAGAAGGCGCGGCAAGGTGGGAAGCGGAGGTTCAGCTCTGCCAGAGCCGAGACTGTACCCCGCCCGGACCCACAATGCGTAGCGGCTTGCCGCCTGCGACGCAGTTGTAAGGCTCGAAATCCGTCACACCTACCATTTCCAAAACTTCTTCGTCCAACAAGCAGCGACCATGGATTTGCGCACGCGGCACCTGCAAAATCGCCAACATGGCATCAGCCAAGATATCAGCACGACGCCATTGAGCCGGTCCACCCAGGCCATGATTGATGGTGGCTTGTGATTCAATCGCGGTTGCCGGCCACAAGGCACAAGAACGGATCTCACTGTCTGCGACTTCTCCGGCAATGCCCATAGCCAGCAAACTCATGCCGAACTTGGACATGCAATAACCAGTTTTCCCTGGCAACATGCTCAAATCCAAAGGTGGTGACATTTGCACGATACACCCCGTGCCCCGCGCAATCATCTGCGGCAACACAAAATGCGCCGTGAGGTGAGCTGCACGTGCATTGACCTCCATCATCAAATCAAATCGTTTGGGCGGGGTTTCGGCTACACCCTTCCAGTGCAGCGCCCCAGCATTGTTGATCAAAATATCGATACGTCCAAAACGATCTAACGCCGCTGCGACCATCGCTTCCACTTCCTCGGCGTTACGCACATTCGTTTTCACCGCCAAGGCCTGGCGTCCTAGTGCTTCCACCTCGGCGGCGGTGTCATAAATGCTGCCTGGCAACAAATCGCGTGATTTTTCGCTCTTCGCCGCAATGACGATATCCGCACCCGCCCGTGCTAAAGCGAGCGCAATATTTTTACCGATGCCGCGACTTGCTCCAGTAATCACCGCAACCTGTCCGCTCAAATCGGGGACCACAAAGGGAGGCTTATGCATCGGAAGCTTTTTGCTTGGCGGCCTTCTGCTTGGCAATTTCTTCGTCGCGCAAGTCTTTGCGTAGCATCTTCATCATGGCTGTTTTGGGTAGCTCCTTGCGGAACTCCCAGTACTGCGGCACTTTGTAAGCAGCGAGTTCCGATGCACACCAAGCTCTCAGCTCTTCCTCATCCATGACTTCGCCTGGCTGCATCACGATAAAAGACTTGACCGTTTCACCACGCTTATCGTCCGGAATGCCAATGGTGCAAGACTCGAAGATTTTGTCGTGCGCCATCAGGACGCGATCGATTTCATCGGGGAAAATGTTATAGCCTGATGCAATAATCATATCTTTCTTGCGGCCAACAATCCTGAAATAGCCTTCTTGATCCATGACCGCAAGATCGCCAGTGTAGAGCCAGCCGTTGCGAATCATGTTGGCGGTTTCTTGCTCACGGTTGAGATAACCAACCATGACCTGCGGGCCTTTGACAATCAACTCGCCAACTTCGCCAATCTTCAACTCCGGCAAGCCTGAGTCTGAATCCACAATGCACACCTCCGTGTTCGCTACCGGAACACCAATGTGGCCAATCTTGCGCTTTCCGTTGACCGGATTACAAGTGACCACCGGAGAAGTTTCGGTAAGACCGAACCCTTCCACGATGATGGAATTGGTTAACTTCTCGAAACGATTCTGTACGTCTTCGGGCAGTGGTGCCGAACCGGAGAAGCAGCGCTTCACCGAAGAAAGATCCAAGGTCTCAACATTGGGAAAGTTGTTGATGGCGTTGAATAAGGCTGGCAGAGCTGGAAACAACGTAACCTTGAACTTGGTGATGTTCTTAATCAACCCAGGGATATCACGTGGATTTGGTTGCAGCACCATGGCCGCGCCCACAGTGACTGGCCAAGTCAGGCAAACCGTCAAACCGAAAATATGGAAGAACGGCAACACCGCAAGAAGGACTTCGCCGCCTGGCTCCAATCCCAAAAACCACGCACGCACTTGTTGCACGTTGCAACTAAGGTTGCGTTGCGAAAGCATGGCGCCCTTCGATAAGCCTGTGGTGCCACCGGTATATTGAATGACAGCAATATCATCCATCCCAACATGGACTTTCGGGGGTGTTGCAGCCGACGATTTCAGCAACTTGCGAAACAGATGCACGCCAGCTTCCATGGCTACTTTCGCCACCAGTGGTGGGTTTTCACGCTTCAGTTTCAGTGGTGCCAAATAGTTCAGCGGGAACTTTAAGTACTCTGGAATCGAAGCAATGATGTACTCCCGTACACCAACTTTATCGCGGATGGCGCGCACCTTCTGATCCCACAAAAAATCCATGGTGATGGCAACTTCCACTGAGGCATCATTCCATTGATGAATGATTTCGCGCGGCATGTAAAGCGGATTCGTCATGACCGCTTGCGCCCCCAGGCGCTGGATGGCCAAGTAAGCGATTGCGCACTGTGGAATATTCGGTGCCTGCACCGCAACGCGGGTGCCCTTCACCACACCGAGTCCGGCGAGTGCGGTGGCGAACCGATCGACTTCCTCTTTCAGCTGAGTGTAAGTCAGTTGGCAATTCATAAACACCAACGCGGTGTGACTGCCAAACTCTTTCACCGTGCGATCTAAGTATTCGCCAATTGGTATTTCTTCGAACTCGATCGAGGTCGGGACGCCTTTTTCGTACGACTTATGCCAGAGGAATTCACCCATGCCAAAGCATAGCCGCTCCCTGCCCAACTGGGGTCTTATTGCGCCGTACCGCTGACGATATTGCTGACTTTCCCAGCCTGCAAAGACTGCACCCAGTAAGCGTGGCCAGTGGCACCTGCCGGAACGCTGATGAGGAAATCCGTGGCACCGGCAGCATTGGTGGTTTGCATGGAACCGATTTGCTGAGGGTTGTTAAGGCCCAAAGTCACACCCAGTGGACCAACGTTGAAACTTCCTAATCCAGTCAACGAATAGGCAAGCCAAGTGGAGGCACTCGCATTACCGTTTGTCACACTGAAGTTCGCTACTGCGCCGGCCGTCACCACCGGCGACGACAAGGTGAGAGCATTGCCACCACCATCGTGACCAAACACCGAAAGCGTGAAGTTGGTCCACGTGCCGGTGGTACCGGCTGATTGATCCGAAACTTCTACGATCCAATCCCCCAACGAGGATTCGCCGAAAGGCCGTAAGGAAGTAAAAATGAAGTTGTTGTAGTTGTCCGTGCCATCATTACGCACCTTCGTCAAGATCGAACCCGTACCACTCGGTGCCGTCAACTTGATGTACAAATCACCAACATAGTTGTGGAGGATATTCATCTTCAACTCCACGGCCTCGACCGTGATGTCGGTCGGAATGTTGACCGTACGGGTCAAGCCAGTGGTGTTGTTGTCAGGGATGGTTTGACCGACAGCGACCACCCCAGTGGTGGCAGAAGATTCTGCTGGATAGTTCACCCAAGTCAGTGCCGTTTGCACCGCGGCCTCAGCATCCACTGCGCCAAAGCCATAGTTGATATTCACATCGCGGCCGGTGGCATTGACCAGCCAGTTGCCGTTACCGGCATCATTTTTGCGCGCCGAATCAATCAAAACACCGGTCACATCACGCCAAGTGAGCGCGGGGTTTGCATCCAAAATCAAGGCCACCACGCCTGCGGCCAGTGGACTCGCCGCCGAAGTACCGCCAAAGCTAGAGGTGTAACTGCTACCGGTGGTGGTGGTGTAAATGCCGCGGTTATTGCCACTCGAATGAGCCACAACCGTCATCGAAGAACCCGTTTCATTGTAATAGGCGCGTACATCGGCATCGCCAATCGCGCCAATCGCCAAAGTGAGGCGGCTGGAGGCGTAGGGATCGTATTCCACACGATCGGCCGTGCCGCCGTTACCCGCTGCCCAAGTAAACACCGTGCCCAGACCGCCGCGACCGGTAAACACAGCACCTTCTAAAGCAGAGCGCTCGGCGCTAGTCATGTACGAAATCGTGCCGTTGTCTGCTGGGCCCCAAGAATTCGTTTTGATGTCATTGAGATCGTTACGCCAGCCAAAGTTGGTGGCCGTAGTCGAGCTGCTGCCGTAATAAAGATTAGACCATTGGGCATCGTAAGCCGCGCCTACACCCCCAGCGCCGTTATTGCCTTCGGCGGCGGCTACCCCTGCACAAGAAGTACCGTGGCTACTTTGACTGCCGGTCCGACTGGCGGCACTGTTGTAGTTATTGTTGAGATCCGGGTGCGAAAGTTGCACTCCACCATCCAAGATGCCGATGACTTGGCCAGTACCGGTGTAGCCAGCAGTCCATGCGCCTTCCACGTTCGCATCGGCAATCACATTGAGATTATTGCGCAGGTGCCATTGATTGCCAAAACCTGGATCTGAGGGAACGGTGCGCGTTGCCAATGGGCGCTCCGCATCAAGGTACACCGCTTCGGCGCCGAAATAAGCCTCCAAGGCGAGAGTCAAATCAAGGCCCGCAAGCACCGAGCTCGTGTGGACCAACTGAAAACCTGGAACGCCTTCCAGTGGCTCGACCCAACTTTCGGTAATGCTGCTCGCTAGTGCCTGCAAGGAGGCCACTTCTTTGGTTTCCACAATCACCGTCGACGACAAGAGGTAGCCTGGGGTTGGAGCCGGGATGACGCCAGCCTTACTGGCTAAATCATCATTGATACGCATGGCGAAGCTGCTGCTGGCATCGACATCCTCTATTTGGAAGAGCGCACGATCAAAACCAGTGTCCACCCAATGAAAAGTTGGGGTGGAGAGCGCGTCGGCGCCCTGTAGCTGCGCAAAGGAAAGTAGAAGGATTTGGCTAATCATCGTGTTAAGGTCTAGCGGTACGAGGCCGCGAGCGAGGTTGAAGTTCCTAGTTTCGGACCGAAAACCTGTGAAACCCCCTTCGCCTTCAGGGAAGGATAGAATTTAGAAGTGCATCCATCCAAGAAATCTGCTGAGGAATTGGGGAAAGAGGTCATTATCCAGCCCACGCGCTCCAGCGGGCCTGGAGGGCAGCATCGCAACAAGGTTTCTACAGCCATTCGAGCCACGCATGAGCCCACTGGTATTCAGGCTATGGCCACAGAACGGCGCTCTCAGTTAGAAAACAAGCTAGAAGCATTGTATCGTTTGCGCATCAAGCTGGCTTTGCTCTACCGCAGCCCTCTGGAGGACGCCGATTTTATGCCGCCGGGAGCCTACGAGCCGTCTTGGGAGTGGATGGAGCGCCTGCGTGGCGACAAAATCCGCGTCAATCCCACCCATGAGGATTTCCCTGGCCTACTGGCCGAAGTGCTGGATCGGCTGGCTCTGGAAAAAGACGACCTCGGCCGCACCGCAATTGCTTTTCGCATTTCCAACTCGCAGCTCATCAAATTTCTCGCCTTGGAGCCGGCTGCTTTGTATGCCTTGAATGAACGGCGGCGGGCGCGTGGCCAGCGCTCGCTGAAGTAATCTTCCATCCTCAGTTGTAAATTTTGTGGCACAATGGAGAGATGTTGCTCCTCCCCTTGATCACTCTACTACTCCAATCCCCGGTACTGCAAAGTACACAGATGGAGGTGCGCCCTGAAGGCGCCTTCTTGGTCAACCAAACCCATGCTGGTTTACCCAAGCTGCCGTTCTCCAATTCGCTCGCGGTCGTCAGTACCCCGCGCTGGCAAGTGACCGATGGAGGTTTAGCATGGATTGGCTCCAGCGCCGCAGTTGGTGATTCCGGTGCCGCAGCTATCGGTGGCAAGGATTTGAACAATGAAGGCGTGGCTTGCTGGGCAACGGGCTCCGCCACACCAATTTTCGAAAACTCGGCCGTCGGTGCCTCGGCACTGAAAGTTGCTATGGCAGATCGCCATCACACTGCCGCCGCCATCATCACCAACGACCTCGGCGGCCCCAATTTTGAGTCGACGGTTTCTGTTTGGGATTCTGCAGGAAGCGGCATTGCCGATTGGACGGCAACCTTCCCAACCACCGGAAACGTGTACGCCAGCATGATTGGCGTCAGCGATGACGGTAGCCGCATTGTTGCCGCCGCCTCCAATGCCAGCGGACTACTGCACCTGCGCGTTTGGGATCGCAGTGGACTTTCTCTGGGCAGTTGGGATGTACCAGCAGCTGGCCATCTGCGTTTCGGCGCAATCGATGATACTGGTACACGTCTTTACGCCGCGCTCTACAACGGCACCGCAGTGGTTTACGATTTGAACAGCGGAGCTGCGTTAACCACCATCGCTATCGGTGCCAGTTTTGATGCGCACGCAATTTCTGGTGACGGCAAAACCGTTGCGTACGGCACTTTTAGTGGCCTATTTGTGCGGCGTGAGATTACGCCAGGTGTATGGAGCCAAGTGGCCTTCCGCGCAAATCCAGGAGCAAGTTACACCGGCCGCGCGGCGTTGAATCAAGACGGCAGCCGCGCCGGGTTTGGCGTGCAGCGTTACTCACCTTCCTCCGACCACATCGAAATTGGCATCATGGATGTCAGCACGGGCTTAGATTTGAACTCACAAATGTTTGATGCACCGGGCACCGCTTACCAACTCATCAGCTCGGGTCTCGCGATGAGCGATGCTGGCGATGTTCTGGCGGGGTGCTCTTGGGGAGATTCGATGAGTGCCACTCCCGAAGTTTTCTCTATGGATGACCAAGGCAACTTACTGAGCTCCATTCACCTCGGTGGTTCTGCTTTCTCGGTGGATTTGGATGCCGATGGCGACGTCATCTTGGCTGGTTCCAAAGCAGTGCACGCGAACACTTTCGGTAACGGTGGTGCCTTGACTTGCATCGATGGCGCTGAGCAAACTCTGCACTTGCTGGGTTATCCGCAGCTTGGTGGATCCCTTAGCGTGGAGAGTCCAGCTGGCGCGAATACTTTGCTTTTCTCTGTTGCCGCTGCCCTCGGCAGTTCGGTCACTCCATTTGGAATCACCGAAATCGATCTTGGCACTGAAATCACCCGCTTCGGTCCAAACACGATTCCACTTGGCGGTTTGTCGATGCCACTTACCATCCCTGTCCGGAGTGGACTCCTCGGCATGTTAGTCCATGTGCAAGGCCTACGTTTTGGCAGCACCGATGATTTGACCAATAAGATTTCTCTACGTTTGTTGCCGTAGAAAAATACGCTAGGCTTTGGCCTTCCCGATGGCCGAAGCCCTCAAAAACCAGTACGACCGCGCTTATCTGCAAAGATTAGCGTCGGTCGTTTCTGTTTGCGCACCTGCTGGAATTAACGAAGCGACGTTGGTGGAAGACGTGTTTCGCGACGGCTGGGAAGAACTCGAGTTGAAGGGCCGCATGCGGCGAATTTGCACGTGTTTGCGTACGGCGCTACCGCCGGAGTATTTAGAGGCGCTGCCCATTGTGCGTGCTGCCGCGGCGAACTTCGATGGCTATATGTCAATGTTTTTCCCTGATTTCGTCGAGCAATATGGTTTAGATTATTGGGAAGAATCTATCGCTGCTCTGCATTGGATGACGCGCTTTGGTAGCTCTGAATTTGCCGTGCGGCCGTTTTTAAAAGCGGATGCGCCGCGTTTCCTAAAGGTGATGTTGGAATGGACTCACGATGAGAATGAGCATGTACGGCGTTTAGCGAGTGAGGGTTGCAGGCCTCTTTTACCTTGGGCGATGAACTTGCCGGATTTCCAGAGGGATCCAAAACCGTTGTTGCCAATCCTTGAAGCTCTGCGGTCTGATACGAGCGAATATGTACGCCGCAGTGTGGCAAATAACTTGAATGATATTTCCAAAGACCATCCATCTCTGGTGTTAGAAATCGCCACTGCATGGAAAGGTAAATCAAAAGATGGCGATCGCTTGGTGAAACACGCATGCCGCACGTTGTTGAAATCGGGCGATGTGGGAGCGATGCAGCTATTTGGTTTCCGTGATGCGCAACATATCGTAATGGTTGATTTTCAACTCACTGAAGATTCCATCCCTCTGGGCGGCACCCTAAACTTTGCCTGGAGCTTGTACAGCAACACTCCATTGGGGAAAATACGCATGGAATACCGCATCGACTTCGCGCGCCCCCATGGCCGTGGCGCGCGCAAGATTTTCCAAATATCAGAATCAGAATCCAATGAAAATTCACGCGCGGGGCAACGCAAACATTCCTTCGCCGACCGCAGCACACGCAAACATTACGTAGGCGAACACCAACTCACTTTGCTGGTGAATGGCGTGGCGAAAGCTGCTGCGAAGTTCTGGCTAGTTTGAAATTAAGCGGAAATCGAGCTGCTCCACTTGGGCACGCACTTCGCCGGTGGTTTTATCGGCATCGATTAGGCGCACGCGCCAATAAAGACTGCGGCTGCCGTCGGCATGTTCGTCAACGTAACAGGTTCCAGTCCAACCAAGCCCATCTGGCACTTTGCCGATGACTTCAATGTTGTCGTATTTCTTGCGCGTGTTCGCTTTGACATGAAATAGCAACTGCTCTTCATTGCGCTTATCGGCACCGTGCCAAGTATTTTCCACACCCACACCAGCGCCGCGCCACGCCCACAACTTGGGATAAATGCACTGCCATTCTGCGAGCGGCGTGTACTCGGTGCGATGCCACTGTTGGGGCGCGCGAATATGAACTTTATCGCCATTCGTTTCAGCAAGCGCTGGCGGATCGGCCAAGCCGAAGGACAACCCGAGTTGCAACGCTGGATCGCCAAACAACACCTGGTGATGCATTTGATAAAAATAGGGACCACCGTTTTGCTGTCCTTTCTCAAGCATGGCAACCATCACAAAATTTTGTGCGCTGCGTTGCGCTTGACCAATCGTTTGGCCCGCGAAAACTGCATTCCAAAACTCACTGAAATAAAGCTCCCCCTCGGCAATACCGCGGCGTGAGTTGCCAACAAACGCTACCGCCCCATTCTTCAACAAACGACTTGCAACCGATCGATGCTCAGCATCTTGATCCAACGAGGCGGTACTGCAGCCGGCCGAAACCACCAGCGCCGGTGCCAACAAAGTGTTGCTATCCCAAGCATAGGTTTTACCCATCACAGTCCACATCGCATGCGAGCTGTGCACGATCAAACCGGAATTCGCCAGCGGCGATTTTGCATCAAAAGGAGCTTCTCCCGCATGATGGCCGGCGAAAGAAAAACCCGCGGCTTGGAAAGGTGCGCGGCTGGACTCTTCCCATTCGGCAGTGGCAAAACGTTTCTCCCAATCACGCTGCGGGAAGTCATCACGCGCAAAACCACGACAAGCGAGCAAGGTTGCCGACGGCAAATCTTCGGCGATAAAACGTGCGTGTGCCAAATCGACGAAGGGATCGTCATCGGTCTGTGTGTAAGGCAAATCCGAAACCAAATCGGCATCAATCCCTTGGCCATACGAGATTACTGCCATGGGTAATGCATCGGGCCACCCAACCAAACACAAATACTGCACCTGCTGCTTGGCGGCCTTATGAAATTTTTGCAACTCCGCGTGAATCTCCGCTGCGGTGGGCGACGTCATCCAAATCGCACGTCCGCGATTGGCTTCTTCTGCGTCGAGGTCCGCCGTCCATTGCACTTTGCCGAGTTCGAAATCGTCGCCGGTGAATAGCGGCGGCTCTTTGGTGCCGCTGAACTTGCCGTCGCGGTTGCGGTCAAGCTGCAGCCAATAACGACCATCTTGCGGGGTCTTGCCAGTCACGAAGGGAGTGTCTTTTTCACCCAAAATGGAGATCGCTCCTTTGCGCCAACCATCACTACTTTCCATGGCGCCGTTGGGCTTTTTGTCAAGGATTTCAGTAGCATCAAAGCGACGTTTCCAGATGACGTCGGCATGGATCGGCGCAACCACCCCATTGTGGGCCGCGGCCAACAACGGCGCAGCAAGAGCTAAGTTTCGATTGCGCCCTGCGGCACTGTCCTGCAAGTTGACTAAGGCTATGTAATCGACCGGGAGGTCATTGCGGAGTAGATAACGAGTGATTTCCTCGCCATTTTTCAAACCCTCTACCTTCCAACCCTTGATCTTAGGAGCCTTTTGCGAACCCACAAATAGGGCACTCTTCACTCCGAGGCCCGCAAGCACCCCTTGTTCAAAGTCATTCCACGAATCCCGTTCAAAGGCATAGAGCGGCAAACGCAAGCGCGCAGCCAAGGCCGATGCCAACATCGCCGAGCTTGGTTCATCGGAATCAAAAAAAACAACTCTCTCCGTGCCACTGGGCCAGGCCAACAACATCGCCAAACTGGCTTCCAATAAATCGTTCGCCGCAAGGTGTTCCAAGCGCGCAATTTCTTGCGCCGGGAAAACTGGCAGATCTGAGCCAAGCCAAAAAAGGCGCGACGGTTCGAAGCGCCGCAGGAAATCCAACAACTCCGGGCGGAAGGGTAGTTCCGCATCTACCGCCAACACGATTGGATCGCCGTTGTTCCACACAGTGGCAGCGGGAATCGCGCACAGGAAGGCTAGATCGCGCCACGAAGCAACAGCGGTAATCGGCACCAGCACCACGACCCGGGCGCCCGGCGCTATAGGCTCGATTTCATCGTCAGCGGCTTGCGGCGCAGCAAGCACCAAACTGGATAGAGAAATCCACACAAACAGCACGGTCAAGGATAGCGGGCGGCGCATGCCACTATCCTAGCGACTGCGGCTCAGTCTTTGCTTTTGACGCCGCGCATGGCGTTTTCCAAGCCGGAGCCGCTGTCTTGCAACATAGGGGTGCCGCCGGTGTCGGTTTGCACAATGGGTGGATAGGAGTTGCGCACGCTAGAGCCTTGCTGATCTGGCATGGTGCATGAAACAGGAGCCAAGCAAACAAGGAGCAGGGAAGCGGAAAAGGTGAGGTGGATAACGTTGCGGTGTTTCATGGCACCTATACGCCGGAAAGGAGTTTTTGTTTGACCACAATTTGATAGCCGCCGGAGTTATCCTGTCGGCGCAGATTTCGCTCTTCACCCAGCAGCTCCCTAGAACAATGTCGGAAAAGGAATTTCAGTACCAATCCATGTTCCCGCTTGGCCCTTCCGAAACCCCTTGGCACAAGTTGAGCGGGGATTTTGTAAGCACAGTAGAAGTCGATGGCGAAACCGTGTTGAAGGTGGAGCCGGAAGCGCTGGAACTATTGGCCAAAGAGGCCTTTCACGCCGTGGCACATTTATTGCGGCCGGGCCACTTGCAGCAACTGCGCAATATTTTGGATGATCCAGAAGCTTCGGATAACGATCGTTTTGTGGCGCTCGATCTGCTGCAAAACGCATGTATTTCCTCAGGCGGCGTATTGCCGATGTGCCAAGACACCGGTACCGCCATCATCATGGGCAAGAAAGGCCAATTTGTGTGGACTGACGGCAGCGATGAAGAAGCTTTATCCCGCGGGGTGTTTAAGACTTACACCGAAACGAATCTGCGTTATAGCATGTTGGCACCGCTCGGTATGTTCGAAGAGGTGAACACCAAATGCAATCTGCCAGCGCAAATTGAAATCTACGCCAAAAGTGGCCAAAGTTATGAATTCTTATTCATTGCCAAAGGTGGAGGTTCCGCCAATAAGACCTATTTTTATCAAAGCACGCCGTCGATGTTGCGCGAAGATTTGTTGCTGAAAACCTTAGGCGAATATATCAAAAGTTTGGGCACCGCAGCTTGCCCTCCTTATCACTTAGCAGTGGTGATTGGCGGCACTTCCGCAGAGCAAAACTTGAAGACCGTAAAACTTGCGTCGGCGCGCTATCTGGATAGCCTGCCCACCAAAGGCAACGCCAACGGTCATGCGTTCCGCGATCTTGAATTTGAAAAGAAGATCCACGCGATTACCCGTGCCAATGGTTTAGGCGCCCAGTTCGGTGGCAAATATTTCTGCCACGATGTCCGCGTGGTTCGTTTGCCGCGCCATGGGGCCTCCTTGCCCATCGGCATTGGCGTTTCTTGTTCTGCCGATCGCCAGGCGCTGGGCCGCATCGATGCCGACGGCATCTGGTTAGAGCAACTGGAAACCGATCCAGCGCGCTTTTTGCCCGAAACGAGCGCCCAGGAACTTGGCGGTAAAGTGGTCAAGATTGACCTGAATCGGCCGATGGATGAAATTCGTGCGGAACTCAGCAAGCATCCAGTCAAGACCCGCGTGAGCCTGAGTGGGCCGATGGTGGTAGCCCGCGATATGGCGCACTCCAAACTGCGCGATCGCCTCGAACAAACGGGCGAACTGCCGGAATACATGAAGGAATTTCCGGTTTATTACGCCGGCCCGGCAAAGACACCCGAGGGCATGGCGTCGGGAAGTTTCGGTCCAACAACGGCTGGGCGTATGGATAGTTTTGTCGATTTGTTCCAAAGCCACGGCGGCTCTTTTGTGATGGTGGCCAAAGGCAACCGCTCACAACAAGTTGTGGATGCGTGCAAAAAGCATGGTGGCTTCTACCTAGGTTCGGTCGGTGGCGCTGCCGCGCGTTTGGCGCAAGATTGCATCCGCAAAGTCGAATGCTTGGAGTTCCCGGAAACTGGCATGGAAGCCGTGTGGCGGATTGAAGTCGAAAATTTCCCGGCCTTCATCATCACCGATGACAAGGGCAATGATTTCTTCTTGGGATCCTCCGACTTGCCCATGCTTTAATCTTCGGCGGGCTTAGGGGCATCTACTCCCGGCAACGGGAACAACACACTTGGTGTATGCGCCTCTGTCATGTACTTGGCAGCGAGTGCCACCAGCTCAGGATGGCTCGCTGCAACATCGTTGCTTTCAGCGCGATCCTCTTTTAGATTGTAGAGCTGGATTGGACCTGCGGATTTCTGCAAATCTCGGCGGACCGCTTTCCAATCCCCCATACGAATCGCTTGCTGACTCCCATAAGCAGGAAACTCCCAGTACAAGTAAGCGTGCGCTGGTTGCTCGCTATGGCCAAGCAACTCAGGCATCAAGCTGACGCCATCTGTGGTTGCCAACGGCGATGCTCCTGCGGCATCCAAAATAGTGGGCAAAAAATCCCAAAACGCCGCCGGCATATGGCTGACGGTTCCTGCGGCGATTTGCTGCGGCCAACGCACAATCAGCGGTACCCGCAAGCCACCTTCGAACACGCTGCCCTTGGCGCCACGTAATCCACCACCGCTAGCAAAAAAATCCGAGCGCGCGCCACCAATATCATAAGTGGCGCCATTATCGGAAGTGAACATCACGATGGTGTTGTCATCGATATCCAATTGGGAAAGCAAATCCATCAACCGCCCAACATCACGATCCATCCTGGAAACCATTCCGGCATAAGCTGCACGTGGCGTGGGATGCGCCAAATAACCCTTCTTGCCGTCGTATGGCGGGTCTTCCCACAAACCGTAGTAAGGCTCCATCGAATCCTCCGGCACCTGCAAGGCCAGATGCGGAACGGCATACGTAAGCAACAGGAAGAACGGTTTTTCAGCGTTCTCGCGAACCCAACCAAGGGCATCCTCCGTCAGCAAATCATGCGAGTAATGGGCACCCGTGGTGTTGTGAAATACGTTGCCTTCATAATTGACACGCTGGCCATCTTTCCACAAATGCGTGGGGTAATAGTTGTGCGCCTGGCGCTGGCAAAGGTAACCAAAAAAGTGGTCAAAGCCCTGCCGATTCGGTTCGCCTTCGGTATCGGGACCGCCAAGCCCCCACTTACCCACACACGCAGTTTGATAACCAGCCGCTTGCATCAAGCTCCCAACGGTTACTGTGCCAGCGGGCAAAGGCAGTTGCCCTTCGCCATCGTCATCGCCCCAACCACCGATTTCAATATTGTCACGCACAAAAGTGTGGCCCATATGCTTGCCCGTCATCAACACCGAGCGTGATGGTGCACACACTGGCGCTCCGGCATAAAAATCTGTGAAGCGTTTGCCTTCTGACGCGATCCTATCAATGTGGGGCGTCTTGATTTTCTCCTGACCGTAACATCCAAGTTCGGCCCAACCGAGGTCATCGGCGACAATCAAAATCACATTCGGTTGCCGTGTTTCTGGATGCGTGCAAGCACCGAGTGCCAACAGCAAAGTTGTTAAAATCAGAAAACGCAATGGACGCATCCAAGCATTCTAGAGAGTGCGCACGCGGAATGCAGAAACAATCGTTGCCGTGTTGTAGCAAGCAATACCAAGTGGGAGTGATGGTTGCACTTCCGGACGAATCGATAAAGCTTGGCCTGAAAGATCGACATCAAAGAGTAATCCGTCTTGCAGCCACGCTCGAAGCCGCTGTTGCTCCACGCGTAATCGAATGGTGTAATCCACGCCGAGGTCATATCTGTGAAAACTACGCGTGAAGTTTTGCGACGCATCAATGTCATCGATACACGATAAGCCGGTCAGGCTGCCACCCCAGCCGCCAAGTACGAGGGTGCAGAAATCCTCCCCCACTGGGAAGGTCAGACCACAGAAAAAGTCCACTCCCATGGTTTTCTGCGCCACCAACTCGATTTCGTAATCCACTTGGGGAATGGCTACACCGTGCCACGTCACACCGGTGAAGGGGTTTCCCATCCCCAAGATAATTCGCTGTGCGGAAATCTCTTCCTTCCCCGAAATTCCAAAAGCACTCGCTTGCCAGCCACCCACCACATTCTCCGCCAGTAAATCCTGCCATACCAGTGGTTCATCCGCGCCGGCGCATGGTGCCTGGCACGAGCCCCCCCAACATCCACTCAGCAGTAGCCAAAAAATGCGATTCATGCCGAAATCATACGGATTCGTTAAGAATTGGCACAAAATCGAAACAAAAATAACTACATACCTTTTGGTAGAGAGTGCATAATAGGTGCGACCCTCCCACCGTCGGCAGCGTTTCGACGGTGGGGTAGGAATTTTGTGCTTATGAGCCCAAACTCGCAACAAGACCAAGTGTCTTCTCTCTCCTCTAAAACCGCAGCTAGCGTTCATACCCTGCCCGAACACATCTTTGAGATTGTGTCGGACTCTGGGGAGGGCGCACAGAAATGCGGACAGAGCTTCGGTGCGGTTTCCGCCAAAATGGGCAACGGTGCCTGGACTGTTGAGATTATCCCTGCGGAAATTCAGCCGCCGCCGCGCTCTCCTGGAGGAGCCAGTGGGGTTCGGATTCGTATCGGGACTGAAAAGATTACCAATTGGGGTAATCAAACGAAGTTGGTAATTGCTTTCAACGAGCAGGTTTTGCTCGCCCGGCACCGCCAAGGCGCGATTGCCGATGATGCCACCATCCTGTTGGAGGAAATGTGGGAAAGCCACCAAGACCCAAAGGTGCGTGAGCAGTGGGCGGAAGCGTTAGTAGAACTGTCCTCGAAGAACTATCACATTGTCAAGGTGCCGATGGAGGTCGAGTGCCTGAAGATTGTGGATAACCCGCG
This sequence comes from uncultured bacterium, assembly GCA_937919925.1. Lineage (GTDB taxonomy): Bacteria > Planctomycetota > UBA1135 > UBA1135 > UBA1135. The sequence goes on along the minus strand of CALFOT010000076.1, from coordinate 45,199 downwards.
TAAGGGCAAGAACATGTTCGCGCTGGGTCTGATGTCGTGGATTTACATGCGCGACGTCGAAAAGGTCAAGGCGCAGATCGCCATGCAGTTCCGGCACAAGTCTCAAGACGTGTATGAACGCAATGTCCGCCTTTTAGAGGCCGGCATGACCTGGGCTGCAGAGCATATGAGCTTTCAGATCAACGTCCCTTGCCTAGAGGTCACGGAAGATCTGGTGGTGATGAACGGCAACACCGCGCTGGCTATGGGTGCTGTGGTTGCCGGTTTGGAGCTCTGCTCAATGTACCCCATCACCCCGGCAACATCCGTATCTCACTATCTCAGCGAGATTTACGATGATTTGGGTGGAATCGTCCACCAGGCTGAAGATGAAATCGCCGCCATCGGTGTGGCAATTGGCGCTTCCTTCGCCGGCAAAGTGGCCTTCACGGTGACTTCGGGCCCTGGTATGGCGCTGAAAACCGAGTTCATTGGCCTAGCCGTCATGACGGAAACTCCGCTGGTCATCGTGGATGTCCAACGCGGCGGCCCATCCACCGGCTTGCCCACCAAAGTGGAGCAATCTGATTTGCTCTCCACTCTTTACGGCATGCCTGGCGATTCGCCCAAAGTCATCATGGCCCCTTCCACTTTGGAGGAGTGTTTCCATTGCATGGTTACGGCGCGCCGTATCGCCGAGGCCTTCCGCATGGTGGTCGTCGTTCTTACCGACGCCAACCTAGCAACTGGAGTGCAGCCCTTTGTGCGCCCGGTGCTGGATGCCGGCTGGCACGCTCCAGAAATTGATTTGAGCCCTCTCCCCGAAGGCAGCCGCCCGATGGACTGGGATCTCGAAACCGGCTTGAGCCCGCGTATTGTGCCGGGTCAAAAAGGTGGTGAATTCACGGCTACCGGTCTGGCCCACGATCAAAATAGCTGTGTCACTTATGACCCAGCGATGAATCAACTGTCGAGTGAAATGCGCAGCCGCAAACTTGCGGTGTTGCAAAGCACTCTGTCGCCGCCGCACATTTGCGGCCCGGACAGCAATGACTTGTTGTTGATTGGTTGGGGCAGCACTCGTGGTGCAATCGAAGAAGCTGCAGCGATTGCGCGCGCCAAAGGCCTTGGTGTGTCATCGGTAAACTTAACTTTCTTGTCGCCGATGGAGCCAGGGATTACCGAAATTTTTAAGCGCTTTAAGCAAGTGATGGCAATTGAAATCAACTACAGCGACGATCCCAACGCGCCGTACATTAACGAAGAAAACCGACGTCGCGGTCAGCTCACTACGCTGCTGCGCGCCATCACCCTAGTCGATGTCGATTGCTGGACGCGCGTACTTGGCCAACCTTTGAGCCCTGGCGATATCGTCGATGTCATCGAGAAGAAACTTTCTGCGGAGGTAAAAGCATGAGTTCCCCCTGTTCCCTACTCGAATGTGGCTCCACCGATGACCGCCATTTCGAAATGGATGACTACGCGGGCAAAATTGCCCGTTGGTGTCCAGGCTGCGGTGACCACGCCATTCTTGCCGCGGTCCACCGCCTGTTGGCCATCGAACAGCTGAAGCCCGAGAAAACGGTGTTTGTTTCCGGCATTGGTTGCTCGAGCCGCTTCCCGCACTATGTCGAAACCTACGGTTTCCACGGCATTCACGGCCGCGCACTCCCTATCGCCACCGGTGTCAAACTGGCACGCCCAGATTTGGATGTATTCGTCACCATGGGCGACGGCGATTGCACTTCGATTGGCGCCGGCCACTGGATTCATGCCATTCGCTACAACATCGACATGACCGTGTTGTTGTTGGACAACAACATCTATGGCCTGACGAAGAAACAAACTTCGCCAACCACGCCGCAGGGTTTTAAAACGAACACGCAAACTAAAGGTAGTTTTCTGCCGCCGCTGAATCCGTTACAAACCACGCTGGGCGTCACCAATGCTTCCTTCGTCGCGCAAACCGCCGACTGGATGCCGTCGCACTTGGCCGCAACTTTGCAGGCCGCCAAAGCACATAAAGGTTTTTCGTTTGTGCGTATTTTGCAGCGTTGCCCAGTGTTCACACCGGATATCTTCGCAGCGGCGATTAAAGATCCACAAGTCACCGATGTACTGTCGCACCCAGACGGCATTCAAGACGCCAACACCGATAAGATTTACAAGTCGCAAGTCTTCCATAATCCAGGTGACATCCACGAAGCCCGACGCCTTGCCGAAGGAGACCGCGTGCGCGTAGGTCTGTTCTTCCGCGACGAATCCTTCCCTCGTTACGAGGAGCTGCGCCAAGTAACCAAGCGCACCCCCGAGGAGAAGATGGCTTTCATTAACGCCGAACTGGATCGTCATGCCGTCTAACTCACCCTGCAACTGCCCCGATGCGGTGAAGACCGCTGCAAGCGCTTCCTTGAGCGATTTTCGCTCTTCGTTAGCCACTGCGGTTGGTTTGCTGCGCACTTCGCTAGCGCATGTCACTGGCGATACTTCCAAACAACAGGAGTTCGCCGAAAAAAGTCTCGGCAGCTTTGCCAGCGGTCGTATTGACGCCGTGCGTTTCGAACATTTCGCAACCAATAAAACCTCGGTGGTGGCGAGTGCTGGCCCGGTGATCGAGCGAGCGCTGGATGTGATGGTGGAGTTGATGGATGCTGGTGATTCCCTCAACCAAGTAACTCTGCAAGAAGGCCAAAACCTTCGTTGCTTACTGTCCCGTACGCTGAAAAACATCGGTCGTGCTTTTGGTGCCGCGCATGCTGTGGAACTTGCCAAAGCTGGGCTTTACAACGAAGCCGAACACGCTGGTCTGTTCGAAGCCTACCTGTACAAAAACTGGAATTCGGCACAACGGAATCTGGTTCCAACGATTGTGATTGAACTCGCCAATAGCGGCGCTCAAACCACCAACCTGGGTGAGTACATTGATGGCCATTTCAAAGTAATCCTCGTCTACGGAGAGGATTGCCCGCCAGCACCGTTGGCACGTTTGATTTCGCCTGGCGTGTTGGTACTTCAAACCAGCGATTGCCTAGGCTTGGATGACTTTGTGTCGTTTCAAGGTCCTGGAATTGCCGCCGTCGTCCCACAAGCCGCCGCACGTTTCGCCCACGACCCACGCCGAGGCAGCACGCTGGCTGCGCGTATGGTTGGCATCGAACTACCCGGGGCTCCGCAATTCCATCCTCGTGCTGGATTGAGCATCGGGCAACAACAACAAGATTTTGCTCAACTGCAAGCTTTGGCCAGCGCCGAAACGCCTGCTGTGGAGCACTCCCAAACTGCAATCTCGGCCAATCCGGTCGACAAGCTTGCCGCGTTCTTGCTCGGCAAAGCGCACCTCGAAGAGGTTTAGTCACATTTCATGTCCGGATCGGCTCTACTGGTTTCTGCGTTGAGCCTTGGCGGGGTCTGCACGGCTTTCGGCATTTTCATTGCGGCGGCAAACCGCAAATTGAGGGTGTGGGAAGATCCGCGCATCAACCAAACCGAGGAACTTCTGCCTGGCACAAACTGCGGTGCTTGTGGCACGCCTGGTTGCCACGCATTTGCCGAAGGCTTAGTCGCCGGCCAGCAGCAACCTTCTGGCTGCACCGTGATGGGGCCCGATGACATCGCGGATGTTGCCGCCTACTTGGGTGTCGATGCTGGTGAGGCCAATAAACGCGTTGCCCGCTTGTTGTGCGCAGGCGGCACCGATGTCGCGATTCAACAGTCCACCTATGAAGGTCATCCATCCTGCCAAGCAGCGGCAGCCGTCAGCGGTGGCGGCAAAGGCTGTAATTGGGGTTGCCTTGGTTTGGCCGATTGCGCCGTGGCCTGCGATTTCGACGCCATCCATATGAGCGATACGGGCTTGCCGATTGTTGCGCCCGACCTCTGCACCGCATGTAATGATTGTGTCGAGATTTGCCCCAAAGATTTGTTTGTGTTGATGCCGATTGAGCAAGAGCTTTTGGTGCAATGCAAGAGTTTGGTGGAGGGCTCCCCCGCCCAGGATTTGTGCGCGGTGGCGTGCACTGGTTGTGGCATCTGCGCGAAAGACGCAGAAGACGGTCTCATCGACATGGTCGATGGACTTGCGGTCGTGAACTACGACAAAAACGAGTTGGCTACACACGCAGCCATTGAGCGTTGTCCCACCAAGGCGATTGTCTGGGTGGAAGGCGCACAGTTCCCTGAACAACAGAAATCATTGCGGAGTTTTGCAGTATGAGCACGCCTTTAAACGGAAGCACCGGCACCCCGAAGTACCCTGGCGTGTCGATCACCACAGATGGCTCTGAGGCTATTGTGGAAATGGAAACTGCTGCGAGCGATGCCGCTGGCGCTTATCCAATCACTCCTTCCACGCAGATGGGAGAAGGTTGGGCCGCGGCAATGGCTGCGGGCAAGACCAACGTCTTCGGCCGTCGCCTATTGTTCTTTGAACCAGAAGGCGAACATGCTGCTGCTGCGGTAACCGCCGGCATGAACATGATGGGCTTACGCGCGACCAACTTTTCTAGTGGTCAGGGCATTGCTTATATGCATGAATCGCTTTACCCAGCGGTGGGTAAACGCTTGACTTATGTGTTGAATGTGGCGTGCCGTGCGATGACCAAGCACACGTTGAATGTGCACGCCGGTCACGATGATTATCATGCTGTGGATGACACCGGATTCTTTCAAGTGTTCGCCAAGAACGTTTCGGAAGCCGCTGATTTGAATTTGATTTCGCACCGTATTGCCGAGCTGAGTTTGAACCCCGGCATCAATGCGCAAGACGGCTTCTTAACCAGTCACTCGATCGAATCTTCCACTTTTCCTGAGCGTGAGTTGATTGCGGAGTATCTCGGCGATCCCTCCGACATGATTGATTCGCCTACGCATGCGCAAAAATTGGTGTTTGGCGCCAAGCGGCGACGCATTCCGGAGCTGTACGACATGGATTACCCAGCCATGATTGGCGTGGTGCAAAACCAGGACAGCTACATGCAAGGTGTGGCCGCGCAACGTCCGTATTACTTCGACCACATCGCCGATCTTGCTGATCAAGCGATGAACGAATTCGCGGCCTTGACCGGACGTCAATATCAGCGCGTGATGGGCTATCGCTTGGAGGATGCGGATTACGTCATCGCTGGCCAAGGCTCGGTAACGGAAAACGCGGAAGCAGTGGTGGATTATTTGCGCGAAAAGCGCAATTTGAAAATTGGTGTGTTGAACATGACGATGTTCCGCCCCTTCCCTTCGGATTTGATTACCAAATTACTGCGCGGCAAAAAGGGCGTTTTGGTGCTCGAGCGTTTGGATCAGCCACTGGCCGTTGAGGCGCCGCTGATCCGCGAAATTCGTGCTGCACTCGCGATGGGCGTAGAGAAGGGCCGCAAAGGCAACGAAGGTGCCCACCCAAAATTGACCGCTCTACAAAGCACAGAGGTGCCAGATTTCTACTCTGGTTGCTTTGGCATGGGATCGCGCGATTTGCAGCCTAATTCCATTATTGCGGCCGTCGACAACATGCTCGAAGGCGGCAAAAAGCTGCGCCAATTTTATCTAGGCATTGATTTCATTCGCAAAAACACACGGATGCCGAAGCTCCAGATTTGGCAAGAGGAGCTCTTGGAAGGTTATCCAGACCTTGCCGATTTGGCCCTGGATCCGGGTGAAGTCGTGGATTTGTTGCCGAAGGGTACCACCAATATCCGCGTCCACTCGATTGGTGGCTGGGGTGCGATCACCATGGGTAAAAACCTGGCGGTGACGGCCGCCGAACTGCTCGGTTTAAGCATGAAGGCGAACCCGAAATATGGTTCGGAGAAAAAAGGGCAGCCGACGACTTTCTATGCCTCGCTGGCGCCTGAACGGATTCGTATTAACTGCGAATTGTCACGTGTGGATGTGGTGTTATCGCCCGACCCGAATGTGTTCCGCCATTCCAACCCAATTAAAGGTTTGGCGCGCGGCGGCACGTTCATCATTCAGAGCGAACTGCCTGCACAAGATTTTTGGAATACCTTGCCGCGCTTAACGCAGCAGCACATCCGCGACATGGAAATCAAAGTCTGGTTCGTGGATGGCTTCAAAATTGCGCAAGATGAGTCGTCCAATGAAGGACTCCGCTACCGCATGCAAGGCACCGCTTTTATGGGCGCATTTTTCCACGCGGCACCGATGGTGCACGAAGCTGGTCTTGAAGAGGATTCCTTCTTCAACGCCATCCATAAACAGTTGCAGAAAAAATTCGGCCATCTTGGCGATGCGGTGGTTGCCGATAACTTGCGCGTCATCAAACGCGGCTACGAAGAGTTGCAGCAATTGGATCTTGCTACCGTCAGCGATGATGGTGTGGCGGAAGCCGCCGTGCCGCAAATTCCAACGTCCATGGCGAACACCAAAGCTGAAAAAGGCCTCGCCGATCCCGGACGTTTCTGGGAACAGGTAGGTCACGCTTACCGCACCGGTCAAGAAATCATTGCCGATCCATTTGCTGCCACGGCCACGATTCCGGCTGCAACCAGCACGATGCGCGATATGACCGATGTGCGTTTTGAGATTCCGAAGTTCGTGCCCGAGAACTGCACCGGTTGTAGCCAATGCTGGACACAATGCCCGGATACGGCGATTCCTGGTCTGGTGACTTCTATCGATGACGTGCTCAAGCGCGCCGCCAAACACGCGGGCAAAGTGCATAGTATCAAGCGTTTTAACACCGTGGTGAAGCCCTTAGCGAACGAGTGCCGCACGCTGATGAAGGGTGCGCCGTTCACGACTTTCGGTGCGATTCTGCGCCCCGCTTTTACGAATGTTTTGGAGAAGATGGCGACGACACCAGAACGACGCGCGGAACTCGAAGCGGACTTCACGGTGATTTATCCGGTGATTGATGATTTCCCGCTGGCTAAGACCGGACCGTTCTTCGATGGTCCGGAAGCTAAGAGTAAGGGCGAGGGTGCGTTGCTCTCGATTACTATCAACCCTGAAACTTGTAAGGGTTGCAACATTTGTGTGGATGTTTGCCCAGACAATGCGCTGGTCACCATCAAGCAAACAGATCAAGAAGTGGCCATGCTGCGACGCAACTGGGCGTTCTGGGAAGAACTGCCGGAGACTGATGACAAGTACGTCAAAATCGCGAGCCTCAATGAAGGCATTGGCGTGCTGTCTTCGATGCTGTTGAAAAAGGAGAATTACCTTTCGATGGCCGGCGGCGACGGCGCGTGTATGGGCTGCGGCGAAAAAACTTCGCTGCACTTGGTGATTTCGGCAACCACCGCAATGATGGGTCCACGAGTAGAGGCTTATGTTGCGAAACTGGATGGCATGATTGCGGGATTGGATGCCAAAGCGCGTGGTTTGGTCACTAACGAAGTGGATATCGAAGCAATTCTGGCGGAGGATAGTTCGGTCGACGTGCCGCTCGATCCGCGGCGGCGCGACACGATACAGCGCATCACTGCTGCGCTTCGCAATCTGAAGGATTTACGTTGGCGTTATGTAGAAGGGCCATCCGGTAATGGGCGCGCGCCACTTGGTTTTGCAAACTCCACCGGTTGCACTTCAGTGTGGGCCAGTACTTTCCCGTACAACCCCTACCCGTTCCCATGGGTCAACCACCTGTTCCAGGATTCGCCCTCGATTGCGATTGGTATTTTCGAAGGGCAGATGCGCAAGATGGCCGATGGTTTCATCGGTGTACGTCGCGCAGAGTTGGAGCTTGCCGGCGAGTACAACGCAGAGAAACACGAAGCCGAGTTTGCCCACTTCGATTGGAAGCTCTTCCATGAAGAAGAGTTCGCGATGTGCCCGCCAATTTTCGCCGTGGGTGGCGATGGCGCCATGATGGACATTGGCTTCCAAAACCTGTCGCGTATGTTGGCTTCGGGTTTGCCGATTCGCGCGGTAGTGCTTGATACGCAAGTGTATTCCAATACCGGCGGCCAAGCTTGTACCTCAGGATTCACCGGACAGATCTCCGACATGGCGATGTTCGGCAAAGATCAGTCTGGCAAGGTTGAAATCCGCAAAGAGCTGTCGTTATTAGCGATGGCACACCGCAATGTGTTTGTTTTGCAGTCTTCACAGGCCACCGCTTCGCACTTGCTCGGCGGCGTGTTGCGCGGCCTACAATCGAAGCACCCAGCAATCTTCATCCTACATTCGGCTTGCCCTCCAGAGCACGGTATTGCCGATGATGCCGGTCCGCGTTCGGCGCGCATGGCACTCGAATCGCGCGCATTCCCAGCACTGGAATACAATCCTGACAACGGTGCCACTTTCTCAGAGTGTCTGAATTTGGATGGCAACCCGGCGCTTGAGGCCGATTGGCCTAGCTACAAATTGAAGTACGTCGATGCCAACGGCAACGAAGCGGAGATGGAGCAGCCGATGACCACCGCCGATTGGGCGGCTTGTGAAGGGCGCTTCAAAAAGCATTTCCGCCCGGCAAATGAGAGCAACGATTTAGTACCCTTTGCCGAGTACGTTGCGATGAGTGCCGACGAGCGGCAAGGCAAAAAGCCTTTCATCCATGTGCTCGATAGCAAACGGATGTTGCGCAAAATGCAAGCCTCCTACCCAATCGTGCAACTCGCAGAAGACCGCTTACGTTTGTGGAATCAGTTGAAGGAAATGGCTGGCGAACGCGTGAGTAGCAGCGCACGCGATAGCGTGACTGCCGAACTAGAAAGCGCGTTTGATCAACAAATCCTCGCGCTCAAAGCGGAACACGAGGCCAAAATCCTGGAATTGCGTACCGTGTACCCACAAGTGGTTGCGCGCCGTATGGCCGAGGGATTGTTGCGCTCCGGCGCTGGCAAAACCGTGCAAGAAATCTTGACCCAAGCGCAAAGTATGGAAGCGCTGGCGCCACTCGACTTGGCTGTGGAAGCAGAACTCTTTGGGAGTACCGCATCTGCTGAAGCCTCCTCACCTGCACCTAAGCGTGCACCAGCCAGTGCTTCTACCGCACCAGCGCCATCTCCAGCGGCCGCCCCGGCTGCCGTCGCCGTAGCTGTGGCCACAGAAGAAAGCGATGATCACGGCATGGATCCGTACATTGATACGGAGCGTTGCACCTCGTGCAATGAGTGCACGAACCTCAACAACAAACTCTTCGTTTACAACGCGGATAAGCTGGCGGAAATCGGGGATCCCAAGGCCGGAACTTTCCAGCAGCTGGTCAAGGCCGCAGAAGCCTGCCCGGTAGGCATCATTCACCCCGGCACTCCGTTGAACCCGAAAGAGAAAGATCTCGCAAAGTGGCTCACACGCGCGGAGCCTTTTAACTAAAGCCTCACGGCACGAACCCAGATCATGTTCGGCAAGGACTTCTTCCGTAACGGAGTGCACCCACCTGAGGCAAAAGACCTCACGGCGGATGTACCAATCCGACGTGTTCCCTTCCCAAGTCAAATTGTGCTACCGCTGCGTCAACATATAGGCGCGCCGTCAGTACCGCTGGTGAAAAAAGGAGACCGTGTGGAGCGCGGCGACAAGATTGCCAAAGCAGGCGGCTTTGTTTCCGTAGCGATACACGCCTCTGCTTCTGGCACGGTGCGCGATATTGAGCGCCGTCCCCATCCAGATGGTTCTTACAGTCCGGCGATTGTGATTGATGTAGAGGCGCATAGTGCACAAATGCCGCGACCGCGCATCATCCCACGCTGGGAAGGACTCTCCGTTGCCGAACTGCTCCAAGCGATTCAAGACGGCGGTTTGGTGGGTATGGGGGGCGCGGCGTTTCCTACCCACGTCAAGCTGTCACCACCAGCGGATCAAAAAATCGATATGGTGTTGCTGAACGGTTGCGAATGCGAGCCTTACCTCACCACCGATCACCGCACGATGGTGGAGTATCCAGAGCGGGTGCACGTTGGTACGCGCATCATGATGAAGGTGCTCGGTATCAGTAAAGCGGTGATCGGCATCGAACGCAACAAGCCCGACGCCATCAAGATTATGCGCGATTCCGTGCCCGCAGATCTTGATATTGAAATACTCCCCCTGACCGTCAAATACCCTCAGGGTGCCGAGAAAATGCTGATTAAGGCCGTTCTCGATCGCGAAGTTCCTGAAGGAGGTTTGCCGATGAACGTCGGCGTGGTGGTGATGAATGTGGCTTCAGTCGCAGCGATTGCGGAGATTTTTGAAACCGGCATGCCATTGATAGAACGCATTTTGACCGTCACAGGCAGTGGCATTAAAAAGCCGCGGAACTTGATTGTTCCCATCGGCATGAAGCTGCGTGATGTCTTGAATGCTTGCGGTGGTTTAACTGACGACGCCAGCAAGATTGTCATGGGCGGCCCGATGATGGGCCCGGCACAAGGCAACCTGGATACTCCTATTTTGAAGGGCACATCCGGCGTGGTCGTGTTGAATGAAGCCGAGGCGCATCCGCAAGCCACTTACCCGTGTATCAAGTGCGGGCACTGCTTGGATGCATGTCCGGTGTTTCTCGATCCCCAGCATCTTGGCAGCCTAGGTTTGCATAGAAACTACATGGAGATGTACGATAAAAACCATCTCTCTACTTGTATGTTGTGCGGTTGCTGCTCTTACGTTTGCCCGTCGCACATTCCGCTAAGCCATCTGTTCGGCGTAGCAAAAGCAACCCTGCGCAGTGAGGGAGTCAAAGTATGAGCGAACCTCGTCTACTACTCACCGCATCGCCCCACGTGCTTGGCCCGGATTCCACGCCGCGCATCATGTGGACGGTGGTCGCGACCTTGGTTCCGATTATCGCAACCTCAGTGTTCTTCTTCGGCCCTTCGGCGTTGTTGATTTTGCTGGCCGCAGGCGGTGGCGCGGTCCTCACCGAACGATTCGTTGGCCGGAAAGGCTCTTTAAATGATGGTTCGGCGGCGATTACTGGCATCCTGCTCGGCTTGACCTTGCCTCCAGGAATGCCGCTGTGGATGGCTTTTCTGGGTGGATTTTTTGGCATTGCCTTCGGCAAGTTGATTTTCGGTGGCTTGGGCCAAAATCCATTTAACCCGGCGTTACTCGGGCGTGCGTTTTTACAGGCCGCGTTCCCAGTGGCCATCACGACTTGGCCCACTACCGATGGTGCCTGGAGTGCTTTGCGCGGCGACAACTTCGCGTTGCCGCTGATGAGCCCGCATAGCGTCGATGGCACAACCGGCGCGACTCCTCTGGGCTTATTCAAATTTGAAAACACCAACACCGGCTTTGGTGATTTGCTGTTCGGCAATACCTCGGGTTCTGTCGGTGAAACTTTCGGCTTGCTGATTTTGCTTTGCGGCATGTTTCTAGCGTGGAAAAACTATCTGAACTGGCGAATTCCTGCGAGTATTTTCGCCGCCGTGGTGCTTTTCTCCGGCACTTTGTACCTGGTAGATGCAAGCACTTATCCAAGCCCATGGTTCATGCTCTTTTCCGGCGGCTTGATGCTAGGTGCGATTTATATGGCAACGGATATGGTCACTTCCCCCACTACCAACCTCGGCTGCTGGATTTTCGGCGCCGGCATTGGAATCCTGGTGGTGGTGATTCGCGTTTGGGGTGGCCTGCCGGAAGGTGTGATGTATTCCATTCTGTTTATGAATGCATTTGTACCATTCCTAAACCGCAGCACCCGCCCGCGTGTGTTTGGGCAACAGCCGAAAGTGAAAAAGGCGAAAGAAGCGGAGGCCAAGTCATGAGCCATGCCCCCACAGACACGGTGCCTGCGGACGATAGCGCTTCCTCCTTCAGTATCATCGCAACCCTTGCAATTGCGGGCATGCTTGCCGGCTTGCTGCTCGTGGTGGTTTATGAGGCCACGCAACCACGCATTTTGGCTTACCGCGAAAAAATGATGCGCGAAGCCGTCGGCCTGGTGCTGCAAGAACCTGCATCCTTTGCCACGCTTTACTTGGTGGATGGAACTCTGCTGAGCGATCTTCCTGAAGGCGCAAATGCCAAGGATTTTGAACGCGTGTTTGTCGGTTACGACGCGCACAACAACCCTGTTGGTTTTGCTGTGATGCACAACCGCGCAGGTTTTCAAGATCAAGTAAAAGTCATTTTTGGCTACCACCCAGAAACCGGCGGCTTGATGGGTATGAAAGTACTCGAATCAAAGGAAACCCCGGGCCTTGGCGATGCAATTGAGAAGAACAAGGAGTTCCTCAGTCAATTTTCTACCGCGCTTCTGCCGCTGACAGGAGTCAAAAAGGGTGCCGGGAAAGGCGATCTGCATGAAATTGACATGATCACCGGCGCCACGATTTCGTCGCGCGCGGTGATTCGAATTATGAACGAAGCTTTTGAGCGTTGGGATCCCTTGATTCAAGCCTACGACCACGGAGGTAGTCACTAATGCGCGAAACTACTGCTAAACAAGATCTGTTCCGCGGCATTTGGAAAGAAAATCCCGTGCTGATTCAAATGCTCGGTTTGTGCCCCGCCTTGGCGGTCACCAATTCGGTAGAGAACGCCCTAGCCATGGGCGTGGCCACATTCTTTGTGCTGTGCGGTTCGAGCCTGTTCGTCTCGTTGCTAAAACGGTTCATTCCCGGCGAAGTTCGCATTTCGACCTACATCATGATCATCGCCACTTTCGTGACGGTTGCCGACATGGGCCTGGAAGCTTCCGTGCCTGTGGTCCATAAAAAACTTGGCGCTTTCATCGCCTTGATCGTGGTGAACTGCATGATTCTTGGTCGCCAAGAAGCATTTGCTTCGAAGCGCCCGGTGGGACGCGCACTGTTGGATGCTGTTGGCTCCGGTGCTGGCTTCATGATTGCTTTGCTCATGATGGGCGGCGTACGCGAAATCTTGGGCATGGGTAGCTTCCTGAATATTCCACTATTCGGCGACAACTACGAGCCTTGGGTGGTGATGATTTTGCCCCCGGGTGGATTCCTCACTTTGGGATTCTGGCTGCTCGGCATGAACTGGTGGACGGAGCGAAAAAAGCACAAGCAGAAAGAACTTGCTGCAGAAGAAAGCGGTGAACGGAGGGCAGCCTGATGGGTGACTTGATTTGGATTCTGGTCTCAACCGTGCTGGTGAACAACTTCACTTTGGCCTACTTTCTGGGTTTGTGCCCTTTTATGGGCGTTTCCGGGCGCGTAGAAACCGCCCTGCGCATGGGTATGGCCAACATTTTCGTGCTGGTCCTCACCAGCATTTGTGCATGGGCGCTGAATACTTTCCTGTTGCCGCATGCTCCATACCTGCAGCTGATCTCTTTCATTGTGGTCATCGCTTCCTTGGTGCAGATCGTGGAGATGGTGATTAAGAAAGTGAGCCCCGTGCTATTCAAGCAACTCGGTATCTACTTGCCGCTGATCACAACCAACTGTGCGATTCTTGGTCTGGCGATTTTCCAAACCAACAAGGAGTACGACTTCTTCCAAGGCCTGTTCTTCGCCATCGGCGCTGGTTTGGGTCTGACTTTGGCGCTGGTGCTGATGGCCAGCATTCGTGAAGATGCCGAGCGCGCGCAAGTGCCGAAAATCGCTCAGGGGATGGCGCTAGTGCTAATCATTGCGGGCAGTTTGTCGATGGCCTTCATGGGCTTCGCTGGTCTAGGCAGCGCTTCCTGATAAGCTAGAAATATGACCCTCAACCACGTCATCGGCATCCTTGGACTAGGCTTACTCTTTGCCCTGTTCGCGATGATGCATCTGTGGCGGGGTGATCAGCAAACCACCCGCTGCGGCGGAGATGGCAAATGTGGCAACTGCCACGGCGACGGCAACTGCAAGGAAGATGATCACCCTGAGCTCGATGGCAGCTGCAAGGATGATGATCCCCCTAAGCTGAGTGTGTAACTTGGCCGCGGTTTAGAGTTTGCCGGCGCGTTTCCAACGCACAAAGTTGGTTAAAAAGCGGAAAGCGGATTCATCCCAAATAAATTCCTCCGCCTTGCGGTTGCTTTTCCACCAGGATTCGGTTTGAACCTTGCGCAAATCTTCCAGCGTAAGCCCCATATGATTGACAGCATAAGCTTGGCGATCGATGGGCTTCTTAAAATCTCCGGCCCCAGTGAAACCCTGGGAACCAAAGTGGTTTGCCGAATCAAGCATCAAACCATGGCCCATAGCGAACCACGCCGCCAGGTTTCCAGCCTCCCAACGAGACGCGCATTCGGGACTATCCATCAAGACTTCACAGCGCTCGGGCAGAAGCACTTCAATCAAGTGGGCGCCTTCCAAGGAGTAAATCGGCTGCGACCCCGCGTCAAACACACCCTGCAAATATGGACTTGCAGCAACCGTCATTTCAGCCTTCACCTGATCAAGGAGGTTTCCAGAAAGATAACGACGTAGCGCTTGCATCACCCCTGGTTCCATGTGTTCAATCGTGCCATTCAGCGCCCAGCAACTTGAGAATAAGTAACCTCCGGTAAGCACAGACCACTGCAAATAATCAATGTCTTGGGAGGTGCAGTTGCCAACGCAATTGGCTATGTAAACACCAAAGGGATGTACTTCGGCCATGGAAATCAAACCCGAAGCCGTCAGCGTGTATTGGATATCCCGCCGCGCCATTAAGTCTTGAATGTGGTCGCCGTGACTTTGAAAGACAAAGACATCCATCTCCTTGTAGGGGGCATTGATGGTTTTTCCGCCGAAATCCGCATAGGCGCGGCCTCGTTCGCGCGCCTTCTCTGGTGTGAGCAATAGCATGCCAGCTTCATTTTTTGCCCACCACTCTTGGTAAGCCTTAACTTCGCGCGGCAGCTTTTGGTAAGTCACTGTTTGCAAAAACTCATGCGCCGTGCGCGCCACCACCGGCTCCGGATCTGCCAACATTTCAATCGCCACACCAATCGCAGCCTTTTGATACAGATGGGAAAGTCCAACCACCGCCGCGCCACGCTTACGCCAATCACGACTCTGACAAACTTCTGCAAGCGCTTTGAGTGCTGTCGTATCGCGTGTTTTGCCAAGAGAAACCGCAGCGCAGATAGCCACTTGCCAATCGGAATCCTCGCACAACGCAGCTAAACCTGCTGCGACCCCGACTAACTCGGGAACCCCTAATGAAACCACTGCAAGGCGTCGGACGCTTGGATCCGCGTCTGTGTGGATGCGCTCGAGGAGCACAGCGCCCAACTCCGTATCCATCGGCATCAACTCCAACCACGCCACCATGGCGGCGCGGCGCACGCGCGGCGATTCATCCAAAGCCATCGCAGCACGCAGCACCGCTGTGGTTGCCTCACCACCTAGCTTGTCGCCGCCAAGTGCCCAAACTGCTGTGGCGCGTGCGGCGACTGAAGCATCTCGATCCTGGGCCAGCTTGAGAAAATTTTCCCTTGCCTCACTCTGCACACGAGATGGCTCACTGCCTGGCGCCTCCAGCAGCAAGCGCGCAATCACTGCGATGCGCCACGCAACGACATCCTGAAGTGGTCGTTGCGCAAAAAAATCAGCCGCGAAAACCGTTGCGGTTGGCGACTCTGCATTCCCCTCCGCAATCAAAATTGCGGCCACTGCACGGCACAAACGACGCCCAAGGATGTCGCCGACTTCAGGCTTCCACAAGAAATTTTGTAAACTCTCAAGCGCGGGTAGAAAGGGGGTGTGAATCACGCCCTCCACCGCAGCGACAGCGACTTGCAAATCTTCGTCAGCCAGGGCTCGCTGTAAGAAGTCGAGCCGCGCCGCTTGCGAAAGTAAATGCAGAGTACTGGCGGCAGCGGCGCGTGCCTGCGGACTTTTCGCTTTATGAAATAACCTGTCAATCCCTTTCAATAATAAATCATCATATTCTCCGGCAGGCAATTGTGCGAGGGTGAAACAAGCGGCCAAAGCCTCATCACCGCTACCAAGTGCCGACGCCAAAGTTGCCGTCACCAGCTGCGCATCGCGCTGCGCCAAAGCCCGAGCAGCGGCAAGACGTACTTGAGTCACTCGGGTACTGAGCGCCAAAGCAACCAAGCTTGGAGTGGGTTCTAAAGATAACCAGCCAGCCAAAGCATCTGCGGCGGCAATCTGTACACCCCAATCGCTATCCTTCAGGGCTCTTTCCAGCGCTTTGCCACTTTTCATGCCGCCATCGGCCACCAACACGGGGATTGCGTTGAGACGTTTTTCGACGTCTTTCGCATGCAGATCCTTGACCGCGGTATGGATTGCATCCACCTGACAAACAGGTGGTTGGAAAAGAGCAAAGGCAAGGAGGGCGGTGGTCAGCATCGGAATTCGTGACCAAGAATAGCTCCTCGCCCGGTTCCTCCCCGTGACCGCAAGGTAGGCAAATCTCTCAGCATGCCCGCAATGTAGGCAAATTCTTATTCTACTCCGCAGCGGGTAGGCCTTTTAACATGCGCACAGCAGGGTCATCGGCGTAAATCTCTAGCTCCATCTGCTGCTCAGAGTTGGCGCCAAGATAAGGCAAGGATGCCGCAAGCATCGCTGGGAAACCTTGGCGTAAATCGCCGCGCGAACTTTCACAACGCATCGTTACGCGCCACAATTCTGCTGGGCGAGCGGACTGCTCTAAATCCTTTGGATCATAAGCCACAATCATCGCGTGCTGCAGAAACGTGGTGACCGAACGTTGGCCTTGCCGATACCCCGTCACACCATAAATTGGAGTGAAGTAAAAACAAGAATCATTGCGGTAGTGCTCACCACCCGCATGATGTGAGGGAACATAGATTCTGTGAAAACCGGTCTGCCCCCAGATGGCCGTGGTATAGGATTCTCGTGTAGTAACCGGTGCATCCATGCCATAGGACAGCACAATCGCCAGCTCCGCATCTTGCGGGCTTGCTGCGGCAACAAACTTGTTTGCCAACAAAGCTCTATCCAAATAGTTGGCGAATTCTTGAAACTGCAAGTCATCCCAAGTCACGCCGTCGTTGCCCGGTAGCAGAATGTAGCTCCGCTGATTGCCTACGCTACGGCTTACCAGGGCATCGACGGCCACTGCGAAAGGCGGCGGCCCCGAGGTGCAACTGGATATCGCGACGAGCAGAATGAGGAAGCGGAAGGAAAGCATTCCTCTTTAGAATAACCTCGGAAAGCTTGCCCTCCAGCAGCAGTGTAGTGGTATTTCCACGGGCAGAAATGTTGCGGCAACATTTCATTGGCGAATCTAGGCGGCTCATCTCTCAATTTCGAGACAATGGCCAGGTGGTGGGCCGATTCCCCCATTTATGGGGCATCTGGCAAGAAATAAAAGTGGAGCAAGGGGTCTTGATTCGTTGCCCGCAGGCCTAAACTTGCCCAGTCCCATTCGGTTACCTCACATGTCTGACTACATTCAAGAAGTACTCACCGCGGTAAAAAACCGCGATACCCATCAGGCGGAGTTCATTCAGGCGGTTGATGAAGTTCTTACTTCCTTAGCACCGATTCTGGAACGCCACCCGGAATATCGCAGCGCACGCATTCTTGAACGTATGGTGGAACCAGAGCGCGTCCTTATGTTTCGCGTGCCGTGGCAAGATGATTCCGGCAACATTCACGTGCAGCGTGGTTTCCGCGTGGAGTTCAGCAGTGCGATTGGTCCTTACAAAGGTGGTCTACGTTTTCACCCCAGTGTGAACCTCGGCATTTTGAAGTTCCTCGGTTTCGAACAAGTTTTAAAGAACAGTTTGACGACTCTGCCTATGGGCGGCGGTAAAGGCGGTTCCGACTTTGATCCTAAGGGCAAATCGGATAACGAAGTCATGCGCTTTTGCCAGAGCTTCATGACCGAGTTGCAGCGCCACATTGGCCCGAACACGGATGTGCCTGCTGGCGACATTGGTGTCGGCGGACGCGAGATTGGCTACTTGTTCGGCCAATACAAGCGTTTACGCAACGAGTTCACCGGCGTGCTCACTGGCAAAGGTTTGAGCTGGGGCGGAAGTTTGATTCGCCCTGAAGCAACCGGCTACGGCACGGTTTACTTTGCTGCCGAAATGCTCGGTACCAAAGGTGATTCGCTCGAAGGCAAAACTTGCCTCGTTTCTGGTTCCGGCAACGTCGCCCAGTACACCGTCGAAAAAATAAACCACCTCGGCGGCAAAGCCATCACTCTGTCTGACTCCGGCGGCTTCATTCATGATCCAGCTGGTTTCGATGAAGAGAAATTGGCTTGGATCATGGATCTAAAAAACCACCGTCGTGGCCGCATCAGCGAATACGCCGATCAGTTCAAGGGCAGTACCTACACCGCGCTTGATAAGTCCATGGGTCATAACCCACTTTGGACTGTGAATGCCGATTGCGCCTTCCCAGCAGCCACGCAAAACGAAATCAACGAACAAGATGCCAAAAACTTGATGGCGAACAAGGTTGGTGTGGTTGCAGAAGGCGCCAACATGCCAACGGTTGCCGCAGGTGTGGATGTGTTCCTCGCAGCGGGCATTCTTTATGGTCCGGGTAAAGCCGCCAACGCAGGTGGCGTATCGGTTTCCGGTCTGGAAATGTCGCAGAACAGCATGCGCTTGGCTTGGAGCCGTGAAGAAGTCGATGCCAAACTCAAGGGCATCATGCAGAGCATCCACGAGAACTGCTACGCCAAAGCCCAGGAGTACGGCACGCCCGGTAACTACGTCAACGGCGCCAATATTGCTGGCTTCTTGAAAATTGCCGACGCAATGTTGGATCAAGGTCTGGTCTAAGGAAGCTCTCAGTTAAAATATTTTTGCCGCGCCCTTTGGGCGTGAAGCACCGGCAGTTGGTGTACGCTAACTGCCGGTGGTTCTTTTCCCGCCCTTCCAACTAATCGAGCCCGATACTCGCCTGCAACGATTCCGGGCCTTGATGCCTTATCGTGTCCAGGAAGTCATCTTGGTCTCGAGCATGTACGACGCATTCATCCTGCGGGAGGATGGGCGCACCAGCAATCTGAACGAAGATGCTGGCGAGTTTGTGGATGACCGCGCCCCCACGATGGTGCGCGTTTCCGACGCCAGCGAAGCCATCGAACGAATATCCTCCACGCGCGAAAACTCTCTGGTAATTATTACGCCGCAGATTAGCGGTTTGGATCCGGTTGATTTAGCCGAAGAAATCAAAGCTCATGCTGGTGCCGTGCCAGTCATTTTGCTTGGTTATGATAACGCGCATATTAAAGCATTGTTACGAGAGCGTAATCAATCCATCTTCGACGGCGTGTTTTTATGGACCGGCGACAGTCGTATTTTGAACGCGATTGTTACTTTGGTCGAAGACCGCGCCAACTGTTTGCATGACTGCAAACGTGTCGGCATGCGTTCGATTTTGCTAGTTGAGGATTCGCTGAATTTTTTGTCTTCGTACTTGCCACTGCTCTACACCGAAATTCTTGAACAGTCGCGCAGTGTGCTATCCGAAGGTATCAACCAATATGACAAGATGCTGCGCTTGCGGGCGCGGCCAAAGGTACTGCTGGCTCGCGATTTGCGCACCGCAATCAGCATGTTTGATGAGCACCAGGATTACCTTCTGGGGATTATTTCGGATATCGGCTTGCCTCTCCAGCCGGGCGGCAAGCCAGCGATTGGGGCCGGATTAGATTTTGTCAGCCATGTGCGTTCGATAGCACCGCATCTGCCGGTGTTGATGCAGTCGTCAAATGCAAATTTCTCCGCCGACGCCGAGCGCCTGAACGCAAGCTTCGTGCGCAAGGGCAGCCAAGTTCTGCATCTTGAAATGCGTAACTTCTTGTTGAATAATTTTGGCTTTGGCCCGTTTCATTTCTTGCGCAGTGATCATTCCGTGGAAACCCAGGCACGCACCGTTCGCGAAATGGAGGCCGCTATCGCGCGCGTTTCCGGAGCAACGCTGATGGGGCATGCGCGGCGCAACGAGTTTTCAACCTGGTTACGCGCGCGCACGGAATTTCGTCTAGCCAACCGCCTAGCCGCGAAAAATGTTGCCGATTTCCACGATGCTGAAGACCTACGCACCTTTTTGCTGCGACATATGCATCGCTCGCGGCGCCGCGCGCAACGCGGTGCGATTGTGGATTTCCACCGCACGACCTTCGACGACACGATTAACTTTGCGCGCATTGGCACTGGTTCTTTAGGCGGTAAAGCGCGTGGTCTTGCGTTTGCGAATACCACTCTGGCAGACTTCCGCCAATCCAACCGCCCAGTTAGCGTCCAAGTTGTGATTCCACCCACAGTGGTCTTGACCACCGATATCTTTGACCGCTTTATGCGCAACAATCATCTACAGCGCATGGCCTTAGGCAGTGGCCTCGATGAACCCGAACGCTTGAAGCGATTCTTGATTGGGCGCTTCCCAACCAGCGTACTTTCCGATTTACGCGCACTGCTACGCGTGTTTATTGGCCCGCTTGCGGTGCGTTCGTCGAGCTTGCTTGAAGATTCGCACCATCAACCCTTTGCAGGCATTTATGAAACTGTGATGATTCGCAACGTCGGCTCCGAAACCCAACGCCTGACCGAATTGTGCGACGCAATCAAAACCATTTACGCCTCCACTTACTCCGATCGCGCACGCTCTTATTTACGCGCTACTGCGTATCGCCATGAAGAGGAGAAAATGGCGGTGGTTATTCAAAAGCTGGTCGGCAAACAGCACAACGATCGTTATTACCCGAGTTTTTCCGGCGTCGCGCGGTCGCATAACTACTACCCACATGGTCAGTGCCGTCCTGAAGATGGAGTATGCGCAGTGGCACTGGGGCTAGGTACGATTGTGGTCGGTGGTGAAGCCGGTTTACGTTTTTGCCCGCGTTACCCACAAAGCATTCAGGATTTTTCGTCGGTAGAGGACATCCTCGAAAACGCGCAACGTAGCTTTTACGCCTTGCCTATGGGGGAGCCCGTCGACTCCAAAACCAACGCAACGCTTGCGCCTGCTGATGGTGCTTTGTGCAAGGGCCCCCTACAACCTTGCCGCTTCCCCATCGCCAAAGCCAATGATGACGGCACTTTGGCCGCTGTTGCTTCCACTTGGCTGCCCAACGACGGCCGCATCACCGATGGTGTTTCTCGCGATGGCGCCCGCCTGGTCACCTTCGCCAATATCCTCAAACACGGTGCCTTCCCTCTCGCAGCGGTGGTCAACCAAGTTTTGGAAATTGGTAATGCGGCCATGGGCTGCCCGATTGAAGTCGAGTTTGCCGTGGAACTCGACGCTGGCCACGCGGATATCGGTGAACTAAACCTGCTGCAAGTTCGCCCGATGGCCGTTGCCGAAACGGAAGTGGATATCGACCTGGATCAAATCGATGAAAGCCTCATCCTGTGTGCCAGTAATCGCGCCTTCGGCAACGGCCACATTCGCGATATCCAACATGTGGTCTACATTGATCCAAACAACTTTGATCGTGCAAAATCTGCGGAAGCCGCCATCGACGTCGCCAAAATCAACGCCAAGCTAGAAAAGCTCGGCCAACCGTATTTGCTGATTGGACCCGGCCGCTGGGGTTCCTCAGATCCATGGCTAGGCCTGCCAGTAGAGTGGGCCGATATCAACTGCGCGCGCGTGGTTGTGGAAACTGGCTTTGGTGATATCCACGTAAAGCCGTCGGAAGGCTCCCACTTTTTCCACAATATGACTTCCTTCCGCGTGGGTTATTTCACCATTAACCCTGACTCTGGCGACGGCGTGCTGGATTTGGAATGGCTGCGCAACTTGCCCTCCAATCCCGTCGGGATTCATGGCGTGCGCCATGTGCAGTTAGAAACTCCAATCTCTGTTTTGCTCGACGGCAAAGCAGCGCGTGGCGTAATTTTGAAGCGCGAAAAATTAGTTACTTTGCCTGACGAAGCAACTTGATTTCGTGGATGAGCAAATCGATGCCGTCGTCGGTTTCGACATCGTAATAGCCACGGATATTGCCTTCTTGATCGCCGAGAACAAAACGGGTGCCGTGCATGACCGAGCTCAAATCGTTGCGATCAATGGGGCCGCCCATGCTAACTTTGAAGCCTTCTTCGATGGCATCGCGCATGGCTTGATCGTTTCCGGTCAGGAATGACCACTGGTTATGATCGACCTCATAACGGGCGGCGTAGTCCAACAACACGGCAGGGGTGTCAGTCGCTGGGTCTACTGAGAAAGACATAAGGTGAACATCATCCATCACCGCAACGCGCGCGGCAATCACCTTCATGCGCTCAGTAAGCAGCGGGCAAATACTCGGGCAGGAGGTGAACATAAAGTTCGAAACCCAAATCTTGCCGTTCAAATCGGCCTTGGTGAAAGCATCGCCATTTTGAGTGGTGAACTCGAAATCGGGGGCCGGATATAAAATCGGTGGCAGCTCACCTGCTGGGCGCCCGGTATCGATATTTCCTGGGCGCAGGTAAACCGTCGCAAGAGTGGCACAAACCAAAACGATGGCTGTGGCGAAGGTGACGGTAACGACAAGTCGTCCGGCCCGAGAAGACAGGGAATGCTTAAGCAACATGAGGAGTGAGGCGATCGCTCACCATGGCTACGAATAGCAGTGGCAAGTAAATGATGGAAACAAGGAAGCAGCGACGCATTCCGGCTGGGCGGCGTAAAACGGCGGCTTCAAAAATCACCGCCAAAAACACCAAGCCAAGAACCGCAGCGGAGTAAACGTAGTGCCGGCTGTAGTAACCGAAGGCCGGTAAGGCCGGCAAAATGCTCACACCAACCAAACACAAGCCATACGTCATCATGTGTTTGCCGGTGACTAAGCCGGAGCCTTCCACCGAGGGAAGCATCATCAAACCTGCGTTGCGGTACTGATCTTTGTAGCGCCATGCAATCGCCAGGAAATGCGGTATCTGCCAGAAGAACAAGATCATGAACAGCACTAACGCTTGGCCGTCAATATAACCGGCGCCGGCGGCATAACCGACCACTGGTGGTAGTGCACCAGGAATGGCGCCAACTAAAGTGTTCAGCGTGTTATGGCGCTTCAGTGGGGTGTAAACGAGCACATACAGTAGGAAAATCGCCGCGCACAAAAGGGTGGCCAGCAAGTTCGTAGTGCAAGCGAGCACCACGACGCCGCCGCTTGCTTGGAGCATCCCGAAGCAAAACACATCGCGCGGACTCAAGCGTCCACTTTGGATGGGACGCGCTGCGGTGCGTTGCATAAAAATATCGGTGTCCCGCTCCCACCACATATTCATCGCGTTACCGCCGATGGCCACCATGGCAGTACCGAGTAACGCACCCACAATCACGGACCACGGCGGCAGCGTGGGTAAGTTGGGTGATCCCAAAAGCAAGCCAGCGAACACCGCTAACAGAGCCAGCGACGACAGACGCAACTTGCCAAGCTCTACGAATGCTGCCCATCGGGAGCCGTCGGGATGCTGAGAGGAGGTGGAACTCACGAGATGCCCGAAAGTATAGACCGCTTTCGTCAAGCGGCAGCATGCTGGGGCCGATTCTAGCCCTACTGACCAATGACGGCGCGTAAGCCGTGACTCATGGACCACCCGAGTGGCTCGCGGGTGTCACGCGCGGCAATTTGTAAGAAAAACTCTCTGCCGAGGATGGCTGGGTTGTTCGGAACAGTCAGGCTAAAACTGGAATTACCCCAAATGTTAGCGGTGAAAGGCACGCGCGCGACTTCCTGCGCGAGATCAACCAAAACGCTGCCGCCAAACATTGGGCTATCGTCCGCAGCGGAACACACGGAGAGGAAGCCGTGGGCATAAGATTCCAAACCGGAAGTGCTGAAGGTGATGGTGTTGCCCATTAACGGCCGATCACTGGGTTCAAGCTGCAAAAACATGGGGTCTGCGCGAAGTTCTCCATATGGGAAGAAGCCCGCTGTCTGTGGGTAGTAATCCCAAATGCCACGACCATAAGTACCGAAGCGAATGATGTTTTGAGAGGGCACCGCTTCAACCGACCAGTAGGTGGTGAGGGGAGCTTCCGAGCCGAGTAAGTTCGACCAAGTTTGCGTTGGCGCATCGTATTCATAGGCGCCACTTTGACCGGCTGCATACATGGTGCCGGTGCCGTCGTTGGCTTCACACATGCCGTAAATCAACGTATTCGGTAGGCCGTTGCGCCGGTCGTTGAAAGTCAAGCCACCATTGACGGAGTAAACCACTGGTGCATTGGAATAGCCGGAACCAGCCACCCACACTTCGGAGAGGTACTTCGAAGAAGCCACAATGGTCGTGCCATAAAAATAATGTGCGCCGGGGCCATTATTCGCAGATTGGGTCCAGGTGATGCCACGATCGGTGCTGTAAAAAATCTTGCCGGTGCTGGTGGTACACCATGCGTAATTGGGGTCAATAGGAGAGAATGCCAGTGCTGTGACCGGATTCGAAAAAGTCTGCGTGCCCAGTTGGGTGTGGCTCCAAGAACCCGAACCACCAATCCGCTGATAATGCCAAATGCGCGTTCCACAGAGATAGAATTCGCCTTTGTTCTGTGGATCGGAAACCATAAACGGCAACCACTGGCCTGCAAATCCGCTGGGAAAGCCCACTTGCCAAACCGAATGAACGGGCTCATGCGATACCACTAAGACAAATCCTGGGTAATCCGAGTACACCAAATCGTGGCTGCCATCACTGGAAGAAAGATGCCCGTAATCGCCAGTGATGTCTTCCAAGAACGATGCCCAAGAACCGCTACTAGCTGGTGGTCCAAGAGCCGTAGATTGATAACCCTGATCTTGCGAACCAGCGTGCAAATATTTGGGATCCCGACGACTGGTGTGGGTGCTGTAGTACTGACTGACTCCCAAACCATCGCCAGTTAGCCAATCCACCGTAGCAAACTGATCCGTACTCTCATAGGTGCCGCCGTGGCAGTTGATGAACCACCGCTCTCCGACCGCAAGCGTAGGATCGGCGATGAGATCCACCCCCATGATGTCCGCATGCAAACGATGCTGACGATTGGCGGGATGCTCCCACCACGGGTTCATCGCTTGAAAGAGAGTGTTGCCGCCATCATGTGTGATCATTAAATGCACGCCGCCATAAACCAACAAATCAGAGTCCGTGGCGGAAGTGCAAAATGCTCCCCACATATCGGGCAGATCGCGCGGATTGGTCCAACTGCTGCCTGAGTTCACCGTGCGATAGAGCTGCCAAGTGCCGGCAACATTCGCGGCAACGCTAAAAGTGGTGTTGCCGGAAGATTCATGACCACCAAAGCGAACATCCGCTGGCGTAACACCCAGAGTATTACCGAAGGAAGCAAAAGTGGTGGCTTTATCACTGCTGCGCAAAATGCGATTGTTCTCAAACAGGAATACGTCGCCGAGGCCAGTGCGCGGAGTCCAGATGTCAGCCTGACCGTTGAGAATCTGCACGTTGCTAAATGACAAACCGCGGTCCGTCGAGCGGAACACTTGCCAGGCGTTGGATTTCCACACCAATGCCAAAATGGTTTGTTGCGCATCATCCAATTTCAACAAGCGCTTGAAAGTGGTGAAGCCAACCATACCACTAGGCATTTGCCAAGTAAGGCCGCCGTCAGCGCTGCGCCACAAAGCGTTGGTCGTGCCACGCAGCACGATATCCTGGCCGCCACCCACGGGAGGAACGGTCAGCAACACATTGGCACCGCCGTACACACCATCGCCGATTGCCTGCCAATCACTGCCATCGGCGGGGCCACGAAAAACACCGCCAAGCGCAGTGCCAATGTAGAGTTCCGTGCCGTCGGTAGAAGGCACCGTGACAAAAACACTACCTGCCAAGTTGGTGCTACCGACTTCATTCCAATGGCCGTTACTCGCAGTGGGATTCAGTAAGCCGTTCTCGCGCTCGGCTTTCGCTACCAGCAGGTTTGCCTCTTCTTCGGCGCGCCAATCAAACCCGGGAGCGGTCGTGTGCATACTTTCCATCCACTCCATACGCGCGAGTTGGTTTTCTTCGTTCTCCTCGGATTCGGCGGGACGCGGCGTGGTGCCAGTTAGCGCGGCTTGAGAGTATTCACGCGCCGTTTCCACTGAGCAGGCAACCAGCAAAGCCAGAAAAGGAAGTGCACCGCAAACAAGGCGGCGAAGGAGGAATTGGGAAGTAGGTAGGAACATGAAACAAAATGGTGCGCAACACCAGCTTCAATATACCACCTAAGACGTGGTTGAGGGCCGGTGGAATTCCATGTTAAACCAAGCCAATGGCCTTCAAGCGAGCGTTGCGTCGTTGAGACTCGCCATCAATACTTGAATTTCCAAACTTTGTAGGCCAATCATCAAAGCCTCGGATTTGCGATTAAAGTGCACCGCCATGGCTTGGAGTTCTCGCATGCTGACGCCGTCGCGCGCGGCGAAAACTAGGTCATAACCAGCCTTATGAACTTCTTGGTGAGGCCCAGTGAGGCTGAGGAACTCAGGCATGGTGGCAAAAGAGTGATTCTCCCCTTCCAGCCATTTTCCGAGGCGGCATGTTTGATCGTTGGAAATAGCGAGTACGGACTCGAGGTCCATGTTGCTGTTCGAATTCCCAAACACCGTGGACAATATATTTTTGCACCATAACAGGTGATCAATCTCTACATGGCGAAGCTGCCCAATGGGCGTGGCCAACCATCGTTTCCCACTGTTTACGAAGCTAATGAATTGATCTAACGGCAGCGCTCTGGAAATCCAAAAACCTTGCGCTTCCGAACAACCTGCTTGTTGTAAAATATCAAATACTTCTTCTGATTCCACGCCTTCGGCAATCACATTCAACCCCATTTCATACGCCATACGAATGCTAGATAAAACAATGGCAGAGCTCTTGACCGAATCCTGCATGGTCATCACCACCCCTTGATCTATCTTGACCGTTGAGAATGGCAATTTCCGCAATGTATCCAAGGAAGAAAAGCCTGTGCCAAAATCATCCATGGCTAAGGATATTCCGGTGGCCGTCAGAAGCATGATGTTGTCTTCCATGGCGTGGCCGTCGCGCGGCAATGCTGTTTCCGTCAACTCAATTTCGATTTGTGCTGGATTGAGTTTTCCTGCATGAACTGCGGACAACAATTGGTCGACGATATTGGTGCTCTCTAAATCACCCGCATCCATATTGAAGGCGATTTTGATGTCGGTTGTTTCGCGACAAATCGCTGCGATGTTGTCCGCCAACAACGGGAACATCACCGTGGCAATCTCTTGCATCATGTCGTGCTTCTTGGCAATCGGAAGCCAAGCTACAGCAGGCAGCACACAACCATCTTTGCGGCGCCAACGGATGAGCGCCTCGCCACCCGATATCTTCCCGGAAAGGAAGGAAACTTTGGGCTGAAACCAATGCTCCAGTGCTCCCGAGAATAGCGCCTCACGAATGTCCGATGGTTGAATTGAGTTGTTCACAATGGTTGATGGAGCTCCAGACGCTTATCGTCTGAATTGCAAGAACCCTTGAACCGGTGTTTGGGGGGGCTTTTCGCATGCCATGCAGAAGACTCTAAACCGTTTTTTCGAACGGGTTTATAGCGGATAGCCGAGATGTCCGACGCACTATAGCCAGCTTGGTTAGGAAAGCCGGATTGCGGATAACCAACATCGTGCGCCATGCCGACGCCATGCCGACGCCTTGCTAAGCTCCTGCCATGCGCGCTGCCTTCCTGTTGCTCCTGCTGCCAGTCACTCTCACCGCCAACGTGATGGCGGCCCAAGCACCACATGTCCAGGCCACCACGACTGAGTTAATTGCCCAGTACCAAGCGGACCGCGCAACGCTTGACCGCTTGTGGTCGTTTCCTCTTTCCGCAGAAGGAGCAACTCGCAAACAGCAACTGCAAACGGATTGGCTGGTTGCTTTAGATGCTGTCAACTACGCGGCATGCGATGCACGTTCTAAAGTGGATTGGCATTTACTGCGCAACCTGGTGCAGCACGATTTAGCCGCGGCGGTAATCGAGCAACAGCGCACCGAAGAGCACGCCCATCTGATTCCCTTCGCCGCTCCACTGGTGGATTTGCTGCAAGCCAAAGCGCACCGACAAGAGATTGATACGCGCGCTACCGCCGTGGTGCTCGCCGCGGCGGTGGAAGCCGTTGCAACGGCGCGGGTTTCCTTGAAAGAACTAGCAACCGAACTCACGCCAACCGTCGCCCAACAAGTAAGCCGCCAAGTGGATGACTTACATCGTGCCATGCAAAAATGGGTGAAGTATCGCGACGGTTACGATCCACAATTCACTTGGTGGTGCTCGGCACCGTGGGGGGAACTGGATCAGGCTCTCACAGACTATTCAAGTTTTCTCAGCAAAGACCTCGGCGGCATTGATCCAAATGACCCGGATCGTTTGATTGGCCACCCGATTGGGCGCGATGCCCTGCTTGCAGAACTTGCTTTTGAACGCATTGCTTACACTCCAGAAGAGTTGCTTGCGATAGCCGAAAAAGAATACGCTTGGTGTATGACGGAACGAGCAAAGGCTGCGGATGCAATGGGACTCGAGGGCGATTGGCGCGCCGCGCAAGAACGCGTCAAAGCAGCCCATCCGGAGCCTGGGGGGCAACCACACATGATTGCACAACTTGCTGAGGAGGCCGTCGCCTTTCTCGAAGCGCGCGAATTGATTACGATTCCAGAGTTGGCCAAGGAGAGTTGGCGCATGGAAATGATGACTCCCGAGCGGCAGAAATTTTCGCCATACTTCACCGGCGGCGAGGTCATTTCGATTTCTTACCCTACCGAGGGCATGTCACAGGAAGCCAAGTTGATGACAATGCGTGGCAATAACTATCACTACTCGCGGGCCACAGTGCAACATGAGTTAATTCCAGGCCATCATCTGCAAGGTTATATGGCAGAGCGCTGGAATCCGCAGCGCAGCGTGTTCTACACTCCGTTTTTGGTAGAGGGCTGGGCTCTTTATTGGGAAATGCGCTTGTGGGATTTGGATTTTCCAGAAACTCCGGAGGATCGCATCGGCATGCTATTTTGGCGTACACACCGCTGCGCGCGCATCATGTTTTCATTGAATTTTCATCTTGGCAAGTGGAGTGCAGAAGAGTGTGTGGATTTCTTGGTGGAGAATGTTGGCCACGAGCGTCGCAATGCCGCCGCCGAGGTGCGCCGTTCCATTCAAGGTGGTTATGGCCCTCTCTATCAAGCCGCCTACATGCTCGGTGGCTTGCAACTGAAGGCGCTGCATAGCGATTTAGTGGGTGGCCAAGGTTGGAGCGAACGGGATTTTCACGATGCGGTTTTGCGCGAGAACTCGATTCCAGTGGAATATATACGCGCGGCACTCAAAGGTACTGAGCTGCCGAAAGACTTCCCAGTCAGTTGGCGATTTTACGAATAAAGCGGAGATCTCCTTAGCCGCGCACTCGCAACCACCGCGCGTGGCAGTGCAGGTGATTCCTAGGAGCGGCTTCTGGTGGTGCGCGTCCAAATATACAGCAGTAATAGCAAACAGGCGCTGCCTGCCACGCCGCGGAGGATCAACGGCAACCCCTCGAAAAAGAGTGGATAGAGAGTGCTCAGCACAATCATCAGCGTGGCAAGAATTTTTGCCCGCAATGGAATCGAGCCATCCCGCTCCCAGGCAACCAAAATCGGTCCCACTCCAGGTAAGCCGAGAATCCAACGATGAGCTTTTTCGGAACTGCGGGAAAAACAAGCCACCGCCAAAATCAAAAAGGGCGTGCCGGGCAAAAGTGGCAGCAAAAAGCCCAGGATGGCAAGTAAGGAACACAGCAGCCCGGCGACGAACAGTAGGTGTCGCACGAATTTTGTGTTGGGGCGCGCCTTCATGCAGCGAGAGTTTACTGCCTTTTTGAAATCAGCGCCGCTGCCATCCGCCTATTGGCGCACCAAGCGGGTGAAGCGACCAGCAGCAAGCCAATCTTGTACATAAAGATTGCCGCGTTGATCAAAGGCAGCACCATGCGGACTAATAAAAATGCCCTTACGCCAAAATTCCCGCGACAATCCATTCTGAGCCCATTGCGAGCTTTCACTATTCTCTCCAAGGCGTGCCAGTAGGCCATCTTGCGCATCGAGCAAGCTCACGCGGCCAGCGAGCTCTGGGATGGCCAAGCGGCCGTCGTGCCCAATCGCGACACCACAAGGACGACGAAAATCCACCGCCAGCACCGACAGGAAGTTGCCCTCCAAATCAAAGGTTTGCACGCGATTGTTTTCGCGATCGGCAACCAAAAGGCGCGCGCGATTGCCACTTTCTTGTACCGCCACTCCATGCGGCGTATGGAACTGCCCATCCCCTTCTCCAGGACCGCCAAAGCTCCCTAGATACTCCCGACTAGCACTAAAACGGTGAATGTAACCTTTGCCATAGCCATCGGCAACAAACAGGCGGCCGTCGGCGGCAACAGCAATCGAGGTAGGATGATATTCCGACGCCGCGGTGTAGATGCCCGAGCCTTCTGGCAAATCCAATGTCCAGAGAATCTCCCCGGCGAGGGTCGTTTTCAACACTTGGTGACGTGCGGTGTGCGCCAGATAAAGGAATTCCTGGCCATCCTCCTCCACCAAACACAGGCCGTGCAGACCGCCGCCGAGATCATCGCCCCAGGACTCTAGCAATCGACCTCGCTGATCAAAAATGAGCACCGCTGGTGCGGTATCGCGACTCGCAAAAATGCGCCCCCTGCGATCGACCGCCATGCCGCCATGGGTGTTACCCAAGTTTTGTTGGATCGGATCGTGGACCCAATTTTCATCCCACACAAACAAGGCTCCAGGGCGGCCGAGACGCGGCCATGATTCCGGCAAAATCTGAGTGGCACAGCCCAGAAAGACGGCCAACAAGCACAGGACAGCAAAGCGCATGACTCAGTCTAAACGTTTCCGGCGTTGGCTCCAGGCACGCGGACCCTAGATGTATAATTCAGCAGCGTTTTTCCACGCTCATCTCGAAGCAGCCACGCTCATGAACGTCAACGATTACCTCGACGCCCTCCCTGACGATCGCAAAGATGCCATGCAAAAATTACTGGCGGTCATTCACACGAATTTACCGCCTGGATTTGAAGAAGTCATCAACTACAAAATGCCTTCCTTTGTGGTACCTCATACTCTCTACCCTGCCGGCTACCACTGCAATCCGAAACTTCCATTGCCTTTTATTTCCTTGGCTTCGCAGAAAAACTTCATTGCCCTCCATCACATGGGCATCTACGCGGATCCCAAACTGTTAGCGTGGTTTCAAAAGCAGTGGCCGCTCCATGCTCAAACCAAGCTCGATATGGGCAAAGGCTGCATTCGCTTCAAAAAAATGGGCTCCATACCCTATGAACTGGTAGGCGCACTGGTGGCCAAAATCACCCCCGAAGCTTGGATTGCCCTCTACGAAAAAAGCTTTAGGCCTGCACCAGAGGGTTAACAATTTGCATCAAATCCTGCATGCCGAAAGGTTTTTGCAGGGTGGCAATGGCGCCAAGACTTTTTGCGATTTCCAAAATGCCAAAGTCCGCAGCAATCCCGCCGCCGAACATCGCAATAATTTTAGTTGGCAAAGCTAACCTGCGTACCTCGCGAAGGACTTCGATTCCATCTTTATTCGGCAGGTGGATATCCAAAATCATGATATCAATCGAGTGCTTTTGCAATTGCTGCAGTGCCTCGACTCCATCTGCCGCGCTCAGCACTTCATGACCATGAGCCATAAGAACTCTTTGCAGCGCTTGGATTGTGTCCGGAAGATCATCTACGAGTAGGATTAATGCCATCAGTTGGAAGTGGGAAAATGAGAGTGAATCTCACTCCGTAAGTGTAACAAGAAATGCTGCCGGATTTTGCCAGAACGTTTTTGGACAGTTGGGACAGCAAAACCCAATCACGCGGCCCTCAAAAACCACTGCATAACGCGGATCGACGGGCTTGCCGGTAACCGGGCAGGCGCTGTTGATTGGAACCAACAATTCCACGCTTGTGCTGATGGCAAGATCGCCCGGGGGAGTGGAATCCGCTGGCGGTGAGTCGATGAGCGGAGCTTCTCCGCTGAAAACAAGCTCGGCTTCGGTCTCCAAAGCTGCACGGTTGGCCGAATCGCCAGCGTCAATATGTACTTGCGGCAACGCTTGGCGCAAAGTTGCAATTCCCTCCGTAGTGAGCCCGGCATCCCAAACCCACAAGCGCGTGAGCCCTGGCAACTCCAATAAAGTGGCTAACACATCATCCGTTAGCTGCGTGCGACTCAGCACCAACTCGTGCAAAGATTCCTGGCCGCGCAAAAACACCAGACCAACATCGCTGACCGCGGTTTCACGTAAATCAAGACGAGTGAGGCGCGGCATAGAACCAATCAGCTCGAGGTTAGCATCATGAATGTGCGTGCGCGCCAACGATAACTCGCCGACGAAATCCTTCAGTGGAGTCAAGAGCTCCTCCACCATTGCAGCATCGATGGTGGCTGCTGGGGCTGCAAAATCAATCCACAGCGCCACCGACTCCGGATCCGCAAGTTGCACATGCACCAAGTGTTCGCGCAGTGCAGCCAGCGCTGATTCTGGAGCAGATGATGGCCTGTCGGCGGCCGCAGGGCCCCGGTCTATAGGCGGCGGGTCAGCCTGTGGCGGTGCAGGCAAAGTGGCGCCGTCCGCCAGTGGAAATTCCCCCTCAAACGGCGCGGCGGCCACTAGCCACGCACGCAGCAATTCGATTTCCGCGGCGGTTAACTGAGTCTTAGACTCTGGCGGCATGTGATCTTCATCTTCCAGAGGCAGCAGCAAGCGCGCAAAAATCTCGCTGTCTTCCGGAGCAGGTGGAGACGCGTTAGAACCTTCCGCAACGCTGGCAATCACCGGCCCGTTTTCGCCACCGGCAAGCAGGAACTCGACTGTATCAAGGCGTAAATCACCTTTGGACTTACGCGGCCCATGACATTTATGGCAGCGCGCTTTGAGCAATGGCGCGACATGCAGTTCAAAACTTGCCTGCGCCAAAGCCCCATCTTCGGCGATTGGGGCGATGTACTCAGGAATTTCAGTGGCTTCCGCATCTTCTAGCGGCGCGAGTAAAAAACCTTTGCCGTGGGTCATTTCGGCACCAAAATGACCTGCTGGTGCCATCACCACTAAGGTAAGGAGCAACGCCATGCGGTAGAACTTGGTGGCGGCGAACATGCGCAACGCGAAACACACTGTTGCCCCAACCGCAGTGGCGATACCCAGCCGCTGATGCCACTCCAAAACCTCGCTACTCGCATAGCCAGGCTCCAAGTGCAACACCCAACCGCTCACCGCACCCAAAATGGCAGAGCTGGCGGCAATCAAAACCAATAGGCGTGAGGCTGCGGCTTGGCGGCGTATGACGGCCACGCATTCCAGCATGCCAAGCCCAACCAACATGCCAATCGGCAAGTGCAAAAGCAGTGGGTGAGAGCGGCCAAAAACGGCCACAAGTTCTGAGAAGCTATCCACGTATTGCAATCCTAAGCAAGCAAATCCTTGTTGACGTTACCAGCGACATCGGTCAGGCGCATATCGCGCCCCTGGCTACGGTATCCCAAACGCTCATGATCAAATCCAAGACAATGCAACAAGGTTGCGTGCAAATCATGCACATCCACTGGATCTTTCACAATGTTGTAGGAAAAATCATCGGTCTTGCCATAAACAATACCGCGCTTCATGCCGCCGCCGGCCGCCCACACACTAAAACAGCGGGGATGATGATCACGTCCATAATTTTCGGTGGTGAGCTGACCTTGACTATAAACCGTGCGGCCAAATTCCCCCGCCGAAAGAACCAGCGTGTCGTCAAGCAAGCCACGGCGTTGCAGATCTTTAATCAACGCCGCTTGCGCTTGATCGACCGCACCTGCCTGGGCGCGCAATTCGCTGGGCAAGTTGCCATGTTGATCCCAACCGCGCATATAGAGCTGAATAAACCGCACGCCGCGCTCAGCGAGACGGCGCGCCATCAAACAGTTGGCGGCAAAAGTGCCTGGGGTACGTACTCCAGGGCCATACATTTCCAAAGTGGCCTCATCTTCATCCGAAAAATCCGTGAGCTCGGGCACCGACATTTGCATGCGGTACGCCATTTCATATTGTGCAATCCGCGCTTGCACTTCCGGATCAAAACTGCGCTCGTACTCCCGTTCGTTCAACTCACCCACCAAATCCAGCATCCGACGGCGGTCTTCGCGCGACACACCTGCTGGATCGCGCAGGAAAAGCACCGGGTCGCTACCGGAACGTAGCTTGCAACCCTGATGCTCACTCGGCAAAAAGCCAGATCCCCAGAAACGCGCGGACAGCGCTTGCATGTTGCCGATACCCTGAGTGATCATGACCACAAAAGTAGGCAAGTTGGCGTTGGCGCTACCCAACCCATAAGAAGCCCATGCGCCAAAACTCGGACGCCCCGGTTGCTGATTGCCCGTTTGAAAAAACGTAATCGCCGGTTCGTGATTGATCGCCTCGGTGTGCATCGAGTTGATCATGCAAATTTCCTTCGCTACCGAACCGGTGTGAGGCAGCAACTCCGAGAGCCACAGACCATCTTGATGATTCTGATGACGGGAAAATTTAAAAATCGATGGGGCTACCGGAAATCGCGTTTGGCCGCTTGTCATACCCGTCAACCGTTGGCCACTGCGTATGGATTCAGGCAAATCCTGATTGAAACGTTGACGCAAACCTGGCTTGTAGTCGTAAAGATCCAGCTGGCTTGGAGCACCCTCCATGTGCAAATAAATAACGCGTTTCGCTTTGGGTTTGAAGTGCGGTCCCAGCAATAGTTTGGAGGATCCCGCAGCTGCATTTGGTTGGCCGCCAAGCAACGGCCCAGCGAGTGCGCCAAGCTCGCGGCTGAGCAGAGAGTTCATCGCCAACGCGCCAAAACCAAGGCCCATCGAGGCGGCGGCTTTGCCAAAAAAACGCCGGCGGGTGAGGAACTGTTCGCGTTCTTGGAAGGGGTCTAGAGGATTCTGCGGGGCCATAAGGTGAGCAAGTTCTGTGTTTGCGGCTCAACGATGAGAAATGGTTTCATCCAAGGCCAGCAGCGCATTGGCAAGCATGGTCCAGGCGGCGAGTTGGGTGGGGTTTGCATCTTCAGGCAACATGCTCTCCCCCACCTTGAGCAAGTTGACGGCGGCGTCTGGAGCAGCCTCAAAACGTTGACGGAAGCCATCCAATGCTTCGCGCAAAACAAGTAGCTCGGCGGCTTCTGGGTTGCGGCCGGTACAGCGACGAAACATGCTGATGACGTACCTGTCCGTCGCATCGTGCAAGGTGTTGTCATCCGTTGGCGCAAAATCATCTGCCGCTAAGGTGCGCTGCGCCAGCTGTCGCGCGGCTTCCACGTACTGCTCATCATTCCACAACACCAAAGCCTGCAAAGGAGTGTTGGTGGTACCGCGCGTGATGATGCAAAACTCACGTGTGGGTGCATCGAACGTGAGCAGCGAAGGTGGTGGCACCGCGCGTTTCCAAAAAGTGTAAAGACTGCGGCGCCACAATTGATCGCCTTCGCCGCGCACGAAGTTGCGCGTATTGGATTGCAGCATCGCGACTTCCTTCCACAGGCCTGCGGGTTGATATGGCTTCACCGACGGACCGCCGAAATCCTCTTTCAGTAAGCCGGCTACATACAACGCTTGATCGCGGATTTCTTCCGCACCCAAACGCCGACGGGGATAGCGCCACAGTAAGGCATTCTGTGGATCCACCGCCGCAGCTGCCGCGCGCACTCGAGAATCCTGACGATAGGCATTGCTGGTGACCATTTGCTTCAGGATCTCTTTGACATCCCAACCGCCTTCGCGAAACTCCACGGCAAGCCAATCCAGTAACTCTGGGTTGCTCGGCCACGCTCCCTGCAAGCCAAAATCTGCACTCGTGCGCACAATGCCGGTGCCAAAGATCATCTCCCACAAACGATTGACGGTGACCCGTGCGAGCAGTGGGTTTTCATCGGCAATCAACCACAGCGCTAAGCCCAAACGATCGTTGGGTGCCTCAGCAGGCAGCTTACCTAGTGCGGCTGGAACACCACGCGTGACGGGCCGATCCATCAGCGGCTGGTCATAAGAGCCGCGGTTCAAGACAAAAGTAGCGCGCGGTTGCTCCAACTCCTTCATGACCATGGTGAGTGGGATGAGACTGGTCAGGGTAGCCAACTGCGCCTGCAGTTTTGCCGCTTTGGCTACTTGCTCGCGGTAGGCTGGCGAATGCTGCGTGCGCCAATTTTCTGCAACGCGTTTGGCCAAATCGTTCGCACCAGCAACACGCACCCCCTGAGGCGCCAAACACCAAACCAAAGCACCCGACAGCTCCTCCGCCGGAGGCCGCACTTGCCAATACAAACCACCAATGCCGCCGGTGTTGACAATCTTCAAAACGACCGTGTGCAGGCCTGCGGACAACGACAACTTAACGCGGTCCTGATCCGCTGCGGCGCCACGGTCGACGCGGTTTTCAAAAACCATCTCCCCATCAACAAACACCTGCAAACCATCGTCGGAACCGAGCGAAAGCTCCAGCTCGCGGGCGCTGGGTACAAATAGCCGACGGCCGGCAAAGCTGACTTTCTTGCCCGCCGGCAAAACATTGTTAACCACCCCATCCATCACTTGGGGTACTAAAACCCAACTGTAAGCATCCGGTGGGTATTGCTTCGCCAAATCAATGTGGGCATCAGCTTCGGGGCCAAAAATCTGCTCGTAACCAGCCTCCCCTTCCGTGGGTGTATAAGGCCAAGTGCCATACCAGCGCGAATCGGCCACCGGCAAGGCGGCGAGTCCAGTGGCACCCAACGAACCCGGCGTTAAGCGCACGCGTCCGAAACTGTGCTGATCGTACATCGATTGATAATGCAAGACCACGCGCAACTCCGTGCCGCCAGCAAAACCGAATGGTTGATCCGCAAGAAAAAGTGCATTCCGCCCACCCGCCACATGGTGGGCATCCACCGCCCAGACTTTGTGGAACGCAGGATCTAAAGCATTCACGACATCAAAATCTTCGTTGTCTTGCTCGAAATCGGCCCACGCCCAGCCGAAGTGCAATTGCTGACGTTGACGCGCGTCGACCAAAGAAATCGCTTCCACTTCGAGATAAGACAAAACCGCATTACCGTTAGGCGCGCGCCCCACACGCCCCTCAAAGAACGAATCATCTTGCAAAGCTTCCAGCAGCAATAAGCGTAGGTTGGTTTGCTGAGTGCGCAAGATGATGGTGTGACTTTCCTTATTGGGGTTCGCGCCGGAAGCCAGCACCGAGCGATCCTCCAGAATAGTTAAGGAAGAATCCGCCGTGCTCTCCGCACTGACCACTTCGCTCGCAGCCCAACTCACGCCGTAAGTGGCGGGCGCCGAATCGAGGAAGGTTT
This sequence comes from uncultured bacterium, assembly GCA_937919925.1. Classification (GTDB taxonomy): domain Bacteria; phylum Planctomycetota; class UBA1135; order UBA1135; family UBA1135. The sequence continues at coordinate 8,124 of CALFOT010000076.1, read as the reverse complement.
CCAAAGCCTGCGCATCTTGCGCAGATGGCTGCTCCATCTCGGCAGTCAAGCTATCCAGCGCCGCGTTTAACTCCAACTGTTGATTGCTTTGCTCGGCCGTGGGCACTTGCATAAACGGCTCAAAGGCCCGGTTGGCGTCGGGCAACTGTGAATAAAGACCAGGTTCGTCATTCGAGTTGAAATAGGCGAACAGCGAATAGTATTCCTGCTGCGAAATCGGATCGAATTTATGATCATGGCAACGCGCGCACTGCACCGTTAAACCCATAAAAACAGCGCCGGTGGTCGCAGTGCGATCGGCTGCATACTCGACTAGGTATTCCTCATTGATGGCGCCACCTTCATCAGTCATGACATGATTGCGGTGAAAACCACTCGCCACTTTTTGTTCCAAGGTGGCGTCGGCCAGCAAATCGCCAGCTAGTTGCTCCACAACGAACTGATCAAATGGCTGGTTATCACGCAACGCGCGTAACACCCAATCGCGCCAGGCCCACATCTGACGGCCGGCATCCATGTGAATGCCGTTGGTATCCGCATACCGTGCGGCATCAAGCCAAGGTGTTGCCAAACGTTCGGCGTAGCGGCTGACGTAAGGCTCTGTACTCAGCAAACGCTCCACAACTCGTTCGTAGGCATCCGGCCGCGCATCGGCGAGGAAGGCGTCGAGTTCGGCTGGAGTCGGCGGCAAGCCGGTTAAATCCAAAAATACGCGGCGCAACAAAGTGGCGGAGTCTGCTGGTGGCGATGGCTTTAACCCGGCACTTTCCATGCCGGCTAAAAGAAAGGAATCCAGAGCATTGCGCGGCCAACTTTGCTGCGCGACCGACGGCAGCGGCGGACGGACTGGCGCCACAAAAGCCCAATGCGGTTCGTACTTGGCGCCTTGCTCAATCCAACGCCGGATCAAATCTTTATCGTGATCGGTGAGCGGCTGCACCTTGCTATCGGCTGGCGGCATGGCATCACTCTTGCGCGTGGTGGTGAGTCGGTACCACAACTCACTGGCCTTTAGATTCCCCGGCACGATTGCGGCATAACCACCACGATCGGCGGTTGCGTAGTCAAAAGTATCCAGGCGCAACTCCGCTTCGCGGGTGCTGACATCGGGGCCATGACAAAGAAAACAACGGTCGGACAAAATCGGCCGGATGTCACGACCGTAACGGACTTCCTCCGCAGCCACCACGCTGCTTGGAAGTTGCGCCATGCCGCTCACACTCGCGCTGGAATCTGCCCAAATGGGCAGGACTGCAGTGAGGGCGGCGAACGCAATTGCGAGGGCGACACGGACAGAGAGGGAGGCGGAGTTCATGCTCTAAAAACAAGGAGCCCTATCCTACAGGAGACGGCACGCGAAGGATTCACGGCCGCATTCCGGCGCATGCGGCGCGTTCTGCGCATCGACTACGGCCGTCTTACTGTGCCAAAGTCGCAGCCAAAAACGCGTGTACATCCTCCTGCAAAGCCTGCAGCGACGGATGATGAATGTACATCATGTGGCCGGCTTCGTAGTAATGAAAAAACACGCGCTCTGGAACCACACCAGCGCGGTTCAAACTATATTCCGCCTGAAAAAACGGGGTGGCGAAATCGTAATACCCCGCAGCAACAAAAACTTGCAGATCGCTGTTCTGACGCATCGCTGTGCCGATGTACGGCGCTACGTTGAAGTAATTAAATGGCAAACCTGGCACTTCCCAATCCCATGGTGCGCCAAGCCCGCCAATCACGTTGTAATGACGCTCGGTCTTCACCGCGAGATCGCTGCGGAAGTAACTATTCATTGCTGCGGAATAAGCGCCGTCGATGCCATAAAAGGAAGGATCTTCTTCACTGTTTTCACCGGCATCATCCAGATCCACGCCGGTGTAACGGGAATCTAAACGGCCCACGGTCAAACCGCGATCGCGCAGTAGCTCCTTTTGAAAGCGCGCCGGCTGCGGGCGCAAATCGGTCTGCTCTAGATATTCCTCACCGAGACCGGTGAACGCCGACAACCGCGCACGCACTTTTGCACGTTCGGCGGCAGGCAGACTCTCCCCCTGCAGCAGTGCATGTGCATATTCCCCGAGCGCAAACTCGCGCGCTTGTTGGACGAACTCGGCAAGTGGGATTCCCGCGCCGGCTTTGCCGTGAAACTTGGCGGTGGCGGCCATAGTTGGCAGATGCATCAGGTTTGGCAACTCATTGCCAGGAGTGTGATTTTCGATGCTGAAGTCGAGAATGGTAGAAATCAAAATGATGCCGTTAATCGCCACGTCATCAAAGCCAGCCTCAAGTTCGTGCACCACTGCGGCCGAGCGCGTGGTGCCATAACTTTCGCCACCGATAAACTTTGGCGAATTCCAACGCCCCTGATCGCTGATCCACTGGCGAATAAACTGGGCGATGGAGGCGGCGTCTTGCTGCACGCCGAAGAATTCTTTGCCTTCGGTTTCACCGAGCGTATGACTAAAGCCGGTACCAACCGGATCAATAAAAACGATATCTGACAGATCCAGAAAGGCGCCGGGATTCGCAACGATGGGATACGGTGGCGCGCCGTCGTCCCGCGCATCGCTAGGAATCGCCACACGCACCGGGCCAAACACCCCCATGTGCAACCACAGCGACGCCGAACCAGGCCCACCGTTCCACAAAAAAGTCACTGGCCGGGTACTTGCATCTTGCACACCATTTTTAACATAGGCTGTGGCAAAAATACTCGCGCGCGGGGTGCCATCCTCGGCCTTCAAAAAGGTCTCCCCCGCGGTTGCCGTATAGGCCACTTCCTGCCCGTGGAAAATACCGACGTGCTGAGTGGTGAAGATTTGCGGCGCGCTACTCTCTGCAGAAACGCTGGACTCTTCCGGCGTGGGAGCTTCGGGTTGCTGCAGCGCAGGTGCGGGTTTGTGCACGTGTTGCGCAAACAAGGGTGCCGCAAACAAGCAGCAAAGCAGGGTTAAGAAGTTGGGGCGGCGGCACAACATGGGTAGCTGACCATATCATCGCTGCCGTGAAAGAGAGCTAGGCCAAAACTTGAACAGCCCAGCGCGGACCTTCCTCTTGAGGCTCGAAGCGATCTATGGGAGGTCGTGGGCAACTCGGAAGCCAATGATGTAGTTGCGCGTATCAGGCTCGGCCATATAGCGATTTGCGGCGCGACAAAATTTTGGGTGGCTATTCCAAGCGCCGCCGCGAAGCACACGCTCACTTCCAGCCTCCGGTGCTGGCTCCGAGTAAGGGCCATACCAGTCAGAGCACCATTCCCAAAGGTTGCCGTGCATGTCTTGAAATCCCCAAGGGTTTGCTTGCAAACTACCCACTAGAGTGGTTTTGTTCGCCTGGCTTCCTACAACTCCACCTCCATAAACCTCCCGCCCGTTGAAATTGCCCATCGTGGCATCGATGGTTGGGCCATAACTAAACGGAGTCAACGTCGCAGCTCGGCAGGCATACTCCCACTCTTGTTCGGTGGGCAAGCGATAGCCGTTGCCGGCAGCCTGCAAAAATTCTTGGCAGTCATTCCAGCTGACCGATTCCACCGGAAGGCCGGCACCAATAAAACTGCTTGGACTCGGATTCCCAGGCACCATTTTTTTCCACTGCGCCTGCGTCACCTCTGTCTCGCCTAAATAAAACCCTTTGCTCATCTTCACAAGGTGTGGCTTCTCATCGGCTTCGCGTTCGGCCTCGGCAGCTGGAGAGCCCATTTGAAATTGGCCGGGTGCTACCAAAATGAAAGTGATTCCCGTGTTCGGATCCAAAAGCTTGTTTGCAAAGCCACCATATCCGGCAGTTTGATCTACGATGGTCCAGCCTTGCGCTTGGAATGGATTGAGCCCCTCTTCCGCCAACCGTGCATCGCGGGCAGCGCGCGTTTGAAAAACTGTGCGAGCCTCTGCTTCGATTCCCTGCACGCGCTTGAGTAACCCGGCAACTTCCGCAGCGGGAAGGCCAGGCTTCTTCAACAAAACCACTAAGGCGCCTGCCGCTTGCATAGCCTCTTGTGCCGATTTGGCATCGACTGCTTGCTTCCAAGCCCCGGTCTCCAAGCGCGCCGACGACTGGCTCATTTCCTCCTGAAAAAGACGTAAAAACTCTGCTCGAATTTCGAATTCCGTGCGTTGTGGATTGCGGATCTCGGGAATTAACTGCGCCGGCAAGGCGGGAATCGTCCACAGTGGCTTCAGTGCCTCACTGAGTGCATGCCGCGCAAGCAGTGCGCCGCCGTCGGCCTGCTGCTGCGGGCTAGGGGTGCGTAAGGCCGTCACCCATGGGGCCGGATCGGTTAACACCGCAACCCAACCTTCTTGCAGCAAGCGCTGGTTGAAAGAAGTCAGCAACTCGTCTTCTTGCCGCAAGGGATCTTGGAGTTCGAGTTGCAGCTCGGTTGGGAAATCGGGCCCTGGCCATTGCGCGCGCAACTCTGTGATCAGTTGATGACGCGCGAGCAGTGCTTTTCCTTCGCCTATTTGTTCCGCTGTCGGAGCCTCTAGAGCCTCCACCCAAGGATGCGGACCCGGCCAAACCATCTCCCATCCATAGGCAAGAAGGTGTTCGTTGACTGCGTTGAGACGCTCGCGTTCTACTTGCGCGGCGATTTGCGCCTGAACCTCTGCCGCGGCGCTGGCCAACGCTTCGCTTGCCGCTGGCGACAAGATTTCCTCCGCAGGATTCACCTCAGGTTCGGAATCGGACAGCGCTTGCACAGGTGGGGTTTCCACAGGTGGGGCTTCCACGAGCGGCGATGAGGATTCCGGGGAGGCTGCGATGGCCATGCGGTGTTGCTCAATGCGGCTGAGGAGTTCTGCAGCGCGCCCTTCGCCTGCAGCAACGATGCCACCATGCAGCGCGAACAAAGTCACTTCGGCTTCATGCCAATTGCCATCGTTTATTTGTGCTTCCGCAAGGTTCAAAGAATCGCGATTGTGTTGCGCAGCCCAGGCAAACCAAGTTACGAAAATCACCAACGCAACCAAACAAACAATTGCGAATATGCGTCGCTTAGCGGATGAAGAACTCGTACTCATTGGTGGCCACCGTGGATGCACCACGGAAAAGCCATCGTAGCCTTAAGGGTGTGGCCACGCCATAGCGCCTAGCCACCCATCGACAAAGGCGTCAGCGCTTGCCTTCGAAAAACCGCTCCAGCTAGTTCACGATTCGCGAGAACGCGTTGCTCACGCCGAAACTGCCGCCCGCAAAATCAACGGCTTGAAAGAAAATCGTTCGTCCTGCCCCATGCGTACTGGCACCACGAGGGTAAGAGAGGCCGCGCCAGCGCTATTTGCATAGGTGGTAGCAATTTGGTGCATGGCCTTGAGATCCAGAGTCACGAATCCGCCCGGCGAAGAGTAGATGGTGGTCTGAAAACCGTTCAAGCTCACCAGAAAGGCCACAATCACGTTCGGCCGACCACCACTTGTTTGCAGGGTGGCGAGCGCACTCGCCGCCAGCGCACTGACGTCAAGCCGTAGCGCACCTGGATTGTAGGCTTCGTGGAGATCGGAGAACGAAGCCCCGGTCCAACCCGACACGATGTGCATGAGGCCCGTGTTTGGATTGACCGCAACGCCGGTGGCCCAACGGTTCGACGGAAGGAAGGGCAACAGAGTCCAGCTCAGAGTCGCCGGATCATAAGAAATGAGGCGCGCCGTGTTGCTGGCATCACGGGCAACTCCAATCAACTTTCCGGCGACACAATCAGCTCCTTGGTTACTGGTGGGTGTCCAACCGGCGGGCATCGCGGGGCCGGAGCTCCAGGAATCCGTTACAGGAGTGTAAATTTGCAGCGTCCCATTGTTTCCCGCAACGTAAACTTTGTCGTTGATGACTGCAGTCATCAAATATTGGGCTGCAATGGGCATGGGAGCTTTCATGGCCCAAGTGTTCGTCGCGATGTCGTACTCCTCAACACGATCCAAGACAACTGCCCCCTCGAATCCGCCGATTGCGTAAATCTTTCCATTCACTGCATCAGCAGCCAAGTTGTAGCGCGAGCCACCCGGCATCGGGGCGAGTACGCTCCAGGAATTCGACGCGACCGTGTAGGCGTAGAGAGTGTTCGTCCAACCACTTCCCCCTGTGTCACCACCAACGAGGTAAAGTTTCCCGTTGCTAGCGGCAACGCCAGCGTACTGACGGATTGAACCGGGGAACGAGGCAAGCATCGTCCAAGCATTGGTGGCCGGATTCCACGCGGCGGCATTAATAGAGGCGAAACCGGAGACGGTGTAAAGTTTGCCATCCAAGAAGCGGGTCTGCGGCGCATAGCAAGAATATGGCACGGGGGCATTCGTTTCAAAGGATCCCTGCGCCAACAGTGTCGAGCCGGTGAGCAGCAAAGCTCCCGCGCAGAGGAGGGTACCTAGGGTGGTTGGGTTAACGCGAAGGGTCGGGAAAGGCATGATTACTCCTGGTATGTTTAGGAAATCGGAAAATAGACCATTGCGAGCATACCACGCAAAAGCAAACCTAAATCGGTTTTATTGGCGCATTCCCGGCCTCCAAGGTGCTGTCCTTGCCCTTGCCGGCGGCCCAGCAGCTTGGTGACGCAAAAGCAAGGCAGAGCGTTTGCAAGTAGATTAGGGCGTGCACTCATCCTTCCCAACATCGGAATATGCTTGATCCCATTCGTGTCGCCGTTGTCGGCCTCGGCTTTGGCGCCGAGTTCCTCCCGATCTACCAGGCACATCCGCGCGCGCGCTTAGAGGCCATCTGCCAGCGCAACGCCAGCGCCCGCAATGCCATTGGTGACGCCTTCGGGGTGCACAAGCGCTATGCCAGCTATGCCGAACTCCTGCAGGATCCCGAAATCGATGCCGTCCACATCAACACCCCGATTCCGGACCATGCCGCGCACAGCATTGCCGCGCTTGAGGCCGGCAAGCATGTGGCTTGCACCGTACCGATGGCCACCACCGTTGAGGACTGCCGACGCATCACCGAGTTGAGCGCGCGTACGGGATTGAAATACATGATGATGGAGACGGTCATCTACAGCCGCGAGTTCCTGTTCATGCAGGAGCTGTATCGCCAGGGTGAGCTGGGGCGGATTCAATTCATCCAAGCCACCCATCAACAAGACATGGACGGGTGGCCAAACTACTGGCCCGGACTGCCGCCGATGTTCTACGCCACGCACTGCGTCGGCCCGTGCCTGGCCCTGCCCAATCTTGATGCGATAGCCGTCAGCTGTGTGGGTTCGGGACGGATTCGCGAGGACTTAAGCAAACACTACGGCTCGCCCTTCGCCGTCGAATCGGCACACATCTCCCTTTCCGATGGAGAAACGGCTGCGCGCATTTGCCGCTCGCTATTCGACACCGCGCGCCAATACCGGGAAAGCATCGACGTTTACGGCAGCAAAAAATCGGTGGAATGGCCCTTGGTGGATGGAGAATCGCTCCTTCTACACACTGCAAAAAAACCAGAGAACGAGATTCCAGAGAGAATCGCCTGCCCAGATTTCGCGCACTTGTTGCCCGCGGCCATTCGCCGCTTCACCACCAGTGGCGTTTACGATCTACAAGCCAACGAACACCTGTCCTTCACCCAAGGCTCTGGCCACGGCGGGTCTCATCCCCATCTCGTGCATGAGTTCCTCAGTGCCCTAACCGAAGACCGCGATCCCTATCCCAACGCCCGTCAAGCCGCCAACTGGACTTGCGTCGGACTGTTGGCTCACGCTTCCGCCCTGGCCGGTGGCGAGACCATCCCACTGCCCACCTTCACCCGTCAGCAAGGCGCGCAAAACGCCTAGAGGTTCACTGTGCCCCTACTTTCATTTGCCCTGCTCCTGGCCTCTGCGTGCCAATCCGCCCCCACCACCCTGGAATCCACGCACCAGATTCATACCTTTGAACGCATCCAACTTGATCAGGATTTCTACGCCGAAGGCGCGACTTTAGGCGACCTGAATGGCGACGGCCAAGTGGATTTGATCGCCGGACCGTGGTGGTATGCGGGCCCGACCTTCACGGATCGCCATAGTTATTATGATCCGAAAACTTTCGATCCCGCCGGCTACTCGGACAACTTCTTCGCCTTCGTACACGATTTCAATCGCGACCAACGCAACGATATTTTGATCATCGGCTTCCCGGGGCAAGACGCCTCGTGGTTCGAAAATCCGGGTGC
>CALFOT010000075.1 GCA_937919925.1 uncultured bacterium | reverse complement strand
TTCCGGCCGCTGGGCCGCCGTACAAATAAATCAGAGCTTCCCTAAGCCATATCCACGCTGCTCGGGTTCGAAATCAGCTCTCTGGAGAAGGAAACTAAGTTTTTTGGAACTCATCATCAAGGTCGAGGGCGTAGTAAGTACCCCCATCCACCATGGGCTCGGCGCGCACCAAACGGCCGCGGTACTCCTTGCCTTCGATCTTCACCACCACAGAAATCCGGCCGGTGGCTCGAATTAACAAACCGTGAGCACTGGCGTTGACAGTTTCGCCTTCCAGCGAGCCTGCAGCCAGCATCATGGCAGTTGGCGCTTGGAATTCCTTACGCTCGCTCCGACGTCTTTCGCTATCAGTCATGGTTATTTACCTATCGGTGAATTACTTAGCTTTCTTGACCATATTGACGGCACCCTCGTAGATGCTCTTGCGGCCACCACTATCGACCGGATCAAAGCCCACGAAGACATCGAACAATGCGTAACAAAGGTGCACATTAGTGATTTTGCCGAGCTTGCGGCCGTTGAGGTAGGTGTGCATGGTTCCGCCGGTTTCCCACAGGAAAATCAGCTCATCTTCTTCCTCGAGCTCGCCGGAAGCAAAGTAATCGCGCATCTCGCCCATGGCCTTCAGTCCAGCTTGAATCTCCTTGTCATTGGCCGCAAGTTTGCGAATGCCGGGCTCCAGGAATTCATCGAATGCTTCCGCCACATCTTCTCCATCGACATCGCGTGCCATCACCCAGCGCATCGACTTGTTGTAACTATCCGACATCACAGCAGTATGAAAAGCTTTATCCTTCAACAGCTTTTTCATATTCAAATCCGCGTTGTAAGCCGCCTTTAACTTGGGCAACGCTTTCTCTTTCTCAACGTAAAAAGCGAAACCGTATACATCGACGCCGATGAAGTATTTTTCGCGCACGCCGGTGCCGAGCAAATAGTGCCGCTCTGTTTTCTCCTTATTCTCCGCGAACACATCCATCCAAATCGGGAATGCAATCCCCGTTTCATCTTCGATGACAGTGGGAGCGACTTCTTTTTGCTTCACTGGATCCTGCTGTGTGGGAAGCAGGTAAACACAAGGGAGCAAAGCGATGAGTGCAAAGGCAGAGTATTTGGTCATGGAGTTTTTCCTCGTTGGGCAGTATACCCAACCAGGAACATCCAACACAATGTAAGCCTAATCCGCAGATAACCTAGCCAAGGCGGCGGATATAAGCGCTGCAAGTATCCACAAACTCGCGGGCACCGGCTGCACGCAGCGGAATGATCACGGCCTTGAATGTGCCAATTTGCAACATCGCACGCTCCTCCACCTCCACAACTTGGGTAAACAAGTTCCACGGAATGGAGCTGCGCGCTCCATGGGCCTCAGCATGCAGTTCTTGGGGATCAAGGCGCAGTACATAACGTCCAAGGATGCTGGCGGCCTCGCCACGACTAAGTTTTTTGCGCAGCTGCTTGACGACCCGGGCAATGGTAATGCGTGGATACAGCACCATCCAGGCAAAACCTAGCATCACCATGGCGACACCAGTGACGTACATCGCCGCGGCGATGGCAAAAATCCCGAAAGCCAAATAAATACCGCCAAAGCCAAAGCGGAACAAACGTGCCAGACGCAAGGAAGCCGGATCCGTGCGGCCAATATGAATCACAAACAGCGCCCAATCCTCAAACTCAAGTTCAAACTCAATCTCCATCCGTAGGCTCCGTGATGTCAATGGGGTCATCATCCAACAACATGCGGTGTGCCGGAGTCTCTAAATCATCAAACTGCCCACGGCGCGTGGCCCATGCGAAGGCACCAACAGCGGCGGCGGCAATCAGGATTGCCAGAGGCAAGACCACGTAGATGACAGTCACAAAAAAAGTGGGTTAAGTAAAAGTGCGCGAACGCCAGGCGACGCTCACGACCGTCAACGAGGAAACGGGCATCAATACCGCAGCAAGCAGCGGATTGAGCACACCGGTCATTGCGAGCGCAACTCCCACGGCATTGTAAGCCAAAGATATCGCCAGGTTGCGATGAATCACATGCACCGTGCGCTTGGCGCCCTCCAATAACCCGGCCACCCCACCCAGCCCAGGGTTGGCAAGAAAAACATCTGCTGCAGCGAGGCTAGCCTCCGCACTGCCGTGCACCGCAATACCAACATCGGCGGCTGCCAGTGCCGCGGCATCATTCCAGCCATCCCCTACCATCAACACCGGGCGCGGTTTGGTGCGGCATGCTTCGGCGGCGCGTAATTGCTCGATGGCAGCAAGCTTTTGTTCCGGGGACAAGCCACCATGGCAATCACGCGGCTCCAAACCCAGCCGACTCGCAACCGCGGCAACCACTTGCGGATGATCGCCAGACATCACACGTAAATCCCAACCAGCTTGTTGCAGTGCGGCAATGACCCGTGGGGCATCGGGTTGCAAGGCGTCGCCAATGCCTGCCATGGCAGCGGCAAGCACGAGCCCGTTTGCATCGCACTGCACCACCGCCACCGGCGACAGCGCCCGTTCTAAAATCAACGGCAGCCAGGCGGCAGGCAAATCGTAGCCGAGAGCAACCATCCAGCTGGGCGCGCCGACGTGGATGCGTTTGCCCGCCACCACACCACTCACACCCTTGCCGGGAAAAGCTTGGACATCTTCCACCGTCTCCACCGTCAGATCCGCGCTGCCTTCTTGGTGGTTACCAAATGCGACCAAAGCACCCGCAAAAGGATGCGACGCATGCGCTTCCAATGCCGCGACCAAGGATTGTAGTGCTTTTTCACCATGCCATTGCACCACCGAAACCGCCCCTTGCGTGAGGGTGCCAGTTTTATCCAACACCAAAACCCCCGCAGCTGCAAGGCGCTCCAAGGCATCGCCACCTTTGATCAAAATGCCCGCGCGTGCGGCACGACCGACGGCTGCCACCACAGCCAATGGTGTGGCCAGCCCCAATGCACACGGGCAGGCAACAATGAGTAAGGCAATCGCATTTTCTAGGGCGACGTCGGCATCCATCATGCTCCAATAAAGAGCCGTGATGGCGGCTAGCAGGAGCACCACTAGGGTAAAAACTCCGGCCATGCGATCAGCCACACGCACCAGCGCGGCCGGACGTTTGGCATGTTGTTCCACCAACTGCAATAAGCGCCCCACTCGACTATCAGCACCCGTGCGCTGCACTTCCACCACCACGCGTGCGCCCAGGTTCAGAGTGCCGGCGAAAACAAGCGCGCCAGGTTGCACGGGGGCCGGCCGCGTTTCCCCACTCAAAACCGCCATATCAAAAGAGCTCATTCCCTCTACCACCGTGCCATCCGCCGGCGCTGTTTCCGCACCACGCACTTCGACGTGATCGCCTTTTTGCAGCGATAAAATCGGCACTTCTTCGAAGCCTTGGCCGGTAGCGCGCCGAGCCGTGCCAGGGGTGAGTGCATGCAACAATTCCATCGCTTCATAAGCCCGCCGCTGCTGCTTGGCTTGCACATGCCTGCCCACTAACAACAAGAACACCAAAATCGCCACCGATTCAAAATAGACTTCGCCAGTGCCAGTGATGGTGTGCCACGCGCCACCGAGAAATCCTGCACCAATGCCGATTGCAATTGGTAAATCCATATGCGGCGTACGCGTGCGTAACGCAGCCCAAGCACCGCGAAAAAAAACCCGGCCGGGCCACACCAAACTCACTAACGTAAGCAGCAGCGCCGACCAGCGGAAAAAATCGCGTAAGTCGGTCTCCATGCCTTGCAGATAACCGCCATAAAGGGCGAAGGCGATGCCCATGACATTGCCCGCGAGCGCCCCCGCAACGCCAATACGCAAGAATGCGGTGCGTGCTTCTTGTTTGCGACGCTCCTGAACTTCGCCGCTTTTGACGGGGTGCGGCGGATAACCAAGTCGATCTAAAGTGCGCGCAATTACCGACAACTCCACCTGTTGAGTACGCCACGCCAGAGTCACGATGGCGCGCCCGATATCGAGACGGGCTTCCAATACCCCTGGCACTAGCGTCGGCAACTTCTCCACCAGCCACACACAGGCGGCGCAATGCACACCTTCCAGGTAAAGAGTGATGTGCCCTACACCTTCCTGCTCCTGCACATAGGAAGCACGGAAATTGGGGTGATCAAACTCCGAGAAGCCGCGTCCGGAAGTGCTGGCCGGGCGCGCGGCGCTGGAATCGGACTGTGCGGCAAGCGCATAGAAACGCTGTAACCCGGCGCCTTGCAACGTTTCATAAACCGTGCGGCAACCGGCGCAACAAAACTGCTCGTTGGCGCCTTCCGCAATCAAGCCACGCGGCACTGGCAAGCTGCAGTGGGTACAGGGAACTTCAACCACGGCCTAGATTACTCGGCCGGCTCACAACAAGCCGGTGCGGTGTTTCCAGCTGCAGCGGCAGCCTGGAACGATGGTGCATCCAAACGCCCGACCACTGCGAGTAAACCAATCACCACCAACAGCCACGCGGAGAATACCGGCACGTGCCTTTGCAACGGACCTGCCAGGCGTTGAACACCCACGCCAATGGCCGCAAGAACCGGCACCGTGCCTAACCAAAAAAAAGCCATGGTGAGAGCGCCCAACCACGGACTACCTGTGCCCGCAGCCGTTCCGGCAAACATATACAACCATCCGCAAGGGAGCAGAGTCGTGAGCAAACCAATCGCAAGGCCGCGGATTTTTGGACCTTGGTGTTGCACTTTGCGCATACCGCCGCCAAAAGCAGTTTGCAGAAAACGCGGTACTGGCAGCGCAATTTTTTTGCCCCGCAAACGCATCAACATGATGATGCCATAAGCAACCATCACCCCACCCGCAAGGCCAATCGCAACCCTACCCATACCCACCGCCTCGCCGCCTAAATCGAGTACAGCGCCTAAGCCACCGGCGACCGCCCCGACCGCGGTGTAGCCAAGCAAACGGCCCAAGTGATACAAGAGTTGCGGACGCCAATCGCGGTGATCCCCGGAAGTACCACCCACAAAGGCCACCACCCCGCCGCACATGCCAGCACAATGCGCGCTGCCCACCAAACTCGCCGCGAGTACCGCCCAAAACATGGTGATCACAACGTTGCTCCTGCGAATACATCGGCGCGTTTTTCACCAATCCACAAATCTTCGCCGTGGTGAAACCGAAACTGCCAACGCCACTTGCCGGGTAGCGGCAACGGCAAGTCAAACGAGTAATCACCAGCAGCGCCAGCAACGATTTCGGCGCGATACAACTGATTGGGATAGCCGTTGTGATAGGCAATCACTTCGCCACGGACATCCGCAAGAGCAAGTCCATCGGAGCCAAGAATCGACAGCGTGCAGTGACCATCGCCACCACTTTGGGCGACGCCCGGAGTGAGTGAAATTTGCCAGCCTAAGGCTTCGGAACGATGCACTGCGGCGCGCTGTTCATCCCACTGGGCACCCTTTTCATAGGCATTTTCCACCACACTGAAATGGGGGTCGTCGAGCGCAACCATCACCCGCCAAAGCCCAAACACCAGCGTGGCGGAAAGCACCACCGCAGGCATCCATTTCCATGCAGTTTCGGCCTTCATTCGTGCAGATTCGTTGGGGTAAACAAAGTCATGTGTAAATCGGTGCGAAACTCCGCATCATCATACACACTCAGTTGTAACTGAAAACGGCTGTTGGCAAAAGCCGTGGCGGCAACCCGCACTGGCAAATTCAAGGTTTTGCTGCCGTAAGCTTCAAGCTCCACCGGAAACTGAGCACCCAAGACCTCGACTCCAGCGCCGAGTTCCATCTGATAAGTGTGGGCACGATCGTCTCGATTATCAATGCGCAAAATCACCGTTTGCACCACGCCTTCTGGAGTGGCTACGACGACAGCATTTTGATTGCGCAAGAACATGGCTTCGCCCATTTGACGATGGTTCAAGCCAAAAAGGAATGCGCCAAAAACAACCACCAACAGCAGTGGATAAAGCACCACGCGGATGCGTACGACTTTATGGGCAAGCCCAGCCAAAGTGTTTTGCGAGGCGAAACGAATCAAGCCTACTGGCCGCTCAATCTTCTCCATGACAGCATCGCAGGCATCAATGCATTGGGTGCATGCAACACATTCCAGTTGTAGCCCCTCGCGAATATCGATGCCGGTAGGGCAGGCTGCAACGCACAAACCGCAATCAATACAATCGCCAGTCTGCGCCTGATCTTGGGCATGATGCCGCTTTTTGCCGCGTGGTTCCCCGCGCTTTTCATCATAGCCGATGATGAGTGAATCACGATCCAACAATACCGATTGCAATCGCGCGTAAGGGCATACCAGTGTACACATCTGTTCGCGGAAGCTCACGAAATCGAACATGATCAGTGCGGTGACAAACATCACGATCAAAAAAGGAGTCATGTGCTCTTGCGGGGAGCCAAACGACCATTCAAACACCTGCTGCGGTCCAGCAAAATAAGAGAGGAAGGTATTCGACAAGTGCAGCGAGAACACCAAGTAAATTAAATACTTCAAGACCACCCGCCACCGTGCAACTTTTTTGTGCGCACGGCCAGTGCCTTTGCCTTCGATTAAACGCTCAATCGGGCGATAGAGAAACTCCAGATAAACGGTCTGCGGGCAAGCCCAACCGCACCAACCACGCCCCAGTAGCGAGGTGATCAAAAAGATGCCGAAGAAAATTCCGAGCATCAACAGCATCAGCAAGGTGACTTCGGTAGGCTGAAAAGTTACGCCAAAGAAAATGAAGTCGCGATGCACCACATCCAACAACATCACCGGCTTGCCACTCACGCGCATCCATGGCACGGCAGTGAACAAAATCATCAGCAACCAAGCCACCACGCGGCGCCGCTTCCACCACTTCCCCATGGCGGATTTTGGACGAATCCACCGCCGACTGCCGTCGGGGTTAAGAGTAGAGAGAACGCGTTCTGGAGCTTCGAGGAGTTGGTCAGCCATCAAGGAAATCCTGATACGTCAGAGCCAAAGCGTCGGGAAAAGTTGCGACGCTTTGGCCGTGAATAAGACCTATTCCGCTGCCCAAGGAGCAATCACTTCGCCCTCTGGGTCTTTCGGGTTTGCTGGCGTAGTGCCGCGCAGACTTGCCATGTAGGCAGCCACGTTGACGACTTCGTTGGGGCTCAACGTTTGTCCAACCATTGCGGTTCCAGGAATACCGTTGACAATGACACCGACAAAATCACCCAGCTTGGTGATGTTCTTGTAAGAATCATCGCACATATTCGGACCAAGCCCAATTACGCCACCACCATCAGCAGCATGACAAGCAAAACAAATGGTGCCGTACTTGGCCTTACCCCGCGCCAGGCGGGTGGGATCATTCATGGCAGCGAGAATCGCTGCAGCATCCGCGGCCACCGGTCCATCACCACCTTCGCGCGCAATTTTCGCAGCAACATCAGCTTCGTAACGATCATACACCGAGTTGCCGTCGGCAAAGTGGTACCACCAGGTGTAAGGCACGGCGAACAAAATGCAGGCCCAGAAAATTGCTTTCCACCAACCCGGTAACGGATTGTCGAATTCCTGGATGCCGTCGTAGTTGTGGTCAAGCAGGTTGTCTTCCTGCGGGTCGTTAGGAGGAATTGGGGTCTCAGACATTGTGGGACTCCTCGGCACTAGCCGCGGACGAAGGAACAACCGGCCGCCCTTCCTCAAGCGGTAATCCGGCGTCGTGATCAAAGCCGCGGGAGCGGCGTGAGGTGAATGCCCACACCACCACCCCCACGAAGAATGTGAAGAACAGAAGGAGGGAAATCTGTTTCAAGGAATTGATGTCGAAATCCATTATTTTGCCTCCGCGGTATCGTTGGTGATGTCGGTTCCCAAACGCTGCAGATAGGCAATCAAAGCAACGACTTTCTTACTCTCATAACCATTCTGGCCGCCGTTGGCGAGTTCTTGGGCCACTACACTTGCCTGCGATTTAGCCGCAACTACGGCACCCAGAATTTCTTCTTCGGTGTACGGCACACCAATGGATTTCAGCGCCGTCATGTTGCGTGGAATCACTTCAAAATCCAAATCCTTGGCGAGCAAATGCTGGTAGCTCGGCATCATCGTGCCGACGGAAGTGTCTTGCGGATTGTTGAAGTGACGTAGGTGCCAAACAGCACTGGGATTGCGCACGCCGATGCGGTGCAAATCTGGGCCAATGCGGCGCGAACCCCACTGGAAAGGATGGTCGTAAACGAACTCACCAGCCTTTGAGTATTCGCCGAAGCGCTCGGTTTCGAAGTGCAACGGACGCACCATCTGCGAGTGGCAGTTGTAACAACCTTCCGCGATGTAAATGTCACGGCCAGCAAGTTCCAGCGGGCTATAGGGTTTGACCGAGGCAATCGTAGGCACATTCGACTCAATCACGAAAGTTGGAATTATTTCAAACAGCGAGGCTGAAACCACTGCAATCACCACCCAAACCGTGAATTTGAAGGGCTTGCCTTCCCAGTTGCGGTGCCAGTTCATCGCCATGAAACCACCATTAGAAGGGGCAGGCGTGAAATTCTTCGCTAAAGCAGGCGCTTCGAACACCGGCACTTCATAGGTAGCCGGGCGAGTCTTCCAAGTGAGCAACAAGTTGATGCCGCCAAGAATGGCACCACTGAGGTACAACACGCCACCAATCACGCGCAACCAGTACATCGAATTTAAATTCGTCACGGTTTGCAAGAAATCTGGGTATTGCAAAGTTCCTTCGGCAGTGAAGGAGCGCCACATCAGACCTTGGCTCAAACCGGCGATGTAAATCGCGACGATATAAAACACAATGCCCACGGTAGACATCCAAAAATGCAGATTCACCCAAGCTGGTTTGGCAACTTTGGTTTGGAACAAACGCGGCATCAGCCAGTACACCATGCCGTAAATCATGAAGCCCACCCAACCGAGGGTGCCGGCATGAACGTGAGCGATGGTCCAGTCGCTGTAGTGACTGAGCGAGTTCACCGCCTTCACCGAAAGGAGTGGACCTTCGAAAGTCGACATACCGTAGAAAGTAATGCCCACGACGAAGAACTTCAGAATCGGATCGGTTGCCACGCGGTCCCATGCACCGCGTAAGGTCAACAGACCATTCAACATGCCACCCCAAGAGGGCATCCACAACATCACCGAAAACAACATGCCGAGGGTCGAAGCCCACTCCGGCAGTGCGGTGTAGTGCAGGTGGTGTGGGCCGGCCCAGATGTAGATAAACACCAAGGACCAAAAGTGCAGAATCGACAGCTTGTAGCTGAACACCGGGCGCCCGGCAGCCTTCGGCATAAAGTAATACATCAAGCCGAGGAACGGAGTGGTGAGAAAAAACGCCACCGCATTGTGGCCGTACCACCACTGCATAAACGCATCTTCCACACCTGCGTACAAGGAGTAAGATTTCAGTGGCCCGGCAGGAATCGCCAAGCTATTGAAAATGTGCAGCACTGCAATCGCGATGATAGTTGCGATATAGAACCAGATCGCCACGTACAAGTGCCGTTCGCGACGGCGCGCCAAAGTGCCGAAAAAATTGATCGCAAAAATCACCCAAATCACAGCGATGGCAATATCAATCGGCCACTCGAGTTCGGCGTATTCCTTTCCGGAGGTAAAACCAAACGGGAAAGTGAGGGCGGCGGAAAGGATGATGAGCTGCCATCCCCAGAAGTGAATGTTCGACAGGGCGTCGCTAAAAACTCGCGCCTTCACAAGTCGCTGGGTGGAGTAGTAAACCGCAGCGAAAATACCGTTGCCAGCGAAGGCGAAAATCACCGCATTGGTATGCAGTGGACGCAGACGGCCGAAAGATGTCCATTCGAGGCCGAGGTTGAAACGAGAATCCGCAAGTTGCAGGGCGATGATGACGCCAACCAAAAGGCCGACAATCCCCCATCCAATGCTGGCGAAAACAAATTTGCGCACGATGGCGTCGTTGTAGGAGAACCTCTCCATGACGCCGCTGTTTGCTTGCTGGTTGCTATTTGACATGGTCAATCCGGGTGAATCAGGGTTGATTTTGCTCGAAATCATAGCAGAGGATAAATCGAGTTAAATATAATTTATTCGTAACAATAGCTTGCCGAAAGCGCGGCGTTCCTCCAGCACCTCATGAGCCTTGGAAATTTGGTCAAAATCAAAACGCTGCGACACGATGGGTTGTAATTTCCCAGAAAATACAAGCTTTGATACATGTTTCATTTCCCCAAGCCCTCCCATGGTGCTGCCAAGGATGCTGAGGCTTTTGAAGAAAATAGGTGCCAAATTGAGCTGCATTTCTGCCCCGCTGGTCACCCCGCAGGTAACGATTCGGCCGCCTTTCGCCAAGGCCCATACCCCTTTAGGAAGAGTATCCACGCCAACATGATCGACAATGATGTCGAGCCCGCGTTTGCCAGTCCAAGTTTTGGCCGCTGCAGTCCAATCTTGCTCGCGGTAGTTCACGGCAAAATCTGCGCCATTTGCTAAACCCAGAGCCAGCTTTTCAGCACTACCCGCCGTCACCATCACATCCGCGCCAAAAAGCTTGGCGATTTGCGTGGCAGCCACCGAGACACCGCTGCCCGCGGCATGAATCAATACTTGATCGCCAGGTTGCACACCGCAGCGCTCCACCAGCATGTGCCAAGCCGTTAAAAACGTCAGCGGAAAAGCCGCTGCGAGGTCTAATGGGTAGTCATCCGGCACAGCAATGAGATTCTGCGCATGCACAAGCGCATACTCGGCGTTGCCACCATCGCATGTTTCGCCATAGATTCCGTAATCGCGCGCCAAGTTGTGCTTCCCCGCCGCCGCTTGTGGAGAATCCACTTGCGTATAACCCGGCGCCACAGTGACCCGCTGCCCAATTTGCCAAACTTCTGCGCCACTTCCCACCCCATCCACCGTGCCGCTAAAATCGCATCCCGGCGTAATGGGAAGTGGAAATCGATGCCCGGCAAGCCCCTGGCGTACCCATAAATCCAGATGATTCAAGGCAGCCCAAGCTACTTTCACCCTCACTTGACCGGGGCCCGGCTCTGGAATCGGCAAATCCTCGAACTTGAGAACCTCGACTCCACCATGGCTATGCACTCGAACTGCCTTCATAGGCAGATATTAACGACGCCTAGGGTTCTGCAATCTATACTGAACGGATGAAGGTTTCTTACCTCCTGCATGGTGCTCTGATGGGTGCCTGTTTTGCCGGCTGGGCGAGTCTCTTCGAGGCCTGCTGGTTGTTTTCTGCCTTTCCTTATCAAATCGACCCAACGGCTTGGACCATCAACCTACCTGCCTATTTGGCCGTTGGGGCGGCACTCGGTAGTGGCTGCGCACTATTCCTGCCACTTCTGCAACGCGACGAACGGCGCTCCGCACAGCTTCGGGCACTGCTTGGGATGTTCATCCTGGCGGTCGGGTGCACTGCAACCTGCCTTTTGCTTGCGCGTATGACTTGGCTGCCTCCGCAGGTCGCCACCCTCTCGGCCACGGCTCTCTTTCTTTTTGCTGAAATCCTTGTGGTCGGTGTGATGGCTTTTGGCATGGCTGTTTTCCTGGGCCGAAGATTCCTCCCAAACCGCCTATCCGCTCTATTCGGCCAAAACGCCATCAACGCCTTCAGTGCCACTTTGATTTTGCTCGCTGGTATTTCTTTTTTGCTGCCCGTGACTGACTCCGACGGCGCCTTTCCGGAGCGCGCTGCAACAGCTGCAGTGGATGCTCCCAATGTCTTACTGGTGGTGTTGGATACCGTCGCTGCCTCCCACCTCGGGAGTTACGGATACGAACGGAATACGAGCCCACGCCTCGATCAACTCGCCTCAGAAGGTGTGCTGTTTGAGCAACACTATGCGGCTGCCCCTTGGACTTTGCCCTCGCACGCCTCCATATTCACTAGCTTGCACCCGAACACGCACGGCGCCGGCTGGCAAAAACCGCGGCTCGCCGATGGCACTGCGAGCGTCGGCACGATCGCCTATAACGATTATCAAACGCTTGCCGAAGAGCTGAGTTTTCTTGGCTATGACACTTGCGGCGTTTCGGAAAAGGCTTGGCTATCGGCGGAGTCGGGTTTGACGCAAGGTTTCGAATCCTATTGGGATTTCTCTAACCTGCCTTTCGACGAATCTTTTTTGCTGCCCCGAGTGTTTCATCGATACCAAGCCAAGTTGGGGTGGCCCATCACCAAACCAACGGATAAAGGTGGTGCCCAAGTCGTGAACCAAGCGCTTGCTTGGCTGGGAGGCAATCGCGCCCGCGATGAGGACCGCCCGTTTTTTCTATTCCTCAACCTCAATGAAGCCCATGATCCGTACAACCCACCACCGGGCTATCGAGAAAAGTTCTTACCTGACGGTTTTTCGCTGACAGCAACCTACCCACCGCTACTGCGCTCCGATGTCATGTTGCATCGAGAAGTTTTGCAGGGTGTTACGACGATATCCACTGCTGAAATGGTGCTGTTTAAGGCGCTATATGATGCGGAAATCCTCTATCAAGATACTTTATTGGGCCAGCTCCTGGATGGTCTGCAAAGTATCGGCCAAAAAGAAAACACCATCATCATCATCACCTCCGATCACGGTGAAGAATTCGGCGAAATCGAAGGCCGTGTTGGCCATCAACTGTCGCTTTCCGACAGCCTCTTGCATGTGCCACTGGTCATCCGCTATCCAGCACTCCTCCCCGCCGGACGCCGCGTTTCCTCGATGGCTTCCACTCTCGATATTTTCCCAACCATCCTCGCGATCCTGGAGAAACAACGCGGCTACCCAACGGAAAAAACTCTGGATGCCTATGCTCTCGAGGGTGTCAGCCAACTCGACACAATGCAAGAAGGTGGTGCTGCAGTGCGTGATTTCGTGATGGCCCACTATTCTAACCCCACGGCTTATTTGGCCAGCTTCCGCGGTTGGGATAACACCTCGCCATACAATTTTTCTCTGGCACGGTATCTGCGCTCGATCGATATGATTCGTACGCTCGACGACAAACTTTATTTGTACGGTGATGGCGAACGCGCCTTCTTGAATCTATTGCAGGACCCTACCGAGCAAGATAGTGCCCTCTCCAAAGTGCCCGAAGAACATCGCGAACGCGCCAGCTTCTTGGAATGGCGCTTCCACCAGCAGATGAATGCGTATGTGGTCGTGAAGGAACTTTTTATCGGTAACTTGAACCGCTTCCGCAAGCTTACGGGCCAAAATATCCAGACTCCTGCCAACATCGACACCAGCGGAATGACGGCTCAAGAACTAGAATCCATCGGCTACATCGGCGGCAGCGTAGGCGATGCCCGCCTCGCGAAAGATCCGCTCGGCTTAATGCCTTTTCAAGAGTTGCAGCGCTAGGCGCAGTGCGGCCGTTAGCGCAGCGCTTTACAAACCCCGAGATTTTCCGCCGCTAAGCGATTCAGGAAAGCCTCGGCACGGCGCGGCGCGCGCAAGGAAACCGTGTTGATGCGGATACTGCGCCAACGGTTGTAACGTTGCACGCGCGCGAGAATGTCGATGGGCTTCACCAATTCACCCATCGACGGTGAGCCATCTGTCAGCAAGATAATTTCTTCGACGCCATCTTGGCGGAACGCACTATCGAGGCCACCGAATAAATTGGTGCCGCCTTTGGGGGAGCGACCCAAACTGAAGGTTGCGATTTGCTCTTGTACTTCCGCATCCAGATCGATGAGCCCATCGGCAAAAGCAGTGACCTCCGAAGCAAAAAAAAGTACATTGAGCGTTGCGGTTGCCGGTAAATGTGGGAGCAGGTGGACCAGCTCATCCACGGAACGACTGGAGCGGGTTACGTGATCGCCAGCGGTCATCGTTTCATTCATCGAGGAGGAAGAATCCAAAACAAAGACAATTCGATCGCTGTAAATCGGCACTCCCATATAAGACAAACTTGATTCCTTGGTGCTGTCGTCTGGTTCGCGTCGAAATTCTGTGCCCTCGGCTTTATGCTTCAGATAAAAATGCTTCCAAGTGCGGAAGTCATTGGCAATGCGGTATCCAGTAATCGCTTGCAACATTGCGACGGCCTCGTTGGCTGCGCGGCCGCTAGAAACCTCGAGCAAATTGATGAGATATGGAATGTGGTCGCTGTTGGGGTTACGTCGCAACACCGCCAGACATTCAAACAACACCACGCCTTTTTCCAACTCCAACCTGCGTAGAGACTCCGTGACGGCAAAGGGCGAGCTGCGGTCGGCTAAAGCGCGTAAAGCCGCCACGCGCACGTAGGGATGTTGCTTGTAGTCGCGCAGACTTGCTAGCGCCAAACCAACTCCATCCGCATCAAAAATCACACGCGCGTACATCACTTCTGCAGCAGCATCCGGATCTCGATTGGTGCGCAGCGCGAGTAAATGCGGGAGGGCTTCTACGCCACATAAGCCCAGGCAGCGCGCGTAATCCGCAAGAAACATGCCACGCGCCAAATGGTGTACGGAAGTCACGCTCTTTAGAGTCAGCGGCCGCGCTTGGTAAGCCAGCATCATCAGTGCGCCCATACGATCCTCGCCATTTTGTTGCGGGTCGCACAACACAGCCACTAACGACTCCCGACTCGGTTGCGGGATTTGCTGCGGGAACCTCACCCCACCAGCCAACGCAGGCGTGGCTGTGAACATGGGCGCCAGCAAGCTGGCAGCGAGTAGGAAGGAACCGGGCAAAGACATCAAAGAGAGTTACACCTACAGTATGTGCATGCAGGTGCAGATTAACCTCGAACTTCCAGATTTCCGCGAAGCTTTGGCAGAATTGTTGCCCAAGGGGGTTGAAATTCGTGAGTTGCAGCTCAACGAGGAGCAGCTCGTGCTTCACGGGCGTGTCCCCATGGTTGGTGCCATAACTCTGACCGCCAAGGTCAAGATTGTGCCCCATCGCCTCACTCTGTCAGGCTTTGACCTGCTCGGCGCAAGGCTAGTGAAAGGGATGATTCTCTCTCAGCTTCGGCACAAACTTGCCGAACTTGACTATTCCAGCGGCAAGCTGCGTTTTTGGGGAGATTGCGACGGGTCCTTTGCCTATTTATCATGGTGAGGATGAACGCCAAAAACCTCCTGCTAGGTGTGTTGATGGGTGGTTGTTTGGCTGGTTGGGCCAGCTTGATTGAGGCTTACTCGGTTTTCGCCGACTTCCCCTATCAAACCGACCCATCCGCGTGGGCCCAATTGCTACCTGCCTATCTTGGCATGGGTGCCGCGTTGGGTTTTATGTGTGTTGTGGCGCTGCCCTTTTTGTCGCGCCAATCCGCGCGCGAAAAACGCTACAGCCTCCACCTTGGCATCTTGATTGTGGCGGTCGCGCTGACTTTTATTGGCATCATCGAAGCTCGTTTTGCTTGGATGTCCCCGAGTACCCTGAGCACCAGCCCCGCGGCGCTGATGACTTTTGGCGTAGTCCTGCTTGGCGGCTTCATCTTCTATTTTTTGCTTTATCAATTCGCAAAAACTGCTCTAGGTTGGATGCTGGCAAGCTTGTCGAGTGGCCTAGTCACTGTCGCTGGCCTCATCCTTTTGGCCGTTGTTGCCGCCGTGGCTCACTTACGCCCCATCTCTCCGGCACTCCTCGCGGCGACGCCGCAGATGACTGCGCCGAGCGACTCCCCCAACGTATTGCTCGTGGTTCTCGATACTGTTCGCGCGGATCACCTTGGCGCCTACGGTTACCACCGCGCCACCAGCCCGAACCTAGATGCCTTGGCAGCGGAAGGTGTGTTATTTGAAAACGCATTTGCAGCAGCCCCATGGACCCTGCCTTCGCATGCTTCTATTTTCACCGGCCTGCATGCCACCACCCACGGCACCGGTTGGGAGCATCCACGCCTTTCTGACGGCCGCGCCAACATCGGCGAGGCCATCACCTACGATTTCCACACCTTGGCAGAGGAACTGGGAGAGCGCGGCTATCAAACAATGGGAGCCTCCGAAAAGTCGTGGCTTTCTTACGACGCCGGCCTCACCCAGGGCTTCGAAAACTACTACGACTATTCCATCCCAAGCCTGCAGGGGCGTATGTTCCTGAGCCGCATCAAGCGCTTTCTGCACCGCGATAACACCAACAACGCGCCGTTCCCACGCACCACGGATAAAGGTGGTGCGCGAGTCGTCGCAACCGCACTGGATTGGCTCGCAGATGACCGAGTGCGCGATCCCAAGCGGCCATTCTTCCTGTTTATGAACCTCAATGAGGCTCATCACCCGTACTTGCCTCCGCTGGAGTATTGGCCACACTTTCTACCGGATGGCGTGGCACTAGAAGACACTCTGCCGGATCGATTGCCCGCTGATCCGATGGATGAACATCGCATCATGCTTGGCAACTTAGAACTTACACCAGAGAACGCGGCAACTTATCAATCTCTTTACGACGCCGAAATTCTCTACGAGGACATGCTGCTGGGGCGTTTGTTTGATGGCCTTCAGGAGATGGGCTTGACGGAAGAAACGGTGATCATCGTGGTTGCCGATCACGGCGAAGAATTTGGCGAAATTGGGACACGCGTTGGTCATCAACTTGCTCTTACCGATTCCTTGATTCACGTGCCGCTGATTATGCGCTTTCCACAAGCGCTTCCTGCTGGCCAACGGCTAAGCGCACTGGCCTCCACCGTGGATATTTTCCCAACCGTTATCGCGATTCTGGAGAGTCAACAGCAAAGTATCGCGCCGCGGAATACCAGCCAATTACGCTCTTTGGAAGGCGTTAGTTTGCTTGGAGTCATGCAAGATCCTGCCGCCAAGCCACGCGATATGGTGCTCGCTCACTACGCAAACCCAGCGTCCTATCTCAGTGGCTGGCCAGAGTGGGAACTTACCCAGCAGGACCCACTCGCCTTCCCGCTGGCTCACTACCTCCGTTCGATTGATGTGCTGCGCACGGCCGATGAAAAATTCTTCACCTATGGTGACGGCAGTTCGGCGTTTTTGAGTTTGTCCACAGACCCCACGGAGCAGGGCAGCGAATTCACCCCAATCGTCGCTGCCCAACGCGCGCGCGCGCACACCTTTGAGTTGCGCTTACAGCAACAATTAGGCTCCTTCCGCACTCTGCATGAAATGCTCGTCGGCCATATGGCTCTTTCGAGAAGAGTCAATGCCGCCAATCGCTTTCAGGGCAGTCAACAAAGTATGGAGGGTTTAGGCTATGTGGGCTCAGCCTCCGGCGATGGCACCGAAGCGGAAGCGGAGCTTGTGCTACCACCTCGTTTTTCCTTCTAGTGCCATGCGAACCAAGCCCGTCGTAGCTCCATCCCCGGTTATTTTTCCATCGGATTTCCTAAGCAGGACCATAAACGCGTGAAATTTGCCAACCAAGTAGGTTTTGGGTGCATCGCTGGCGGCAGCCTTGCTGCCTGGTTTTGCCTCGGCGAAGCAGTTGTTGTGTTTGGCGGCTTCCCCTATCAAATCAACCCATCTAGCTGGTCGGTCTGGTTACCTGGCTATCTCGCCGCCGGCATGCTGATTGGTGGCGCTTGCGCTCTCTTACTTTTGCTCGTGCAGCGCAAACGTAAAACCATCGCCAACCCTCGTGTTGCTCTTGGACTCATGGTTTTCTGTGCCATCGCCGCCAGCATCACGCTGATGAAGCTGCACCTCTCCTTACTCGCACACCAACTTGGCTGGTCCCCGTTCCTCACGGTTGGAATTTTAATCCCTTGCGGTTTATTGCTATACGCAGTCCTGTTGTTTTTGAGTCGCAACCTTTTGCGCCGCCCATTGGCTTTTCTTTGCACACCAAAATCAAGTTGCGTCGGCATTCTTCTTGTGAGTGCCCTTGCCGCCACGAGTTGGCTGCTGCCTATTTATGCGGCCTCCCAAGCAAGCCCTGCGCAGATGACCGCCACGGCGGCATCGCCAAATGTGCTGTTTGTGGTGCTTGATACGGTGCGTGCGGATCACCTTGGCACCTATGGCTACGCACGCCCCACGAGCCCAGCTCTGGATTGCTTCGCTGCAACTGGGGTGGTGTTCGAAAACGCCTTCTCGGTTGCTCCATGGACTCTGCCTTCGCACGCCTCCATGTTCACTGGTGTGCACCCCACCACCCACGGCACTGGTTGGGAAAACCCAAGACTTGCGGATGGCCGCGCTCGTATTGACGATCTGGCCACCTATGACATGCACACGCTGGCGGAAGAACTTTCGCAGCGTGGTTATCAAACCATTGGCATTGCCGAAAAACCGTGGCTGTCGTTCGAAATCGGCCTCACCCAGGGTTTTGAACAATTCCATGATTACTCCATCACCACTTTGTCGGAGCGATTTTTAGGTAGCCAGGTGGTGGCTCGTTACAAAGAAAAGTTCGGCGTCAAGATTCCGACCAGCCATCCGCGTCCGCAAGATAAGGGTGGAGCGCGCGTGATTGACACCGCCTTAGAGTGGCTTAACGGCAGTCGGGAGCGCGATGTAGATCGTCCGTTTTTTATGTTCATGAACCTCAATGAAGCGCATGATCCTTATTTACCACCCACTGGCTATTGGGAAAGTTTCCTGCCTGAAGGTGTCACGATTGCCGATACCGTGCCAGAAGTTTTGCCTGCACGTCAAATCGATCAACACAGCATGATCCTCGGCGAATTGGCGCTGACGGCAGATATGGTGGAAAAATACATCGCGCTTTATGATGCAGAGATTCTCTATCAAGACATGCTGGTCGGCCGCTTGTTGGATGGCCTAGAGCAACAGAACCTTAGTGAGAACACCTTGGTGATCCTTGTTGCAGACCATGGAGAGGAGTTCGGCGAGTTTGATACACGTGTCGGTCACCAGCTTGCTGCGGTGGACACTTTACTGCACGTGCCGCTCATCATGCGTTACCCACCAGCATTGCCGCAAGGCCACCGAGTCACCAGCATGGCATCCACGGTGGATATTTTCCCCACCATCGTTGATGTGATCGAACGCGCACAAGGCAATGCACTACCACGCACGACCCCAGAGTTGCTGTCGCTGGAAGGCGTCAGCTTATTCAACGCCATGCAGCCAGGAGGGCCGCCCGCGCGCGACATGGTAGTTGCACACTATGACAATCCAACTGCCTATCTCTCTGGATGGTCGCAATGGGCGGAGCACAGCCAAGATCCGCTGAACTTTCCGCTGGCGAAATACTTGCGCACGATTGATGTGCTGCGCACCGCGGAGCATAAATTTTTCTCCTACAGTGACGGCACGAGGGCTTTCCTGGACCTCCAAAAAGACCCGTTGGAACAAAGTAGTGAAAGTAGCCAAGTGGCCCCAGAGGATGCGGCCCAAGCTTTGGATTTTGAACTACGTTTGCGTCGTCAGCTTGGCTCCTACCTGACCCTGCATGAGATGCTTGTGGGCCATCTAGTGCGCTCGCGCCAGGTCAACGCCAGCAAACGTTTCACCCAAGCTGAAGGGCAAAATACCGAAGGACTGGGTTATGTGGGCTCCTCCTCCGGCGATGGCACCGAGGCCAAAGCGCCGCTGGTGCTACCACCGTTTCTGAAAAACTAATCTTCCTCGGTGTTGGCAAATTAACGAACAGGTGAGCCATTCGCGGCCTGTTCGTCACAGTTGCTAGCTAGTTGCTGCTTTCTGCGGCGTACTTGTCAAACCAAGGGCGTAAGTCCCAGACTTCTGTAGACAAGGAGCCAAGTTCGTGCACCGGTTGCCCGAACAGCCGCACCAACAAGGCGCGGCCTTGCGTGGAGTGAGCTGCCAAGTCTTCATAGAACCTATTAGCGCTCATTCGCCGCAGCTGCGGTGCTATTTGCACGCCCGGGTTAAACCGATACGGGATGAGGGCAAACCGCAGTTTTTCCACCGAAGTCTCTGGCATCGTGAACCCCGAAGCACCTGCAGTAAAATCGCCGCGTTTGTGAAACACCGCAAAACGCACTTGCTTGTCCACCACCAACTCACGACGCCATTGCTCTAACTGTGCCTCCTCGAGTGTTTCTAAATCAATCGCTAAAAACTGCGGCAAGCCAAGCACATCGGAGTTGGATTCCGATGGAATCAGAGCACGCATCAAATCCGTTTCCATTGCTGGCAACGCTTGCGGCAAAATATGCGAGGTGTACCCGGTGAGCAGTTTTTTGCCGTGGCCCGTTTGCAACCACATGGTGTAGCCGTCGCGGTAATCGATGGGCATTTCCAGCACCGCATAATCTAGGTTTTCCAGCGCCATCATCGGGTAGATGGGAGCTTGACGCAACTGCACGGGACTAGGCAGAGGCGGCTGCATTTCCAACGCTAAAATTGGCACCACCAGGAAGGTCATAAACTTGCCGCGCTGAACCTGAAACTCGCGTAAACCGTAGCCAAGCAAGCCGGTGATGCCCAGAAGCATCAAAATCAAGAAACGATGGGGCACGCGCACCATGTCCAACACGGGGAGGTGCTGAAAAATGGCCATCGGCATGGGGATGTAGTCGAAGTGATGATTCAGAATCACTAAATACGGCCCTTGAACGAGCAAGAAGCCAAGGCCGAGTAACCACCAGAACTTGCCGACACCTTTGGCACGCACGCGGATCAGGGTGTACAACAAAATCAAGCAGGTGGACCAACCCAGTACGACCGGCCAGAAAAAATGCATGGGCATGCCATTGGGGCTCATACCAAGCAGCTGGGTTTCACCAATAAAACGCACCGGATCTTCAAGCTCGCCGCTGCCACCCGTTTGACCAAGTAACTCCACCAACGGCATGGCCCCCGGGGCCATCAACGCCGCGGCAATCACAGTCATCACAACAATACGCAGCCAAATCTTGGCGTCGCGAAGGCGTTTGTCTTTGTACATCCGCGCCAGCAACAACACAGCGCCGGCCAAGGCACAGAATAAGGGCTGGTACCAATCGGTGTAACCCGACAAAGCCAACATGGCGGCAGTAAACAGCACTGGCCACCAAGCCTTGCGATCGTACATCAACATCAACCCAAGCAACACCAATGGCATCCATTGAAACTGCACGTTGTTGAGCTGCGTGATCATCATCGTGTGGTAGGGATTGAAAGTGTAAAACACCCCCGCAGCAAAGGCGGCTAGTGGTGCTGCGGTCAAATAACGCACCAGCGCCCAGCCACCAAGGCCAGACAAGACGAAGGCCGCAAGGAACAGCACCGTATGGGTTGCTCCCAAACTCAAATTCAGGCTTTGTTGCAGTAGCAAGCCCGGCATGGAATTGGTGAACGACAAGGTATGAAACGCCAAAGATGTACCAGTCGGCGCGAACAGCCGATCAGTCTGGTACAAGGCTTGGCCTTTTTCATAGGCAGAATCCACCCACCATAAATTCCAAGTATTT
Source organism: uncultured bacterium (assembly GCA_937919925.1). Lineage (GTDB taxonomy): Bacteria > Planctomycetota > UBA1135 > UBA1135 > UBA1135. The sequence continues at coordinate 7,410 of CALFOT010000075.1, read as the reverse complement.
TGGAAAAAATCGCGACCGACAGCCCAAACGTTGTTCGGCTCCAGGACCATAGGCCAAAAGTAAAGAGCTGTCAGGCCGAGAAAGCCTAGCAGCACCAGAAGTACTTCCGCTGTTGTGAGTCGTTGTCCTGTTGTCATAGCGCCAGAGCTGCACCTATGAGGTACGCTCCATTAGCGGCTCCAAGTACTGCCAAGTCATACGGATTCCACCGCCAACTTTTACGCCGACGCTGCATTCCCCAACAAAGCACCGCGGCTTCTAGGTTCCAAAACCATAACCAAGCGGCCGCCATGGCCACCACCCAGGCAAACCAATTGCCGCCGATCTGTGTATCTGCGGCTCCTAGAGCACCCGAGGCGACCAAAACGTAGCCGCCGCCAACGCTAATCAAGCGGGTCAAAATTACCAATCCTAGGGTGGTCGAAAAATTCCGGCCAAGGGTGAACCAGACCACCCACCAGTGCAAAAAAATTACAATCAGGACCAAGAATGGATTCAGGCAGGCTTCAAACAGCTCTGCGAGGGGGCTCACGCGATCGCCTCCTGGCACCGCCCGCGCAGATCATCTAGCGTAAATAAGCCGGTGTGATGGCCGTCATCAAACAAGACGCGGTATGCGTAGTTCCCCACTGGCTGCATATCTTTGAGCCCGATATCGGCGTGGACGGTGGTGGGGTCCAGCATACGTTGGCCAGTCAATTCATTGACACAGAACGCGCAAGGGCAGGTGATGCGCAAATCGCGCACCATCAACACCGACTCAAGGCCATCCGACCATGACAAGCAAATGCCGCCATCTTTACGCGCCAAGCCGGTGAGATGAACACTCATGATTTAAGCAAGGGATGTGGAATCAGCAAGGACTAAGTGCCCATCTCCTTTTCCGCTTCATAACGTGCGCGCACGTTTTCCCGACCCATTTCACGCAAACGGTTTTCTGATTTTTTCAACTTCAGGTCGTGTGCCTTCGACACCACACTTTTGACCGTGCGCTTCAACCGCGTGGCAATGGCGAGGTTATCCTCGTTGGGATACAGCTTGCACAGCAGCTCAATTTCTTCTGGACGCCAACGCGGCATACGCACCGGTGCGCCCGAACCGCGACGTCGTTGAAAACCCTTATCTTTTGCCAGGCAAAGTTCCTCAGCCTTGACTTCAATGCGATGAATGGGGCGGCCAAGAATGACCGAGACATCTTTCGAATCTCGAGTGCCAAAAAAACGCTTCAGTTGCTGCACATCTTTGGAGGTCCATGGTCGCTCACGAATGTGGCCCTGCAACTCCATAATTTTACGACCGACCTCAATTTCCGAGCGGCGCAAAATCCGAGCAATGATGTCAACATCAGCAGCGCCAAAATAATTCTTGAGCTCGCGGATTTCCTTGGCAGTCCATGGGCCGATTTTCAACTCGCCCTCAAAAACTTTGCCAACCATCCGCCGTACGCTTTGCACCGTGCGATTGAGTTCCTTCGCGATTTGGACATCGCTTTTGAAGCCATACAATCTGCGTAGCTTCTCGATCTCCGGAAAGGACCAGCGCCCCTTGCGTTTCCCGTTTTGAGCGGGTTGTTGATTTCCGTTAGTCGGTGTCATCAGTTTGAGGAGTTGCTGTTGATTAGGATCCGGGGGGAACAGCGGTTAACCCTACGATTTCCAGTATCGAATATTGTGAACCGTTTGCGCAATGAAAATTCCATCTAAGTATTGTGTTTTTCTACGCTTTCGCTGACTTTCTGCCATGCTGCAGCCACCGTTTCTTCCAAAATTGCATAAGCTTCGGTGGCATTATCCGCTTGTGCGGCAGCTGCCGCGGAACTGCGTAGTACCCCTATATCGACCTGTCGCAGCAAAGCTTTAATTTCTGGCACAAAAAGCGGGGACATAGAAAGACCCGTATAACCACATCCCGCCAGGAAAAAGGCGCCTGCGGCCTGGCCTGCCATCTCTCCACAGACCGTCACTGGCTTATCGGCCGCAATGCACGTTCGTGCGATAAACCTCAACACTCGCAAATGCGCAGGATGATAAGGTTGATAGAGATCCGCGACCCACGAATTATCGCGATCCACCGCGAAGAGGTACTGCACCAGGTCATTGGTCCCCACCGAAATAAAATCCACCTCTTCGACGATGTCTGCCAAAGCCATCGCCGCGGCAGGAACTTCAATCATCACGCCGAAGCGGATACCAAGCTCGCCCTCGCCAGCAATCGCCTCCAGCATTTTCTTTGCCCGGCGCACCTCATCCAGGGTAGTCACCATGGGCAACATCACATTGACCTTGCCCAAATGACGGCAGGCGTGAAGTGCCTGCAGCTGCATATAAAACAGATCCGGCCACTGCAAACTCAAACGTAAACCGCGCCAGCCCAACGCCGGGTTGGCTTCCACGGGAGTTTTGAAATAGCGCAACTGTTTATCGGCGCCAACATCGAGAGTCCGAAACACCACCGTTTTGGTGGGGAAACGCTCCAGCACACGCGCATAAATCTCTACCTGATCCTGCACACTAGGAAACGATGGGCGTTCCATGTAGACGAACTCGGTGCGGAACAGGCCCACGCCGTTGACCATTTCGATATCGAACAAATCCAAATCGCGCGGTGATTCAATATTGACGCGAATCTTGACCGGAGTGCCATCCGCAGTGCGGCCAGCTTCTTTGGCCCCCGCAATCATCACCTCGCGAACATGATTGCGGTCGGCAGCGAGGGTAAGAGAATCTTCTGTTTCCGCCACCGTGGCGCCAATCAAAACGCGACCGGTATCGCCAAAAACAATACACCTTTCCCCCGAAAGTACCTTTTCCTCAATCTGCGGCAAGCCCGTGATGGTTGGAATACCGAAGCTGCGCGCAAGCACTGCACCATGACTGTAGCGGCCACCTCTGGAGCAAAGAATGGCGCAAACTTTTTCGCGCGGATAACTCACCACCAAAATAGGTGTGAGCTCCTCGGCCACCAATACCAGATTGCCAAGTTCGTCACTTTTGGCGTGTTCTAAGCCCTCATGCAAGAGCTCGCGCAACACCAAGTTCCAGGGATCGGTCAAATCGGCCGCCCAAGACTTCATATCGCCACCTTCGAGCTTCTCAAACAGCGTGCCGAACTTATTCAGCAAGGCCTGAATGGCAGATTCTGGCGCGAGCAAATCATCTTGAATCCAAGCACGTAGTTCGCTCGTAGCCTCTGGGTCTTGCAGCACTGCAGCTTGCGCGGCGTAAATAGCTGCATCTTGCAAACCAAGTTCCCGTGCTGTGGTTGCTTGAATCATTTCCAGGCGCTTCAAAGCTCTACTGCGGGCTAAGTCCAGCAACTCCCAAGCACCCGCGGCATCCTTCGGCGCAATCCGACGGATAGGAATGTTCGCGGTAGTCGTAGTCATGGCCACAAACACAGCACCCACTCCGACGCCTGGAGCGACCGTATTACCGTTTAGTTCGAGCCTAGCCACAACCCTGCTAGCTGACGATTTCTGCTGGTTGTGGACGCTGCCAAGCGACTATGGAATTCTGCAGCACGGCCACCAAGTTCGCAATCGGCACACGCTGCTGCGCCATCGAATCGCGCTCGCGCAAAGTGACACAGCCATCCACAGCACTTTCGCCGTCGACGGTCAAGCAAAAGGGTGTGCCGATTTCATCCTGACGACGATAACGACGGCCAATCGACTGATTCTCTTCCATGGCCGTGCGGAAGTAAGGACGCAGCATGGCCTCGATCTCCGCGGCCTTTTCCGGCATTCCTTCCTTCTTCACCAACGGGAACACTGCCACCGTCACCGGTGCGATTTTCGGGTGGAAGCGCAACACCACACGCTGTTCCTTGCCGTCGCCCTCTTCATCATAGGCATCCACAAGAAAAGTCATCGCCGTGCGGTCACAACCGGCAGCTGGCTCGATGACAAATGGCGAAACGTGTTCGTTGGCCTCTTGATCAAACCAGGTTAATGAAGTGCCGCTGGCTTCTGAGTGCTTTTTGAGATCGTAATCGGTGCGGTTGGCGACGCCCTCAAGCTCCGACCATCCGAATGGAAACAAGTACTCAACATCGCCACAACCAGCGGCGTAATGCGCAAGTTCATCCTGCGCGTGCTCGCGCATCCGCAGTTTTTCGGGTGTGACACCAAGATCTAGATACCACTGATAACGCTGCTCTTGCCAGTAGCTGTACCACCGTGGGGCATCCTCTGGACGACAGAAAAACTCCATCTCCATTTGCTCAAACTCACGCGTGCGGAAGACAAAGTTGCCGGGGGTGATTTCGTTGCGGAAACTTTTGCCAATCTGGGCAATGCCAAACGGCAGTTTTTTACGCGTTGCCGTAACCACATTGTTGAAGTTGATGAAAATTCCCTGGGCGGTTTCAGGGCGCAGATACGCCACACTGGCCGAATCCTGCAGAGCACCCACGTGCGTTTCAAACATCAAGTTGAACTGGCGTACATCCGTCCAATCATCCGTGCCCGAAACCGGGCATTTGATGCCCTCATCCACAATCAGCTGTTTCAAAGCGGCGTTATCGGCAATGGCAGTATTGAGTTTTTCCGTCAACTCTTGCACCTTGTCCATTTTGCCCTTCTTGCGGTACTTCTCGATCTTCGCTTCCACCAAGTGATCGGCGCGATAACGCTGCTTGGACGTTTTGTTATCGATCAGTGGATCGGAGAAACCGCCAACGTGGCCCGAAGCGCGCCAAACTTCCGGGGATTGAATGATGGCCGAATCGATGCCGACGACATCTTGCCGCGCGTACACCATGGACTCCCACCAGGCCTCTTTGACGCGCCGTTTGAGCTCCACACCGAGTGGCCCCCAATCGTACGTTGATCCTTGTCCACCGTAGATTTCCGACGCAGCGAACACGAATCCACGGCGTTTACACAGGGACACAATTTTGTCCATCAGATTGGGTGCGGGCTTAGCCATTGCGGGTGCGATTCTACCCGTGCGGACTGGCTAATCCCTCGGCTATCCTGCGGTCATCGTGGGAGCTTCAGCTACAAGCAAGATGATTCCACGCCGGCATCGTTGCGAGGTGTGCTTTGGCCGCTATTTCCGCCTCTGCGCGCGCCATCTGCTGCATGCCCATGAAATAACCTTGTATGGTGCCTTCCAGCACCTCTTCATAAGGCTTTAACTTGCCAGCATCATTGGTGCAGTAACCACAATACATCTCACCAGGCTTGGCATCGGTAAGCGGCATACCGCAACTTCCGCAGTTCTCCATGATGAGTGGCGAGTAAAACAACAAGCGGTAACCACTTGGGTCTTGGATGCCGAACACGCGCAGACCGTAGAACTGCGATTTTGGATCCGTCGCCGGCTTACCGCCGCGGCGCGCAACTTCCACATGAAAAGCATCCACATCTTCGACCATAATGTAAAAATAAGCACCCACGCCAGGCTGGTTGACCACAAATTCGGTGGCGGCCGCCATATGCCACCCCTCTTCCTTCGGCTCATCCGGGCACATGGCAGAAACGTGCGCCGGATCCATAGGGCTACCCACCATAATCGACTGACCATTCAGCACTAGATTTGCCCACATCGGGCTATCGCCTTGCGGCCAGGATGCCTCGACTTCAAACCCGCAGATATCACGGTAAAAAGCAATCGATGCTTGCACATCAGCGGATGTCAACATAACGCAATTGGGACTTTGTGCAGTGGAGCTCATTCTGGCAAAATATCACAGCTTTGCCTGAACCACGCTCTCACTCCACCGTTCTTTTCTCATGCTCCTAGCTTTGCTATTGCTCTCCCTTCAAGAGCCACAACACCCTGCCCCCCCACTACAAGTTGCAGAAACGGTAGTGACGGCGTCAGCCTTCGCCGAAAACCCGCTCGATTTGCCGGTTTCAGTAGATACGCTAAGTCAATTATGGCTGCGCACGCGCGCGCGCACCTTGGCGGAATCGCTGGCACAGCGGCCGGGCGTGATGGTGCAGAAAACGGGGCCGGGACAGTCGTCACCGTATTTGCGCGGCTTCACCGGCTTCCACACGCAATTGTTGGTGGATGGCGTGCGTTTGAATCATGCAGCAATGCGCTCGGGGCCAAACCAATATTGGAGCACGCTCGATAGCTTGGTCGTAGAAAAGCTGGAGCTCGTACGGGGGCCGGCGAGCGTGTTGTATGGATCGGATGCAATCGGTGGCACCGTCAACGCGATTGGCCGACGGGCGGCAATCGGCGGTGAGGGTGTATCTGCGCAGTTCGGCAGTTTTACGCGTTTGTCAAGTGCCGATAACGCCTGGACCGAGCGTTTGGAAACAGCTATTCACGACGGTCCCCGTTGGGGGTTTTTGGGTGGGGTGACCCTCTCGCGTTATGGCGATTTGAGCGCCGGCAGTGGTGAATTGCCAAACACTGGTTACAGTCAAGACAACGCCGATTTGCGCTTTGACCGTTATTTCGACAACTCTGTAGAGTGGACTATTGCTGCGCAAACGGTGCGTCAGCAGGATGTGCCGCGCACTCACAAAACCGTTTTTAGTGTGCCCTTCCATGGCACATCCGTAGGGAGTGAATTGCGTCGCGATCTCGATCAAACACGCGACCTATTTTATTCGCGTTTGCGTTGGGGTGACCACAAGGGTTTGCGAGACGCTGGCGAAGTGACCTTGAGTTTACAACGCCATGCGGAAGATCGTGATCGTCTGCGCAGTGGCGATCGCCGAGATTTGCAGGGCTTTGAATTGTATGATTACGGCCTCACCGCCCGCTTCCAAGCGGAAAATACAAAATGGGGAGTTTGGTCATGGGGTAGCGAAGTGCACCATCAAGTTGCCGATAGTTACCGTCGTGATTACGTTGGCGGCACCTTAACCAACACCGCGATTCAGGGCGCCATTGGCGATAACAGCACCTACAATAGTGCTGCACTCTATTTACAAGATGAAGTGCTACTCAGCAAGAGTTTAAGCCTGATCCCAGGGGTGCGCGCAAGTTGGTTCGCGCTGGAATCCGAGCGTGTCGACAATCCCGATAGCAGTGGCCCAGCAGTTCTTCACCTAGATGAAAAATGGTCGGCGCTCACCGGCGGTTTACGCGGCGTTTGGTATGTGCGCGAACAGGCCACCGTCTTTGCAGGATTGTCGCAAGGATTCCGCGCGCCAAATTTATCCGACTTGACTTCCTTTGATGCAACTTCTGCTGTGGAAACACCGGCGCCGGATTTACAGCCGGAACATTTTTTGCAGTTTGAAATCGGCAGTAAAGGTAACGCAGGTCGGTGGCACTGGCAAACTTCCGTTTATCAAACTTGGATCAATGACATGATTGTGCAATCCCCAACTGGAAATTTGATCCAGGGCGTTCCGGAAGTGCAAAAGTCCAATGATGGTGATGGTTGGATGCGCGGTGCAGAATTCGATCTCGCTTTCGCGCTGCAACACGGTTGGAGCCT
>CALFOT010000074.1 GCA_937919925.1 uncultured bacterium | reverse complement strand
TTTTGATGTGGTGCTCACGCCGAGCTTCGATGGTGGTTATGCCTTGCTCGCGTTGAAGCAACCGTGCGCCGCACTTTTTCAGGACATTCCTTGGTCCACTGCAGAGGTGCTCGCCATCACCCTGCAGCGCGCGAAGGATGAAGGCCTCAGTGTTTTTTGCACCGCGACCGTTCGCGATTTGGATGACATCCATGACTTGCGCCAGCTGCAAGCCGATGGTTGGTTACCCCAAACCGATTAATCGAGGCCGATTTTCTTCTGATCTAGCCCCAATTTCTTGGCCAATTTTTTGGGCATACGCGGGCGCCGTAGTTCCGGGTCGGGGCGTAAGGTTGCGAGTGGCTCCGGTGGATTCTCTAGCCAGGACCCATCACGTTCTTGCCAGCCCAAACCACCCAACTTGGCATACCAACGAGCACGCAGCGCATCGCGTTGTTGCGCGCTCAAATCGCCGTGTGCGGCGGGGCAAATATCAAACAACCGTTGCAGAATCATGCCCGTGGCAACGGATAGGTTAAAGGATTCGGTAAATCCGAACATCGGCAGGAAAATGCGTTTGTCGGCTTCCGCGAGCATTTCGCGGCTGACGCCATCCGATTCGCGGCCCATCACCAGCGCCACCTTGTGCGGCAATGGTGCAAGGTTTTCGTGAGTGGCTGCGCTGGCACCCGCACCCAAATCCGTGGCCCATATTTGCCATTCTTCAGCCCGCAAGGCTTGAATGCAGGTGGCCGTATCCTCGAAATAACGTAATTCCAGCCAACCGTGAGCGCCTTTGGTCACCGATTTTTTTAAGCGCGGCAGTTGCGGTTGCGAGCCATCTTCAACTAGCCAGACATGCACTAAACCCATGGCTTCCGCCGTGCGTAACACCGCCATTTGATTATGGGCATCGGTTTGGCGTTCGAGCACCAACAAGATCCGCCCGCAACGTTGCCGCAGCACCGCTTCGGCACGCCGCAACCTACGCGGCGCATCGGACTCAGTCATCGGACTCGCCTTGGCGCGTAGGCCAAGGGCTTACGGCTTCCGCAGCTGGCTGTTCTGCGCTAACAGCTGGCAGCTCACCAAGGGTGCGCTCTTCAGGCGGCAAAACGCGACGTAAAACTTGCTCAATGCGCTCTGCGGCCAACATGCCTTCGTCAAAATGAAACTCTAACAAGGGGGCCGAACGAATATTGATATCACGCGCAACGGAGGTACGTAAGTAGACCTTCGCATGCTCGAACATATGCATAACTTTGGAGCGATGACGCTCGTCAAGCACCGACCAATACACCTTCGCCTTGGCCAAATCCTGGGAAATGGTAACGCGCGTTATGGTCACAAAGGTGGCGCGCGGATCGCGAATATCATGGAGTAACAACTCCGAGATTTTCTGCTGAATCCGCTTTGCTACCTGTTGCTGACGCCGTTCGTTTGCCATGGCAAAGCAGCGCTGTTTAGCGCCTTGGCCGACTCATACGGTTACGACGTGCTTCAGCATCAGCTTTCTCTTGTGCTGCGGCTTTCGCTTCGGCTTTGACCTTGGCTTCGGCTTCGACTAGTTTCACCTCTTCCAGCGTACGTACCACTTCAATAACCTCAACGGCCTCAATGATGTCGCCTGCTTTGATGTCTTCGAAGTTTTCAATCTTGATGCCACATTCGTTGCCTTCTGCAACTTCGCGAACATCATCTTTGAAGTGACGCAAGGAAGCGAATGGTCCTTCAAACACAATGCGGTTGCCACGAATCAAACGTGCGTTACACGCGCGCTTCATCACACCATCCATCACCCGACTACCCGCAATCACGCCCCAACGAGAGGAGCGATAGACTTCAAGCACTTCGGCGTGGCCACAGATTTGCTCCACCGTATTCGGTGCCAGCATCCCTTCGACCGCTTTCTCCATGTCTTCCAACAGCTCGTAGATGACGTCATAACGACGAATCTCCACGCGCAGACGTTCGGCTTCTTTACGCGCCTTGCCTTCCGGCACGACACCGAAACCAAGAATCACTGCACCAGCCGTATCGGCCAAAACCACATCGGTTTCGTTGATGCCACCCACACCAGAGTGGATGATATCGATAATCACTTCCTCGGTGCTGAGCTCCTTGAGCGTTTCCTTGAGGACCTCTAAAGAACCATGCACATCGGCCTTGAGAATGAGCTTGAAGTGCTGCGCGTTGGACTCGTCGATCTTTTCGAAGAGGTTTTGCAATGTGACACCGGCACCCTTCGACATTTCGAGGTCTTTTTTGTACAGCGTGCGCTTTTCGGCCACGGTTTTCGCGGCTTTCAAATCGGAGATGACATAAAAGGTTTCGCCAACGGCAGGCAGTTGATCGAGACCAAGCAAATCCACCGGAGTGGAGGGCCCAGCCGATTTAAGCGGCTTGCCGACGTGGTCAAACATCAGGCGAATCTTGCCAAAGGTGTGCCCAGCAAGCACGATGTCTTTGGCGTGTAAAGTGCCGTCGGTGATGAGCACCGAAGCCACTTTGCCCTTGCCTTTCTCGAGCTTCGATTCCAAGACGATACCCACCGCATCGCCTTTGGCGTGTGCCTTGAGTCCCATGATTTCGGCTTCTAACAAAACCCGCTCCAGGAGTTGCTCTATGCCATTTTTCTTCAGCGCCGAAACTTCTACCATGCCTACATCACCACCCCAGTCTTCCCATTGCAGGCCAATGCCGGCAAGTTGGGAACGCACTTGGTCTGGGTTGGCGTTGGGGGAGTCGCACTTATTAATCGCAACGACAATCGGCGTGCCAGCGTTTTTCGCGTGGGCTGCAGCTTCGATGGTCTGCGGCATCACGCCATCATCGGCGGCAACCACCAAAACCGCAATGTCGGTCGCCTGTGCACCGCGTTGGCGCATCGACGTAAACGCGGCGTGGCCTGGCGTATCAAGAATCGTGACAGCTTTGCCGTTATCCAGAGTGGCAACGTAAGCGCCCACGTGCTGAGTAATTCCACCCGACTCTTTGAGGGCAACACGAGTTTCGCGAATCACATCAATCAGCGAAGTTTTGCCATGGTCTACGTGTCCCATGAATGCAATGACCGGTGGGCGATCTTGCATAGAGCTGTCATCGACGGCATGACGCGCAGCCATGATGTCCGCCATGAGTTCACGCTCGAGGTCGGTTTCCGCACGAATCGATACTGGAATCTCGAAATCCTCGGCGATCATCTCGACCGTATCTTCATCCAAGATCGAGTTGATGGTGGTCATCACACCCATCTTCATCAGGCGACGGATGACGTGACTCACACCGACACCCGTAGCCGCAGAGAACGATTTCACTGAAATCGGCAGCTGCAAAATCACATCGCCTTTGCGGTCGATGGTGGACGACATTTTCGGCTTCAGTTTGCCATGACGTCGGTCACGAAGCCGCTCGCGTTGCTTCTGGCGCATCTCGCGACGGCGCGCGCTTTCACGATCGCGCATGTCCGTAAAGGTAGAGCCACGTTTACGCTGTTCTTGCTGCGTTCTGATCAAGCCGAGTGCGGCTAAATCGATACGCCCGACCCGTTTTGCCGACAGCCTTGGCTTCGGGGTAGGCGGACCATCGGTTTTCTTGGCGGCCGCTTTATCTGGCGCAGCGGGCTTGCCAACCGGCTTCTCTGCGGCTTTGGTGGGTTGCGGCTTTTCGGGCTGCGGCGCTTTGGGGGTAGCTGCAGGGACTATTGGTGCAGCACTCACCACCTTCGGCGTGGCGGTTTGGCGCGGATCCTTTTTCACCACGGCCGGTGCAATCACGCGCGCGCCTCTGGCGGGTTTAGGCTTGGCCACTACCGGCTTCTCCTCGGCAGGTGTCGCCGGGGTTGTGGTGACTGCAGGAGTTTGCTCGGCAGCTAAATCGGTGGCGGGGGTGACTGCGCTGGGCTCTGCCGTCGCGGGTTCCTTTTGCACTTCCGCAGCGGATTCTGGAGCTACCGCAACAGCTTCGGGTGCGGGCGTGGTTTCGACTGCGGCAACAGGCTCCACGACCTCTGCTTCCACTTCAAGTGTAGGTTCCGCCACAGGTGCGGCATGTGCAGCGGACACTAAAGCATCCCAGCTAGTTGTGCGGGCCGAATCTGCTTTTGCTTCAGCAGCTTTGGCAGCGCTACCTGATTCTTCACCACCACTCAAGATGAGTCCACCTTTGCGCAGGCGCTCTTCAATAATGGGGACATCCCACTCCTCAACCGAAGCCTGGTAGGAGCTGACTGCGAAGCCAATGCTGCGCATGACGTCGACGAACTCGGCCGATTTATAGCCGAATTGTTTGGCGAGTTTGAAGACTTTTACCTTACTCAAAATCTATGCATCCTCCTGGGTGCGGGCCGTATCCTCGGCGGGGGAGTCTGTCGGCACTGGGGCCGTTTCCTCTAGCGACTGGGGGGCCGCTTCTGGTGCGAAATCAAGCTGATCCAAGCCGCTCGGATCACCGCCCTCGGCGATCATTTCAGCTTCGTATTCCGCAGGTGTTTTTAGTTCGATATCCCAGCCCACAATCTGTGCGGCGAGACGAACGTTGCGCCCGCCAAGACCAATGGCGAGCGGTTTTTGATCTTCACTGACCAACACGAACACCGATTGATTTTCTTCATCGGGGAAAATGTGGTCAATAAGGATGTCTTTGGCTGGTTTCAGTGCATTCTGCACTAATTCTTCAAGCGAGTCGCTCCAGCCAATGATGTCGATTTTCTCCATGCGGAGTTCATCGTTAATGTTGCGAATCCGCGTGCCGCGAACGCCCAAGCAAGCGCCGATGCAATCGACGCGCTCATCCATGGAGTAAACCGCAACCTTCGAACGATATCCCGGATCACGCGCCACTTTCATCACGCGGATGATGCCCTCAGCAATCTCTGGAATCTCCATTTCGAAAAGTTTCTGCACAAACATAGGATCCTTGCGCGACATAATAATGACCACGCGCGAGCCTTCTTTGCGCACCTCTTTCACCAACACGCGAATGCGATCGCCGACGTGCAAGCGCTCGGCCTGAATACGCTCCGAGCGGGGCAGGAGGGCTTCGGTGTTACCCACCAAAGTCAAGATGACATTGGGCCCTTCCAACTTGTGGACTTGTGCGGAAACGACGGTGCCGACGATATCCTCAAATTCAAGGAACACGCGATCCCGCTCAGCCTCGCGAATCTTCTGCATGAAGACCTGCTTGGTGGTTTGCGCTGCAATACGGCCTAGTTCTTCCGCAGACGGCAACGACATAGAGCCATCCGGGGCCATCAACGTGATGGCCCCATCTTTGCGATCGATCTTCACCTCGAAGCCTTCTTCGACGCCAACTTTCTTGCGCACTGCCATGCTGAGTGCTTCTTCCAGGGCGCAAAAAAGAATCTCGCGCTCAATGCCGCGTTCGCGATGGATCGCATCGATCATCCGGAGTACGTCGTCTTTACGCATGGTTTTGTGCTCGTTGAAGTGCTGTTGAAGTGGGTTAGAGGGCCGCTGGGCTATCGGTAGTCGGAAAAAAACGGGTGTGGAGCCGAAACTCCACACCCGAAATCGATCGCGGGACGGGACCCGCGAAGGCTTTCGAGACCGAAAGACCAAGGGTCATTTGTTCCAAGGAAAGCCGAGGGCCCCCAAAGAGCCGCACATCTTACCAGCCTGGACCCAGTCTGGATATGCAGAAGGTGCTCAAAAGTCTTTCCGCAGACCGCTAAAATGGTCGGCGTGGAAGATTCTCATCTCGCTGGCGACCAAACAGTGCGTATCAACGGCGAAATTCAGCCCTGGCGGCCTCATTGGACTGTCTGGGAGCTCCTGCAAGAGCTTGAGGCCGACGGCCCTGGTGTCGCTGTAGAGCGTAATTTTGCTGTGGTCCGGCGTCAGAATCTTGCCACCACCCCGATCGAACCAGGAGACACCCTGGAAGTGGTGCGTTTGGTTGGCGGTGGCTAGGCTAAGAAAACACGATTTGGAACCATGAGCGAGCCCATTCCTGCAGATAACCCCCTAGTTCTCGGTGCTTTTCGCTTCGAGTCTCGCCTATTTTTGGGCACTGGCAAATACGCCACCTATCCGCAAATGCGCGATGCCCTGGATCTATCTGGCTGCGAATGCGTCACCGTGGCTGTGCGCCGCATCCCGCAAAATGAGGCACCCGGCGCACGCTTCCTGGATTATCTGGATCTAGACCGTTACACCATTTTGCCCAATACGGCGGGTTGTTTTGATGCTGAAAGTGCTTTACGCACCGCCCGCTTGGCGCGGGAAATGCTCAACACGGATTTGATCAAGCTGGAAGTTCTTGGTGATCAGAAAACGCTGCTGCCAGAGCCGTTAGATACTTTGCGCGCCACCGAAATTTTGGTGCAGGAAGGTTTCACTGTTCTGGTCTACACTTCGGATGACGTCATGTTGGCCAAGCGTTTGCAAGAAGCGGGGGCAACTGCGGTGATGCCGGCCGGTTCGCCGATTGGCAGTGGTCAGGGGATTTTGAATCCACTGAACCTACGTTTGATTATCGAGCAAGCCACAGTGCCGATCATCGTGGACGCCGGTGTTGGGCAGGCTAGTGATGTGGCGATTGCAATGGAATTGGGCGCGGATGGTGTGTTGATGAACACTGCTGTTGCTGCGGCCAAAGACCCTTTGCGGATGGCGCGAGCGGTTAATTTTGCATGTCGTGCCGGACGCGATAGTTTTCTTGCCGGACGTATGGATAAGCGCATGTACGCCATGGCGTCATCACCGCCCCACGGCGTGATTGGGGCAGGAGCCTAACTCTCGTCTTGATCCGGTTCAGTCTCGAGTGCGCTTGGCTGCTGATTTCTTGCGGTTTACTCCTGATCGTGACCGGCATCGCCTTAGCGGGGCTAGGCCGAATGGCTAACGAGCGCGCTTTGCCCTGTGCAATTCCGCTGCCACATTTACTCGGCGCCATGCTTTGTTTTGTGTTATTCGGTTGGGCGCTGCAGGAGCCACTGCCTTGGCCTATGCGGATGGTTGCTCAGGCACTGGCAGCAGTGGCGTATTTGCGTCTGGTTGGTGGGCCAGGAGGCTGGTTCCCACAGGGTGTTTTTGCGCGACGTTGGCGGTGGGCGCTGCAAGTTTGGCTGGCCGCCATGCCCGGTCTATACGGCATCCTGCGGCTCAATGATTTTTTGTTGGAGCAGGTGTTCGCAGCGAGCTCGGGGAATCTGGTTCGCTCCCAGTTGCTGGAAATGTCAGCCTTTGATTTCGTGTGGGCTTTGCCGGCAATCCTGTTGTTGATGCCGGCATTGGAAGAGGTACTTTTTCGTGGCTATTTATTTCGTATGCTGGTCGCTGCTCCGGCAGCAGCGTTGACGAAACGACGTTTTTCGCTGCTGGGTGCCCTTTTTTCGTCATCCATGGTGTTCGCTCTGGCGCATCCCCGAGGCATGTGGTTGCCCGCTCTGTATCTTGGTTGCTTATTTGCCTGGGTGGATTGGCGCGGTGGCGATTTGCGCTTAAATATTTTGGTGCATTGTTGGCACAATGCGGTTTTTCTGGTCTTTGCTATGTGCGTATCGAGCTGACAGCAATTCAGGGAATCGCGCAACAGTTGTGCGCCAATCCGAGCCACGGCGCAAGGCGCTGGCATAATAAGTTGATGTCTGATTCGGCCCCTCCCTTTCCGACGCCGCGCCGCGGGTTGATGAAGCGTGTTCCTGGTGGCGCGATGGTTGCGCAAGGCGCCATCGTGACGGGAGATGTAGAGCTCGGTGAGAATGTCACCGTATGGTTCGGCGCCATCATTCGTGGTGATGATGCACCCATTAAAATTGGTGCCCGCACCAATGTACAAGATGGCTGCATGATTCACTGCGATACCGGCGCAGCGCAAACGATTGGCAGCGATTGCACGATTGGGCACGGAGCCATTTTGCATGGTGTCACGGTGGGTCAGGGCGTGCTGATTGGGATGGGTGCCACCATTTTGGGTGGTGCGGTGATTGGTGATGGCGCAGTGGTTGCCGCGGGTTCTTTGGTGAAAGAAAATTTCGTTGTGCCTCCGTTTACCCTAGTAGCGGGAGTACCGGCGCGCATCGTGCGGGCCACCACCGAAAAAGAAGCCGCTTTTATGGCCCATTCGGTGCCGCATTACGTCGCAACCGCTGAGAGTTACCTCGCTTGAACCCACCCTACGATTTTCCCGCACTGCAACGACAACTTCAAAAGGCGCCTGGCTTAGTGGTGACCATTTCCGGCGGTGTCGATTCGGCAGTTTTGCTGGCGGCTGCGGTGGCCACTTTGGGTACCGATTTGGTTCTTGCCGCGATTGCAATCAGCCCTTCTTTGGCTCAAGCTGAGCTCAAGGATGCGCGCGCCATTGCCGCTTCGCAAGGTGTGGCTTTGGTCGAACTTATGACTTGTGAAACCGAGGATCATCGTTATAAAGCGAATCGAGGCGATCGGTGCTTCTGGTGTAAGGAGCAGCTGTTTACGCATGCTACGGTGTATGCCGAACGCCGTGGCTGGAAGGTGGCTTATGGCGAAAATGCCAGCGACGACCCCGGCGAGCGTGCGGGTGCAAAAAGTGCCACCAACTGGGGTGTACTTTCTCCATTACGCGCAGCGGGCTGGGATAAAGATGCCGTGCGCGCCTATGCACGCGCGATTGGCTTAAGCGTAGCGGAAAAACCGGCCGCACCTTGTTTGGCTTCGCGGGTGGCTACCGGTGTTGTGGTGGAAGTAGCCGATTTGGAGCGTATTGAAGCCATTGAAGTGAATCTCAAACAACGCGGTTATCGCATCTTGCGGGCGCGTCATTTAGGCCCCGCAAGAATGATGTTGGAGTTTTCCGCGGAGGAACTCGAACGCGCGGTGAGTGAGCGCGAGGCGTTAATGCAAGTTGCTGCGCAGCACGGTTACAGCGATTGCAGTGTGCGCCGTTATGTATGCGGCGGCGTGACTACTTCTCAGCTTTGATGCCTTGGCGGTGGTATTCCACCAACCAGCGCCGATAACGCAGCGGCACATCTTCAGCCGAAGCGCTGTCGATCGTTTGCTGCAGGCGTGGCGGTAACTTCCCCCAAGAATCATCGCGAGGGTCGCGGAGGAACTCACTCAAAGGCATATCGCGTGGGGGAGTCAGCGTTTCTTCACCACTCTCCTTTTTCGGCATCGGTTTGTTCTCTGCCGGACTGTTGCCGCCACCGCCACCATCAGAAGGAGGCGGAGGTGGCGGCGATGGTAAGGCCGCGAGCAAATCCTCCATTTCCGCAATCAAGCGCTTGGCAACCGTGGCTGCTTCGGCTAGCTTTTCCTGCGGAGTCTCCAACGACAAGGTCAGGCTGCGATCGGCGTCGGCGTAAGTTGCGGAGACTTGCGCCATCTTTGCTTCCACTTCCTGTTGTGAAATGGTGTTCGGCGGTTGTGCCGCTTGCGGCTGTTCCTCTTGTGGCTGCGGCGGCGGCACGGCTGGCAACGGCGTTGGATCCTGGCACCAAGCTAAAGCGAGTAACGGCAGCAATAACATTTACATGTCCTCCGCTTTTTGTTGTTCTTCGATGCCCGACAACCGCGCTACCATCGATTCAAACTGAAGTTGCAAACTTTTCTGGCGATTTAAGAGTTGCTCCAAATCGGCCAATTCTTCTTGATCCATGGCAAGACCAACTTGTTGGTAAGCATCTTGCAGATTGTTCAGCAGTTCCAGTTGATCGCTGATGGAACTCTGCATACGCTTCAGCAGTTGCAGCTCGAGTGCGAAGTTGACCAGCGGCATATTCTGCTCATCCTGAGGTGGAGATTGCCCCCCTGGCATTTCCGCTTGATCCTGCTCCATCTGCAGGCGGTTGCGCTCGCGTTCGGTGCGAATGGCATCAATCAGGGATACCCAACTTGCCGTGAGCGCTGCACTTACTTGTAGAGAACTGGCCTGGAGGTGATAACGCGGTGGGCCAATCGTCTTACTCAAGCGTAGGTGATCTTGGGCTAGCAAGTTGATATAGAAAGGGAAGCTGTCAGCACCAGCTTCATCGATGGTGGCCATCATCTTGGTGGCCGCTAAAGCAAGATCAAGCTCGGCAGCGGCCGCTTGACGCAATTGAGCACGGGCACTGCGCGGCACAACTTCTTCACCTACTGCAGCGGCGACTTCTGCAAGGGTGACGTCGATTTCACGATGTAAAGCTAAAATGCGTTCCGCCTCCTGCTCGACGTCCAGCAAAATTTTATCGCGCTCGGCTTGCTTTGCTTGCTTGATTTTTTTCTCGGTTTGTTTTTTTGCTTGCTCTAAATTTTTGAGGGCTTCCTGTTGCTTGGCAATGGCCTCTTGCAACTGCTCACTAGGGGATTTTGGTTCGGTTTCGGCCGATTGCTCGCGCATTTCTTCGGCAGCATCCTCCGCAGCATCTTGTGCTTTTTCAGCGTCTTCGGATTTGCGCCCACTCTCTCGTTGTTGCTCGCGGTTGAACTCCTCCAATTTTTCTGCCAGCTCAGTTTGCAGCTTGGCCAGTTCCTCGCGCAATTTCTCCAACTGTTCCGCAGCACTTGGATCCAGTGCTTGTGCGGATTCCTCAGTTGGATCGGTAGGCTCAGTAGGATCGGCCTGGGGTTGGTTTTCCGAAGGTTGCGGGGTACCACTCTGGCCGAGTTGCTCTTCGAGCTTTTCCGTTTGTTCTAGGACTTGCTGTTGGTCCGCGATGAATTTTTCCAGAGCCGCCAAGCGTTCTTCTAGAGATTTCATTTGCAGAATCTCTTGCTCACGCCGCTCATTGCTGATCAAGAAATCCAACAGCTCCTGCAACACGGCAATTAATTTTTGCTGACCTTCCAAAGCATTGCCAGAATGCATGGCGCCGATTTCGCGGGCAAGTCCTTCCACTACGGCAGCCAAATCACCGCTTTCTTCGGCAGCGGCTAAACGCTCCGCAGCCTGTTGCAATAAATCCGCGCGCTCCACGCGGCCTTCTGCACGATCGCGTTCTTCCAGTACCCCTAAGAGGCTCTCGAGGCGGCGCAGTTGATCCGCGACTTGGCGTTGCTCGGTGGCCAGACGGCCGAATTCCACTCCGTCCTGGGCCGACAAAGGCATGGCGCAGGTCAGGAAGGTCGTGAGCAGAAGGGCACTAAACATGTATTTCCATTATCGTTCAGAAGCTTCGCGGGTTCGCAGATAAAGTCCACGTTGCCGCTCAAGAAGATTGCGCAACAGGTTAATTGCACTGTTATAGTCTTCCCAGGACAGCAGAATATCAAGAATTTCATCGAGATCTTCGCGTAAATTAACGGCCGCCTCTGGATTTGCACGTTCTGCCGCCGCGCTGGCCAGCAAATCTGCCGCCGGTCCTTGGCGAGCCAAGCGCAGCGCATTGCACAGATGGAGCAGCATGCCCGAGCGGTCTAAAGGCGTTGCAGCCGTAGAACTCAGGAGGACATCGGTGAGTTCTCCGGGTAACGGGCGTCCGTTTTGGAGCAGGTGCTCGACCACCGGAAGTTGCTGGGCGGTTTGGCGGTCGAGGTTGGAATAGAGTCGCTCAAGGAGCAAAGTTTCGGCATCGCCTAAAGCACCATCCAATTCACGCACGAAGCGTCTTACTTGCAGAGCGCTTGGTGGTTGTGTGGTTTCTATGAAACCGGCTGTGCGGTCGCGCAAGTTCTGCAGGGTTTCGCGCAGTGCAATGATGCGCTCGGCCAGGCGCTGTTCTTCCACTTCCATCGGCACCACTTCAATCCAGGCGGACTTGGCGTTGGCCACATTGCTCTGTGGCTCTGCGGCATCCGTCGCGGTGAAAATAAAACGATAACGATTCGCCTCAAAGGACTCTGCGGAGAAAGACTCCGGCGCCGCCAAACGCAGCAGCTGACGGAACTCGGTGCCGTTGTTGGGGGCATCGAGCGCCACTTCTACTTCCGGCTGGCCCTCGGAGTGACGGGCCAGTTGCACGGTCTGCAAGCCAAAATCATCGGTAGCACTGAACACGAGCGGAACGCTACCTCCAGGAACGGTGAGCCAGCGTTCCGTCGGAAACAAAATTTCAGGCTCCGGATTGCGATCGGGAGTTGCGGTCCATTTTAAAATTCCAGCCATGTCGTTACGGAAGCCATCGGCACCGGTCATGGCCAAGCGCACTTCCCCGGAACCTTCGATTTGAAAATCTATGTGGAACCGCTGCTCGGCAGTAGCGCTCAACTGTTTACGCGTACCATCCAGGAACACGGCTTCCACGTAAGTTGTTTCACGATTGGGCTCAAACACAATGCCGACGTGTGTGCCGCGTAATACCCGCAACTCATGAAAGTTGCCCTGCTCCTGCGGCAAGCCGGTGTAGGTTGGTGGCTCGGTCGTGACATTCCAAGCTGCTAACCCAGGGGCATCGCCAGCACGTAAATGCAGTCGAGGATGACCATCCGTGTCGTCGCCACCAGAGAAAGTGAGCGTGACATCGTCTTGCAAAGGGGGCAAACGCAACACAAACTCGCCACCACCAAGAGCGTGCATGGGGCGCGGGCGACTCCAGCCTAATGCGGTAACATTTTCTGGTACTTGACCATCTGCACGCAGGCGCAAGGAAACTACAGAACCGCGCGCTAGGGCTAAACTGAATTCTTCGGTATCTTCATATTCGAAAATTGCCGCCTCACTGAGGCCTTCAACATAGGCTGGCATCAACACTAGGGTAGTTTGAGATGGCCAGGCAATAGGACTGCCACCGAGGCGCTGCAGAAAAATTGCGGCTTCGTCCGGGAAGGCCCAAACCCCAAGAAAAATCAGCGCGGTGGCGCTTACCCCGCTTAACAAACTGCGCTGAGAACGGCCGGTAGGCACCATCTTGCGCGCATTCAAATCTGCACATAACGCGGTTGCTTGGGCGGTGACCGCGGCCAGCATTTCGACGGATGCACCATGCTGATGCTCTGCAAGTTCTACTGCAGTCGCAAGACGATCGCCTAACTGTGGATTGCGGGATTCCCAAATCGCGGCCAAATCGCGGCGCGGTGGTCGGGTGCTTAAAGGGGACAGCAAATCTCGATAAGCGCGTAAAGCGAATACCGCCAACGCGAAAGCCAAGAGCACCAAGCGCACGATCACCGGCGGTTCGAGCAAACGATCCAAGGCATATAAGCCCACCAGTAACAGCGCAGCGTTGCGTAGCAGACGGCCAATGCCGAAGCCGCACAGTACCACGAACAGGCGCCGCTCCAAAGAGCGCAAAGCCTGTTTGATGGCGTCGGGAAGAGGGTATGGACTCAACGTTGGAAGATGGGCAGATACTCTTTTGGAATCTGCAGGATGAGGCACGCGGTGGCAGTGCCGTAGTTGGTACCAGGACCCGTTCTATTCGGCCAGGAACCGTCAGCTTTCTGCATGCTAAGGAGCTCGCCTTGAATCAACTGCAGATAATCCTTGTAGTCTTGGCCACCCACAATGTGGAAAGCTTGCACGGCGTAGTAGTGGCCGTAGTAGAAGTAGTAATGCCCCTGCGCATTCTTACCAAAAGTTTTCGTGAAGCTCGGCAGCCGTGCCTTCAAGCGTGCCATTCCTTTTTCAATGTCGGCATCCGCGTAGACACCTGCGCCATGCAGGATGGTGATGCCCGCAGCAGTCAACGGAAAGCTGGCGCGTGATTGAAAGTCTGGTTGGTAACGGAACTCGCCAGTTTGTGCATCTTGGGAACGGCTCCAGTTCGGATCATTGTCGCGCACCGCACTTTTGCGCACGTATTCGACGGCAGCATCAATCGTCGAGATGGGCACTTGGATGCCAATGTTGCGCGCCGCGCGCAATGCCAACACTTGGCAAGCCGCCACCGACATATCCGCATCCGCAACGTGTGGTTGATAGCGCCAGCCCCCTTGCTCATTTTGGCTAGCCACAATCAAATCAACAGCCTTTTGCAAAGTGGGGCGCAAATCCTCGCGTTGACTCATGCCATAAGCTTCAGCCAAAAAAAGTGTGGCAAAAGCGTGCGAGTAAAGCCTGGTTTCGTTACCAGTAATGTAGCCATCGGTTTGCGCTTGCTTGAGGATGTAATCGATGGCGCGGTCCACGTTGGCAGCGTACGGGCCACGACCGGGTACATGCCCGCCAGCCAAGAATGCCATGCCTGCCAGGGCAGTCACACCGACGTGCCCAGCATTTTCATTCCACACGCGATATCCCTCCTCCAATTTATAACCCACATCACCCGCCCAATAACCTTCGGCGTGTTGGCTGGCAGCAAGGTACTTGAGGCCGCGATCTGCGGCTTCAAACCCAGCCGTGGTGAGTGGAGTCACTTGGGAGGTGGTTTGGCAGAGCAGGAGGCAGGTGGCGAGAATCATGGCGTTCCAAGAAGGGTAAGAAGGTCTCCATTACGCAGCACAAGAAAGTGATCCAGCAGATAAATTTCTTGTCCATATTGGCTGCGCGCGTTGCTCATGGTGACGTAACTGCCACGCAGCGTGCCGTCGTTATGGAGCAAAAAGGTGTGTAAGCGCGTTGCTTGGCTGCGGCTATTGGTTTCGCGGAGCAAAACAGCCCAACCGTCGGCGGCGCGGCGTGGCGGCTGGAAGGGTTCGCTAAGCGCCGAGTAGGGTAGATGATCTAACGTTGTTACCCACGGCTCCGCGGTAGCCCCAAGCTCGATGCAATGCAGCTCGGTGCGATCCTTTGCATCGGCCTGGATGGTAAGCATTTGTCCATCCGGAGAAATCTCTCCAGTACCATCGCGCGCATCGACTTGCGGAATCTGCACATTCGTCACCAGAAAATTGTGCCTCCAGACCTGGGTAGCACCCGGCGCCAGCCAGTTGAGGGTGATTGGACTGAGACTGGATTCCAAAGTGCGCGAGGGGCGGCTCCACCAACCAAGGCCGGTGGGGGTTGGGAGTTGGCCATACTCCAGGTTGGTGAGTGGAATCGTGGTTGGGGCTTGATCCGGGGCCACAATCAGCACGGAACTTTGCTTGCGATCGCCGCGACTATGATTCCCGGCTCTGCCCGGACCACTGGTGGTCATGGCAACGCCTTCTCCCAGCGCGCTGGTCAAAAATCGTTCGGTAGCATTCTGTACGAAGGGTAGCTCAAAAAGGGTAGGTGCTTCTTTATGGAGCAAATTGATCCGTTGTACGTCGCGGGTGCTGTCTTGTAATAAAAACAGCCAATTTTCGTTGGCCACTATGCTGGCGGGGCGACCAGCTGGAGCTTCGATATCTTGAGCCATGACGGTGATGCCGGTTTCCAAATCGATAAGCTCCAGGCGCAACATTTGCTTGGCATCACGCAGCAACACCGCAACCAACTCACCAATACGCAATGGCGCAATGGTGGTGCTTAAGACCTGACCAATCAAACGTTCTCGTAGCGTGCCGTCGGGTTGAATATGTACCCAGCGACCTTGGTAAATGATGCTCAATCCGGTTGCGGTGGGATAGCAAAAACGCTTCAAGGAGCGCAGGGATTCCGCGCCAGGAATTAAATCCAGGCTGGCCACCACCTGGGCACCTTGGCGGCCCATGCGGATGATTTGGCAATAATTTTGACTCTGTATCTGTAAGAAGGCGTAAACATCGCCATTCTTTTCCATAAGGTGCAGGAGTTCGGAACCGCGCAACGAAATATTATCTATGACTCGGAGTTCGTTCGGTAGCGAGGGGAGTTCCGGTGCAGTGTGAAGCTGTAGAGCAATTTCCGGCCAGGCGCGATGGGGGTCGCCAAAATCGTAGACCCAGCGCAAGAGTTTTTTGTACTGACTGCGGTCGTCGGGATGTGCATGGAGTTGGGTGCGCAACCAATCTTGCATGGCATCGGTGTCATAGAAAGCACGCAGGCTGGCAGCGTTGACCTCCTGTTGAGCCAGGGTGGTGCGCGCGGCTAGTTGATGAGCGGCTTGGACTGCAGGAGTTTCGAGCAGCATATCCAGCATGTGTCGCGCCCATTGCTGCAAAGGTGCATGACGCACTTGCAGGTCTTCCACATTTTCCAGCAGGAGTACATCCACGAGCTGGTCGTGTTGTTCTAAAACGTCTTTGGTGGACATCGCCGCCAAGGCTTCCGCACGCTCCAAGGAGGCGAGGAAGGGTTGATAGCCGCCGTTGCGGGTCAGCACTCTTTGCGGTGCGGCTTCGAGCAAAATAAGAATGGCGCTACCCAGACTTGGTGCCTGCGGATCCACTTCGGCCTGCACATCCAAAATAAGACTTGCGGCGGCCAAACGCAGGCGGGCGTCGGAGCTGCTGAGAAGTTTGCTGAGTTGCTCTAACCCTTGGCGCGTTTCGCCGACGACTAACCAAGTGCGACTTGCCAAGAACAGCAGCGCGTCGCGGAAGGCCACGAATTCGTTTTCGCTAGCCATTTTTTCGGCACTGCGCGCCAAACGCTTGCCAAGGTTGAAGTCGGCGGCAAAATCCAGCGTTTCGAGCATCCATAACAATTCGCGCAGGTCGCGAGCGCTAAGGTTGCGAGCTGCCAGTGTGTCAATCAAAGAACTCGGATTGACTAAGGCACTGATGCCTTGATGAGTCATCAACAGGAGCATGCCGTGAATAGCTTGCAAAGGTCCCAAGGGTATTTCGGGCACACTTTGGTTGTCGACGGCAAACCCCTGGAATTGCAAGCTATCCGGATCCAGCAAAATGGCACCGCGGGAGGACATTGCCAAAACACCATTGCGGGTGATGACGCCGGGATACAAATTGGAGGAGTCGGCCCCGGCGTATTCATAAAAAGCTTTGCTGAACCGTAGACGGCTACTACCACTGTCGCTGAACGGTTGATGCACAATGTTGGTGCCACTGAACCACGCACCGTAATGGTCGAGACCGATTAAGTGCGCCATCGTTCCATAAGTGGAATTGGATACAGCGGGCCACAAATCGAGCAATTGGCCATCGTCGGCGTTGAGTACGAATGCGGCCGGAGAATCCAGTGGCGCCACCACTAAATGCTGGCCGTCATAGGCAAGCGGATTGTTGCGGAACACATGTTGTCGTGGGCTAACGCTGCCGTTTTGCCGTGTTTTCACATCGGTGCGCGGGTAGGTGCGTGTCCAGATGGCTAGCCCATTGTTTGCATCCAGCGCGCAGACGGTGCCAAAGTGCGAGCACACAAACACGCGGTGGAGATCAGCGACCGGCGGAGGACATGCGAGCTCCGACAAGATGTTGCCGAACAAGTTTGTTTCCATGGTGCCGCTGGTGAGAAAGCTTTTCCAAAGCCGTTCGCCAGTGCGCAGATCCAAACAAAGCAGCGATAAGTCCACCGTGCCCGAAGCGCTGTAAATAGGCAAATAAACTTTGCCGCCCGCAACTGCTGGCGGACTGGCGGCAAGTTCGTAAGGTTGACGATCTTGCTCTTCCATCCAGCGCACATCTTGACGCCACAAAATTTCCCCGCTGAGCGCATCAAAGGCATAGAGCCGGCGAGCGGGCATCATTTTGCGAATTTTGATGCCACTGTAGGCGTCTGCACGGCCAATCGGAACCGGTTCTTGGATGACCGCCAGCACAATTCCATCCGCGAGCACCGGCGCTAACAAGGTAAACGGCGAAGCTCCACCGCTCATTGTTTGATCAAGGCTAGTGCTAATGGCAGCCCATCCGGGCGGCCCCTGGAAATGCCAACGAGGCAGGCCGCTACCGAGTTCGAGAGCGACTACCTCGCGGCCATTGGTGGCGAAACCAAGCCCATATCCAAACGCCATGCGATGGTTGAGATTTTGCAGCGCGAAATCATCGGAAAAGGAAAAATTCCAGCCAGGACTCAAGCCGGTAAGACTTACGCGCGGTAACTCCAGTGCACCAATACTGGAGAATACCGGTGCTGTTAGCGGATCCACTGGCGCTGGCAACGGCAGCGCGGTTTGCCAGTTGGAAGGCAGCGCTGCGGCACCATGGAAATCGGCCAACTCCTGATAACCACGATCACGCCATAACTCCTGCAGCAATTGGGTGGCTTGATCGCCGGCGTCCGTTGCACGATAGCGCGCTGCAATGCTGGTCAGGCGGGTTAGATTGGGCGGGTTCATGGCCTTTTGCAACTCCGCGAATCCCCGCGCGCTAAGCATTTGTTGACGCACAACGAGGGCTTCCGCCGGCAAAGTGTTGAGTAACAAAGTTGCCGCGTAAACGGCACCTTGAAAGAGGTTGTCGTCCACCGAAATCACAGCCGAGCTTTCTGCGTCGGCGATTTCTTGCAGCAAGTTGACGGCTTCTTGCCAGCGTTCTTCGGCTAAATAAGCACGCGCATCATCCAGTTTGGTTGCAAGTCCGCGGTCTTCCAGCAGAGAAATACCATCTGGCAATTCTTGCTGTGCAGCAGCCGCGCTTGCCAGCAGTAGGCAAGTGAACCAGCAGCAAGCGAGGATGCGATTCAACTTAGGTTCATGCGTTTGCGCAACAGCCACTCAGCTGCGGCGAGGATCAAAAACAAAGCGAGGAACGGCCAAGCTTCGAGATTGTGGACGGCGGAGGAAGTCACGCGTGTGACACGGTTTTTGCCATCCAAGGTGTCGAGTAGATCAGCGGAGTTTTCGACGGCAACCAGTTGACCTCCAGTGCGCCCAGCGAGAGTAACCAACGCCGCTTCGTCTTGGGTGGTGTTGGCCATTTCACGCGAGGATAAGTGCACGTTGTAGCGCGCGCTGGCAATCACTTCACTATCGACATTGCCATCGGTAGTCATAAATACGCGCGCTTGCCCAACACTCGCGGCGCGCAGTTGGCCGCGATAGATGCCAGGTTGCTCCGGTACCGGGTGCAACATGGCAGTACGCCCGCTGCTATCTAAGAAAAGCGGTACGCCTTCTTCGCTGATGATTGGCTGAAAGGAATCATCCAATAAGCGTGCTTCCACTTGCAAGAACGCGCCGAGCTCCACCTCGGTGCGATCCAGATCCAAGCGTAAACGGCCATGATCGCCGCGCAAACGGGTCATTGCGAGGTGACGAATCGCGGAGCGCCAAAAACGGTCCACATATTTTTCACCACCGGGAAAGCGCCAGCGCCAGGTTTCGTCGGTGCCAATCCAGCCTACCCAACCCTCCGGCGCATAAATGCTGGCCGCAATCACATGCGGACCGAAGCGATTTTCAATTCCACGGTTGACCAACCATGCTTGGGCCCCAGGGCGTAGGCGCTCCACCGGCGCATACCACCACAACGGCGCCGAGGTCGTCCACAACTCTAGGTTTTTGTTGGGGTCGGCATCGAATAACACCACCGAGTGAGGGCGTTGGATATCCGGCGGCAGTGGCAAATACTTTTGCGATGGCACCGCATCTTCGCGCCCGATGATGACCGGCAGCAAATCTTCAAGCGGGGAACCGATGTACGCCGACGGATTGTATTTTGGGCCTGCCAGCATCAACAAGCCGCCGCCTTTTTCCACAAATTCGGCCAAACTGGCGACAAAACGTTGGCCATCGAGTGGGTCAGGCGTGAGGCGCGTAGGATCCGCATCGCCGAGGATGATGAGGTCGAAGTTGTCGAGTAACTCCGCGCTGTCGACGGGCAGTTGCAGTAACGACGGCACGTCGCGCGAATGCTCCTGCGGGAAGTTGCGGTCCGCCTCAGCAAGCCAACACTGCAACGAAATATCGCGCTCGGCACGAATCAAGCGATCCTTCAAATAGCGATATTCCCAACGCGGACCACCTTCCACCAACAACACGCGCACCTGCACTTCTTTCACGGTGAGCGCTAGGCTGATGCGATTGTTCTCCAGCGCAGTCTCGCCTGGTGCCGGCAACACCTCAGCCACCAAGTTACGTTCGCCCGGTTCTTGCAAGATGGCTGGCAGGACCAAGTTGAGCCCATTCTCATCCGGATGATCCACCAAAATGCGATCCCCGATTTCATTGCCACCTTCATCTAGCAAGCGCACAATTGCCTGCGTGGGCAGTTGGCTGCCGCTTGCGCGCAACCGCAGGGAAAACAGCGCAACATCGCCAGCGAGCACTAAATCGGGTGTTTGGATGCGTTCTAGAACGAAGTCGGGTGCTTCTGTGGCGGAGCCGAAGGCCACCACATGCACTTTGACGCCTTCATCACGCAGGCGATCCGTGACTTCGCTAAGCGGTGCACCCGAAGTACTGCGGCCGTCGCTAAACAATACGATTTCCGGTACCCGTCGGCCGCGATATTCAGCCAGCAAGGCCAGCAAGGCGTCGCCCGGCGCCGATTCTTGGCCCGCGGCTTGGAGTTCTCCGCCGTTGCTTGCGGTTGCGGCGAGGCGTTGCTCAAAGCGCCAGGCGCTGAGGTCGTAAGCGTTACTGAGTTTTTCTCCGAAGGGACCGGCCAAAAGTTCCGACAGCAATTGTTGGCGCGTGATGCCGTCGGCGCTATCGCTGCTCGACATGGAAGCACTGTCATCGAGCAGGAATGCCAAGGGTGCTGCTTCGGTGGTCACGCGGTCGTTGCGCAGTGCCGGGCCGAGGCATAAGAAAATCGTCAGCGCCAAAAGTAGCACGCGTAATACGGTGGTGGCGCGGCGCGTCGTGCGATTGCGGCCGCGCAGACGATAGGCGAATCCAGCAAGGACAATGACTGCAGGAGCAATCACCAGCCACAGTACCCATGCTGCAGGAAGGTTGGTGAAGAAGAGGTGCGTCATTGGGGAGGGTTACGCATCAAGTGCGCCTCCGGTCAAGCATCGTGGCGAGTAAGGTTTCACTTACCAAGCACGCGAGGAGTAAAAATAACAAGGTACGCATGAGGTCACGAGGCAAATGATTATTGATAAAACCCTCATCATCAAGATCCTCAGGGCGGCCGAGACGAATGCTCTTGGGCAAGAAACTGCGCAGCTCCTCTGGGGTGGAAGCACGCAAATCACTTTCCAGGGCTGGGGGTACCACCGCCAAACGCAAACTCAGCGGCGCTTCTGCGCCATCGGGTAACAGCAGGTGCGTGTTCAAAATCCAAATGCCAGGTTGTGGTACTGCCGCCACAAGTTCCAAGCGGTGGCGCCCTTCCGCCAAGATGCTGACGGCGGCAACCTGGCTGCGGCGCGCTCCATCTGGATTGATGAGTTCGGTATCGGTAGGCGGGAAATCTAGGGTGACCGCCAAACTTGCCCCGACTTCATAGGCAGTGCGGTAACCCGGTTGCGGTGCCAGCGAAAACAGCAAGTCGTAGAGCAGCGGCAAGGTTCCGCCGGGAACTTCCTCCATCCGGTTCCAAGTGCCATGTGGGGCTGCCGCCAATAAGGCAACGCGGCCGTAACCAAACTCCCAATCCACTAAGGCAGCACCACTATCGATTTCGGCGTTGGCAGTGAGAAAGCGCAACACGGTGGCAGCGGGGGTGGCTGCCCGCGGATCTACCGCGATGGGGCGATAACTGTAGTGGGGTACTTCGGTGAGCAAGGGTTGCCAACGTTGGTCGCTGAAGAAGCGCAACGCGGCATGTTCGGGTGCAGCGATAGCAACGCGTGCCGGTGATTCTTGATTGGAAACCACTTCGCCTACACCGACACCAACCGATCCCAATGCGTCGAGCAAGAGTTGGAGTTCTGCTTGCCCCGTTTGCGGACCGACAGCAAGGAGCAAGCCGCCACCGCGCGCCACAAAAGGCACCAGGGTTTGTACGACTCGCGGCGGAATCGTGCCTGGATCGGCCAACACCAGCAAATCGGCTTCTGCGACATCGGCTGGGGTGAGTTGCAGCACCGGTACCGCGCGGGGGCGGAGTGGGGCTTGCTCCCCAAGTTGGAGATACCGTTGCAGCGCATCAAATACACCGGGCGCTTGTTGCGGGGAAGCTTCTTGACCCACCAGGACCACTTGCAGTCCATCATCCACCGTTAAAGTGGCGGTGCGGGAATCATCGGCCAACAGTTGGTCGTGTTGGAGGCGAACTTCTACGGCCCGCGCGCCGACTTCCATGGGGGATAAAGGCACATTCCAATCGCGTTGCTCTAGAGCGGACAAACTGAATTTGCGGGTGGCAACTGGAGAATCGTCGATCAATAAAGTGGCTTGAACATCCTTGGGTAGATTGCCAAAGTTGCGCAACACCACATTGGCCGTGCAGGAATCCCCGCGCACCAAACGTGCAGAAGACAGAGTGAGTGCAGTGACTGCAATGTTGTTGCGCGGTGGGACTCCGCAATCCACTAACTCCACTGCACAACCCAGCGCGACCAATTCTTCAAGAGGCGTCACCATGCTGCTATCTTGATTCCACAAGTTGGCTTGTAAATCAGTAAGAATGGTCACGCGTACTTGCCCCGTCTCCAGCGCCAAATCACTCACGGTACGGATTGCTGCCAGCAAAGCCCCAGTCAAATCACCGCGTACGGCATCGGGGCGTTGCAACTCACGCAGCGCAGCTTGCACTTCGTTGGGGTCGCCTGAGGCTATGCGCTCCGTGGCTAGGCCTGCGCGGATGATGGCAGCGCGGTCATCCAAACCAGCATCCAGTTCTCCCAAACGTTTGCCGGCAATAGCAAGCGCGCGTTCATAAGTGGATTGATCTTCGTTGCGGAAGTCCATTGACATCGAGGCATCCAGAACGATTAACTCAGCACGTGCATCTCTACCTAAAGCCAGAGGCAAACCTTCGCTACTTGGCCGTGCTAAAGCCAAAATCAACAACAGTACCGCCAAGGTGCGCAGCAGCAGCAAGATCATGTCTTCGAGCAAAATGCGGCGGCGCGTACGCCGTAATGCGCGCTGCAAGAACTCCATTGCGCTGAACTGCACTTTGCGAAAGCGGCGCCGTTGCAGCAAATGAATCACAATCGGCACGCCGACCAGCGGGAGAGTCCATAACATGCCCGGAACGGTGAAGATCAACGTGACCTCCCAGGTTTCGCAGCGTTGCGGCGCGCCAAGAATTCCACCAGTCCGGCTTCTAGAGGTTCTTCAATCGGCATGCGGCGGAAGGCGCAGCCTGCAGAACGTAGGCGTCGGCGTAAATCGGCACCGTGGGCTTCAAACTCTTCCAAGTAGGCTGCGCGTATGGCGTTGGGATCCAAGCGCAGGCGCAAATCCGTTTCGAGTCCTTCAAAGCGCGTGTTGTGTTGGAAGGAGAAATCGATTTCCGCGTGATCCAAGGTACGCATGACAATCAAATCGTGTCCGGCGCGGCGCAACATACCAGCAGCTTGTGCCGCGGACTCTGGATCGCCGAGGTTATCGCTAATCCAAACCACCAACCCGCGGCCCTCCATTTGTGCACCGGCTAAGCGTAATCCAGTGGCTGGATCGCCCGCACCCTCTGGCTCAAGCGCGGCAAGGTGCTGGCACAACGAAGCCCAGTGCGCTTCGCCGCCGCGCGCTGGCAGGGGACGCTCGAGGCGATCGCCGTGGGTGAGAAACAAACCGAACATATCGCTCTGATCACACGCCACGCGGGCTAAAGCCGCAGCCAGCCAGGTTGCGTATTCCAGCTTTGACCACTCGCCGGTGGTAAACGCCATAGATGCCGAAGCATCCACCACCAACCATAAACGCAAATCCGTTTCCGCTTCGTATTCCCGAATGATGTTGCGATCAGAGCGCGCCATCAACCGCCAATCCAAATGCCGAATATCGTCGCCGGCGACGTATTCACGATGCTGCGCAAAAGTTGTGCTGGCCCCACGTAAGGGCGAACGGTGACGTCCTCCGCGCAAGCCTTCCACTGCGGTTCTGGAGCGCAACTCGAGCCGCGCTAACCGAGCCCGCAGCTTAGGATCCGATACCTGCCGCACGATCCCCGTGAAGTGCGCTGGTGTGAGCTTTGGTTTCTTGCAGCAAGCGTTGGATGATGTCGTCCGGAGTGACGTTTTCAGCCTCTGCAGCGAAGTTGGTCAAAATACGATGGCGCAGTACAGATGGCGCCACGGCGTCGATATCCAACGCCGAAGCGTGCAAGCGGCCTTGCAACAACGCACGTGCCTTGGCCGCCAGAATCATATTTTGCGAAGCGCGCGGGCCGGCGCCCCAGGTTACCCACTTACGAATAAACTCTGGTGCTTCGGCAGAGGGGCGGGAAGCGCGCGCGATGGCGACGGCATAGTGAATCACGCTATCGGCAACGGGTACTTGCCGCACCAGGGCTTGCATGTGGTGCATTTTTTCTGCATCCATCACCTTTTCAACTTCCGCTTCTACTGCACCGGTGGTGCGGCGCAGAATTTCAGCCTCTTCCCTTTCGCTGGGGTAATCCACTTTGATGAGGAACAGGAAGCGGTCGAGTGCGGCTTCGGGGAGCGGGTAGGTGCCCTCTTGCTCAATCGGATTTTGCGTAGCTAACACAAAGAACGGTTCCGGCAGTGGCCGCGTTTTATTTCCAGAAGTGACTTGGCGCTCTTGCATGGCTTCGAGCAGCGCTGCCTGGGTTTTCGGTGGTGTGCGGTTAATTTCATCCGCAAGGACGATGTTGGCGAACACCGGGCCTTTGACAAAGCGGAAGCTACGTTCGCCAGTTTCTGGATCCGCGTGGAGGACTTCCGCACCAGTGATATCCGCCGGCATAAGGTCCGGCGTGAACTGGATACGGCGGAAATCCAAATCCAATGCGCGTGCGAAAGTACTTACCAGCAAAGTCTTTGCGAGGCCCGGCACGCCAACAAGGATGGCATGACCACGGGCTGCGATGGCAATGGCGAGCTCCTCAACCACCTGCTCTTGACCGACCACCACTTTGCCTATCTGCTCACGCAGTTTTTGAAAGGCCGCGGCAAACTCCTGTGCGGCTTCGAGATCATTGCTTGGCTGACTATTCATTCTGGTTCCTACGCCCTTCTAAGGCTCTTTGTTCGCTTATTTTCTGCACTGCTTCCGGATCCTTGCCGACGGCATCATTGCGGTATTGCAGTCCCTTCAAATTATCTTCGAGCTGGGCGGCTTCCGCTTCTTCGCGGGCCTCTTGCTGTGTGGTCTGTACTAGGTCTACCGCCGCGGGCAACAACAAATAGCCACCGAGCACAATCACCGCTCCCCACAGCACGACCTCCATGGCACGATGCTTTTTTGTGGGGTGTGCGGTGGTCACAGCGGTAGCGCGCTCCCGAAACGAGCCGAATGACCAAGCCACTCTTCAATACGCAGCAACTGGTTGTATTTGGCGACCCGGTCCGAACGACAAGGAGCACCCGTTTTTATTTGACCCGAACCCACAGCCACTGCCAAATCAGCGATGGTGGTGTCTTCGGTTTCGCCAGAGCGATGCGAAATCACCGTGCTAAAACCAGCTTCCCTAGCGATATCAATCGCGCGTAAAGTCTCCGTAAGTGTGCCGATTTGATTGACCTTGATCAAAATTGAGTTGGCCTGGCCGCCGTCAATGCCACGCAAGAGCCGTTTCGGATTGGTGACGAACAAATCATCGCCAACTAGTTGGACATCGTCGCCGAGTTCATCGGTGAGCAGTTTCCAGCCCGCCCAGTCATCTTCATCGAGGCCATCTTCAATCGAAACGATTGGGTACTCCTGGCACCACTTGCGGTAGAACTCGACCATCTGCTGGGAATCCAGTTGTTTGCCTTCGAAAGTGTAGATGCCATCCTTGTAGATTTCGCTGGCGGCGACATCAAGGCAAATGGCCATGTCTTTCTCGCCAGCCTTGAGGCCAGCGTTGTTGATGGCTTCGAGGAGCAAATCAATGGCTTCCGCGTTACTGCGCAGGTTCGGCGCGAAGCCACCTTCATCACCAATGCCGGTCGAAAGACCCTTTTCACGCAACAGCGATTTCAGCGCATGGTAGGTCTCTACGCACCAACGCAAACCTTCGGCGAAGGTTGGGGCACCCCAAGGCTGCACCATAAACTCTTGAAAATCGACGTTGTTGTCGGCGTGTTCGCCGCCATTGAGCACATTCATCATGGGCACCGGTAAACGGTTCGCACCGACACCACCTAAGTAGCGAAACAAGGGCAAACCAGCATCATCGGCGGCAGCGTGAGCCACCGCTAGGGATACTCCGAGCAAGGCATTGGCGCCAAGAGCGGATTTGTTTTCCTCGGCGTCGAGCTCAATCAAGGCGCGGTCGACTTCTTCTTGTTCATCGGCATCCATGCCTTCGAGCGGCTTGGACAGCACCTCGTTGACATTGGCGACCGCTTGACGCACTCCTTTACCGCCGTAGCGCGTGCCGCCATCACGCAACTCCACCGCTTCGTGTTGGCCGGTGGAAGCCCCCGACGGCACCATCGCGCGCCCGCTGGCACCCGTGGATAGGTCGACTTCCACTTCAAGAGTAGGATTTCCGCGGGAATCAAGGATTTCGCGGCCGTGGATGGAAATGATTTCGCTCATCAGACAGTCTGTTTGGAACAGCGAATATGTTAGCCGTGCGGACCTCCAAAAATCAGCACCGCCATGCGAGAATGGCGGATTCCCTACGCCGCACTGGCTGCCAAAGATGTTCAGCATCACCGACCTCGATTACCGCTACGGATCCCAAATCATCTTCGACGAAGCCAACTTAAAGGTGGAGTCGGGGTGGAAAGTGGGGCTAATTGGCCCCAACGGCTGTGGAAAAACCACGCTGTTTCGTCTACTGACTGGCCAGGAGCAGCTCGAAACGGGCTTGTTGAGCTATCCAAATGGCATCCGCATTGGCTATTTCGACCAAAAAGTAGGTGAAATGTTCGGTTGTGACGTGGTGGAGCAAGCCGTGCGCTGCGCCGGACGTGTGGGTGCTTTGCGCAATCTGCTCGAGGAGCTAGAGCATGACCTTGGGGATCCGCACAAGGTTGATCAACTCGATAACATCATGGCGCGTTACTCGGGGTTGCAGTCGGAATTTCAAATCCTGGGTGGTTATGACATCGAATCGCGGGCGCGGGAAGTTCTTGCCGGGCTTGGTTTTGATCAGCAGAAAATGAATGGCGATATCGGCATCCTTTCGGGTGGCTGGAAGATGCGCGTGGCCCTTGCGGGCATTCTCCTGCAACAACCAGAAATTCTATTGCTCGACGAACCCACCAACCACTTGGATTTGGAATCGATCTTGTGGCTTGAGGGGTTCATACGGGATTACCGCGGCACGGTGGTGATGACCTGTCACGATCACGAATTTATGAACAAAGTGGTGACGCGGATTGTCGAGATCGATGAAGGGAAGTTACGTATTTTCCCTGGCGATTATGATTTTTACCTCGCTCAGCGCGAGCTTGAAGATAAGCAACGCATGGCGGCCTTTGAACGGCAAACCGCGCATGTCGCGCGTGAGATGCGCTGGATCAACTCCTTTCGCGCCAAAGCGCGGATGGCGTCACAAGCGCAGAGCCGGCTGCGCAAGTTGGATAAGTTAGAAAAGTTGGAACCGCCGCGTAGCCGTCGCCAGAAGCTGGTATTCAAGATTCCGCCACCACCGCGGTCGGGCAACGATATCTTCGTCGCGGAAGGTTTAGATAAGAGTTTTGGCGATAACGCGGTTTACATAGACCTGGATTTACACCTTCGGCGCACCGAGCGCTGGGCTGTGCTGGGGGTCAATGGCGCCGGGAAATCCACCTTGTTGAAAATCATTATGGGGGATATGGATGCAGACGGCGGCGTGTGTAAACGTGGCGCGTCTTTGAGTACCGGCTATTTTGCGCAGCACACTACGGATTTGTTACACGCGACAAGTTCCGTGTTAGAGGTGATGACAGCTGAGTTCCCAACAGCTAGCATTGGACATTTACGCTCTTGTCTTGCATGTTTTGGTTTTGATCCGGATGATTTAGAAAAGAGGACGGCGGTCCTATCGGGTGGTGAGAAGGCACGCTTGGTGTTAGCACGCATGCTTTATAATCCACCAAACTTTTTGGTACTGGATGAGCCAACGAACCACTTAGATGTTGAATCGAAGCAGGCACTGTTGGAGGCGCTGGCCAATTATGAGGGTACGATTATTTTTGTGAGCCACGACCGCCATTTTCTGGAGTCTTTGGCTACGCATGTGCTGGAGATCGATGCTTCGGAGGCTACGACTTATTATGGGGGGTATAAGGGGTATGTGGAGGCAACGGGGCACGCAGGTCCGGGAGCCTAAGGAATCTGGACCCCTTGGGTGTGCCTTGCTTGCAGTCTCATGGGCCACCTCCAATGGTAAATTTCTTTCATTTGAAAAGATGAGAGGCTAACACCGAGCGCCTGAGCAGGTGTTGTCTTGGTACGGTTAGTGACTCCTCGCACGTAGTTTCGCCATGCAATCCATATCCAACAGTGTCGCTGCAGGCCCGATTTCTTCTTGGATGCAGCCCAGCTCCGTCGAACCAAACAAGAAAGCCCGTCGCGCATCATGGCCAGAGTGTGATTAATCGGGAATAGTGCGTTGTGATAATCCCGCACATCTCTACTGCTCGTCACTTCATGCTGAATGTCGCGGCCCCAGCAGGACTTCTTCAGCTCTACGGGATAGGATTTTTTCTTATCGCTCTGGAGGTGTGCGGAGGCCTTTGGATCCAAGTAGTAATTTAGGAGATCGAAAGATTTGCGAACGACGCGCCGTGATTCGGATCGCCGAGGCCCTTCCTCCATTTCGATTAACCTTTTTCGCCGTCGGTACTGGCTATTCAGTTGTCCTCGTGAACCCATTTTCCCAGCGAAAGCACCCAAAATGAAATAGCTGTGTCGCTCGATCGTCACGGCAAGCGTGACCGGTTTAATCCTGCGGTTATGCTCAAAAGTTTCTAGCTCGTCAATCTGAAAAACACCATGGATTCCGCCCCTCTCCCTGGATTGGTTTAACTGGGCTCGGTGAAAATCGTGAGCTATGCGGGAGAGGAGCGTGAAGCGCCGCTCCACGGTTTTTCGATTGACTCCCAAAATTCTGGCGGCCTGTCGACGCGTTACTTTTGAGCAAAGTAAATGCATAAGGGAATGATGCAAAATTGGTTTTCGCCACCGATAATTACCGCGGAAAGTTTGAGAGCTGAAGCCTCGATTACATATTAGACAACGAAATCGAGGGATGCGGCGTCCGTCACATTTTCTTAAAAATGACCCGCGACGGCAAAAACGAAAAGCAATTTCTGGAGATTCACTGGCACAAAAACGGTTGGGGCAATGGGGTGGCTTAAACAAGAAACGTCCTCCTGGTTGGGTGCCAGGAGGACGTTTAATAAGATCTGGAGATACGGAATCAATTTGCAAGCGGAACACTCAAGGGGACCAGATTCGCTGTTTGGACCTTCCAATCGAACTCAGCAGCCATCAGCACCTCACCACGTTTCCACACCACTGTCGCCGTATTACCCTGCACAGCTCGCAAAGCGGCACCCACATCAGACAAAGCGTGCATCGCAGTGCCGTTAATACTCACCAGCACATCACCCTTACTCATGCCAGCCTTGGCGGCAAGGCTGCCGTCGACTAGCTCATCAATCTCCATCCCTTCGCCAAGGAACACGCCGAGGCGGCGGCGATTTTCTTGGTTGCCGCGCGTTGTGCGGCTACCCATGTCTTCCCGTGGCACAGCTTGATTCATGTTTGCCAAGCGCCATGCCGCCGCAGCTACCACGCGAGCGGTGCCTCTTTGGAATGCCGGTACCACTTGATCAACCCAATCGTACTGTGTGTGATGCACGTAGGTGTAGTTCACGCCGCCCATTTGTTCCCAGAAAAATCCGGGAACCTCGACACTAAGATAGGAATCATGATCGCTGCCGACGCCGCGTGGCAGACGTTCGGCAGCAACCAATCGAAAGCGCAGATTGTCGTCCTCGGCTGCAGCCGTGTGGTTGATGATGGGGCCGAATGCTTCTTCAAACAAAGGCATCATGAGTGGCGTGGCACGAATGCCAGAGCACGCGTTGGTGCCGCCGTCGTGCACGATGACCGCGGAAATATGCGCGCTTTCTTCAGGGTGTTGGTCGATGTATGCGCGCGAACCCAACAAGCCTTGTTCTTCTCCGCTCCACAGCATAAAGCGAATCGTGCGACGCGGCTTTAGGCCCTGCTCTTGCAGAGATTGCAGCAAGATTCGTGCGGCTTCTAAAGTGGTGGAAGTACCCGTTCCATTGTCCTGGGCGCCACCTGCGCCATCCCAGGAATCAAGGTGCCCACCAAAAACAATCAGTTCGTCCGCCAAATCGGTGCCCGGGATTTCAGCAATCACGTTGTAGAGTGGGATAGGACCCTGGGTGAAGGTTTGAGCGATATCAAACTCCAACTCTACGGCCTGCCCTTCCTCCAACAGCTGATAAATTTGGCTGAATTGATCGCGCAATAATTGAATCGAGACTCGCGTCGGCAGGTTGTCCCAATCTACTTTGTATTGCCCGGAGGTCACCAGCAAACCACTTTTGTTGCCAGGTCGAATCACGCCGGCAATGCCCTCAGCATCACAGAGCGTGCCGAAGCGATCGCGCAGCTCGTCACTGTCTAGATCAAAACGTGGGGCGTAAGTTCCCGAGGAAGCAACAATCCACGCGCCGGCGAGTTTGCCTTTCAATGCGGCCAACTCTTCCTCGGACGTGGGTGCGCGTAAGGCCGGCCCGCGTTGCGCCCCCTTGGTGCCGG
Source organism: uncultured bacterium (assembly GCA_937919925.1). GTDB lineage: Bacteria > Planctomycetota > UBA1135 > UBA1135 > UBA1135. The sequence goes on along the minus strand of CALFOT010000074.1, from coordinate 10,214 downwards.
GGGTCCAGGAGCGGGTCATGAACACTAAATCCATTTGCTCTGGTGCCGTTATTTGTCCGTGCGCATGTTGACGGTCAAAGCCGACTGGGAAAGTGCCCCACTCTTCCATCCGCACGTTTTGAAACCCATAACTCTGGAATTGTTTCACCGCCCACTCAGCGGCGGCGGTCAAATTCTTGGAGCTAGTCAGACGAGGACCGATTTGATTGACTAAGTGATCGAGAATTTGATCCACCTGCAGATCCGCATCAGGGATGGCATAAATTGCATCCACGATGGGGTCGACAGCATCCAGGCCCGTGAGAGAGGGGGGCGTGAGTAGCGGTGTTGCCTCTTGAGCAGGCGCCCAGCAAGGAAATGCGAGTAGGGCAAAAAGGAGTGGAGTGAGACGGGAATGCATGTTCAGTTTGTAGGCTAGTACGGCCGCGGGTGTTCCAGGATAGAATCTTCCTATGGATTCGGAGCCACGTCCGCCACAAGTCTTGTCACCACAGAATTTAGTCACCCTTGGGAACCTTGCCTGCGGGGTGGTTGCGATTCTGCTTTGTGTCACGGCAATTTTGGAGAATGACCCTCATCGGCTCTATGAGGGGGGGCTGTACTTGGTGCTCGCCAACGTGCTCGATGCTGTCGATGGCAAGCTTGCCCGGATGACGGGGAGTGCCAGTCCGCTCGGTGCCCAACTAGATAGCTTGGCAGATTGTGTTACTTTTGGTGTGGCGCCAGCGATTCTGTCGATCACTCTGCTACGCGTCATGGGGCCAGAGCTCGGCATCCACATGCATCCGCGTTTTATGGTGATTGCCCCAGTGATTTTTTCCTGCTGCGCGGTGCTGCGTTTAGCGCGTTTTAATTTGGATCACGAAGTGGAAGATTTAAATGCCGAACACGCACACTTTATCGGCTTGCCATCGCCCGGTGCGGCATCTTTGCCTATCGCTTTGGTGTTGTTTTTCTTTGGTGTCGAAGACATTGATTTATTCCATGTTTCTGAGCAGGCCATCTTCTCCTTGAAGTATTGGAGTTTAGTTTCCATCCCGTTTTTACTGATTGGGCTAGGCTTGCTGATGGTATCGCGCGTCCCTTACCCACATTTCTTTTCTTGGATGACGCGCTCCCATCGCCCGGTAAAAACGCTGGCCAAATTTGTCGTGTTGCTTGGCTTATTGTTTCTCGAGCCCGAATTTGCCATGGTGATGATGGCGGTGTTATTTGTGTTTGTACCGTTGCTGCGTGACTTGCCGTCGTTATTTCGCAACACTCAGGTTCCACCGAGCAGCCATTAAATTTTTCAATGACGATTGCTTTTTTAGGATTAGGCTCGAACCTGGGCGATCGCGAAGCGTATTTGCATCGTGCCGCCTGTGCTTTAGAGGCCACCAAAGGCATCGAATTGGTGGTTTTGAGTAGTTTTCGTGTGACTCTTCCGATTGCTGGCCCGCCCCAGCCAGATTATGTCAATGCCGTTCTGCGCTGCGAAACGAGTTTGTCGCCGCAAGAATTATTGGCGGCAATGATGGGCATCGAAAACCAACTTGGGCGGGTGCGCACGCAACCCAACGGCCCACGCACGATCGATCTTGATTTGCTAATGTATGACCAGCTGCGGGTGATGGAGCCCGATCTGCAAGTGCCGCACCCACGCCTCGAGCAGCGCCGCTTTGTCCTGGAACCGCTGGCTGAGTTGGCACCCGATTTGCTCCTCGCAAGTGGTTTCACCGCCAGCCAACGACTTGCCCAACTACTCCAAGCGTGAGATGAAAATATTACACAGCCACGCCCAGTTGCAGCAATGGCGCAGCGGTTTCACCGTGGCATCCACGCTTGGTTTGGTGCCAACGATGGGCGCCCTACACAAAGCCCATGCCACTTTATTCGTGACCGCTCGGCCTCTGTGTGATCAAGTCCTGGCATCGGTTTTTATTAACCCTTTGCAGTTTGAACGTCCCGATGATCTCAAGGCTTATCCGCGCACCCTGGCACAAGATTTAGAGATGCTCGAAAGCTTGCATGTGGATGCGGTGTATTTGCCAACTCCAGAGGATATGTATCCAGAGGGCTTTGTCACTGGGGTCGTGCCGGGCCCCTGCGGAGATCGTTTTGAAGGTGCCGCACGCCCGGGGCACTTCGCTGGCATGCTCACGGTGGTGTTGAAATTATTTCAACGTTGCCAGCCGCATATCGCTTTCTTTGGCCAAAAAGATGCTCAGCAGCTCTTTTTGGTACGGCGTATGGTCGAAGATTTCGATTTGCCGCTCACCATCCAGGAGTGCCCCACGCTGCGCGAAGACGATGGTTTGGCCTTTTCGAGCCGCAACGCGCGTTTATCCAGTGCCGCTCGCAAACAGGCTCTGGTACTTCATCAATCCTTAACCGCCGCCGCAGATGCTTTCCAAGCAGGTGAGCGCAATCCACGACGGCTAGAAGCATGGATGCAGGCATGCTTTGAAGGTTCCCCGGCCGAACTGGTTTACGCTGCAGTCGTCGATGACCGCCGCTTCGAGTCAGCGAGCACCTCCGCAACGTTACCGTGGCGTGCAGTCGTCGGCGCTCGCCTCGAAGGGGTGCACCTACTTGATAACTTGCCACTTAGAACTGTCTAAACTTTCACGATGTCAAATCCAGGATTCCTGCTGCGTAGTCCAGCGAAACTCAACTGGACCTTGGAAGTGTTGGGGCGCCGTGAAGATGGTTTCCACGAACTGCGCTCGTGGTTTGTTGCTGCCGCTCTGTACGACGAGCTAACTTGTTGCCCGCGCGCGGCCAGCGAGGTCGATGCCGTCACTGCCACGGCTCCCCATGCAGCGTTGCAGGTGTTGGGCCCGGCAGCCAAGGGAGTGCCCGTGGATGCCTCCAATTTGGTTTTGCGCGCCGAACAAGCTTGGCGTGCGGCCGGTGGCGAGGCGCCGCCAGTGAGTTGGTCGCTACAAAAATACATTCCTGCCGGAGCTGGTTTGGGTGGTGGCTCGGGCAACGCGGCGGCAGCTTTGCGCCTGCTCGAAGTGGTCGGCGATGGCAGCGCCATTTTGGATTTGCCCCAACTTGCCCTCACTCTCGGTAGCGACGTGCCTTTTTTCCTACAACAGGAAGCGGCCGTTTTGCTTGGCGGACGGGGGGAAATCCTTTTGGCCACGGGCACTGGTCCGGAAGGTTGGGTGGTCTTGGCGGTACCCAGTTTCCCCGTCAGCACCGGTTGGGTGTTTGCGCAACTTAGCAATTTGCCTTGCGTGGTTGGGGCCTGCAAAGAAAGCAGAATTCATGTTTCTGTGGTGCCACCCTTGCCTCTAGAAAATGATTTGCTTGATGCCGCGGAACGCGCCTATCCAGCGCTGCAAGAGTTTCATGCCAAGCTTGATGCAAGCGCCGATTTCCAGCTTTGCGGTTCGGGAGGCACCTTCTTCGCCTACTTCCCCGATTTTGAAACAGCCGAAAATTGCGCCATCCAAACGCGGCTGGTTTGTGCCCAGGTTTTTGTGGTGTCACTCCAGCACGGTCCTATTTTGCGTGCGCCGATGGCAACTCCAACGGCAGGTCGCTCGTCATGATGGAGCAGGTTCTGGTGGTTGGTCCAGGGCGCGTCGGCAAGTGCTTGGCTCTGGTGCATCAGCGCGCTGGCGCAAAGGTATTTGTGCTTGGTAGGCAACAAGGACTGTGGATGGATTGGGCGCGCGCGCATGCGATGCAACCGCTGTTGGAATACCACGCTGCACCACGCGCCAACCTTGTGGTTTTGCTGACGGTGCCAGATCGTGAACTGGTTGCCGCGCTGGAGTGTTGCCAAAATCACTTACATGGTGCAGGCAATGTTTTGATTCATTGCAGTGGCGTTCGCGGCGCGGAGTTGTTTTCGGAAGCTCCCAACAGCAGCACTGTATGTGCGGCCATCCATCCACTGATGGCCTTCTCGGGCCATCCCGAAGACGACGCCGTGGCCCTTGCCGCAGCCACTGTTACGTTGGCCACCTTCTCTACTGCGGCGCATATTTTTGCCGACGTGATTGCCTGTTGGGGTGCACGTGCACTCACTTTGGCCCCGGATGTGGAGCGGGCCAAGTATCACCTTGGTTTGTCGCTGCTGTCGAATCACGTCACCGCCCTATGTGGTTGGGCGGCAGATTTGTTGCAGCCTGCCTTGGGTGAAGGAACTGCCGCGGTGGTTTGCGAAATGGCCACGCGCGCAGTTTTGGCCACTGTGGAGCTGGGTGCGGGGGCGGCACTCACCGGCCCCGTGGTGCGTGGTGATGCAGAAACCATTCAGGCTCACTTGCATGCACTTTCCGCTGCCGAGGCCATGCGTTATCGCGGAGCACTTTTGAGCGTCATCGACTTAGCTTGCGCAAGTGGTCGGCTTAGTGAAAAAGCTGCCATGCCATTGCGTGCCTTGGTCGCCGGAGATTCCACACTTTGAAACCCATTGCAGAACGGATTTTGGTTTCCCTATTGGTGCAAGGGGAAGACCAACTGCGTCAGCAGCTAAGCATTTTGCAAGGCGCAGTAGGCTGGGTGGAGTTACGTTTGGATCTAGTTCCAAAGGAGTTTCCCTTACGCTCCATTTTGGCCGCATTCCCACGTTTGCGTTTCGTTGCCGCCATTTTGTTAGAAAAGGAAGGCGGGTATTTTGCGGGTACGGCAGAGCAGCGTTGTGCCACCTTGGTGGCTGCTGGGCGCTGTGGTTTTTCGGTGGTGGATTTACCTTTAGGCACTGGCCCAGTCGTCTTGCCAGATTCGGTGTTGCGTTTGGTTTCCTGGCATCAACCCATTCATACCACTGCCGTTCCGGCCGAACTCGCGTTGCTCTATCTCCAAGCCTCTGCGGAAGCAGGCAGTACCGGAATCATAAAGTTGGTGAGTTGGGCGGATTTTGCTGAAGACGCCATGCCGGCAGTGGCCTTGCAACAAGCCGCGGGCCAAACAGCCGCGTCGGCAGCGCCCAATCAAGCATCCCGATTGATTGCCTTCGCGCAGGGTCCGGGTGGCTCGGCTTCACGGGTGATGTCGTTGCTTGCAGGTGCAGCGTGGATTTACTGCTGTTGGCCAGGCGCCAGCACCGCGCTGGGCCAATGGGATTACTGCAGTTTGCTGGAGATGCTGCCTCCCCAAGCGGATTCACAAACGAGGGTGATGGGGGTGATGGGCAACCCCGTGGAGCACAGCCTGAGCCCGTTTTTGTGGCACACAGCTTGCGCGCAAACTGGCGCGAACGCCGTTTATTTGCGCTTTCCAGTGTTCGATGCGCCCGCTTTTTTTGCCCACGCGGCGGCTTGCGGTATTTTCACCCTATCGGTTACGGCGCCATGGAAACAAGCGGCTGCAGCCATCGCCACAAATCAGCCGGCCAGTGGCGCGGCGAACTTTTTGCAGTACCAAGACGGCAGTTGGCAGGGCGTCAACACTGATGGACTTGGAGCCATCCACAGCTTAGAAAATGCGGGGCTTGAGCCTGCAAGTTCCATTCTCATTCTTGGCGCGGGTGGCGCGGCGCGCGGTTTGGCTTTAGAAGCTGCCGAACGTGGCTATGTGGTTACTGTGGCCGCACGTCGGGCCGAGCAGGCGTCGTTGCTTTGCGAAACACTTGCACGTTCTGGCCGCGCCGTGACCGCAACGACATTGCAGTCGGCTCAGCAGCAAGATTTTGACGCGGTTGTGCAAGCCACCACAGCAGGCAGTTTCTTACAGCCGGGTTCTCCAACTCCTGGTCAAGCGCCGCGGGCTGGGGCGCTGGCGTTGGATATGGTTTATCACCCTTTGCAAACTACTTGGTTGGCAGATGCCCACGCCGCCGGAGCCACCGCGATTCCTGGCACCGCGATGCTCATTAGGCAAATGCTCGAGCAGCTACGTTTGGCCACCGGGCTGGTCGTTGCTTTTGGCCTACTGGATGAGGCACTGCGTAAAGAATTGCAGCATCGTGCCGCCGTCGTCCTGATCGGTGCTCGTGCGGCTGGCAAAACGAGTTTGGGCCGCGCTTTGGCAACCCGCTTAGGTTGGCAGTTTCTCGACGCCGATGAAGAACTCGAACGGCGTCAACAACGCGCCATTGCCGAATGGATCCGCAGCGATGAACGCGGATTCCGCACCGCCGAGCGCGCGTTACTTCCAGAGTTGCTTGCTCTGCCACGTCATGTGGTGGCGCTGGGTGGTGGAGTGGTAGAGAGCTCTACTTCGGTGGCTCGTTTGCAGATGGCTGCGCGTGTGGTGTTCCTGGATTGCCCTGCCGGAACCCTGCTGGAACGTCAGCAGCAGGCGCCGCGGCCGTCGTTAAGCTCGTTGCCGTTGGCCGAGGAAATCGAGTTTCTGCTCATTCAACGTCGGCCGTTTTATGAAAAATGTGCAGATTTCACCCTTTCCAGCGTGGGCTCTTGTGAAGAAATCGTGGAACACATCTATTTTTGCCCCCTACTGAAGTTATTCCCTGCATGATTCCGATGAATGAGTAGTTTCCATTGTTAAACTAGACACGTGTTCGCCCTGCTGCTGAGTTTCCCGCTGTACTGCCTTCAAGGCGGCGGTTTTGATTTACCCGAGCCCCTGCGTGCCGAACCAGAAACGGCGGCCGCGTGGATCACCGCGCAAGATAGTAAGGCGCCTGCTGAACAACGTTTGTTGGCCTCCAAGTTGGTGGTGGCGCGCGTCAATAGCCTCGCTCCAGCGGAACAACTTCCTTTTTTCCTGAAGGCCAAAGGCAGTGGCTTGTTGCCCGCGGATTTGACTACGGTTTTTCGTCAGCTGGATAGCCGCTGGGATTTACTCGAAACGCGCCTGATTGAAAGTTTGTTGCTGCCTTTGCCGGCGGAGGAAAGCACGGTGCGTGGCGCATTGCTCGCTGCCGGAGAGTTGGCATCTTCAAATGTCGGGCTCATCGAAGGCGTCGCTGTTTTTTTAGACCGTCAAAATTTTGCTGCCGACGCCCGCAACACGCTGGAGAATCTTTGCGGTCGCCAGTTTGCCGATCGCTCCGAATTCCAGCTTTGGTGGCAAGCATCTAGCGCGCTTGGTCGCGAAGTTTGGTTGGAAACCGCCTATCAGCAGAACAAAGCACAAGAACTTGCCGACTGGCGCATGCTGTTCGCCAATGGTGCAGATATTCAAACGATTCTGCGTGGCTTGCAACATCGCCTCCAAGAGGTCAATCAGTTAGCGTTGGCAGCCTTGAAACTCTACGATTTTGCCGGAGCGGATGCGGCCACCAAGGCTGCCATCTCGGCAACTTTCCGCGATCTCTTGCTGAATGAAAAAGTTTTGGCGCAGCGTAAGGCATTGATGGAGTTGGTGCCGCGGTTTTTGACCGGCCATGAAGGGCTGAACTCCTTGTTGCGGGTGCTGGAATTTGGGCAAGCCAGTGAAAAGCAGTCTGCTGCACGTCTGCTCAAACAAATTCAGCCGCCAGAGATTGCTTGGCAGGGCGTGTTGCGGGGGTTGGAAGGCGTTTATCCTGCCGATACCGAAGGCCCTGTAGGAAGCGAGAGCGTGCGCATCGCATTGTGGGGGAGCTTGAGCTTTTTATCGCCGAATGGAGTGGCCCCTGTAGGTGTGTCTGATGACGGTGGTGCGGTCGAGTTGCGTTTGCGCCAAGCCTTGGCGGTGGAAAATAGTCAAGATGTGCGCGGCCATCTTTATAGTGCGATTGGCACCGTTGCAGGAGCATCGTTCTTGCCCGTGCTGGAAACTCTGGTAATGAATGTGGAGGCTGCCACCGCGGAGCGCACGGATGCGCTCATTGCCATGACTGCCATCGCGCAGCGGATTCCGGAACCCACTTCCTTAGTGGAGTTGCTGCCGCAGCTACTCGCGGATGCGAAAATGAAAATCCGTCGTCAGGCCATTGAGAGTCTCAGTTTGTTGAATCCCCCCGGCACGCCATTGCTGTTAGTACGGCGCTTGCCGCTCGAGGGCGACGTGTTCCTACAAAAGCGAATCTTGACCGCACTGAGCGGCAAGCGCAGCGCGGAAGTGTTGGAGCCACTGTTGGCTTTTAAACCGGCGGCGGCGTTGCACCATGATTATGGGAGCGCGTTGGTCGCTCAGGTGGGAAGTGATTTGGGGGCACTTTCGCGTGTGTTCACTTACTTTGAGGAACAGGTCGATAGTTTGTTTCAAATCGAGTTGGTGTTCCGCGTTGCACGTAGTTTTCCACTGGATGGGCTTTCGGAGCAAGATCAGTTGACCGTGAGTCGTAAACATGCAGTCGCTGTGTCGAAGTACTTGCTGGCTTTCGGCGTGCAAAACGGCAACAGCGTTTATGCTGCGGATGCCGTCGGCCGTTTGCGGGATTGGGTTGTGGTCGAGCCGCAAAATGGTTTGTGGTTGGATTATTTGGTGGAGCTGCAGCTCTATCGTGGCGAAATCGTTGAGGCACTGCAGGTGTTGCCGGTGCTACTGGCGCTTCCAGATTACGATTTGTCGCGCAAGTGGGAGTTAGGTTTGTCGGCGTTACGCAATGCCAGCGCGCGCCAAATGTTGGTGGAGGGGCGGCAGGTGCTCGATCAATTGGAGGCTCTGGGTGAAATGCCGCCGGAGTGGCGCACTTATGCAGATCAGCAGCGCGAGAACTTCCCGGCGTTGGAGCCACCAGCGCCTGCACAAGAGCCCGCTCCCCCAGAAGTGTCCACTGGCGAAACTCCAGCGGAGGGTGCTCCTGCAGAAGCGCCTGACGGTGGCAGCGAGACGCCGAAAATGGCGAGCAATTTGCCAGAGATGTAGGCGATTAGGGATTTGCCGCGCTAGGTGCTTGACTCACTCTGCTGAGGGGGTACACTCTGCGGCCTGAATCGCGGGGTGGAGCAGCTGGCAGCTCGTCGGGCTCATAACCCGGAGGTCGTAGGTTCGAATCCTACCCCCGCTACCAATCTCAAGAGACGGTTCCACGCTTTGCGTGGCCGTCTCTTTTCAATTGGCATCGGTGGTTAGGCTTCTCCCGCAGCGGTGAGGCTCGTATCGGCTGCGCCTCACAAGCCTCGCTGCGCGTCGAATCCTACCCCCGCTTCGCGGCGAATCTCCTCGCGACTAAATCTCGGAGTAGACCTAGTGGCCATTGCGGTTTCTAGGTCTTTTCTTTTTTGTCTTGGCGAGTAGGCAGTGCGGTTTGTTGTGGCCAATTCTTGCTTTAAGCTTGGCGATATCAGCCCAAATGATGGCGTTGGTGCATGAATCAGGCACGCTATTCCATCATGGTGAAATTCCGGGATACTCTGTCGACCGCCAGCGCATCATCTTGCAATGAAGTCTAAGGTTCATCCGAAGTTCAAGACCAAATACAGAGTCGGCAACTGGCCTGATTACGACCAGTCTCTGGTTAAGCGAGGTGATCTCAAGCTGTGGATTTCTGAAGAGGCAATCGACGCTTGGATTCCAACGTCATCAGGTCGACGCGGCGGCCAAAGGAAGTTCTCCGATCATGCAATTGAAACGGCTCTTGCTCTCAGGCTTGTATTTCAACTGCCGCTTCGCCAAACAGAAGGTTTTCTCCGGTCAGTTCTAGCCTTGATGGGAGTTGATGTCGAGGTCCCTGATCACACGACACTTTCTCGGCGCAGTCAGCATTTAGAGATTGGGTTGGGTTCTTTGTCGACCGCGGGACCGGTTCATCTCATCGTCGATAGCACTGGATTGTCGATAGTAGGAGAAGGCGAATGGGCGGCCGTGAAGCACGGTAGAAGTGGGAAACGCGGTTGGAGGAAATTACACATAGGTGTCGATGATTCTGGCGTAATCGTCGCCCAAATGTTGACCGAGGGGAATGTAGACGATGCAAAGTCTGCCCTCAAAATGATTGGGAAGTTGAAGGGCAAGATATGCAGTTTCACGGCTGATGCTGCATACGACACAATCGCAATTTACAAAGCAGTCAAGGCGCGAGGTGGACGAGTAATCATTCCACCGATTCGAACGGCAGTAATCTCGAGGGGCGGACGACGGTGCGCGCCAAGAGATAACACGGTTAAGAGAATCAATGAAATCGGACGACGACTTTGGAAAAAGGAATCCGGCTACCATCAGCAAGGTCGTGCAGAAAATACATTCTTTCGATACAAGCAGATTTTCGGACCACGTCTTCACGCTCGAAACCCACTAGCCCAAGCGGTGGAGGTAAAGCTGGCATGCAGTATTTTGAATCAAATGACGAGGCTTGGTCGGCCGGAGTTCATTAAGATTTGCCCCTGAAACCTCGAATGTTTGGGAATTCTCATGCTAATTTTGATTCATGCACCAACGCC
>CALFOT010000073.1 GCA_937919925.1 uncultured bacterium | reverse complement strand
CTCAGCGGGCGTGTCGCCAGTGGCAAAGATGGGCACGGCTGGTTCACCAATATCGACCCCACCCCTGAGGAAACCCTACTCATGCGGAAAGGCACTTCTGTAGCTGGGATTTACCACATGACGTCGGCGGCTGGTATCGCCGATGCGATGTTTGCTTCGAAGCCGAAGTTTGAGTTATTTCGCCAAAGTTGGAATACCGACGACGCCACGTTGATCGATGTCATGAATGTGGAGATCGATCCCGCGGTGCAGATGCAACAAGTGATCAAAATGCTCGACCGCGATTTGTACCCGCGTTGTTTTGTGTTTGTGCATTTTCGCGGGCCCGATGATGCCGGACACGCCAGTGGTTGGGATTTAACTCCTAATTCCCCCTACATGCTGGCACTTGCCAACACCGACGCCACCCTTGGTGTGTTGTTTGCCCATCTTGATGCCCATCCGCTGTTGAAAGAGCGCACTGCCCTGGTGATGACCAGCGATCACGGCGGCGGCATTCCGCAAGCCAACCACACCGGCAATGGCTTGCTATGGGTCAACTATGTGGTTCCATTTTTCATTTGGACGGCAGCCATGCACGAACCGCAAGACCTCTATGTTCTAAATCGTGGTCAGTACATCGATCCAGGCATCGACATGCCAACTTCGATTCACATTGGCCCACAACCCGTGCGCAACAGCGATGCGGCCAACCTCTGCTTGAAACTCCTGGGCTTGCCGCCGGTGCCAGAATCCACCATTAATTTGCAGCAACAATTACGTTGGACCGCGCCTTCCCCTACGCCCCCACTCGATGCTCATGAGCTCTGATGCGCTGCTGCTCGCCATCGATCAAGGCACCACGTCCTCGCGCGCCATTTTGTTCGATGCCAACCTTCAGGCGCTGGCTACGGCGCAAATGGAGCTTGCCCAAAGCTTCCCACGGCCAGGTTGGGTTGAGCACGATCCGGACACCATCTGGCAGGATTGTGTGACTTGTTGCCGACAAGTCCTCTCGCAGGTGGAGGGCAGTGCGGAACGGGTAGCAGGCCTAGGGATCACCAATCAACGCGAAACGATTGTGTTGTGGGAGCGGCGCAGCGGCCGCGCTTTGCACCCTGCCTTGGTGTGGCAAGATCGCCGCACCACAGAAATTTGTGCCGGAAAGCGCGCCGCTGGTCTCGAAGCTGAAATTCGGCAGCGCACCGGGCTACTGCTCGACCCTTATTTTAGTGCAACCAAGCTGTGCTGGTTACTCGACAACATTGAGGGCGCGCGCGCCGCGGCTGACGCCGGAGATTTAGCCGCTGGCACCATCGATACGTGGTTGCTTTGGCATCTCACTGGCGGCGAAGTTTTTGCCACGGAAGTGAGCAATGCCGCACGCACTTCGTTGTTCAACATCCATACGCTGCAATGGGATCCTTGGCTGTTGCAGCAGTTCGATATTCCACTTGAGCTGTTGCCGGAAGTGCGTGACACTTGCGCAGACTTCGGCACGACTCGCGTGGATTTATTCGGCCGCGCCATTCCGATTGCAGCGCTAGTTGGTGATCAACAAAGCGCCACCATTGGTCAAGCTTGCTTTGCACCAGGCAGTATGAAATGCACTTTCGGCACCGGTGCGTTTGCGATGCAAAACACCGGTGCGCAATGCATGGTGCAAAATGAGGATTTGCTCACCACGGTGTTATGGCGGCATCAAGGCAACTGCGATTACGCCCTTGAAGGAAGCATTTTCTCTGCTGGTTCGGCCATCCAATGGCTACGCGATGGCCTTGGCATCCTGAGCAATGCCGCACAATCCGCAGCCCTCGCCGGCGCCGCCGATCCCCATGCGCGCATCTACCTCATCCCGGCTTTCACCGGTTTAGGTGCCCCCTGGTGGGACCCAAATGCGCGCGCCAGTTTGCACGGCCTCACGCGTGGTACCGGTCGCGCCGAAATCGTGCGCGCAGCACTCGAAGCGGCTTGCTTCCAAACCCGTGATTTATTGGAAAGTGCGCGTGCCAATGGCGCGCTTTTACCAGATTGCTTGCGTGTCGATGGCGGCATGACTGCAAATGCCTGGATGTTGCAGTTCCTCGCCGATATTCTGGACCTGCCTATCGTGCGCCCTAAACTTACGGAAATCACTGCGGCGGGTGCTGCAAGCTGTGCTGCTTTGCAACTAGGTTTGGTGGCCGATACTGCAGAACTCGCTTCAAAATGGCAAGCGGATCAGGTGGTG
>CALFOT010000072.1 GCA_937919925.1 uncultured bacterium | reverse complement strand
GGCGACGCCGTCACCCTAATGACTTTGCACGCGGCAAAGGGCTTGGAGTTTCGACGCGTATTTTTGGTCGGAGTCGAAGAGGGCATCTTGCCGCATGGTCGGGCGGTCGCGGAAGATACTGTCGAGGAAGAGCGCCGCTTGATGTACGTCGGCGTGACGCGCGCCAAACATGAGTTATCCATTAGTTATTGCGCTGCGCGAGCGAAATTCGGCAAACTGGTGCCGTGCCATCCCTCACGTTTTCTGTTTGAGATGAAAGAGAAAACGCCTCCCGAGGATTGGTGCGCTGCAGGCAGTACGCCGCGGCCATTGCCGCCCCCGCCGGCTAAGAAAGGGAAGCGTAAAACCACTCGACGCCGGAGCAGTTAAGCACTTGCGTTGGGTGATGCTTTACCGCTCGAGCACGGGTGGTGAAGGAAAGCGGCCAAAGGTACCAGCCGCTGCAGGAAAGAGGCTACTTGCCGATGCCGAGCTGCTTCAAGAACGCGCGGTTATTGGAATCGCGGAGGAGGAATTTACGCACGGATTCCGCTACCGGGCGGCTACCTCCCACTTCGTAAATTTCTTTGCGCAGGCGCATGCCCACCTCTTGATCGAGAAAACGACCTGGCGAGTTCTCAAAGGCGGTGGCCAAATCTGCGGCGATGGAATCTGCCCAACCATAACCGTAGTAACCGGCGTCGTAGCCAGTAAGGTGGCCCCAATATGCCGCAAAGTTGGTTCCTGCAGGAACGGCAAACAGCACCTCTGAGTTGGTGGCGTTACACACAGCACCCGCATCCGCAACACCACCTAAGTGCATGCGCAAATCGCTCAGAGCCAAACCCATTTGGCGGCGGTAACCCAATGCTGCGGTTGCTAGGTTGGCTTCTTTCATGCTGGCAATCAACTCAGCTGGAATCTTCTTCGACGGATCGCGGTAATCGGCGGCAAAACCCTGCAGCACCTCCACATCCCACACCCAATTCTCAAACATCTGGCTGGGTGCTTCGACAAAATCGCGCGGCACATTGCCCCCTGAGAGCTGACCATAATTGGCGCGGGTTAACACGGTGTGCATGGCGTGGCCAAACTCATGAAAAATCGTTTCCACCTCATAGTGCGACATCAGCGCGGGTTGATCCCCCACGCCAGGCGTGAAGTTACACACCAAGGCTGCCGAGGGGCGGCGGTAACGGCCATCTGCAAGGCGCTTGCCGCCCTGAATATCAAACTGCGCGAAGTGGTTGTACTTGCCCGGGCGTGGAAATAAATCCAAGTAGAAGCAACCGAGCGGCTCGCCGGTGGCGGCGTCGGTGACGACATACAACTGCAGATCATCCACCCATGCATACGGTGGGTCAATACGATGGAAAGTGAGGCCGAAAATATGTTGGTAAACAGCGAACATACCCGTGATGACGTCATCCAGCTTGAAGTAGTTACGCAGTGCTTCGGAATCCACTCCATACTCATTCTTCATCAGCATGTTTTGGTAGTAGCGGTAATCCCACCACATGATTTCCGCTGCCGGATTGCCGGTTTCTTGACGCTTCAGCTTGGTGAGCACGGCCACCTCCCCGCGGAATTTCGGTTCCAGACCGGCGACTAGATCTTCGCAAAAATCAATCGCCGCTTGACCAGTACCCGCCATCTTCGGCTCCGTTTTATAATCTGCCCAGTTGGCGAATCCGAGTTTTTCAGCAATCTGAGCACGCAAACCCACAATTTCGTTCAACAACGGGCCGTTACGATCCATGCACACTTGGTAGCGCGCAATATTGACGCGCTTTCGCACCGCTTCACTCTTAGCGTTATCCATCACCGTGGCAAAATCTGGAGTCACAGTGACGCGGACCCGGTAGCTGCCATCTGCCATTTTGGATGCTTCCAGGAAGCTATCGGGTACGCCATCCATCTCCTCGGCAGTCAAAAACAACTCCACTTGAGCTTCCGTGATGTTGGTATCAAACTGGTTAGTGAGTTCGTTGTGTTTGTTCTGCAAAACCGCAACGGCGGCGCGGGTAGCGGCATCCAGGTTAAAACCGGAGCGACGATAATCGCGCATATTGTCGGTAAATAATTTGAGGTCTTCACCCTCCAGCAAGGCGCGCTCGCCGTTCTGATAACGCTTGTTGTAGGCTTGGCAGATGCTGTATAGATCTTCGCGGTAGCTCACCGCAACCAGCCACGCATCCAACTTCTGCACTTCTACATTGCAAGCACTGCGCACTTCCTCTTCTACGCGCGTTTCTTTCATCAACCACAATTGATTGAGCAGCGAAACGACCGGATCCATGGCATCATCGAGGGCGGCAAAGCTGCTCGCGAAAGTTACGTACTGTGGATCTTGATTCGCAATGGCTTGGAGACCAGCTTCTGCTTGTTGTAAAATACGATTGACCTCAGGGCCTATCGCGGTAGCACTCCAATCCAGCGCAGGCAGCTCAAGCACCACTCCGTGATAAGCAGCGGCCGCTTGGAAATCTGCCAAGGTAGTGCCGGTGGCAAAAGCTGCCGCCTGATCGACCGGCTCCACCATTTTCATCGTGGCTCCACTGGTGGCGTCAGGCTTGGCGCCTGGATCAGGAGTTTGGCAGGAGAATCCCAGGCTAGCAGTTGCCAGCACCAAGATAGGGACAGACGTCATCCGGAAGCAGACCATGCGCGAAATCCTACCAGCGCGGGCATGGCGGAGTGCACGGTTTAACGGGGGGCGAAGCGGTAAAGATCGACGCGTTCGACGTTTTGGAACGGAAACTCAAAATGCTTGGAGGGGCCGCGTTCAGCGGTAAGTTTCTCTAACAACAGGTCGAATTCACCCTTTGGGAAAGGCATGTCGGTTTGGTTATCGTCGCTATACGCGATGAGCCAGAAATGGCCCGGCATATTGCCCCCGCGCGATAAAGCCAGAGCCGAGATTGGGCCGCCCCATAACACGGGGTGTGCAAAATCGCGCATGAGGTGGAAACGCAAGCGTGCCATGGAGCCACCAAGATGAAAGAAATCGGGAACATAGCCGCGTTCGGTGTTGCAAAAACCCGCAACATAGTCGTCTGCTGCGATGTTCTGTTCCATCCAACCGGCGAACTCAAGGGACTTCTGGTCGGCAAGAATTTTGTACGGTTGCTGAAGATCGCGCACCACCCCCGATGCGGCGAATGCTGTCAGCGCAAGGCAGAAAAATACCATCACCCCCGCCTGCACTTTTGCGGGTGTGCGGCTGAACAGGGTGACCAGCCCATGGCCAGCCAACAAACAGAATGCCGGCGCCATGAAAATCGCAACGCGCACACTGCCGCCATAGGGATAACGCTGCATAGCTGCCGCGATAAAAAGGAATACCAAAGGCCCGAGCAGTAGCCACAAAAAGCCGCGCCGCTGCGATCGCCAAACGGCAATCACGCCGATGACGATCAACAACAAGGTCGCGGAACTGCCGTAGTTAGGGCCGCCGCTAGGGTAAGCGGACATATAACCAGCATGTGCTTGCAGCAGCCATTCCGGGATACGCCACCATTCCTCAAGCGGTGGGAAAGTTGGCTTCCACATGGCCATTTCCGTCAGCCAAGCCGCGGATGCAGCGTGGGGATTGGCGAAAATGCGCAGCATATAAATCGCTGATATGGCCAGCCAGATTGCCCACAAAGTAGATGGCAACAGCAAACTTAAGCGCGCGCGCATATCTTCTGCTTTGCCGAACAGACCCAACATTCCGAAAAATACAATCAACGCGCCGGAAACGAACAGCGATGGAAAACTGGACCACACACCCAGCAAGGAAATCACCATCAGCAGAATCCACTTGCCCTTCTGCGCGCGCTTTTCCGTAGCGCCTTGCAAGAGATCCAGGGCAAGGTTCAGCATCATCAACGCAAACAACAAATCCACCGCATAGGGCTTTAGCTCAACTGCGTGACGCAATGGATAATACGACGCTGCAAAGATCGCGAAGCCCAGCAAGGCCGAAGGCTGTGGCAATGCACGCAAACAAAAACGCAGCATGAGCCAAGTCGAAGCGATGCCAGCCAGCAAAGCCGGTAAGCGCAGAGCCCACGGCGAGGCGCCAAAGACATCGAAGCACGCTTTCTCCAGCCACAACCACAACAGCGGCGCGATTTGCCCATACTCCAACGGCTGCACCAAATCGAGATACGAGTGGTCATAAAAATTGACCGCGACAAAGGCTTCGTCGCCCCAAATCGGAAAGCCCAGGCCATAGCGCACCCCCATCCACACCAAGTGAATGCCAACCAGAATCCAAGTCCAGACCAACAGGGCGCGAGAAGTCACGTCCAACATGTTAGTTTCCCCGCATGGAGAATCCCGCCTTCATCCCTCTCGAGCCTGGTTATCACCCTGGCTGCCCGCCTGAACAAGCAGCGCGAGAATTTTATGCCATGCTCAAGAGCCGCCGCAGCATCCGCCAGTTCTCGGATAAGCCGGTTTCCCGGCAAACCATCGAGGGCATTGTGCGCTCGGCAACCAGCGCTCCCAGTGGCGCCAACAAGCAACCCTGGCGCTTTGTGGCAGTATCCGACCCCGCGCTGAAGCACGCCATCCGCCTTGGCGCCGAAAAGGAAGAGCGCGAACTTTATTCCAGCCGCGCCAGTGCAGAGTGGTTGGCCGATTTGGCACCGCTGGGAACCGATGACCACAAAGAGTACCTCGACATCGCGCCCTGGCTGGTGGTAGTGTTTCGCTTGACCTCGGCCGACGACGGCAGCAAGGTTTATTACTCTGATGAATCGGTTGGCATTGCCGTCGGCATGTTTTTAACCGCCGCGCATTTTTCCGGCCTGGCCACTTTGACTCACACGCCTAGCCCGATGAAGTTTCTTGGTTCGTTGCTTGGTCGTCCGGCCAATGAACGCCCCTACATGTTGATTCCTGTCGGCTATCCGGCCGCACATTGCACCGTGCCAGTGCATGCCATTTCGCGCAAGCCACTGGAAGAAGTGCTGATTTTTGACCGCCCCGCTTCCCGATGAAAACCACTCCTCCTTCCAAATAGAGCATAAGAATTATGGACAGCACCTGGGACCGCATCCTCCTCCATCCCACCCATGCCAGCGTGCCGCGCTTGGCGGTGTCTTCCTGCTTGCTCGGAAATCCGGTTCGGTACGATGGAAGCGATAAGAAGGCCGAAACCGTCGCCACGGCAATGGCCTATCACTGCGAATTATTGCCGGTATGCCCGGAGGTGGAAATGGGTATGGGTGTACCACGCGAAACGATTCGCATAGAAGAAGACGACGCTGGCAATCGTTTATTAATCGGTAATGACAGCGGCACCGATTACACGCCGCGCTTGCAACCGGTGCTCGATAAACGCTTGCAAGAATTTCGCGAACTAGGCATGTCAGGGTTCATTTTCAAAGCGCGTTCACCAAGTTGTGCGCCGGGTTCCTACCCCATGCCAAATCCACACGCAAGCGACTCCCCAGAACCCACCTATGGTTTATTCACCGCTGCCGTACGCGACCACTTCCCGCTCCTGCCTATGATTGATGAAGAACAACTTCAGCAACATCACCCGCGGCGTTTGTTCAACTTGCGGATGTACGCACACTTTCGTTTGCGCCAGGTGTTTCATGATGGTCCAAGCACCACTGCGCTGCGCGCATTTCATGCTGTTGCAGGTCCGGTGCATGCGGCAATGCCCAATTGTTGCCGCGCTGATTTAGAGGCAGCGCTCGAGGATCCGCGCACTTACTGTCATCGTCTACTCGGCTGTTTGCGTGAAGCAAACGACCAAGAGGCGATGGATGCTGCGATTCGGTTCCTGCGCAAAGCACCCCCCGGGAGTTTGTCGGTTTGAGGGGGCAAGAATTTCATAGCCCGCCTTAGTATCCTGTGAAAATGGAAATCGTTGCCTGGTTGAATTCTTCCTGCTCGAAGTGTGGCGGACTCAAAGCGCTCCTGGAAGAGCGCGGACTCCAAGCGGAATTGCGCTACTACGTGGACCAACCTCCAACCGTCGACGAAATAGAAGCGCTTTTGGTCGCCCTTGGAGAAACAGACCCGACTGTGCTCATGCGGCAGAAAGACCCCCTCTGGAGCAAAATGTCCCTTGCCGAAGCTTCTCGCGAGGAAAAAATACGCGCCATTTTGGAACACCCGGAAGAGCTCTTCAATCGGCCAGTGTTGGTGGTGAATGGCAAAGCCGTGGTGGCGCGGCCAGTGGATTTGGCTCTACCCTTACTGGAGAAGCTCTGATTGATACGCAACCTTGTCTGCGTGAGGACCGCAGCATAGGCCACGGAAAGCCGTTGACGGGAGCTTTAATGGGTGGACATTTTGCCCAAGGGAGCGGTCGTCAGCGCTAAAAAGAAGCGGCCAATTTCGGTTTGAAATTGCGTGCCATCCTCCCGCTCCCAAAGGTAGTGCCCTTCCATGGTGCCCCACTTGGTGCCCAAAACGCAGCCGCTCATATATTCATAACGTTGCCCAGGCTGCAACTGAGGATGCTCGCCCACCACACCCGGGCCTGCGACGATTTGTTCCTCGTTTTCGGCATCCGTAATCTTCCACCGGCGGCTGATTAAACGCGCAGAACTCTGTCCGGTGTTGGTAAGAATCACCCGGTAGGCGAAGTAATAGCGATTCCGAGCGGGAGCCGATTGCCCCGGCAAAAAGGTGGCGCCGACCTGCACCCGTATACCCTCCGTGGTGCAATCCGAATGACCGGTCTGAGGCGAGGATTCGTGCATATGGATAGAATAGCGCAATGCTCGCATTTTTCTTCACCTTCCTGCTGACCTTCTCTAGCACCGAAGCTACCGACGGCGGCGGCATTCTTTGGCAGTCCGATTATGCTGCAGCATTTGCGCTTGCCCAAGAGCGCGACACAATTGTATTTCTTGCTGTCAACATGGATGGTGAAAACGCCAATGATATGGCAGCAAAAAAACTCTATCACGACGCCACCATTGAAGCGCTCGCCAGTGGAACCGTCAGCATCATTGCTTCGCGTTTTGAGCACACGAAATCAGGCGCTTGCCCGCGTTTTGGCACCATCTCCTGCGCCGAACATCAAAAAATCGATATCAAGGCACGCGCTGCCGTATTCAATCCGGAAGGCGATGCGGAAGTCATCGCACCCCACCATGTTTTTCTTGATAAGGATGGGAAAATTCTTTTATCCGTCGCTTATGCAGTACAAGACGTGGAGCTTGCGTGGTGTTTTGTTACCGCACAGCGTTTGGCTTACCCCAATCGTGAGATTGAGTTTAGCAAAGGTGCGCGCGCACCCAAACGCCTGCTTATGGGTGAAGTTGCGAAAGGTGCCGGTGGTGCTGCACGCCCCTTAACCCTCGAAGAACTGGAGAAAACGATTGATGAGCTAAACTCCGCTCCCCGTATCGAAGATCGCGCGCGCTTGGTTTACATGTTGCTCGCAACCGATCACCCAGATGCCATCAAAGCGGTTGAGCGCGAATTGATCAACGCTGGCGCAGGTGGCGGTCGCGGTGGCCGCGGCGGTGGTGGCGGTAACCCTGAAGATCTGCTGCGCATCACCAAAGGCAAGCAGGATTTAATCCACCGCATCGGCATATTTTCACCAGCGAGTTATTGGGAAGCCTTGCTTCCGCAACTCAATGATGTGGAGCCACTCACGCGGCAAGAGGCCGCGGTGGGCTTGGAGCAACTTGCAGTACCAGAATCACTCAAGGAATTGCGCAAAGTCTATAAAAAGGAAGAAGACCCGCATGTGCGCCGCGCGATTGTGCGCGCCATGGGAACCGCTGGAGCTGGAGATACCAGCACGCGCAAAACCTTAATTGCGTTAGCGAAGTCAAAGAAGGAACAGAGCTTGCAACTCAATGCGATTTTTGCAGTCGCCAATCAGGGGGCCGGAAAAGACGTACGCAAATTGTTCGAAGAAATTCTCGCAGGTTCTGAAGTCGGCCCACCGCAAGCCGCGGTGCTTGGCATTGCTTTTGCACGCAATGAATCCTTGAAAGATCTGCTCGATGGATTTCCAACGGAACAAGGCGAACTCAGCAAGGATCTTTGGGAGTGCGTCGAGGCCGCCCGTGAGGTTTTTGCCGGTGGCAACCTATCGTTGTTGCGCAGTGCCATTGAACGCGTTTGTGGGGATACGATTGCTCGCGAACGCTACTTCGGCACCACTGAGGCTTAACCAGTCCGTTAGGGTTATCGGCCCGCACGATGCGGAGCTAGAGAGCATTTTCGTGAAATATCAAGGTTTCTGGAGTGGAAGCCGATGAGGGGTACAGCCTGTGTTTTGCGCAGTGCATGCCGCTCTGGCAACCCCCACACTCACACACCCAAACCACTGGACACCCATGAGGAAGTTTCACTCCCTGGCTCTATTTTTAGGAGCCCTCCCCCTTACCGCACTCGCCTGTGGAAGTAGCGGCTCAAATGTCGATACTGGCTCAATCGAAGGATTAACCTTGCCTGACACTATGGGCCTCGTTGATCTTAATGAAGGCACAATTAACGGCAATGTGACAGCTGGCGCCGGAGTCAGCGGCGCAGTTTTTGCCGCAGATTCTGACTTCACTACCGATGAGGTACATGCCCACATGTGGGATGAAGCTACCGAAAGCCTCGACATCATCAACGATATCCTGACTGCCGTTTCGCAAACGCGCGCGGATGTTTTCGTGAACACTGGCCCTTATGTGGCTCTGGTGGAAGTAATCGGCGACGACGGCGATAAGAGTGCCAACACTGGGCAATCCACAGGTGGCAACGCCACCGAGCTGGAGCCCTGGACGTTAAACAGCACCCGCGCCTCCGCTACCGCAGCGCAAATCGTGCGCTTTTGGATTACGGAAGAAGATGATTTTGGTGGCGGCACCCCGATGATTAATACCATCTACGGCAAGGCCACGGTTACCGAAGAAGCTTCTCCAACTCAGCCTTATGGCGATTTCTCGATGGACTTTGGTATGGTCAATGAGGCCGACCAACAAATGTTCCAGCGCGGTCGCTTGGCAACTGTGCCAGCCTCGAACGGGGAACTGGGTTTCACCTTCATGATGGATGATATTGGTGGCTTGTTTGGTGAAGATACTGCCGTTGCAGTGCGCACCAACTCCACGCAAACAGCAGGTCGTGCCCACATGCTGGTACCCGATTGGGAAAGCGGCGGCACCAAAACTTTCACGATGGCCTACAACGAGGATTACTTCCTGCGTTCCAACGGCGTCGATACCAAGTTGCTGGATCGCAATGATCTCAATCGCAACATCTGGGGCTACAACCTTTACTACGCCACCGATGGCGTCGGCCACACGGCTGGCCAGCGTTTGGATATGGAAGGCGGCTTCCCCTTCACCTACACCGTCAATAGCGACAAGGAATTCGGCTGGTGCGACTACTGGGGTATTTGGACTTCTGATCCAGATTCTCTGAGCAACGGGGCAACCGTAACCCGAGATAATGGCAGCGCCACCGATTACACCGTGCTGAAGGCCCCAGGCAAGCTCGTCAAAGTGACGAAACGCGCCCTGAGTCTCGCCGATCTTGATGGCGAAAGCTTCGAGTTCTGGGATTGGGAGTCTGGTAACCAGTATTTGGTGACCTACACTCACGGCACCACCACTTGGACCAACGTTGCTTTGCGCAACCAGGAAACTTGGGAATGGGTTGATCTCCAAACCCCAACCGAGATGACCATCCAAAATGATTTTTGGTACGGCTTCTGGTCGCAGTCTCTCGGCGGCAGCGTCGACTACATCGGTGGGCAAGCGACTGTGACCATTCGCGAGCAACAATTTGTCTCTGGTGATGACAGCATCTTCAACGGTGGCACCGCGCTGACTTTGTACTCGATGAACGAATCCCTGCGTGCGGGTATCACCCAACAGCAGTCGAACAGCGGCGACATTCACATGCCGAATGTGGCGGATCCAAACAACGCATACGTCTACTCCTTCGTGAAAGATGGTCGTGAGCTGCAGTACAACGGCACCACTGTAGGCCTGGCCGCCGGCGTGAACTCGAACGGCACTCCCAACGAATGGGGCATGCACAGTGGTCCTTTGGTGGCGACGGATCCGGTCACTCTGGGCATTGTGAATGCTTGGGAACTTTGGGATCAAAACACCTACTACTTCTACGAGACCGGCCAAAACCAATGGAACCAGTACGCCACTTTGATTACCGGTCAGGGTGTTCCAGTTTCTTTCGATGATCCAATCAACTTCTTCTACACCCACACCACCGCCAATGATGCGGATGGCAGTGCGGAATTCGACGGCAAGAAAGTCTTCCTGACTTACGGAGGCGACCGCAATCTCTGGGGCATTCCTGGCAACGAAGTGGATATGGATGGCGACGGCTTCGGCGATCGCTGGTACCCCATGTTCTCCATCGCTGATGGCGCCCTGATGGGACCCAATGGCGATGAATACGTGGTGAAGGCGGTCGACATGGAACTGTTCATGACGGTTTCTACCGATCCCGTTCCAAGCGCACTCACTACCGCCCTGGGCCTGGCTGACAGCTTGGCCCTACCCACGATTGCCGCTTGGACTGATCCAACCGGAACCGCGAAACCCATCGTCACCGCCGACCCGAAAGTCGTCGCCGGCGTCATCCAGTAGAACACTGGAACCCTTACCGCTGCCGTGCATTTTTGCACGGCAGCGGTATCTCATTTATAGGGATACGTTTACGTCTATTAACAATTAACCCATAAAAAATCTTGTTTTTCGTTGACAGCCACGGAAACTTGGGCAGAATAAACGATAGAAATGTATGGAAAGGCAACGGAAACCGCTATCGCGGCATTGTCGCGTTTGGCGGAAGTCTACGACGGAGGGACTTCGCGCCTCTCCGCGCAGGAAATTGCGTTTGATCGCAGTCTGCAAAAGCCCTTTGTTGGAAAGGTACTCACTACTCTTTCCACCGCTGGCTTAGTCACCGGTTCACGTGGTCCTGGTGGTGGCTTCAGCTTAGCTAAGCCCCCATCGGAGATAAAAATCCACGATGTCTTCAAGCTCTTCGAGCGTGAAGAGGATGGCGATCTTTGTCCCTTCGGCGGCGGAATTTGCGGCGTGGGAGTCAACTGCGCCCTGCACGAGAAACTGGCTCGGGTACAAGATGCGGTAAACCATATCTTGCACGAAACCACTTTCGAAGTGTTTCGCTCCGCCTATCAGGATGATGGTATGCGCCCCACCCAAGCACACGAAGTGCAAGTGCATCACACGCGTGAAACCTTCCGCGCTCCTTACAAGCGCAAAGGCTTCCCCTAAAGTGAGCCTAATCCACCGGGCGAATCGTCAGTCCACCGGATGAGCGCAGTTCCAACTCGAAGCTGCGATTCGGTTCCAGCTTGATAAAAGGCGCCTCGCCGTGCATCGCGCGTACCCCACTTTCCCGCACCACGCTAGGATTCAGCGCGTATTCCCAGAATCGCGCCCACAGATCGCGGTGAAAACTGGAATCCTTGTGCTCTGGGGAATACGAAGGCGGATACTGCCCCACCGGGTCTAACGGAAAGCCGTCGGAAGGCGCTTGGTACTCGCCAAAGATGCGCCGGAACAACAGCAAACTACTGCCCTTCAACAAATCGTTGGAGGCGACGAATGCATCGTCGAACTTGATGATGAGCGCTTCGAAGTAGGCAATATCGCCGGCGATTTCATATTCCGTTCCCGCCCCCAGCGCCAAGCCATCGGGGTTGAGCTCCACGAAACGTAAACGCGTGGTGAGCCCGCTCGGTGCATCTGGGTTTTCGCTTTGCTCAAGCACATCCACCCGGGCGACCCGCGTGCGTGCGCGCAAAAAACCAAGTTGCAAATCGCGGGTTTGGAGCTCCTTTTCAAGCTCTGAAATGCGCGACTCCAACACGGCGGTGTTGCCGGAAAAAACCTTGGTAAGACCGAAGTAGGTGCCGGCCCCTACCAGGAAACCAAGCCCAATGATTGCGGAGATTTTTGCCATCGCGATTCCACTACGTACCCTATCCATTTTTTCGGCAAAAAAAAACCGGCCACCCATAAAAGGTGGCCGGCGTGGGGGTTGAGGTGGGGGTTGGAAAGAGAGTCCCGAGGAACACCGCTACCTCCTAACGAAGTTCCTCGGTCGTCTCATAAAAAAGATATCCGCGGATAAACAATTGCCACAAGGACTCTTGCACACTATTAAGTTGCCGCCAAAAGTACTTTTGCCAAGAAAACTTTTCATTTTCGACAATTTCCGCAAGCCACTGCAAACAAATGACTTGCGCCACCACTCCTAGATTTTCTCGTTCTCGTTACAATCATGAGCTTATGGTTCAACCTGTAAATCCGTCAAAATCCCAACTCCTGGTGCTGCTGTGCCTGTGTTTTTCAGGCCTACCGCAGGCCGCCCCCGCCCAGGAGAAGCAACAGCGTCCTGATGCCTTCCGTCAGCTCGACGAAATCTGGCCTACACCCAATGGTGAGCGGCGCGCCTCGGGAGCGCCCGGTGCCGCATACTGGCAGCAGCGCGTGGATTACCAGATTGAACTTGCGCTGCAAGAAGACACGCGCCAGATTGTTGGCAGCGAACACATCACCTATCACAACCAGTCACCGGACACACTGCGTTATTTATGGGTGCAGTTGGAGAACAACCGCATGCGTCCAGGTTCGATGAGCGAGCGGATCCAAGGCCCGCCGAGTTTCGACGGCGGCATGAGTTTGGAATCCCTGAAGCGGCGGCGCGCGGCCGCAGCCTTTGATGGTGGGATGAACATTTTGGATGTTTCCAGCAACCACCACCCACTCCATTTTGTCATCAACGACACCATGATGCGCGTGGATTTGCCCGCCCCGCTGCGCTCCGGCGAGGATTTTGAGTTGGACATTGCCTGGTCTTTCATCATCAACCGCAGTGATGAAGTGGGCGGACGCGCGGCAGCGGAATGGTTCCAAGAAGATGGCAACTGGATATTCGAGTTGGCACATTGGTTCCCGCGCTTAGCGGTTTACGATGACGTCAACGGTTGGCAAAACAAGCAGTTCCTGGGCAGCGGTGAGTTCGCCCTCGAGTTTGGTGATTACGACGTACGGATTACGGTGCCGAATGATCACATCGTTGCAGCATCGGGGGTGCTGCAAAACCCAAGCGAGGTTCTGAGTGCGGCACAACAGCAGCGCTTGGCGCAAGCGCAACAGATTGGCAATGCTGGGCCCACCATGATTGTGACTTTGGAAGAGGCGACGGCGAATGAATCCTCGAAGCCTAGCGGCACCAAGACTTGGCATTTCCGCGCTGACAATGTGCGCGATTTCGCGTGGGCGAGCTCGCGTAAATTCCTGTGGGATTGCTGGGGTATTTGGTCTGGAGACCAAGCGCTTGGCGAAGGTCATGCAGTAGCAGCAATGTCGTTTTGGCCGAAGGAAGGCGAACCGCTGTGGAGCAAATACAGCACCCATGCCGTGGTGCACACGCTCGAAGTTTATTCGCGTTACACCTTTGAGTATCCCTACCCCACTGCGATTTCAGTCAATGGCCCCGTGGGTGGTATGGAGTACCCGATGATTTGCTTTAACGGTCCGCGACCCGATCAAGATGGAACGTATTCACGGCGCACCAAATATGGGTTGATTGGCGTGGTCATTCACGAAGTTGGTCACAACTACTTTCCCATGATTGTGAATAGTGATGAACGGCAGTGGGGTTGGATGGACGAAGGTTTGAATACTTTTGTGCAGTACCTTGCCGAGATGGAATGGGAAGAAGGACATACTGGCCGCTGGGGCCAGCCGGAAGGGATTGTGGGATACATGGTCTCCGCGGAGCAGGTGCCGATTATGACCAACGCTGATTCGTTGTTATCTTCTGGCAATAACGCCTATGGCAAACCGATGACCGCGCTCAACATTCTGCGTGAAACGGTCATGGGCCGCGAGTTGTTCGACTTCGCGTTCGCTGAATATGCGCGGCGTTGGAAATTCAAGCATCCGAAGCCTGCCGATTTTTTCCGCACCATGGAGGATGCAAGTGCGGTGGATCTAGACTGGTTCTGGCACGGTTGGTTTTACACCACCGATCACGTCGATATTGCGCTTACGGATGTGAAGTGGTATCAGCCCGGGCCATTGGATCCACAAGTCAAAAGTGAGCTCAATAAACAAGCACGCGGCAATCCCGCCGAGACTCTGCAACACCGTCGGAATGCTCCGCTCGCCAAGCGCGCCGATGTCTACCCGGAGTTGCGCGACTTCTACGATAGCTACGATCCGCTGGATGCCACCATTGCCGAGAAACGCGCATTCGAGCGCCTTTATGCGAGTTTAGAAGATTGGGAACACACTATCGTCGACAACCCACAAAACTACTATGTGTTGGAGTTTGAGAATCTTGGCGGTTTAGTGATGCCCATTTTGATTGGAGTGTTGTACGCAGATGGCAGTACTGGATTGCGCCGTATTCCTGCAGAGATTTGGCGACGCAATAGTGAAACGGTCAAAACATTAGTCATCACCGAACAACCGGTGGTGCGCTTCACGCTTGATCCGCGCTTAGAAACAGCCGACGCTGACGTCAGCAACAATCTGTGGCCACGCGAGCAGCTACAACCCTCGCGCTTTGATCTTTTCCGCGCTAAGGGGGGCAGCTCGCGCGGTAACCCCATGCGCGATTCTTTACAGGAGGACAAACAATGAGTTTTCGTTTTTCGCTCGCAGCGCTGGCCTTGGCATTGATATCCATGTCCATGCATCACGTACTCGCCACATCGGTGGAAATAGAACTGGATTCAGAAAGCGGCAAGCTCGAAGTTGCGGTGTTCTTTACGCCACGTGATTTAGAAGCAGCTCTCACGGCTGCGAATGGGCGCGCCATCCGTTTGGATAAAGAAGATAAGCTGGAGCAACTGCTTGAAACTTATCTAGACGCAAACTTTGATTTACTCCTGGCCGATGGCAGCACCGCCACATTTTTGTGGGTGGGTCAAGAAAGTGAGTTACGTGATTTCTGGGTTTACTTTGAACTTGATGCGCAGGGTTCGCTCAAGGGCTGCAGCATCCAAAACACCTTACTGGCTGGGCTGGGCGCGGAATACATCAGTACCGTCACCATGGCCAAGGCTGGCGGCGGCAAACGATCATTACGTTTTGATGGCCATCAAAAAAAGCTACAGCTTGATGAGACGCAGGGCGTCGGCGACGACCACCCAGCCGAGAGCTCCAGCATTACTCATCCCGAAAGTGTTGGCGCCGCCCGCTAAAGAAACACTCCCCAGAACGTTCCACTGGCCACCGTTGATTTGTTGATTGATGGTGGTGGTGTAAATACTACTGTGCAATGCAACTCCTACTAAAGTGGCGGGATAACGATTGCTCCCAGCAGGCCACCACATGGCAACTTGATAGCGACCGGCACTGGGAATGTTGACGGTCCATAAAGCGCGGGCCGGCGCAGTGCCAGTGTTTGCCCAACGATAGTCTGGGCCGTAGTGGCCCGCCGCACTATTCGACGTTGTCCAGTTGCCTGAGTAAACCGCAGCACCGTTATCCAAAATGATTTCGGTACCGCCACCGTTGAGCAAGGCATCCACCCGCGCACGCAACCACGGAAGTTCTGCATAAGCAAAATCTCCGGGGCAAGCGGTGTTGGACACATCGCGGTGGCCGTACATATTTTGCTCCACCGCACCAAGCCCGGCATACCAGGAGCTGCCGAGTGGCTGGATGTTTTGCTGCGCACACTTCCATGCCGCCAAATCGACAAACGAATCCTTCATCGGCATGGTGAGTGTTTGATTGTAAGGCGTGTGGAAATATCCCATCATCGCCACCCCCATCGAACCGCAATTAAAGCCATCATGTGCGCCACGCACATTGTCCCCGCCGCCGCGCCCTTCAAAAACATCGCCGTGGGGACAAATCAAATAGTTGTAGCCGATGTCGCACCAACCACGCGTGACCATGTGATAAACCTGCGTGGCTTTGACATTGGCGGCGCACTGCGCCCAACTGCTGCTGGCATATTCGGAAGCGGAAGCCGTGTGGTGCAAAGCAATGTGGGTGGTGTTGCAATAGGTTGGCGCACAATTAGCGGGATTCGCGCCCCAACTGGAGCGGTTGTAGATGGGTGGCTGTACTGCGAGCGCCAGCGGGGTGGACGCAGGCACCCAAAATACTTGGATGGTTGCCAGGGATTTGGCCGCCACGCCACGCAGCAAGACGCCTACCGAGGTGGAGGAAGAACCGTGCACCAGGGCTGCATAGCGCTTGCCACCCACCTGAGAAATGCGCATATCGGCGGCTTCCACAACCGGCCACCACGGCTCGATGGTGCCGTCGGCGGCCAAAATAGCTGCCTCGAGCCCCTCATAGCCATCCTGCCACTCAAAACCAACCGAATGAAAGGCTGTTGGCGCGAGCAGTTGCCGCTGCGCGACGGGAGTGAGGGGAGCCAGCGTGGCCAACTGGAGGGCGCAGAGGAGCATCAGCATGCTGCCAAAGTACGGTGGCCGGGTTGTGGTTTTTCTACAAAAATGTCCCAATTGAGGCGCTTTTTGCGCTATTTTGGATTCTCAGCTCGAAGCCTCGGGCTGTCCATCATCATGAATTACCTACTCTCTACATGTTTGCCGTTGGCCTTGGTCGCGTTGCTTCCCTCGCAGGGAATGGCAACTGCCCAAGCACAAGAGCCTGAGACTACCAACCTGCACTTCAAGCAGGTGAAAAAATGGGACATCCAACTTCCGAGTGAATCCTGGAAAACCATTGGCTCCGAACTGCAAATCCCCACCGGTGAAGCGTCTGGATTTCTAGTCGATAACGGTCCCTTTAAACTACAGATCGATACCGATGGCAATGGCCGTCTCGATGATGTGATCAAGGGTATTGCTGGCGTTGCTTTGTTAACTGGGCAGCACAGTGATGGCAGTAAATTTCAGTACGCCGTGCGCGTGCGCAAAGATCAAGACAACTGGCAGTATGCTTGCGGCGGCATTATGTCCGGCAAAGTAAACGGCGTAGATGTTTCCATCATTGATCAAAACAACAATGGCATTTGGAATGAAGTCGGCACCGATGCCTTCATCATGGGCAAATCTTCTGCCGCGAGCTTCCTTTCGAAAGTCATCAACGTGAAAGGTCAGTTGCTGGAGTTCTCGGTAAACGAAACCGGAACGTTGGCCACTTTTTCGCCCTATCAAGGCGAAAGCGGAACGCTGAACGCGGTTGCAAAATACAACTCCAAAGGCAAGCTCACCAGTGCGGTGTTCACCTCTGTAGATGGCGAAATGTCCTTTGACTTGTCCGAGGCTTCTTCTGGCCTGTTGGTTCCAATCAACGAATACCAGCTGTCTAGCGCCACTGCCGCAAAGAGTGTCGAACACGTGGCGATCCGTCGCGGTGGCATGCGCGGAGTTACGGTGAAGACTGGCGATGAAATGCTCGTTGAGTGGGGAGGCCCACTACGCATTGAGTTCACCAACTACCGTTCGGATGAGGAAAACATCACCGTCAACTTGCCAAGCTTCTTTGGCAACGCAGAAGAAGAGTACTACGATTTCTTCCCTGGCGGCAAGTCACCAAGCATTCTGGTCACGGATAAAGCAACCGGCAAAGAAGTTTGGTCTGGCAAGTTCTGCGAGTCGTGAGGTGGCACCCTCACCCCGACACCCGTGCCGGTGCCGGAAGGAACTGAAGTTGAAATCGCGATGACCATGGAGCGCAAATTGTTTGGCCCAATGAGTGGTTCACCACGGAAAGAGAAGTCGCGCGGTCCAGTCACTACGTCTGGCGTGCAAGGTAAGTAATTCAGCTTGCTACAAAAATAGCTTCCAGAGCACTTGGCTCTGGAAGCTACTTTTTTTCGACGCAACTAGAAGTTCAAGTTCCAATCGATGCGGAACCGGTAAACCGTGTCATTCGCAGCTGTGGAAACCGCTGCATCATTCGGCTCCGAAGCCATCACCCAAACATGCAAGCCACTGTTCTCGGTGAGAGGCAGTTTCCAGCCAAGCATGTGAGAATCAAAGTTGGTGGTCAACAGCATGTCGTCCTGAGCGAAGGCACTCAAAACCGCATCTTGCTCCACGGTGGCGTAGTTGTAGTAGAACTTGCCCATTTCCGTTTTGACTGCAGCACCAATCGCCATGCCCGTATCACCCACACCACCTGCGGCGCGCACGTTGTTGATCATTTCCGCCGAAACCACAAAGTTATTGATGTTGAAAGCTGCAACGGCATCTAGGATGCCGAAATCAGACGTGAGCTCGGTGCCGGTCATGGCGTTGCCGTTGAGATCGCCAGTAATGGCGCCTGCACTGCCATCTGGAGTGAGATCACCAAAGAAGGTGTAGCTCGCGCCAAAATCAATGCGGCTGTCGTCGCCAGTTTTCTTCTTCAAATCGAAGCCAATCAAGGATGCCCAGGCTTCTTCACCGCCGCCCTGCTCGAGCACGGCAAATTGGGCGCCGTAAACACGCATGCCATCGAGAATGCCACAACCTTCCTGGCAACCGTAAACGAGCGCGAGGCCTTCAGGCTGAATATCGGCATCCCAAACGAGCTCGCCATACACTGGGTTGCGCGTGATGGGGTTATTGAACTTGCCACCGATCACAGTCAAACCCTTGACCTCGGTTGGACGGTACTCGAAGTACAAACGATCCAGGCTAACCTCAAAAGAATCAAAAACACCACCGAGATCCACGTGTGGGTTGTTTGGATCATCAGCGTTGCCCGTGATGGCGCGCACACCGAGAGTGACGCGATCGCTGAATTGGTAGGTACCGCCGACGCGGAAACGCATCCGCTGGCGATGACGATCGACGGAACCGGAGTTATCGTTGAACTCCAGGCGGAAACGAAAGTCACCGTTTACCGACCATTTGGATTCTGGCTCTTGGGCAAGCACATCGCCTTGAGCGCTTGCGGTGCTAGAAGTTAGAGCTGCCATGGCTAGGGTGCCAGCAGCGAAGAGGATGGATTTTGACAAGATGTTGTTTTGCTTGAATGGAGGACTAGGGCCATCGAATGACGGCTGAAGGCAAAGTATAGAATCTCCACAAGGCCTGGTCTCTATCCGGCTAACCCCTAAAGCCATACACTGCTGACATGAAGGAACCCTGGCCGTGGGTAGTCATTGGCTCTGGCTTCGGCGGCAGCGTCGCAGGTTTACGCCTCGTGGAAAAAGGCTACCGCGTGTTGATGCTCGAACAAGGCGGTCGCTTTGAGCCGGAAGATTTCCCGCGCTCCAATTGGAATCTCAAGCGCTGGCTATGGGCGCCCGCATTGGGCTGCCGCGGCATCTTTCGCATCTCACTTTTTCGCCACCTGACCGCCTTCACCGGTGTCGGTGTAGGTGGCGGCTCGCTCGTTTACGCGAACACTTTGCCGACTCCCGGAAAGGGGTTTTTTGAGTCGCCGAGCTGGTGCCACCTAGCAAACTGGAGTGAAGAACTCGGTCCGTTTTACGAGATTGCTTTGAAAATGTTGGGGGCGACTCAAACTCCGTTTTTCACTCCTCCCGATTTGGCCCTACAAAAAATCGCTCACCTGAGAGGAGATCCAGAGAATTTCTCGTCTACCCGCGTGGCGGTGTACTTTGGCGAAGAAGATCAGGAAGTGGCGGATCCTTACTTCGCCGGCGAGGGCCCCACACGCACGGGTTGTAACCGCTGTGGTGGATGCATGATTGGCTGCCGTCACAACGCAAAGAACACGCTGGACAAGAACTACCTTTACCTGGCAGAAAAGCGCGGCCTGGAGATCCGCCCAAACTCGCGCGTGGTGGCCGTGCGCCATCTGGAAAACGGGGGTTATGCATTGGAAATCGAGAGCTCCTTCCCGCGGCGCCCCTGGAGGGGAGCCTCCAAAAAGTATACTGTACTAGCTGATAGGGTTGTTTTTGCGGGAGGCGTGCTCGGCACTGTACCTCTATTGCAAGACATGGCGGCGGATCCCATTGGCCTCCCCGAGCTATCGCGTCAACTCGGCAGCAAGGTGCGCAGTAACTCCGAGGCCCTGATGGGTGTCATTCACAAAGACAGCCCCGTCGACCTTTCTACCGGAATCGCGATTGGCTCGATTTACCAAACCGATGAGCATTCCCATCTCGAGCCGGTGCGGTATCCGTCAGGCTCGGGATTTTTCCGACTGCTGATTGGACCACATGCGCCTGGGGATAGTTTTGTCCGCCGGATGGTGGCGGGCGTGCTCAATTTCGCGCGCCAGCCATGGGCGTGGATGCAAACGCTGTGGATGCGCGATTTCGCCGCGCATTCTGCCATCCTGCTCTATATGCGCAGTACCGAGTCTACTTTGCGCTTGCGGCGCGGCGGAATATTCGGCATAAAGACCGAATTGGAGGAGGGTCCGGCACCCACAGCCAATATGCCGACGGCAACGGAACTCGCGGAGGGCATGGCTAAGGAGCTCGGCGGCGTGACCGGTAGCTTAATCACTGAAAGTCTCTTGGGTATTCCGAGCACGGCGCATATCCTGGGCGGCTGCTGCATGGGTGCCACCCCCTCCGAGGGTGTGATTGATCGTCAAAATCGCCTTTTTGGCTACCCCGATTGTTTGGTGGTGGATGGCTCCGCAATATCTGCGAACCCCGGAGTCAATCCTTCCCTCACGATTACGGCGCTGGCAGAACGAGCCATGTCCTTCATCCTGCCAGCTTCAACCTGGATAGACCACTGATGGACAAACTGCTTAGCGAAGTCCTGGAAATTGCCCAGGAGCTGTTCGACGAGGAACAACTTTCCGCGCCGATTCCACGTGTAGCGCCTGACGAAATGCGTCAGCGTGTTGATTTGTCTTTGGCATCCACCGGCATTCCGGTGGATGACGTGATGGCGCGTATGCGTGCCGTGGTGCGTGTTACGCCACGCACTTCCAGCCGCCGTTTTTTCAATCAACTTTATGCCGGGCGCCTAGAGATTGCGAGTGCTGCGGAAATGCTCACTGGGCTTTTGAATGTGTCGATGTACACCTACAAAATTGCCGGACCGATGATTCTGATTGAGAATGAAATCATCGCGCGGATGTGCCGATTCGCTGGCTTCCCGAATGGCTTCGGCATTGCCGTTCCAGGGGGTTCCATGGCGAACTTAGTGGGCATGATGCTCGGACGCAATCGCGCAATGCCGAACCTGCGCAACAATGGTGCCGATGGCCGCCGCCTCACTTATTATCTTTCGCAAGAAGGGCATTATTCGGTGGTCAAAAACGCCGGCATACTTGGCACAGGCCGCGCCAATGTACGCTTAATTGCCACCGATGAGCTCGGGCGTATGCGCGTCGATGCTCTAGAAGCTGCGATTGAGAAAGACCTTGAAGCAGGTGCGGTGCCCTGTGCCGTAGTTGCCACCGCAGGTACCACGGTGCTAGGCGAGTTCGATCCACTCCGTGCGATTGCTGCAGTCACCCAAAAACATGGTATCTGGCTACATGTCGATGGAGCCTATGGTGGTACTTTGTTGCTGCACCCCGCAGCGCGTCAAAAATTGGATGGTCTAGAACTGGCGGATTCCTTGACTTGGGATGCACATAAATTGATGGGGATTCCGCTGATGTGCTCGATGCTTCTCACCCGGCAACGCGGCCAACTTTCTGCCAACTTCCAAGAAACGGCAGATTACCTGTTTCAAGCCGATGATTACAAACTCAACCCCGGCACGCGTTCCTTGCAATGCGGCAGGCGCAATGATGCCTTTAAGTTATGGGCTGCTTGGCTAAATCTGGGTGATGAAGGTTGGGCAACACGCATTGAAAAGCAACTGCACATGGCACGTTACGCTGCTGCACGCGTGCAACGGGAAACAAAAATGACCCTCTGCCAAGATCCCGCATCAACGAATGTTTGCTTCTCTGTAGAAGGCGCCAATAGTAAGCAAGTATGCGGTGCTCTACATGATTCCGGCAAGGCTTTGATCGGTTATGGTGAGGTGCGCGGCGAACAAGTCTTTCGTTTAGTAACCGTCAACGGGCATACGGAGGAACAAGACATCGACCGCTTGTTCGATGACATCCTCGCGGCAAGCGGCCTCTAAAAAACGCGGGTGCTAAAACAACGCGAAATCTTGCGCCTGTGGCTGCCTCTGGCGGCAAGTTGGTTGCTGATGGGCGCGGAAGGCCCGTTGTTCACTTGGTGCGTAGCGAGTATGGAAGCGCAAACCACCAACCTTGCCGCTTTCGGCAGTATCGCCTTCCCGATATCCTTGGTCATTGAAGGCCCAATCATCATGTTGCTGGCCGCATCCACCGCGTTGTGCCGCGATTGGGTGGCCTATCGCAAAGTGCGGCGCTTCATGATTTCTGCTTCTCTTGCGTTGACGCTGTTGCACGCATTGGTGGCCTTCACGCCGTTGTATTACTTAGTGGTCGACAACCTGCTCGGCATTCCCGCAGAATTCCACGCCGCCGGCCGCACCGGTTTGATGATCCTCACCCCCTGGACTGCTGCGATTGCCTATCGCCGCTTCTTACAAGGCGTGTTGATTCGCTTTGGCCAATCGCGCTTGGTGATGGCAGGCACGGTTTTGCGCTTGAGTGTTTTGTTGAGTTCACTGGTGTTATTGCGCCAATACAGTGGCTGGAGTGGCATTGCGGTTGGCTCCACAGCGATTGCACTTGGGGTGAGCGCCGAAGCCATCTTTGCGCGTTGGGCAGTGGGCCCAGTGTTACGCGAGCGCATGCCAAAAGTGGATCCTTGTGCCGACGTCATCACGCGCCGTTCCTTTATGCGCTTCTATTTTCCGCTGGCGATGACGCCACTGCTGACTTTGTTTATCGGCCCGGCGGGTGCTGCAGCCATGGCGCGCATGCCCGCGGACACACTCTCTCTGGCTGCATGGCAAGTGGTTCATGCTTTAGTTTTCTTAACACGTAGCACTGGTTTTGCATTCAACGAAGTGGTGGTTGCACAGTTGGATCAACCGGGCGCACGTGTGGCTTTACGCCGCTTCGCCATCATGATTGCGGTTTGCGCTTCTGGCGTTTTGGCCTTACTTGCCCTCACCCCACTGTCTGGTTTTATCCTCGATCATATTTATCATTTGGA
>CALFOT010000071.1 GCA_937919925.1 uncultured bacterium | reverse complement strand
CATGCCGCGGCCTGCAACGCCTCAGAAGGCGGCAGAGTGAAAAATAGGCAATAGCCCTATGGATTGCTCTTTTTTGTGTATCTTTCGCTGTGGGGTTCGTGGTAGCTTTGAATTCCATGAACGCCCAGCAAATTCTACCCATGCGTATTTACCCGAACATATTTTTCCTTCTCCTGAGCGCACCTCTTTTCGCTCAGACCACCGAGCGGGTGAGTTTGACTCACCTCGGATTAGAGCCCTCTGGAGGCAGCCATACGGCTTCCTTATCTGCAGATGGCCATAGTTTTGCATTCTTATCAGGGGCCGATGACCTGGTGCCAAACGACACGAACTATCAGCGCGATGCCTTCGTTCGAAATATTCAAACTGGAATGGTCACACGCGTTAGTGTGAGTTCTTCTGGCGTGGAAGGCGATGGCTTCACAGCAGAAGTGGTGCTCTCCGCAGATGGCAAGTGGGCCGCATTTATTGATGAATCCGATAATCTCGTGCCTAGCGGTGCCGCTTGGAGCCGAGATGCGTATTTACATGAGTTGAGCAGCGGGCTTACGACTCGTGTGAGTGCGGATTCCTTTGGCGTCCAGGGCAATGACCGTTCCGATAGCGTCGCCATTTCCGCCGACGGGCGTTATGTGGTTTTCCATAGTCAAGCGACTAATCTTGTCGTTGGCGACACCAATGGAGTCGAGGACGTTTTTCTGCATGACCGCATCACTGGGACAACCGAACGCATCAGTACTGGTCTTTCTGGCGCCGAAGCTAATGGGTTTTCTACGGAGCCTTACATCAGTCCAGATGGTCGTTTCGTGACTTTCCGCAGTGAAGCAACAAATCTCGTTGCTAACGATGCCAACGGCCGAGCCGATGCATTCTTGCTAGATCGCTTGTCCGGAGAAACTACCTTAGTCAGCGTTTCATCTTTAGGCGTGCAGGGCAACAACGCGTCACGCCCTGGCGGGATTTCTGCCGACGGCCGCTTCATTACCTTGCGCAGTAGCGCCACGAACTTAATTCCAGGTGGAAGTTCCAATGGCCCGCATATCTACTTGCGCGATCTAAAACTCGGCTTGACTACGTTCATCAGCATGGATTCAGCTGGCGTGCCAAGCAACGGTATTTGTTTATCGCCATCTGTTTCGACGAGTGGCCGCTTTGTCTTCTATGAGAGTTGGGCTGACAACTTAGTGGTGGGCGACAACAACAATAAGCCGGACATTTTCTTGCATGACCGTGAGACTGCGGAAACCACAATGATTGCTGTCAATAACCTTGGAACCTATGGCAACAAGGCTGGCTACCGCCCGTCGATGTCTTCGAACGGCCGCTATATCCTGTTTGATAGCAACTCCAGGAATTTAGTGCCGGGTGACAACAATGGCATGTTCGATGTCTTTTTGCGCGATCGCGCAGAAACAGCGGCATTCAACCACATCCTTTTGTGGGGGCCGTACGAAGCTCCAACCGGCGCACCAGTGCAGTTGACTTGGTGTGCAGCGCCGCCTAACTCACCGTACTACTTGCACTACTCCTTGAATCTCAATGGCACCGTTTTTGCGGGCCACAGTTTCGATATCGGGTCGCCTGCAACTTTGCTTGCGACTGGCTTCACAGCGGCCGATGGACAAGGTTCTGTCACAACCCAAAACGTGCCGTCTGCAGCAGCTGGCTTCACAGTGTACTTTGAGCAAGTGGTGCGCAGCAGTGGCCAGTTCTACGAAAGCATTGTGCAGCCGATTCAGTTCCACTAAAGGGTTCAGAAGTACAGCCCTGTTAAAGGACCACTACTGCCAGCGGGTTGGTCCATCCGCTGAAACCAGTGTTGTTGACTTCCAAAGCTTGGCAGTAAATCGTGCGCCCGGTAAGCGAAGCGGGAACGCTGAAAGAAATGCTGAACTCTGTTTGGTCGCTGTGCAACAGCGGCGGCGTTTGCACCCATGGCCGGGAAACAAAGCATGGTCCATAGGGAGTGGGCGTCGGTCCGGCGCCGCTAATGGAAAGCAAAGCTGTGAGACTACTGTGGTGCTGCAGATACTCGAACTCAAGCGTGAAGAATCCACCGGCTGTTGCGGAACTGCTGCTTAAAGAGGCAGCGCCCGCACCGAGTTATGGTCAAAAGTTGTGTTTCGTGAATTGTGAGCAAGTGCAGTGTAGCCTTGGTGTTGATCAACCACCAAGTTCACCAACACACACAAACACGCCCCTTGCGGGCAAGGCTACACCACATGACCCAATCTACTCCATCCACTCCATCCACTCCATCCGCTCCAGTCCCAAGCCCCAACGACACCTTGACTGAGATCCTTCGTAGCGGTGCACACGATCTTCTTGCCACGGCTTTGGAGGCTGAGATTCAAGCCCATCTTGCTGTCTTCGCCGACCAGGTAGATTCCGAGGGGCACCGACTTGTGGTGCGAAACGGATACCTCCCTGAGCGAGAGATTCAAACTGGTATTGGTGCAATCGCAGTCCGCCAGCCGCGCATCCGAGATCAACGAGGAGATGCGGAGCCTCGTTTTACGAGCAAGATCTTGCCACCCTATCTGCGCCGCACCAAGAGCATGGAAGAGCTTCTTCCATGGCTTTACTTGAAGGGTATTTCCACAGGAGGATTCCAAGATGCTCTTACTGCATTGCTTGGTCCTGATGCTCCAGGCTTATCTGCAAGTACCGTCGTGCGCTTGAAGAAGATCTGGGAGGAGGACTATCGCAAATGGAGCAAGCGCAGCTTGGCGAACAAACGCTATGTTTACCTTTGGGTGGATGGTATCCATTTCAACATTCGTTTAGAGCAGGAGCGCAGCTGCATCCTAGTCATCATGGGAGCTACTGAAAGTGGCAAGAAAGAGCTTGTGGCGGTGCAGGATGGCTTTCGTGAAAGCGAGCAGTCATGGCGCGAGATGCTGCTTGACTTGAAGGCACGTGGTTTAACCACGGCTCCTGAGCTTGCAGTAGGAGATGGTGCCCTTGGTTTTTGGAAAGCTTTGGCAAAGGAATACTCCACGACCAAGGTGCAGCGTTGCTGGGTGCATAAGACCGTCAACATT
Organism: uncultured bacterium; assembly: GCA_937919925.1. GTDB lineage: Bacteria > Planctomycetota > UBA1135 > UBA1135 > UBA1135. The sequence continues at coordinate 465 of CALFOT010000071.1, read as the reverse complement.
CTGAATAATCTGCCGAAGAAACTGCAGCCGAAAGCGAAGGATAGCCTTCACCAAATTTGGATGGCCGAGACCAGTGAGGAGGCAGGGAAGGCCTTCGACCTTTTCATCCACAGCTATGAAGCGAAGTATCCGAAAGCAGCTAGCTGCTTAGCGAAGGATCGTGATGCATTGCTGGCTTTTTACGACTTTCCAGCTGAGCACTGGATTCACTTACGCACGACCAATCCGATTGAGTCCACATTTGCAACGGTGCGTCTGCGCACCAAGAGAACCAAGGGGGCTGGCTCACGCATGGCCTGCTTGACCATGGTCTTTCAGCTTGCGCTGTCTGCGGAGAAACGCTGGCGCAAACTGAACGGCCACCAACTGCTCGCTGAAGTAATTGACGGCGTGCAATTCAAAGACGGCATCAGGAGCTACGCTGCATGAGCCGCAACTCTGAAACACAACATTTGACAATATCTC
>CALFOT010000070.1 GCA_937919925.1 uncultured bacterium | reverse complement strand
CCAGCCGCACCAGCCGCACCAGCCGCACCAGCCGCACCAGCCGCACCAGCCGCACCGCTGGCAGCCATGCCAGCAAGTTTTGATGTGGAGCAACTTGGCTTGAGCATGCAACAGAAAGAGAAGCTCAGCAGTTGCGGCGATGGGTGCTGCTGCGAAGCCATGGCGCTCCGTGAGCAGGTGCGCGCGGCGACAGTCGCCTTGCAAGAGGCCTGCGCGCAGCAAGATGTGGATGAGGCAAGTTTGATGCGGTTGGCCGCCGATTTATGCACTTTGCGCGAGCGCGAAGTGAAGGAGCACGTTGCCGCGTTGCTTGCCGTGCGGGAAGTCTTGAGCCCCAAACAGATGGAAAAGCTACGCCTAGGCGCTTGTGAGGGCTGTCCGGAGTGAATCGCTATAAATAAAGATGGAATAGATGGTTACGTCGTTTTCTGGGTGGGTCCAGAAGCGCGGATTCCGTTGCTCAGGCATAGATGAGGGCTGCAAGTGCCTTATTTGCCTGCTACACTGTCCGAGTCCTTTCTTGGCGGCGTTGTGACTTACAAGCGGCCAAGGTTGCTCTCACTCGATTTTCGTCCCAGGAGAAATACATGTCCGAACAAGAAGTCCTCGTCGTCCAGTCCAAAATTAAAGCTTACATTAAGGCAAAGTCCGGAATGTCCACTTCCGGCGCTGTGGCTGCTCACCTGTCCAATCTGATTCGTTCCATGTGCGACGACGCCATCGCCACCGCTGAAAAGGCCAAGCGTAAAACGGTGATGGATCGCGACTTCAGCTGCAGCGACAAAGGCTAGGCTCCCCACACTACAGCTGACGGTATCCAGACTTGAGAGTGATTCGCATTGCGTCCCTCTGTCTGGCGGCCTGGCTTCCAGCGTGCACGAATGTGCCGTCAGCAGTAATCGATACCGTAAAGCTCGCTTCAGCCCCCTCGTTGCGAGGGCTTAGCCGTGTAGACCATCAAACTGCCTGGGTCTCCGGTAGTAGCGGCAGCGTTGCCCGTAGTTTTGACGCCGGGCAGACCTGGGACTATCTTGCCGTGCCAGGGGCTGCTGAACTTGATTTTCGAGATGTTGAGGCCTTTGGCGCCAACACCGCCGTGCTGATGAGTGCTGGCCCTGCAGAAGCCTCCCGTCTGTACCGAACGGAGGATGGCGGCCTGTCCTGGCAGTTACTGCTGACCAATCACGAGGCGAATGGCTTTTGGGACGGCATCGCGTTCTGGGACTCCGCGCGCGGTTTATTAGTTGGCGATCCGGTGGTTGGCTGCCTCACCGTGATGCTGACGGAAGATGCTGGCCACACTTGGACGCTTCTCCCCGCCAACGCTCTTCCTGCAGCAGTGGATGGGGAGTTTGCCTTTGCCGCGAGTGGCACTTCCGTTGCCGTTCAGCCAGGTGGCTTGGCTTGGATTGCAACTGGAGGGGCGGTGGCGCGCGTGTACTGCAGTAGGGATTACGGCCGCAGTTGGCAAGCAGTGGCCACTCCGATGATTGCGGGCAGCGCCGGTGCCGGTATTTTCTCGATTGCATTCCGTGACGCCCAGCATGGCGTCGTGGTGGGTGGCGACTACCTCAACCCCGATCTGCGTGAGGCTAGTAGTGCCTACACGGTGGACGGCGGGAAGACCTGGAGAGCAGTTACGCCTGGAATGGAGCCCGGCGGTTACCGTTCCGGTGTGAGTTGGTGCGCTGCCAGGCGGGTTTGGATTGCCGTCGGCCCCGAAGGCGCTGATTTCTCCAACGATGATGGGCGCACTTGGCAGCCACTGCTTTGCGACGGTTTCCACGCGGTGGATCAAGAGTGGGCGAGCGGCTCGCAGGGCCGCACTGGCCAGGTGATGAGTGCGAAGCCGCTAAGTCGTTAAATCGCGCGAGTGGTTGCCTGTTTGTGGCGAAGCGGCCGTGGGCGGTTCCAGTTGTGCGGAAAATTCTAGTTGAGTGCGCTGATAGCTTTTGCCCAGACGGTGTCCACAGAGCGCCCACAATGCCGCAAATGGCACCACGCAATAGGCTAATTCGGATGCCGAAAGGCCGCGCTCGAAGAAATCGTACATCCAACTTACCGCACTATCGCCGCCACGATACACCACCGTATCGATGAAGGATTTTGATTTATATTTTTGCGCGCGGGGCACCACCGTGAACAAAACTTCGCGTGCCGGTTTGGCGAGCGCGTAGTTACCGGCACGACGCAAAATGTCCGCGATGACGATCGTGGTGATGGACGTCATAGCACCCAGTACTCCAAAGGTGAACATCGTGGCTATAGGCAAAATCATTAATGTGAAGCCGACCCCGCGGCGTTGCAGAAGTTTGCCCGTGACAAAGAGTTGCAATAACAAAGTGAGTGTGTTCGACATCACTTCGATATTCGCGTAAAACGCAGTGCGCTCGTCACGGTCTAGAAAATAGCTGTGGGCAAACCCTGCTTTTAGGCGATAGAGAAATCCGCCGCTAACCAGGAAGAGCAGCAGGTAAAGGCAGATTTGACGTAAGTACGGTGAGTGCCAAACCGTGCGTGCGCCATCCAGAACGCGGCCGCCCAAAGCCGCTGGAGGAGTGCTTAAAGTTGCTTGACCCGAGTAGGAGCGATCCAGGCGTCGGAAACACCAGACTGCGATTTCAAGGAGCAGCATCGAGATCAGTAATAAGTTTTTCGCGCCCAGGTGGGTAACTAACAGCGTGACTAATAAAGGGCCGCAAATCGCTCCAAGGGTAGCGCCCATCATCACGCGGCCGAATAACCTTTGGCCTTGTTCGCTGCGGAATAAATCGGCAAGGAACGACCAGAACAAACTCAGGGCAAACAGATTGAAGACACTCACCCAGATATAGAAAACGTAATCGAGAGCAGTACGCGCGCCGCCACTTTCAGGCAGTTGACCTTGCAGCACATAAAACACCACCAGGTTCACTAAGAAAAAACGATAGACATAAGGCACCAACTTGCGACGCGGCA
>CALFOT010000069.1 GCA_937919925.1 uncultured bacterium | reverse complement strand
GTGCGTTCCAGAAACAAAATCATGTCGGCTTTCGCCGCCTCTAAATCACCAAGCGTTTCTTGCACCATCGCGCGGTTGAAATAGGGGTTTGCCAACTCTGGTTGAGCTTGAATCGCGGCGTTGAAATCAGTCAGCGCATCTTCATTTTCAGCCAAATTGAAATGCAAAACGCCACGGTTATAGAACGCTGCGGCATAGCTAGGTGAAAGTCTCAGTGCCTCGGCGTAATCCGCCAAGGCTTCCTTTTTACGCCCGAACTCTACATACAGTAAGCCCCGATTCACATGTAAGCCTGGATCCTCTGGCAGCAATTTTACCGCCGCTTCCGAAGCCTTCAAGGCTTCGGTGAATTTGCCCAGAGCAAACAATGCAGAGGAGCGCGCATCGTATAAACGCGGGTTACTAGCCTCTAAAGCCAAAGCGCGATCGAAGTGTTCTACTGCGGCTTGTGGGTGACCTTCCCGCATATGGCGCAGGCCGATTTCAAACAAGGTGACGGCGTCGAGCTGTCCATGCGGCTCAGAATCACCTTCTTTGAAGTTGCTGGTTGCGGGTGGCTCGGAAGTGACGGCCGCAGAGGATGGATCGGTTGTTTTAGTTTGAGAATCGCCCCCACTGCAAGCAGTGAGGGCGACAAAAAATCCAAGAACAATCACGATCGCTGGAAGCGAAATATTTTGGGTCATTACTTATCCTTATTTTCGGCAAAGGATTGGAACATTTGGTTCATCAAGGCCGTGTGTTCCTCCATGTTGAGGCGCCCCGGTGTGGCAACTTTCGCCCACAACTCGGCATCCGACATATTGGTGTGACAGCCCATGCACAATCCGGTACGGTTCATGCCATCGCGCATTTCCTTAGGTAAGGAACGCGACATGGGCCAGTGCGTACCGACGGTCTGCACTTGATCCCCATCCGAGTTTACGATGGTCGACCAATCAAAGTCCATGCCCGGGATCTTCTGAATTTGAATCACCGAGCGTTCTGCAAGAGGCTTGCCGGTGCGCTGATCCATAAGATCCTCAATGATGTCCTCGGTGTAGCGTGTTTGGAATACCCCACCGCTGATGCCATAACCCTGTGCTTTGGGGTTGTTGTGGCAACTTTCACAAGTACGTGCCTTGCGCTGTGCGGAGTGCGGTTGCACGGGCGCCATGTCGTAACCCATCGGCACCCGCTCCTGGCCAAGTTCATCAGCTTCATCTTGCGAGTAAGCCACCTCATTCACGGTGCGCGCAACATTGTCCCGCCCGATCACCGTGAACACCACTTGGCAGCCAGGCATGAGTGGAGTCACGCGGCCTTCGCCGTTGATGCCCAAAACCGGTTCTTCCCACCGCAGGTAAGAACGTGTTTCAAACACGATTCCAGGGCTCTTGATGCCTGGCGTGCCTAGATGTGATTCTGCCGTTTGGCCATCTGCGTAGACTACGTTTGCCGACGCAATCCAGTCGACGTCGTTGTAAGCTTTGCCTTCGCTATCGGTGCCGTAGTTGACTTGCACATGGCAGCCGTAGCACTGCGGAACCCAACTAGCGTGACATGCGTAACACTCCAAACCTAAGGCGTGAGCAGTGACATCGTGCATGGCAACTTTGGCATCCATCGATTTCCACGTGTCGTTATTATTGATGGTTTTGAGTACCGGCACTTCAAAATCGTTGCCGGTGGCGGAGTGCATGATGACTTTATCACCGGACTTCACGACGTTGCCGAAGGGGTTGCCGCGGGCGGTTTTTAAGTAGCCATCCTGAACCGGGTAGACGATGCCAAAGCCAACCGTTTCCGCTAGGGGAACAGTGGCTAAACCACGTGCAGGAACGCCAGTGAGGTCACGACCGAATTCTTCCGAGTAGCCCATCGGAAGATCCCAAGGGTATTCCGTGGGGGTGCCGTGGCAATCTTGGCATTCGATTTCTACCTGCGCCAAAGTGGTGCCAAAGATGTTGCCGTCGCCATGCATATCGATGCTGGTATGGCAGTCTTGGCACAACATGCCGCCGGCAGGATTGCCTTCGCGGCTGGCGATTTGGTGGTGCAAGTCATCGGAAATGAACAAGTAATTCTTGGTGTGCAGCTTCGGTTGTTTGTTCCCCGCTGCGTCGTAAGGCGAACCGTAAGGGAACTCCATTAAACCTTGATAAGTCACCCCAATGCGTTTGCCGCGATTGTGACAAGAGTTACAGGTTTCCACTGGAATGCCGTTGCGCGCCTGCCGCGTACCGTGAATCTCGTGCCTCAGCAGGTGGCCCTGTTCATTCTTATCGATCGTAGGATCGTTGCCTTCGTAGTAACCTTCGTTGCTATACAGAATATGGCAAGCGGAACAACCCATGCCGCGGTAATCGCCACGCTTTTCGCGCCCGCGTACCCCGACGTGACAGCGTTGGCACTGCTGACGTTGGTAAGTAAAGCCAGCCAACTTTGGATCCGCTTCAATCTCTTCCACCGAAGGCAGAGGGACCTGCGTGAGGCTAGTTGGAAACTGCTGCGGATGCGCGGCAATCATGCCTGCCATATATTCCTTGTATTGCGGAGTGCCAACCATAGGAACCGGGCCATCCGGATCTTCGACGTCGTAATTGCCCCACGGCACATTGTGATGTTGCACTTCTTCAATGCCCCAGGTGTGCAGGTTGCCCTGGATTTTGCCGGCTTCGGTGTTCATCAAACTGCGCTCTAGGCGATACACATATCCTGGGTGACATTGACCACAAGTGTTGTTGGCAATGTGAATGCTTCCAGGATCTGGGTAGTAACCCTTCGGCCCCAACGAAGACATCGTGGCCGGAACACCTTGGTGTGCAGCGTCATAAGTGGTGGCACTCGGGGTGCCGCCGTGACACACCACGCAACCTTCCGGATCCCCGTTTTGAGCGCCAATTAATTTGATGGCAACCAACATCAAACTGCCCTCCTCGCGGATGTCCTCGATGCCGCCGTGGCAACTTACACAACCTTCGGCAGTGGCTTTCTCTTGGGTGGTTTCCCAGAAAACAGCATTGCTGGCAGCGGTTGAGCGGCTTGTTACTGCACCGGTCGCATCGCTTGAAGTTACGGGTGCATCGGCAGCTTGGGTGCGACCACAACTGGTGGCAAGTAGCAGCACACCGAAACTGGACAGGCAGCTCGTGAGAACGAGATGGAATGGGACAGAGTGGAGTGATTTCATGGTGAGGTTAAGTTGTGCCTAGGGTAAAAGCGCTGTAGGCGAATTGCGACATAATTGTCTTTATTTCGGGACATTCCCGGTCTGGGCAAAACTGCGATCGGAAACACTTCTACTTCTATGTCCATTCTGCGGTGGACAGTGCGCTCATTTCCTCAGATAGTGGCCACGATGCAAGCCCGCACTTTGCCGCCTACTGACGAGATGTACCAAGCCCTCGTTGGGCGAGATGCTGCCTACGAAGGCATTTTTGTCGTGGGAGTCCGCACCACGGGTATTTTTTGTCGGTCTACTTGCCCAGCACGCAAGCCGGCTCGCCAAAATGTAGAGTTCTTTGCTGGAGCGGCAGAGGCTTTATTTGCTGGTTATCGTCCGTGCAAACGCTGCCATCCCATGGAGCCAGCGGGAGCGGTTCCAAAGTGGTTACGGGCTCTCATTGAGGCACTTGAGACTGATCCGGCACGCCGTTGGCAGGATGAGGATTTGCGCTCCGCCAACCTGGATCCCGCGCGTGTGCGGCGCCTGACTGGAGAATCACCTGGGCGCACGCGTGGTACGGAGGTCGTGCACATTACGCGTCTCTCAACTCCACTCGGGCCCATGCTGGTGGGGGCGACGGAAGTAGGCCTTTGTCTGTTGGAGTTTGCCGATAGACGGATGTTGGAAACGCAATTAAAGCGAATTCAGGAAAGAATGGGCGCGGTGATTGTCCCAGGTGAAACCGAGATTACGCGGCTCGTTGCAGAAGAAATCGCCGCTTATTTTGAGGGCGGATTGCGCGTTTTCAGCGTGCCGCTCCTCACTCCAGGCACAGCTTTTCAGGAAACAGTTTGGGCCGCACTGCAAACCATTCCTTATGGAATCTCTCGCAGTTACAGCCAGTTAGCAAAGAAAATTGGCCGCGCAAAGGCCGTCCGTGCCGTCGCTGGCGCGAATGGAGCGAATCGGATTGCCATCATCATTCCGTGCCACCGCGTGCTGGGCGCTGATGGTTCGCTTACAGGCTACGGCGGAGGTTTATGGCGCAAGCGCTGGTTATTGGAATTAGAAGGTGCTCTCTCTCAGCAGGAACGAGTGTTTTTAAAAGCAAGCGTGTTACCGCTAGGATATGCAGCCTCACGCCGACTAAAATGACGAGGCTCTCGGGGGCACACCATGTACGCAATCATCTTCAAAGCCAAAATCCGCCAACTCGACGACCACTATTTTGAGATGGCCGTACGCATGAAAGATTTGGCGCTAAAGAAATATGGCTGTACGGATTTTATTTCCGTCACCGAAGGGGATACGGAAATCGCCATCTCTTATTGGCCAAGTTTGGCGCAGATTGAAGTTTGGCGTCAGGATGTGGAACATTTGGTGGCGCAAAATATGGGCCGCTCGAAATGGTATGAGTCTTTTGAAGTGCAGACTCTAGAAGTGATCCGGCAGTTTGGCAAGTTATAGTGTCTTGCAAAGAAGATCCGCCGCTGGTCAAAGCAGAAAAGATTGCCCGCTTACAGGTGCAGCTGCGACGTCATCCGCACCAACGCAAAATGCCGCGTATGGATTTGCTTGGCGCGAGCTTCCTTTTTTTGATTGGTGTTGCCGTCTGCACGGCGTTGTTGATTGCAAAGCTGGAGTTGGGGGAGCGGGACGGACTTGAGGGCGCTTTTCTGCCGGCCAAGCTTCTAAAAGGCTTTCTTGATGGTTTGCTGTTTGGGTTTATCCCAGCCTGCGGTTTTTTCGTGGCAGCACGGCTGATTCTCGGCAAGACGCATCGCAAACCACCTTCGACTCAGCAACCTTTTTATCTGGGGTTCACCACACCTCTTTTTGCGCTGGGATTGTGGTGGCTTTTAGAGCAATACCATACGGATTCATCCTGGGCGGTGTACGCGATGATTCCCTATGCCATCTTTTGCAGCTGGGTTTGGGTTGGCCGCTCCTCCAAAAACGAATCAGGCTTTTAATTCTTCGCAGCTATGCTTGCTGGGCGGAAGTCGGTGCCTCTTGCAGAGGGAATCCCATGATGAGTGTGGCCGGCAATGGCGGATACGGGATTTCGAGACGCCAGGCACGAAAGTCTTCTGCTTGCCAATCCATACGTTCAAACACATAATCGGTCATCTCTTCGTAGCGTGGAATGAGTGGCGTACCGAAAGCAGGGCGTGCACCATGGAGTAGGCGAGCTTGCTCCGGCATGGGCAAGTAGTCTTGTGGTTGCCGTGCCTGCAATGGCGCAAACGCTTGATGAAAATTCAGCGCCATGACCGAAGACGCTAATTCGGTGACGCCAAGATCCTTGTGCAGCACCAAGTCATACTGGATTTTCGCAACAGGACTCGCCAGGTAGATATGAAACTCGCCATTTTCATTATGCGCATCGCGGTAACGCGGCAAATCGGCACGCGAATAATGGCCAGTGCAAAGATCATCAATGCCACGGTTGCCAATCGGGCCTTCGGCGAGCTCAAAGATTTCCATTCCCTGAATTTGGCGCACAGCGACTTCGGGAATAGGTTGGCTGGAAAACTGGCCAATGATGGAGGGGCCAGGGCCAACAAAGTTCGGATCTAATGCCGTACGCGCTGGTGGGTGATTTTCGGTGCCGTCGTCCGTAAAACCAGTGTGCCGAGAAAGCGGCCAACAGGCGTTAGGGCGGAAGCGTCGAATGCCGAGTAGACCACCCAAAAAGGCGGTATCGAGCAGTTCTGGTTGTTGCGCATTGGGAGCACAAAAGAAAGTGGTGTAGCGGACACTAGCTTGGATACCGAGAATCCCACTGTTGCCTTGGAAGGCTAGCCGACGGCTTTCTTCGAGCCCGGTAGCATCGCCATCTTGAACGGCCAAACTATCGAGCAAAAGTTGCAGGGTGGGGCGATCGCCGGCGTGCCTTTTCACCATGGCTTGAAATGTGTCGAAAGCAACTTCTGCCTTCGCCAGGGATTCCGCAGCAAGGCCGTGGTCCGTTAGCGCCTGCAAGAAAATGCGAAAACCAGAGTGGCCCGGGATAAACGACAGAGTTTCGGGCCCAGGGCTCTCATGGACGAGTTTGGAGATCTTCCAGGCCAGGTTTTTATTGAGATGAAACTCGCGGGCAACTTCCTGGGGGCGGGCGTGGAGTACACCAGCGGCAACGAGCAGCTCGGTGAGGGTGCTACGGAGGCTGTTTAGGCAACCGTAGTAATCTTCCTGGAAGGGCAGTGTGGTGTGGACGGGCATTGCGCAAGCGGGTTCCTGAAAGGATACGCGCTGCAGGCCCGGATTTCTGGAGAAGGCTGGAATTTCCCCAAAAACTTCCCCAGGGAATACCTGGCTCCTCGAAACCGGCAGCTTGTTACAGATGAGCCGGCCCAGCGCTCGGAACTTGAATTGCCCGACGATTTCAACGGTGGCCAATGGAAGCCAAGATGGACTGTGTTATTCCCGCTGCTGTTGGAAGGAGCCGCATTTTTTGTCCTTCTGATGGCCCCCGTTTTCGAGTAGTCAAGCAACTTCGCACTTAGGGTTGAATGAGCACTTTGAAGGTCAAGGCGCCAATCCCCCGCGCGTTGGTAATCCAGCCACCTCCTATACGATGGCCAGAATGGCCGTTGTAGGCCAAGGTACGTGAGGTCGTTGGGCCACTCAAAGTGAGCAAGATGGTATTGGCCGAAACGGTAGCGTTGGTCACCGTGACTCCATCGGTGAGTTCGAAATCTTGGAGGGCGCCAAGATCCAAATGGAGGGTGTCGTCGGCGTCCCTGAAAACGAGCCGCAATTCCTGGTGCAGCGGCGTCGTGAAGGAAACCGAATCAAGATCGGGCGCGTCAATATCTTGCGTCACCCCAGATCCATAGAGGTCACGCGCGATGAGCCGGGTGATGCGGCTGGCAAACTCTTGATAGCCAGCATAGTGGTAGTGGCAGCCATCGTGGCCCGGTACAGCAGTGGTGGACATGACCTGGAGTAACGGCAAGTGATCTTTTAAGCTGCGCTGCACCTCCCGCAATTCCACGCTAGGTTGGCCGCAGCCTTCACGGACTTGAAACATATAGACCATTTCAAGCGAAGGATAGTCTTCTAGCCAAGCATTGTGCAGTTGCGAAAACTTTTTTGCATAGTTCCGCGCATCAGAGCCATCGGACTCACCTTGGTGCCAAATCATAGCCCGTACCGAATTCGCAACACCGGCGTTGCGCGCGCGAGTCAGTAAACGCCCATACATTTTATGCGTGTCGCCATGATCACCCTCTTTGGGCAGGTGGTAGCGGATGGCTGTGGCTCCCACAGCACCATTCAGGATGGCAACAGGAATATTGGTGGAATCCACGAGAAGGCGGCCCATTCGTAAACCCCACGCGCCCACGCTGCCTTTGTCGAGCGCCGTTTGGCCATCGGCCTGATACCAATTCTTATCCCTTGCAGAGATCCAACTGGTAGCTGTGGCGGTGCCGAAGGAACGCACCCACGGACTCTGCTCACGATTCGCTAATCCTTCGCCTAAGGCATCCCAAGCCACCGCGTTGGATTGACCTTGAATAAGAAAAACATCCCCTGCTACGACGTTGTCTGCTGCACCCACTTGCTGCGTGTGCGCACCATTCATCAACATCACGCGAAAAGAGTAAGCATGACGTTCCGCGCGAATTTTCAGGCCAAGGTCAAAGGCAGCTTTCCCGCCGTGATAGTGCAGTTGTTGAGCCTGCACAGAAAAGGGTATTCCATCGCGATTGGCAATCACGAAAATGCGTTGCCAACCAGCTTGGTGCACCTGGCCAGAAATGCGCACATCCGCCAAACTTTGTGCATCACGCGGGTACAGCTGCCCATCCACAGGATGAGTTAGAAATTCAACAGTGGGAGTTTGGGCACAAAGCAGCAGTATGGTGGCGAGGAACATGGCATACTCCTTTGTACACGCAAGATGAAGTATCGGAAAGCCAACATTGCTGACCTCGAGTGAAGATTGTGCCGAGCAGTTCGCGATTCTTGAGGAGCACAATCAGATCGTGGCTGTGGGAGCTCTCGAAGTTTGTGGTGCCTTTAGTTCGGTTTTGAAGTGATGCATCGTGGCCTTACTTCGCCCTCGATTCAAGCCACGCGACAGTTCGGGGAGCAGAGTCCTGCGTATGCAGTTCTGATGTGCGGTGGCCTAGTGGGGGGGCTTAGACCAAAGCCCTGAATTTGGCGCCGATTCGAGTTGTTTTCGACCAGAATTCTAGAAAGTTGCTTTCCGTAAAACTGTGGCTAAGCTCTAGGCAGCAGCTTGCTTAAAGAATATACTGTTTGTTCATCAGTCTACTCCGGTCAACCTTTCAGTGTCGGCAAGAGTTCTTCGGATGGCAGCAACATCATGAGTTCCGCGTCACTCGCTTCCACGCATACTTTTCACATTCCAGTCATGGGGACTGGATTCACGATTGACACGCCATTGAAAGTGGCGCGTTATGGCATTGCGTCGGTGGTGTCCATCACCGACGACAATCTGATAGAACAGGCGCGCGAGCGTTTATGTTCCGAGCATGGTGAACCGTTTGTGGCGATTGCGCTTCACGAAAACGATTCGCGCGCGCGACGGATTACCGCTTATCTCGATTTGCTGCATAATTTAATTCAACTTCAGATTGAGCGCGTGCGCGCTGCTGCGTTTGAAGTGGGTAGTGAAATCGTGCGTTATTTTGAGTTGCTGCCATCCTCGCCGCTGCGGGAACTTTATGAGAGCATGAAAGCAACGGTCGATCAAGAAGGTCGCCGCAAGCTGCAAGAGAAGCTTCGCGAGTTTGTGAAGGCTGGTCCTATCGATGTCAACATCATGACCAAGCTAGACCGTGAACATGACCGCCGCGGTCAATTGCTGCCTGAGTATGGCTCGGATGCACTCAGTGCATTGCGCGGATTTATGAATAGTCGTGTTAATGGTTCCGTGGTTTTGTCCGCAGGCATGAACCGCCGCCTGTTTGCTTACATGGGGCAGTTCAAAGACTTGCTGCCTGATAAGTGCGGCGACTTGCAAAAACGCATCATCTTGAAGGTTGCCGATTATCGTTCGGCCTTCTTGCAAGGCAAGATGCTCGCTCAGTTGGGCTTACACGTTTCTGAGTTTCGGGTGGAATCAGGATTGAACTGCGGTGGCCACGCTTTCGGCGCCAAGGGCATGTTGATGGGACCGATTTTGGATGAGTTCAAACGGCAGAAAGAAAGCTTAGTGAATAGTTTGCGTAGTATCCGCGAGAAGGCCATGGAGAGCCTCGGTTATGGTGAGACCGCGGAGCCAGCCATGGCACGCATCACGGTTCAAGGTGGAATCGGTACGGTGCATGAAGATCGTTTGCTGCGCGAACACTATGGCGTAGATGGCACCGGGTGGGCCACACCATTTCTTTTTGTGCCCGATGTCACCAATGTTGATCGTGAAAGCTTGCGGCGCCTCAAAGCCGCTCAAGAGCAAGATATCCATCTCAGTAATGGCTCACCGCTCGGTGTCCCATTTTGGGCGATGAAAACTTCTACCAGCGAAGATCTCCGTCGCCAACGTATTCAGGAAGGTAAGCCAGGCAGCAAATGTCCAAAGGGCTATTTGGCGTCGAACGTGGAGTTCACCGAAAAACCTTTGTGCACGGCAACCAGCGCGTACCAACGCCGCAAACTTCAGCAGATTTCTGCTTCTGGAATGTCTGCCGCTGACCAAAAAGCCGCAGTCACTTCGGCTCTTGATAAGGCATGCTTATGCCGCGATCTTGCTGTTTCCTACACGCACGATACCGGCATTGAGCCAGATTTCCCCACCGCTGTTTGCTGTGGCCCGAATGCTGCCTACTACCACCAAGAAACCACGCTCGACGGCATGGTGGATCACATCTACGGACGCGCGAGTTTGCCGATGAGTCTGGAGCGGCCGCACATGTTGCTGAAGGAACTTGGGCTGAACCTAGAAGGCCTGCGGAGTGATATCGCTCTGCATAAGCGGCAAATGACTGCCAGCCTGACGCGTTCCATTGGTCAGTGCCGTGAAAACTTGCAGGAAGGCATTCAACACTACTTCGCGCTTGCGGAGAAAATAGTTGCGCCGCATCGGGAAACCTTTGTCAAGGCTCTGGAAGGTTTCCAGCTCGACTTGAACAAGCTGAACCAGCTCGCGCCGATTGCGGTTGCGGTTTAACAGCCGTTGCTACTTTGCCCAGCCTACCTAACGGAGCTTATCTGTTAGGATGCAAGTATGTTTCTTGGGCTTCTTGTTACTTCCCTCCTGGCTGGCGCTCAGACTCCCTATAACCCAGATCCGGAATCAGCAGCCGCGCGCTGGGTGGTGGTCTACAACACCAACTGGCCCGATGCAGATGCTAACGGCATCAATGATTCGGAAGAAGTTGCGCGTCACTGGATGAAGCGCCGCGGCGCACCTCCAAGTCGTTTGCTCGGAGTTGCGTGCTCCACGGGAATGTCGGATCTTTACTCTGGTCAAGCAGTGTGGATATCTACTTTGATGCAGCCCCCACGTTTTTGACCGACCCAGGTCGCTTTAACCCAACTACGCATCGCTTGGTTGGGCACCGAACTTACCTCGCCGCACGTCTAGATGGGCTGACGAAACAACATGCTATGGAAATGGTGGATAGCGCCCTCTATGGCGATGTCTATCTCTCCAACCAGATTGGCCACTACACTGGTTTGGCTTATTGTGATACCCGTTATGGAGCTTACACTGCTGCGGAATTGGCGAACTACCCGTTCAACCACAACACTTATGCCAACGCCGATAAAGACATGGCTTTCGGGCGCAGTTGGTTAGAACAAGCTGGCTTCACACTTCAGTGGGAACCTTTCGGTACGGAAATCGGGGAGCCAAATGCTCAGTATGAAAATACGACTTCAGCGCTGACGGCACCCACTGCGATGATTTACGAGGGTTGGTACAACTTCAATACCTATCACGACGTTTGGGATTGGATGGTCGGTTCGATGGCTTGCGATTTGAACTCCAACTCGGTGGAACGTTTGCGTACCGAAAACCCTGGCACCTTTCTTGCATCGGCCTTGCATCGCGGCCTCACTTGTGGCCCTGGGGTGATTGCCGAGCCTTATCTGAATGGGCATCCTTTCCCCGAAATATTTACTTATTACATGGTGCAGGGCTATCCGTTTGCGGAAGCGGCGCGGATTAGCGATCCCAAAGTGCGCTGGACGAACCTTTATCTTGGCGATCCCTTGTATCAGCCATTCCGGGTGGGCAAAGTTGCGCAGCTAGACCTCGACGCGCCGCCTCCTAGTGAGGTGCTCCATGCCCGAGCAACTGCAGTAGCGGGGGAATGGCAGGTGGAAACCTTCCTCAACACTTCAGGATGGATGCCCGATCTTGGCACGCTCGCGGTGGAGTACGGTGAGACTCCAGCTCTCGGTAGCAGATGCTATGGCTTCGATAATCGGCCACGGCTTTTTCACCAAGCTCTCTTAACCGGACTTACGGCCAATCAAGTCATTTACTATCGCCCTGATTACACCGATCCCGTCGGCAATCTTGGTGCCGGCAACACCAAGGTTTTGCACACAGGTTTTGAAACACGGGATGTGCTCGCCACCATTACTGCGGACCAGCTTTCTGTGCCTATGGGCACGCCCTTTCACCTCGAACTTGCCCTCGGCGCGGCTGACGGCTTGGCTGCGTTAACGAGCTACAGCGTGACATTGACGGCCACTCACCTCGGCCTCAACCAGGTGGATTTATTGCCGCGTTTTATGGGGCCACAAGCGCAAAGTTTTCCAAGTGCCGACGGCACCCTGCGCGTGGTGCGTTTGGCCGTATCGGGTACTTTGCCGGTGGGCACCTACGTGGTGGACGTCAACGCGGCCACTGCTCTTGGCACCGATTTCGATAGTGTGAGTGTGGTGGTCTACTAGACCAAAGTGGGGTAGTGTGCGATACCGCCCCGAGGGTATAAAAAAAGAACGCCAAAGCCCCCCAGCCTTAGCGTTCCACTCCCTTCCCCTTGTCTCTCTCAACAAGAATTCAGGTTCTCTCAGGGCTATTTAGTAGGCTGTTTGAAAGTGGCAACCAAGTTTTTGAATAAATCTTTCCTGGCACCACTAATGAGTGGCTGCACCAGGCAATTTACTGTGCGTTGCGCGTGCTGCCACTGGGTCAAAAGGCTCACAACCAGGGGGTAAAGCCAGTTTTTCGGCACCATAGAATGCCACTGGATTGTCCCATACTAATTTTTGCAAAGTTGCCCGATTGGCACCCCGGCGCTCCAAATAAGCACAAGTTTTGGGTAGGAGTAGCGGATCCGATTTGCCCCAATCGGCGCTGGTATTGAGGGTAATCCGTTCGATGCCGAACTCGTGAAAAATATTTGCGAAGCGCTCCGGAGTTAGCTTGGTTTGCGGGTAAACCGTGTGCCCGGCCCAGTAGCCGCGATCCAAAATCAGTTTGGTAGTTTCCTCAGTGCTGTGGTCAATCACGCAGCGGTTACGGTCCACACTCATCTCATCAAGAATATCCATCAACAACGTGGTGCCGCGGTATTTATCACGGTGGGGGGTATGCACCAGGATGGCCAAATCAAAGTCCATGGCCATTTGCACCTGAATACGCAGCGCGCGCTCTTCCGCAGCAGTAATGGAATCAAAGCCTAATTCGCCAACGGCCACGACCCCCTCACGGCCTAAAAATTCCGGCAGACCCTCCAGTACTTCCGCAGCCAACTTTTCATCATTGGCTTCTTTGGGATTGAGGCCAATGGTACAACGATGACTGATGCCAAAATCGGCGGCGCGGGTGCGCTCAAACTCGATAATCGACAGGAAGTAGTCGAAAAAAGTGCCGGCGTAGGTGCGCGGCTGGCCCAACCAAAAGGCTGGCTCCACCACCGCGCGGACCCCCGCCAGAAACATGTTTTCGTAGTCGTCGGTTGTGCGTGAAACGCAGTGGATGTGTGGGTCGAAGTACTTCATGGTAAGCGTGGAATCCCTAATTCTAGGGCAACTATGCTCCTCCGGAAGCGTCCTTTTCGGACTTCCCCTCGGACTCGTGAGACTTGCCTTCTAGCTCCATCTTCTCCAGGCGCTTGGCAACTGCGGCAAAGACCTCATCCGCCGACTTCCCAGTGAGTAGCGCGATTCCCTGGCTGGCATCTTCGACGCTGTAAACATGGAACAAGCCATCCTTGACCGCACGCACGATGTTTTCTGGCAGCATCAAATCATCTGCATTGATCGCAGGGATGACGACGCCATGCTCCCCACTGAGGCCGCGCTCTTGGCACAACTCAAAGAAGCCTTGGATTTTCTGGTTGACTCCACCGATGGCCTGCACATCGCCACGCATACTGAGGGAGCCCGTGACAGCCAAGCATTGGCGCAGCGGGATTTCGGAGAGTGCTGAAAGCAAAGCGTAGAGTTCGGCACACGAGGCGGAATCGCCGTCGAGAGGGCCGTAGTTTTGATCGAAGACCAAGCTCATGCGGGCAGCTAGTCCGCGCTTGCTGCCAAACCGCCAACGCATGTAGTTTTCGAGCATCAACATTCCCTTGTTATGGATGTTGCCGGTCAAATCCACTTCGCGATCAATGTTGGTATAGCTCTCCTCGCCGGCCGCGACCATCGCGGAAATCCGTGCTGGCCGTCCGAAGCTAACAGGGCCAAGCGAAACCACCGTCAAGCCATTGACGACACCAACCAATGCTCCAGAAGTATCCAAGCGGAAAATATTTTCGAGCACATTGCGCTGGTGCCATTCGGCATCCAAGGCATGCTGGGCGCGGAATTTATCGCGCGCGGTTTCCACCGCCTCGCGGTCGATTTGGCTACGTCCGCCAAGCTGGGCAAAATAGGAGGATTCGCGCAGAAAATCCCCCAAGGTTGGCATGCGCAAAGAGATCCGATTGCGTCGGCCGGCGTCGTGAACGGCGCGTTCCACGATGGCTTGCAAGCCATCCCGCGAAGGCGTCAACAAATTCTCGTGCACGGCCAAATCGCGCAGGCAGCGCACCATTTCACCGACGATTTCTTTATTCAATGGTTTGCTGTCATCGAATTCTGCACGCACTTTAAAAATGTGAGGGAAATCGAAGTCCTCCTCGTTAAGTGCTTCATACAGGCTTGAATCACCTACTAAGATGACTTTTAGATCAATCGGGATTGCTTGTGGGCGGGCGCCGGTGACTCCGAGTGGAGAAAGGTTTTCTAGTGCGTGCACCGAAAGCGCACCGTTTTGAAGAGTGCGTTTGAGTGCGCGCCAAACTTCGGCTTCTTTGAAAATATCGCGGGCGTCGAGCACCAAAAATCCACCGTCGGCGAGCAACATCGAACCCGGGCGCACTGCCATATGCACATGGCCCGGACCGTTTGACATCCGCGAATGCTCGACTGTGCCAAACAGGTTGGAGTAGTTCGGGTGCGGCTCAAAAACAATCGGGCACTCCGGCTCGCGCATCGTACGCACTCGGTTCACTTCATAGACCTCCAAACCGCGTTTGTTGCCGCGGTCTTCGTCGCTATCTGCTTTGCCGCCGCCAAAGAGATTGGTGTTATTCAGCGCAAAATGGGCGCAATCGCCAAGCCAAGCTCCCAGTTCCAAATCGGCATTGAGCTCTCCAGCAAGAGCAATCGTGGTGCTTTCAATCACCTCTTGTACTACGGATTCATCCATCCGCGAGGACTCACGCAACAGGCGCAAACCCAATGCGCGTGATTTTAAGCGCGCTTCATCCACCAATGGTAGATGAGTTTCGCGCGCCTTCATCAATTTGGCAATCGCCGTAGCGGAAGGGCGTCTTTTGGCGTTGAGTTGCAGGACTTCTTCGGGCGCGAGTATTTCGTCGTTGATCATAAAGTGGACATCACGGCGCACGCCATCGTCGTTTTCAACGGTAACCAAGGAAAGGTTTTGGTTGCGCAGCTTCGACTCCAAGCGTCGGAAAAGTTGATTCTCAGATTTTTGGTAACGCTCAAACAAACGTTGGCGGCGCGCCAAGTGCTCTTCGGATTTCAATAGCCGTGGAATCTCCGTGCCTAAAGAATAAACCCATCGCTCCAGGCCATCTGTTAGGCGCTCGCCACCACCTGGCGTAAACAGCAGGTGCTTGGGTGCCATCGGGTCTTCGAAATTGTGCACAAAGACGTGATCGTGCGGCAACTGGCAGGAGATGTTAATGCGGGTCAGAAGTTCTTGAACAACCTCGGCGCGATCGGTGCCGCCAATGCCACAGACAAACACGTTGTAGCCAGGGGAATCCACGGCCAAACCCATTTGAATCACTTCAATGGCACGTTGCTGACCGAACAGCCGGTCACTGATATCGATTTCCGGCGCGGTTTTGTGCTTGCGCGGAATCCAACTGCGCGGGCAAGTCCAGCGCAGGTGCTTGGGGTGGAGTTCTCGGGCGGGGCGTGGAGCGGGAGCCATCGCCGAAACCATACCAGCCCCCGCTGGTTTACTTCGCTAAGCGCGCGCGCTGCTGTTGCAAGCGGAGTGTCATTGCCGCTTGATTCTGGGATTTTGCTTCGCGCAGTGCCGACTCAGAAGCCGCCAGTGCCTGTTGCGGGTGCTGCATGTAATCTAAGACATTAATCAGGCTGAACCAGGTATCCAAATGGCTCGGGTTCATCTCCACAGCGCGCTGGTAATGCGCAATCGCATCTTCATAGAGAGCGTTGGCCTGTGAGTATTCTTGCTGCAGATCCAAAGCCGTGGCGACTTTAACTTGTGCTTCCGCCAAGGCGTGATGAACCTCTGCGTTTTCCAGTTTTAGCTGCAGTGCATTCTCCAGGCGCGGAATCGCCGCGAGGAAATTCCCTTGCTGAATGTAGTTGAGCCCGGTGTGAAGTTCATATTGCGGGCGCGAAGTTTCTGCGGAGTCGAAGCCGCTGAGGCGCGTCCAGCTTTCCAGGAAAACGGCGGGTGCAAGGCCAAGGAGTGCAAGTACCACCAGCGAGCGGCTGCGGCCCAGGGCGGCGGCGAACGCGAAAACCCCATAAGGCGCAAGTACGGCAGCCAATGGAGCTGCCGGCAAGCGGTAGCGCGGGGAATACCAGAACACCATCACCACAAACCATGTGACCAGCAATAGGGTTGCGTAGGGAATGGCTTGGCGTCGGTCGCGGCGAATCAGAAACCACAGCCCCATAAAGGCGCCGGGTAGCAGCCAGCCTAGTTGCAATAACCCACCAGGCAGTGGCACTTGACGCGGCCAATCGGGATCTTTGTTTTCCAGGGCGATGTTATAAAGATCACCGTAGTTCCTGCCGCAAAAAAACCAGCGCAGTTTCTGCAGCTCCAACCCTACAGCGGCACCCAAATTTTCCCTTAAGTAAGATGTGCCCTGTTTGCGAAAGTAGCTTGATGTGTAGTTCCAGCCCTCAATTCGGTCATTGCCACTTGCCGCCAAAGCCACCTGATAAGCATCGTCGTTTTGTTTGCCACGGTTTTGGCTGACGCCATCCACAGGTTTATATATTCCTCCGGCGCCGGCGGAGTTGCCATGTGCAAAAGTCACTCCTGCTTGCGCGCTAATCGGAATGAACTCGCCGCCCGCCGGCCATTTCGCCGCAGCTAGATAGTTGTGCCATGTGGCAGGAGCGATCACCAGCAAGCAAGCAGTGAAGGCGATTGCGGTACCCCGAATCGTTGTTCGCCCAAGGCCTAACCACCAAGCAAAAAACGGCAGCGCAATCAGTAGCGACGGGTTCGCCAGAGTGGCCAATCCCAAAGCAGCACCCACGCCAACCAGCAAACTCCTCTTTGCAGATGCACCACCACCCAGCAGGTGCAGGCGTTGTCGCGTAACCAGCTCTAGCAAGAAGGCCATGGTGAAAAGTTGCAGGCTCGAATTGACAATGCGCACGGCGTAATAGGCCGGTTCTTCGAGCCACAAAAACAATACGCAAGTTGCCAGCCCAAAGCCCCAATGGCCAAATAGAGTGTTGGCTGTGCGTGCTAATAGCCATGCAGTGAGGCTACGCAACAACAGTTGCAGCACATAGAGGCTCAGCATGCCGCCTCCAAGGGCACGTAAAATCCCGACAAAATAGGGATAGAGGGGTGCCGACATAAACGGCTTGTCGCCCACCAAGATGCCGTCGGCGATAGTTCCAGCCCAATCCCAGTATTCCAAGGAATCGCCGGCGGGGGCGAGCAGCGCCGGGTTGGTATCGATGGCGCGCCACAACCCAAAGAACTGGAGTAGGAGGTCCAGAACTAGGAGAGCTAGGAGCAAGCGTGAGGCGGCCAGACGGGGCATCGCGTGATTTTAGCAACCTTGAGTTGAGGGATATTGTGTACCAAAAGTCTTTGCTAACCTGTGCCATCCATGGTCACGCGGTGGCCCCTCGAAACATGACATACCAACTTCCAGCACTTCCTTTTGGAATTAACGATCTTGCGCCTCACATCAGCGCAGAAACCCTCGAATTTCACCACGGCAAGCACCATAACGCTTACGTCGGCAAACTCAATGAACTCCTCGGTGGCGATTCTTCAAAAAGCCTTGAAGAACTGATTCGCACCGCCCAAGGAGGGGTGTTTAACCAGGCCGCTC
>CALFOT010000068.1 GCA_937919925.1 uncultured bacterium | reverse complement strand
CCACCGGCAAAGCTGCACAGAGTTCCTGCGCGCATTTAGTCAGCAACTCCATAAAAGACTCCACGCCGCCATCGGTCAGGCGTTGGCGCATGGCCGACGGCACTCCATTGGGTACTGTCACGCCAGCGCCGACCAGACTCCGGTTCATGGCAATCGTCAGGTGCGGAAAACTCGTAAATGGCTTATCCGCAGCCGCGCTCTTAAGCGTTAAGTAATCCCAAACTTGCTCCCCCTTGCGCCCAGTGATGGCGCCACGCCCCGGCACATTCGGATCCATGCCAAAGCGCTTCAAATCCGCGCGCTGGCGCAAACGCTTCGTCATCAAACGCAGCACGCGCTTCGCCTCTCCATAGGAATAGGGAGTTGCGTCGTCGAAGGTGATTCCGGTGAAAGTAGTCAAGGTTCCATTCCTTAGGTAGGAGTCATTCGCCATCTTGCGTTCGGCGATTTCCAAGTATTGCGTGAAGCGCCCAGCCCACAAGCTGCCCCCCGCTTGCGCCGACGGCAACTTTTTCGCCCAAGCGTAAACTTCCGACCACGTGAGCCGCGCCGTTCCTGCAGGTAACTTGCGCGCGCTCTCCTGCACCGTTAACGCCAACAAATCAACCTGCTTAAAATCCCGGCGTTTTGCCGTGCGTTGATGCCTGTGCAGTTGATCGTAAGTGACTTTGCCTTCGCCTTTGCATTCGACAAGTAAGCACCAGCTTTCTTCTTGGTCGTGAATCCACAAATCCGGCAAACCAAGCCGCTCGTCTTCCACGGTGTCCGTATCGGAGCCTGGCAACGACTGCTCTAACACCACCAAGCGTTGGCCTTTCGGTGGATTGGCTCCCGCCATCTTCAAAAAAGAACGCAAAGTCTTCGGTTCTTCATGCAGCAAAGTACCCAGCGCGTGGGTGAGCCGATTCTCTGGCTGGCTGTATTGATCAAAGACGTTGCGCATGGGGGTGTTAGAAAATCCAGGGGCCAAGGAAGATTACAAGGACCATCGCGAAACAAAGAAGTGCAATTAGGCCTGTCTCCAATCTGCGTACCACTAGCACGGTGACAGTCGGCTAGTGAGATCGATAGATAAGCCCCAAAACTATACCGTTGCGGCAATCTGCGGAAGCTCATCCCAAATTTCACCCTGCAACTCCCTTCCGGACTTCTTCTTTTGCTTGCCGCCCCATTGTTTAAAGAAGAACGGCACCGATGCCTGCTTGCACTGGTTACGGAGATCGACCACCCATTCTTCCTGAATCGGCCGGGCACCTGGGCCTGATTCGCCGCCGACGATGACCCAATCCATGCCGTGTAGGTTGAGGTGTGGCAAGGGGCCAAGGAGAGGTTCCAGAGATAAAAACTTGAGTGCTGCTGGGGTGGCGCGCAAAGCATCGATTCGTTCCACGCTGTCCCAGTTTTCAACACTCACCCCCATCCAAACATTCTCCGGCCAATCAAGCTTTGGTGCCAACTCAGCTAGACGATCTGCACGCTTTGTCAGAACCTGAAATCGGTGCCAACTGGCGCGCTCCATCACATCGAATACTTGGCGGATGTAATCCAGTGGCACATCCTCATGAAACAAATCGCTCATCGAATTCACAAAGATGGTTTGCGGCTTCTTCCAAGACAAGGGGTGTTCCAGCATGTGCGGTTGCAATGTCAGCGCAAACCCATCGCGGTAGTTGCGTTGCCCCATCGCCTGCAGGCGCTTCGCCATGCGCTCGGCATAGCAGTTCTTACACCCGGCGCTGACCTTGGTACATCCTGTGACTGGGTTCCAAGTTGCCCCTGTCCATTCTATTGCTGAGCGTTGGGCCATTATTCCAATCCCCGAAGAAGGTGGCGCGCAATGGGTAGCGCAACACGACCTCCAGCCTCATTCCCTGCGGCGAAGCAGAGCAAGTAGAGCGGGCAGTTGACAGAGTTCATCAGGGCGCCAGGGTTGGGTGCTACAGCGGGGAAAATGGATTCGAGTCGCTTCTGGGAAAAAGGCCAAATGGCATCAATCCCCCGTTTTGCTCGAACAGACTGACCTTCCCCGAACAAGTTCTTTTGGACATGGGCTTGCGCGGAAAGGGCATCATACCAATTGGAATCCCCCAGGAAGGCGTCTAGCTTGGCCCGCCAAGTATCGGGGACCCGCCCGCGGTTGGGCAGCATCCTATTAACAGCCATCCCCAGCGGGAAGAGCAGCCACAAATCGATTGCCCTGGTGGCGGCGACGGCTTCGACAGTGGCCCAATCGACCTGCATACCATACGGGTCCAAAAAAAGAACGGCTCGGCGGTTTGCCCAATCCTCAGCGCACAGCTCTTGGATAGCCGGATTCGCATCCGCCTGGATGACCTGAATTCGATTCTTAAGATCGGGATACTCCTGCCGCATCTGCTCAAGCTCCCGGAACCGAGCAGGGTTTTTTTCAATAAATGTGTATCGATCAAATGGTTGCTCAATCTCCAGAGCGAGTCGCGTGGAACCGTCTCGGAAGGAGCGTGATTCCTCCTGCAGAAGTTCATCAAAAAGATCCTGACGATGCAACTGGCCATCGTTGGCAACTGCAGCGCCACGTG
This sequence comes from uncultured bacterium, assembly GCA_937919925.1. GTDB lineage: Bacteria > Planctomycetota > UBA1135 > UBA1135 > UBA1135. The sequence continues at coordinate 588 of CALFOT010000068.1, read as the reverse complement.
AACCGGACCCAGCAAAAGCATCGATGTACTCCTTACGAAAGGGCTGGTTCTGCAGAGCCGTTTGATAGGTCTCCAAGTACTTGATCAAGACCTCAAGCTTGCGTTCGGTCCAGGTTCCGCCGAATTGATGATCTTTGGGATTCATAAGCTGCCAACCTTCTCCACGAAGACGTGCACCATGAGGATAGGCACGTAATTTCTCATCTGCAACAGATCGCTACCTCGCCGCGAAATACCGCAGCCCAACTCACGCCCCCCGGTACTTCTTAAAGTTCTCCGCCTGCTCGAAGATCTCCTTATAAACCTCATCCCTATCAACAGGCGGGTAGCCGTTCTCGGCGAGTAGAAGAATCAGAGCCACTTTAAGCTCGGCCTTGATGTCGTTGCGCTGGCTCCAGTCGGTGTATTTGGCCTTGTCGTCGACCACAATCTTCACCTCTTTCGCCAGCTTGATCAACTTGTCCTCGGGGTATTCGAAATCGTATTTGTGGGCGAGGGATTTGAGAGTGTCATAAAAGGACTTCACTGCGTTACCCCCAACCGCTCCAACAACGGCTTCACCCCAATCCACGCTCCCGCAATCAAATC
>CALFOT010000067.1 GCA_937919925.1 uncultured bacterium | reverse complement strand
GACTGGCGCCTACCGAGAGATCGGCACTAAAATCACGGAAAGCAATCCCTGGCACAGTGCGGAAAGTTTTGGTTTCGCCGACACCAGAATGATGCCCTGCGATGAATAGCCGTCCATCTTGGAGACGCGGTTCCACGCCAAGCCGTGCCCCTTCTTGGGTATCCCAACCTGCGCGCAATCGTTTGCCGTCAAAGTTATCCGTCCAACGACGTAACTTGGCATGATCTTCTACTCGGCCTTGCCACATGCCAGCAAAGAACAGCTGCGGGTTGCCTTCATCCTCTCGCAACGCATCTTGCAAATAAGCGAACTCCGCCACCGTGGCGTCAAAATCGCCTTGACGGTAGTAAGTCATTGCTTTGGCGTTGCGTGCTGCAAACAACTCGGCATCCATCGACAAAGCCAAATCAAAGGAGGACATCGCCAGTTCCAGCTCACCCATGCGCAGGAAGTTGAGCCCGCGGCGCAGCGTTAAACCAGCCCAAGCAGGAGCCGAGGTGGAGTTCAAAACGCCCGCTGGGAATAACTCCTCCAGGCGGCGGAAGGCAACTTCTGCTTGCTGATGGGAATCGTCGCTGTAAAGCAAGGAACTGTACTCCGCCAAAATCGCTGCACAATTGGGCGCGATGCGCACCAACGACTGCAGGACCTCACGCGCTGCTTCGCGATCGCCTTCGCGGGCTGCCCAGTTGGCCTGCAGATAACGCGAATAAAAATGCTCGGGCGCAAGATCAAGCGCATCGGTGAGTGCCTCTTGAGCAAGTTGCGTTTCCCCTACACGATCGAGCCAAAATGCCAGCGCGGAAAGAGCGGGTGCGGCATCGAAGGGTTGCGCAGCAGCGGCAGCGCGCAAATCACGAATGACTTCCGCAGCGGAGCCACCATCTGCGCCTTCCGCAAGGCCACGCAGATACAGCAGCGTAGGGTCCGCACCAAACTCCGCCAAAGCTGAGCTAGCTTGGGCGGCCGCATCACTGAATTGGCCAGCAAGATAAGCCGCAGCAATCACCCCACAACGCGCCTTTAATCCCGCCTCAAGATTGCTACTCGAGGCACGCTCTGCTTCGGCAAAGGAAGTCGCTGCAGCAGACCAATCACCAGAACGCAGAGCAGCTCTTCCCAGTGCCAAACTGTTGCGCAGAGCAGACCGCGAGTTCCGACGTTTTTGCAGGCCCATCGCGCGCTCCAACAAAGCGCGACCTTCACCCACGCGGTCGCTATCCAGGAACAGAATACCCAGCTCCATGAGGGCTGCGGGATCGCCATCCTCAATACTGGATGCCATCAGAAGTTGCGGTTCCGCGACATCATCCAGGCCGAGATTGCGCAGAATCATGCCCATCCGGACCCGCGGGGCGCCACGGTGCGCAAAGCGACCAGCCTCGACGGCCACACCGAAATCGACCGCGGCCACAGGCAGTGCATCTCCGCACAAGGTTGCGTACAAAGCGAAAGCGCGGTCCAAGTCAAAAACTTGTTCCCAAACTTCGCCAAGCAGCATCCAGTTGTCGACGTCATCTTTTTCAAGACTCACACAAGCCAGCGCCAACTCCTCGGAGTAAGTAAAAGCGTTAGGCACCGCCAAGCCTTGGTCGAGTAGCCAGTGCACGTAATCGCGGATCTCGCCAACACGCGAAGCAGATAAACGCTTGCGCTGATTACGCACTCCTAACTCGATTTCATTGCGCAGATTCTCTGCAAACCCAAAGTCAATGTACTCCGCGCCGCCGAACGGACGCAGCCCAAAACGCTCGCGGCCGGTGCGTGGATTCACCTCCTTGAAAAGCAGGTTATCGCCCTTTTGATAGTCGTAACGGTTCTCGCCAACCAAGTGGCCGTAAAGCACAGTCAAAGGATCAAGGCGTATCCAATCGTAAGCGGCCTTGTAAGTATCGGCTTCATCTTGAAAGGTGGAGGCCAGTTCTTCTGCAGTTGCCCCAGTGCCTACGGAATCGGTTGCGACCAAATCATTGAGATCCCCCAATAACTTCGGCTCCAATTGAAACAAATGGTCGCTCCAATAATTCGGCCCTGAGTCAGGCAATGGCGGTGGCAACAACACCGCCAAAGGCGCCAACTCTGGATCCGGCAAAATCAGTGGCTCGAGTGGCTCATCGGCTGCGGGGCGACGAAATAAATCGCGACCCCCTGCGCCAGCGGCCAAAGCGACCACCGGATTCTCAGATCCCATCACGAAATCTGCGAGTTTTTGCGGGTTAGGAGCTTTCGCCTGACGCGGTGCGACTTCCTGTAACAAGCTGTAAGTCATCAAGCTGAGAATCAGCACAACGACCACAAACATCATGGGCTCTCTTTTCATTATCGGTCCTCCCCCTCTTGCGGCGCGGGAAGGGCGCCAACTCCGAACTCCAGCAGCAATTTCTGCTCCATCCGTTTATCGTTACGTGGCAATATTTCTAAGGCCGTCAAACCCAATGGGCGCCCTGCATCTTGTTCTGCTAACAATGCATTCAAAAAAGGCGTGATGCTCGTGCGTTGAAAAGTAACCTCCAAAGTGACCGGCGTAATATCCAACGGCGAAACGTTGCGCCCACTTTGACGCCGACGATTTTGCGCAACGCGAATTTTGTCGACTTCTACAGCGCCAAAATCCACCGCTAAATGAACCACCCGATCCACCACATCCAAGCCACGTAGGACGCGCTCAATCTGCTGTGGCTGCGAGGGTGAAACCGGCGGCAAGCCCAGCGAGCTGTCCACTTCACAGTTACGCCGCAACGCCCATCCAATCAGTTCATCACGCATCTCGCCGGTAAGGGAAATGTAATGTTGCGCTGGTGGAGTTCCAGGCTGGACTTGAAAACGTTCGCGGAAAGCTGGCAGAGTTCGCTCTGCCAAGAGGCGATTGCGTACCTGCAAATCCTCCAAACGCTGCTCCAAGGCAGACACCTGATTGGCAGCAAAAAGCTCGTTGCCCTGCATCTGCCGACTGGAACGGCCGATGGAGCCGCGCGCTTTCGCCAAGCGGTCTTTGGCACCGCCACCGGTAATGGCGAGCAAAATGAAAAAGGCCACCAAGCCGCCGGCGATGCCGAGAATAAAACGTCGGTGCGTCTGCCAGAATGCGTCGAAATTCATCGGCCGACCTCCTCTGCATTTTCGTTAGCAGTCAAAGCTTCCATCAGTTGTGCGCGGATCGACCAGTCGAAGATTACGCCACGCGGATTCGAGCTCGGTTGCAACGACTTTTCGCCGTCGGCAAGTTTACTGCCAAGAACACCCGCAAAAGTACCGAAGGCTTGGCTGGCTGCGCGCACATCATCTTCGGCGCGCCCGGCCACTTCGAACAACGGTACCTGCTGGTCTTCGCGCCCCCACTCTTTGCCATCGGCAAGCGTGACCCGCGCAGATTCAACCCACAGACTCTCTGGAAGATTGCTATTCAAGTATTGGAACAACTGCGATGAACCGCGGTTGACGGCAAAACGTGATTCAAGATCGCGGTACAAAAGTTCCTCTTTGGCAATTTGCTCGAGCAAAGTGGTTGCCATCGAGTTGCTCGCCTCCAAACTCTTTTGCTGACGTTTGGTGGCTTTTTCTGCAGCCTCGGCTTTGTCCGCAACGCCGCCCATCACAATGAAATTGATGACTAAGAAAATGACCGCAGCAACTCCCATCAGAATGTTAAACAGGCCGCGCTGCGTAAACTCTTTCTTGCGGCGCGCAGCTGCAGTGAGGATTTCCAGAGCGTAGAGCTCCGGATTCGCAGCACTAAGGGCCAAACCAAGCGCAACCGCCGAACCAGCGCCATCCGCAAGCAGTTGATCCACTTCCTCTTCTGGCAACTCACTGGGATCGATCATCTCAGCTGGGTTCCAAATGCTTACCGGCACGCGCATTCGGTCGCTGAGGAACTCCACCAGACCACCAGCGGTGGCGGCGCCGCCAGTGAGCAACACGCGACTGAGAGTGAGATCGCTAAGGCGAGTTTGCGCTTTGCACAGGGTGACGACACCGCCAAGCAAAGTAGGCAAACTTTCATACAACGGCAACAGGGGCCGGGTAACGCGCTCGGCGTCGGTACCAAGCCGTTGACCGATGGCGAGGCGCAAATCCAAGTGTTTATGAATCAAGGCCTTGGCGCGGACCACATCGATGCCGAGCTGCGCCGCCAAAGTTGGATCGCGCTTTTCAAGGCTCGTGGAAACCGAGCGGGCAAAATACAACTCGGTGCCTGACACCAATGCCAAATCCAAAGTGCCGTTGCCAAGACTCGCGATGAGCGTTACCGCTGGCTGGTGATCGCCAAGCGCCAAATAGCAGTTATAAAGTGCAATCGCATTGGGCGAAAAAGCTTTCACCGCAATGCTCGGCATACCCGCCATCGTATCTTCGAGCAGCTCTTCGCGCACCAAGCTCAACAGCATGGTGTCTTCATCGTCCAGGCCCTTAGGCACCGGCAACAAGTTATACGACGACGCCATGGAAGAGCCCGAGCGCCCCTCAATCTCGCGGATTTCAAAATCCATCAAGCGTTCCAGGCGCCAGTCTTCCACCGCCGGAACCGGCAGGTAACGCATCATCAAATCGGCGCCGGTAAGGCCTACATGCAGAGGGCCCGAGCGTTTGATGCCACTGAACACCACGCGCGCTGCTTGCACGGGGCTTTCGCCAGCTTCCGGTGCAGCAGCCAAGTAACGCTTGAGGACCACTGCGCCACCTTTATGCGCATCCACAATCGCAAGACGCACTAAAGAGTGCCCAAGATCCATTCCGCAGCCACTCGCCATTAGTTTGCCTCCTGTAGCCAAGCAGCAAGAACCGGGTAAGCACGACTCAATGCTCCTTGCAGCCGTTCCCGGTATTGACCTGCAGATTGGCGACGGCCTTCTGCAGCTTGATTGGCACCGATTTCGAGGTCCGCGGCTAAGGCCGTAGCTTGCGGCTCAATCGCAGTTCCTGAATAATTTTCTGCCAACGTTCGTGCGGCGACCGCCAAGTTTTTCATCAAGGAACCGGCGCCAACAAAAACCGCGCCACTGGCTTGCACTTGCAAAACCGCTAGATGAGCACGTCCTCGTTCCAGAGCTTCCCGCGAACGTAGCAATGCATCTTGAACTTTCAGTTCATCCAACGGAAAGTCGCGTAACAATTCTGCCGCCGATACCAATAACTCTCGATCATTGCCATCACGTTCGGCGCGGTGAATGCTTTGCGCCAAACGTGCGGCTTGAGTCATCGCTGCGGCTAAATCCCAACGCAGATGCATGGTTTCCGATGTGGTTAACATGGCGCCACCCGCTTCGTAGCGAATACTGCTGGGCTGATCGAGGCGCAGCAACAGCCGCTGTGCGCCTCCGCCGAACAAAATACCCGGACTGGAATCAACCACCACGCCAGGTGCAAGACCCACCGGGCCGCCGTCGGCAAGAATCAAAAAAGAACCCGCCGCCAGCAAATCGCCCGATGCGGTGAACACCAACGAGCCCACGCCGTTGGGCGTAAAAATTAAGCCGTCGGCAGCGCTGGTCCAGCTACCGTTTTGGCCACGCACGACCAGCAAAGGCCCCGCGCTGTTGGAGAGCAGCAGATTGGCGCCTGCGACATCTATTTTGCCTAAAGGCGAAGAGAACTTACTGGGAGTACCAGAAGCGGCCACAACGCTGAGGTTGCGCAGACTGCCTTGCCCTTCCAGGCGCAGAGCTAACTGAAACCAGGTGGCATCCGTTGGCAAGCTAAGACTCACCATGCCTGCGGCCAAATCGCCACCTTCCCAGGTACCAATCACGGCACTGCCTTCGGCGCCATGGCCCCAACTGATGAGCGGGAATACATGTGCGCCGCTGACTTCGGCTTGAAGCTGCAGAGCACCATCGGTAAGCGCAAAATCACGGCTTAGGCGCGCAGAATTGTTGCCCGAATCACTTTGTAAATGGCCCTCACGAAGCTTGGCCCCTTTGCTCAAAGTCCAAACCTCGGCATCCTCAAAACTTCCATAGCCATCGATGGCATCCAAGGTGCGGCTGCTGTTGCTCGCGCCCTCCCCATCAGCAGAAACAAGATTGGATGCGTTGGGTTCCGCATGGCTGCCGCGGCCGAAAGTCCACCAGGCACCGCCGCCAGCAGCAAGCACTAGCACCACGCCAAGCATCATCTGCACAGGGCCGCCCTTGCGCTTGCTGCTCATGGCTGCTTCACGCGCACGCCGATGGATATCGGAATCCTCGGCGGCGCCAGCACCAGCTTCAGCGGCGGCGCCGTCGCTAAGCAAGCGCAAAATGCACTTGCCGAGCTTTAGCTCGCTACCTGGAAACCACTCGCCATCGGCGACTTGAAGGCCGCCAGACCAAGTGCCATTGGTGGAGCCAAGATCGCGAAAGCGGACTTCGCCCGCTGCGCCAACCGTTAGCTGTAGGTGTCGGCCTGATACGGATTCCACCTCTAGGACGTGACTGTTGGTAGCAGCGCGGCCGAGTGTGTGTGTTCCAACGCCCAGATTAAGAATCTGACCGCTTTCAGGACCACTTAGGATCTCAATTTGAACCATGTGGGAAAGGTACGCCCCGGTGGGACTCCGGGACAGAGGAGTCTAAGCCGCCCCTACAGGACGGGCAAACCAGAAGCCGTTTAGATAGGCCGAACCCCGGCGCGAGTAACCTGTTAGGAGTCATGCGTTTCTTCTTCTTGACCGCCGCGCCCGAACACTGCTCTGGGCCCTGGAACCCTGGGCCAGAACTGGGCCGCCATTTGCGTGCGCTACGTTTCCAAGTGGGCGAACCGCTTTTGCTCTTGCCGCCCCTGGGAGATGCGGTGCGCGCCACGTTTCAAAGCCACACCGAACTGGAACTGCTAGGTACCCAGGAGCGCCCCCAATTGCCACTTTTGGGCATTACCTTGGCCACCGCTTGGCCCAAGGGACCACGTGGCGACGCGCTCGTGCAACGCGCCACAGAAAATGGCGTAACTCGCTTAATTCCAATGGCTTGTGAACGCAGTGTGGTAGGTGTTGGAGATTTTAGCCCAGCTCGACAGCGGCGCTGGCGCAAGATTGCTCAGGAAGTGTGCCAGCAGAGCCGACGCCCAGACTTGCCGGAGTTTGATGGCGCCCCCATTCCCTTAGCAGAGATTCGTAACCTTGCCCCTGACTCCCACCCAATTGCCTTAGTTCCAGGCACTTGGCCTCTTGGCATGGAACTCGACTTACACCATCCAAGCTCGGTATTGCTGGCGGTGGGCCCGGAAGGCGGTTTCAGCCCCGAGGAAGAAGGGCAGCTCCGTGATTCGGGTTTCAGCTTTTGCGGTCTGGTGCCCACCATCCTGCGGATTGAAGCGGCTGGACCGCTGGCAGTAGGGATTTGCCAGCACCACTTTTTGTCGCGCCAGGGACACTAGGCTAGAGCCTACAACCAGCCCTGCTCCAGAAAAGACACAAAGCGGCCCGCTCCCAGTACGACATGATCGAGTAGCTCAATGCCAAGCAATCTGCCGGCTCGCTGCAGACGCCGGGTAGTGGTGCGATCATCCGCGGAAGGCTCCGGATCACCCGAAGGATGATTGTGCGCCACCACAATGGCGGCCGCACGGCGCAGTAATGCTGGTGCGAAGACCTCGCGGGGATGCACCAATGAGGAACTTAGCGTGCCACTACTGATTTCTTGCTGATGCAAAAGCCGCCCCTTGGTATCTAAGTAAATCACAAAAAAACACTCACACGGCAAGTGGCTCAAGCGCGGGGCAAGATAGTGATAGACATCTTCCCCGCCGCGGATCGGTTCGCTGAGAGCCACGGTTGCACAGGCTACACGCCGGCCAATTTCAAAGGCTGCTGCAACTTGAATGGAGGTGCGCTGATCACATCCCCAATGCGCCTGCAGCTCCAGCGGCTCAAGCCCCGCCGAACGCCACAGTTCGATGCCAGTGGTGTTCTCAATTTCAAAATATTGCAACAGCTCGCCATCGGACCACGATGCAAGCGGCGCGTTTCTGCTTTGGGTAGTTTCCATGCCGCAGCGATGACGGACTCAGCCAGCGCAAGTCACAGATTTTTCACCGACTGGCGAAAGGAAGTTTCCGTCACCGTAAGGCTTGCTCCAAATGTGAGCACCCAGGCATCTGCAAAAGAACGCTCCTTCAAGTTCAGAAATAAATTCGCCATCACGGATTGGCCATACTCAGCACGTAGCCACTCGCAAAAGGCCAGCGAGTAGAGGTAAGCTTGGGTCACTTGAGCGCGGTCGGTCCAGCTGGTCCAGTCGCCATCCAGCTGCAACAACGACTGATTGGGGCCATCCAGAAGCATTGTGGCGCTGGGTGTCTGTCCGTTACTACCCTCTGCACTCTGCGCGAGCCCTTCATGCAACCACGTAGGCAGAGGGGAACCAATGGTGTGCATCACTGCGTGGGTCAGCTCATGGCGCAAGGTGCGACGAATGGTTTGCTGCTCGCGCGCGTAATCCTCAATCACAATCCGCACACGTCCATCGAATAAGGCTGCTGACCACTCCGGGGCCTGCCAACGATAACGAGCCGCATCCAGCCAAATCACCAACAAGCGGTCTTGCGGCTGCACGCCAAGTAGGCTGACGACATCCTGCCAGGCCGCTTCCAAATCACGATTCAACTGGGGCAAAGCCGCCACAATAATCGGATCGTGCGGATCATAACGACTGTCAAAATGAGCGGTTGCCTCGGTTAGAAAAGTAGCAAACATGGTGCGCTCTGCACCTAACTGTGCAGCACGCTCGTGTAATTTTTCATCCGTAGGATCCAGCTCAACGGCACGTTGAATGATTTCTACAGATAGGTCTAACTGGCCCTCCACCGCCGCAATATCCGCACGCATGCGTAACAACACAGCATGCTCAAGCCCGTTGGCAAGCGCTGCATCCAGGTGAGCCTTAGCGGCGTCACGCTGCCCACTCCGCAACTGCAAGTGTGCCAACCAGTAGTAAGCGACCACGTTGTGAGGATTCACAGCAACCGCTCGTGCGAGCAAATCCAAGGCGCTGCTGACGTCGCCTTGTTGTTGCACCACCACAGCCCAGGCCACCAATGCGCTGGCAAGATTGCCCAATAAAATCGGCTGCTCCGGTGCCATTTCCAGCGCGGCTTCGAACAGGCCGACGGCAGCTTCCGGGTTGTCGTTCGCGAGCGCTTGGAGGCCTTGTTGATTGAGTTCCAACAACCGCGGCGACAAAGAAGCTTCCTCCAACGCGGAGCTAGGCAATTGAGTGGGCGTTGTAAACGGTTGGCGCTCGAAATTACCGTGTACCAAACTAGTGTCGGGACTTTGGGCGTGGTTGGAGTGATCTGCCCGCCCCTGCCACCACCACACCCCAGCAGCGCCGAGTAGCAGTACCCACAAACCCACAGAAACGAAGCGATTCATGACCAGTTTGGCAACCCACCCAATTTTTCCCAGCCGTTACGGCGATCGGTCAGCAAGCGTTGCCAACTTGCGCTCGACCAAGGATACGCATGACGCTCAGCGATATCTTGTAACTTCTGGCCAAGTGTTGCGACCAGTTCCGGCACAAAAATGTGACGAGCCACGCCAGTGATCAAAAACAAATCCACCTCTAAAGAGTTGCCCCAGCGAATGGCATCCGGGTTGGATGGTGACAGCAGCAGTTTTGATTGCTGCACCAACAAAGCATCCATCAGCGTCGCCACTTGCGGTAAAACTTGCTGCGCTAACGCGGCCTGCGGAAAACGCTGGATTCCCGGGCAATAAGCTGCGGCGCGGCGCAACGCATTTTCATCCGCGAGCAACTCGGGCCAATACGGGAAAGTTCGGCATTGCTCCGGTCGTTGTGCGTAGATGGAACAGCGGTTACTGCCATCGAGTAACACACAACGCCCATCGGCACGTTCGCGCAGCGATAACTGCGCGCCGACTTGCACCACATGCAAGGCGACAAAACCGGCCACGGAAGTGTTGGTAAGCGCGGCATAGGCCGGCAAGTTCTGTTCCTCAATCCACACCCGTCCAGTGCCGACGCGGCAACAATTTCCGGTTCGTTGACAAGAAAAATAAAATGGAGCGGGTGGGGTGGAAGCCTCCATGATGGCCTTTACCGGGCCAAATGGGCTTGGATGTCTTCCACTAGCTCGGTAGCGGTGGCGTAGCGTACTTCCCGATCCTTGGCCATCATTTTTTCAATGAAGAAATGCATGATCGGTGAAATCCCGAGGCCTTTCAAGGCGGAGCCCTTGAGGCTTTCCAGCACCTGGGCACGCACCATTTCTTGATCATCTTCGCCGTGAAAAGGTAGTTCCCCGATGACTAAATGGTAAAGGGTGGCACCGAGCGAATAAATGTCGGCGCGCCCATCCAAAGATTCTTCACCACGTGCTTGCTCCGGCGCCAGATAAGCGGCCGTGCCCAGGGTGGTACCAGCACCATGAGTGCCTTGCATGCCTGCGCCAGCGAAGCCCAAATCAATCAAGCAAACTTTGCCATGTTTATCAATCATCAAGTTGCCGGGCTTTAAATCACGGTGCACCACCCCGCGTGCACGCATACCTTCCAACGCAGCAGCTACCTGAAGCACAATCGCCAGAGCCTCGCGTTCTTTGAAACGAGTACCCTCAGCAAGCATCTCTTCGAGCGTGCGGCCAGGCACACGTTCCATTTCCAAAACCAGCGTTCCCATAAAACGGAATGCGCGATAACCACGCACCACACCCGCTACATCCAGTTCTTTTAGTAACTTTGCCTCCTGCACAAACCGATTGGCAGCCACTTTATCAGCGGCCAAATTAGGGCGCAGAATCTTCAGGGCGACGCGCTTGAAATCTTTCAGACGCTGAGCACCGAACACTTCCGCAGTGGCACCGGTGCCGAGCAAGCCCTCCATTTTGAAACCAGGAATCTGCGGTTTACTCATGGCTTCGGTAGCACGCAAATAAGTAATGCGCTCTTCATCCCAGTCAGTCACCGCCGCAAGAGCATCTTCAAACGGCACTTCCGCAGCGGCCTGCATCACCAGTTGAGCTTGCTCGCGCGGCAAAAAGCCACGGTGCACCAGCTGCACCAGGAAAGCCTGATTGGGATTTTGGGCGGGTTCTGCGGCCGACATGAACTGACATCCTATATCGGCGCAGAGTTTCCGCGAACTTGAGAGCGTCGGCGAGAAAAAGTCGGACTCAAGGAAAACCGCACGATTCCCCGAAAGAATGTTGAATGCGTAAGCCAATCTCACGCGCGTTCCATCCTCACATGAGCAACAGCGCAGGAATTGTCTACAAATACTTCGACCTGATCGATGGTTTCATTCGGGTAAGGATTCTCTCTCAGGAAGAATCTCTGCCCGCGCTGCAAAAAGGTGCCGGAGAGCCCCCTAGCCGTCGCGAATATCGCCGCATGGTGGTGGAAAGTTGTGTGGTAGGTGTGGCGCAAGACGTTCTGCCAAAAGTACACGCCATCTATCCTGAAGACACCATCGCTGCAGAGGATTTACTGTATCAGATCGTGATTGATGTGAATCCCAACCTGGAGATTCACTCCGTGGCATTGCCGGTGGAATCAGAATTTGCCATGCACCCGGATGAGGCTCAGGAATTCTTGCAGCGCGCTGCTGGATTGGAGCGGCGTGTGCTGAAAGAAATCGTCGGCCAGAACGATGCGGTGGCGAAGATTTGTCGCGCGGTGCGAAAATCTGCTTCGGGCATTTCCGACCCGCTCCGCCCAATAGGTAGCTTTATGCTAGTTGGACGTACCGGCACCGGTAAAACCGAACTAGCCAAATCTTTGGCGCGCAATCTGTTCGCCAGCAACAACCTTATCCGCATTGATTGTTCCGAATTCGCACTGCCCCACGAAACCGCCAAGTTGATTGGCGCTCCTCCTGGTTATGTGGGCCACAATGACGGCGGCTCTTTGACCGAAGCGCTGATGCGTGACCCACGTGCCGTTATTTTGTTTGATGAAATTGAGAAGGGCCACGAGAAGTTGCACAATATGTTGCTGCAGATTCTGGATGAAGGCCGGCTTACCGATAGCAAGGGTAAAACCGTAGTCTTTCACCAATCCTTGGTACTGATGACGTCCAATGTAGGCACAGAGGATTACCGGACTGCCAGCAATCGCCTCGGCTTTGGCCGTGAAGGCAGCTTGAATCAAAGTGATTTCCAGGCCATCACCGATGCCGCCCTGCGCAATAACTTCAAACCAGAAATGCTCAATCGCCTGGATGGCACTTTGACTTTCCGTTCCTTGGATCACGACGACTGCGTCAGGATTACTCACATGCAGCTGCAGAAACTCCATCTGCGCATGAACAACGCAGGCGTCCATTTGCGTTGGTCGCAGGGTTTGGCCGCCGCCGTTGCGCGAGCCGGTTACTGCGAAGAATATGGTGCGCGAGAAGTGCGCCGCGCTCTGGCACGAATGGTGGAGGAACCCCTTTCCAGCGCCATTATGGACGGTGATTTCGCCGCAGGCTCCATCGTTCACGCTAGTTGGCGAGCGGGCAAAGTGGTCTTTCGCGGCGCCAAAAACTCCAAAGAAAGTGCCGCCTGAGAGCTACTGCGGCCCATTTTGATGCCGCCTTGTACGTAACCTCCCAAGCGGAGCAGGCTATCCTGGGGCCAAATGTTGGCCGCCCTCCTCCTTTGCCTGCCATTGGCGTCTCCCCTCCCCAATTCCCAAACGCCTGAGCTGGGGCCGGATGTGGTTGCTGTGTGGAACGGCGGCTCGATTCCAAGCGAACAGTTCGACCGGTTTCTGGGGATGAACTCGCACTTGCACCCCGAAGGCCAAGAAGCTTTGGCGCATATTTTGCAGCTGCAGCTGGTCGAATTTGAAGCGGCCGCCGCTGGCTTTACGGCCAGCCCCGCAGCCATTGACGAGCGCATTGCGGAGGCGCGCGCGCAGATTACCGCGAGTGGTCAAGACCTCGACAAACTGCTGGCAGCCCGTCAGCTCAGTCGCGCAGAATTTCGCAAGCTGATTGGCGATTCCTTGTTGCATGAAATGTTGGTGCGCAAATCAAATGGCCTCGCCAGTGACGTCGCAGTCACCGCGGAAATGCAAACCCAATGGAGCCAAGAACGCATCGCTGCGTTGCTCGCACAGGCCAGTGCCGCCCCAGCCGGTATGGCCTTGGATGTGGCGCCCTACCACATCAGTCTTACGGAACTGGGCGCAACTTTGCGCCGCACGATGGGCAACCGTGATTTACATGACCGCATGGATCAACTGGTGCTCGGCATCACTCTGCCCGAGTGGGCGAAAGAGCAGAAATTGGTGTTGAGCGACGTCACCTTGCATCGTGAAATTGAATGGCGCCGCCGCCGCGTCGAAGAAAATCCTGCCTATAGTGGTGTGAGCTATGAGGATTTGCTGAAGTCGCGCGGCGCCACCATGGAATCGGTGCTGCGGTCGGATGAGTTGCAAGTTGCTGGCTATATGCGATTGTTTGCGGAGCAACGCTTGCCCGATAGCTGGTTTGAAAATCTCAGTGAAGAAAAGCGCCGGGAACTGGACCATACCTATGGCCCAAGCCGTATGGTGAGCTGGATTTTTTTGCGCGCGAACGCAGAAAAAGGCGATGAGCTCGATCTTAATTTCGAAGAAGCAAGCGCGGAGCTGAGCACTCTTAGTGAGCGTATGCAATCGGCTGAAGACTTTCATAAACTGGCTGAAGATTATTCCGAGGACGAAATGACCCGGCGGCGCGCAGGACGCTTGGGCCGCATTCACGCCAGTGAAGAAGGTATACCGCAAGCTTTATGCGATGCCGCTTTTGCGGTGGAGAAGCCAGGCATTTACGGTCCGGTCAAGGTGGTGGATCAACCGCTGTTTGAACCGCTAATCAGCGGTATGGCGTTGATTTTGGTTGAAGATTTTAACACTCCTCCGAGCCCCGCCGAGTTCCGCGCGCTCGTGCGCCGCGGCTACCACGGTGAGCTGCGTACCACCTTCCTGAAGGAAATTGGTTTGCGCTCCCTCTGGCCCGAGTGAATGGCAAATTTTTAACAACTCAAACGGAAGTTCGTGCGCGCTGCGAAAGTCGCCGCGATTTCGGCGGCACGCTGCTCGTAGCCCTGGCACCCCATCAGCGCCAGCGCCGCGATTTTGCCCTTTTCTACACCGGGCTGATTGAATGGATCGATCCCCATAATGCCACCGGCATAAGCCGTGGCGATTTGCATGAATTGGAAGTACTGACCAAGATGAAAAGCATCCATGCTGCACATTTCCAATACGCACACCGGCCGCCCCGCATCCAGCAAGGCTACTTCTGTGCCGCGGCGCTCTTGTTCCAGCAACTCGCTGAGTTTGCGCCCGCGTAGATGCTCAAAGGCCATGGACTCGACGAAAGGCTCGGGGATTTCCACCTCACGCTCAAACTTGCGCAACTTCAGCATGGTGTAAACCTTATCGTTCGGGCCCTCCACGTACAGTTGCACTTGACTATGTTGATCAGTAGCCCCAAGTGCCTTCACCGGCGTTGGGCCAACGTGCACTACCTGACCTTGGAGATTCACGCGCTTGCCTAGCGACTCCGCCCATAACTGCTTGTACCAATCCGCCAAGTAACGCAACCGATGCGCGTAAGCAAAGTGTACGTGCACTGATTTTCCGGCTTCCATGTACAGCACATGAGCCAGCGCATAAAGCAACGCTGGGTCTTCCTCCGGAGCACATTCGCGCAGATTTTTATCCACTCGCGCAGCCCCCGCATGGATGGATTCACAATCGAAGCCAGCCATTGCCGCAGTGAACATCCCGACCGGCGACATCACCGAAAAGCGACCGCCGACGCCGTCTGGAACGGGCAAAGTGAAAAAGCCTAATTCATCACAAAAGGCACGGAAATAGCCATTTTGAGGGTCGGTGGTAATGGTGAAGTGGGCGCGTGCGGCAGCTGCATCGCCACCACAAGCTTGCTGCATGGCGGCGTAGGCAATCAGGAATTGAGAAGAGGTTTCAATGGTGCCACCCGACTTCGAAATTACATTGATGTGAGTACGAGCAAGCGGCACCGTGGCAAGGAATTCGCCCAACCAATCTGGATCCACATTATCGAAGACAAACACGCGCGGCTGCCCGGGCTGTGGATTCCACTCCTGAAAGATTGGGGCCAAGGCCGCAACCATGGCGGTATTGCCAAGTGCGGAACCGCCGATCCCAAGGACCACAAAATAATCGACGTCGCCAGCGGCTTTGACTTCCCTTGCCCGCGCATTGCAGAGTTCTTGCAGCTCGGTGCGCGCAAACAAAGTGCGCCACTGCGGAACATCGTCTGCCAGCGCGGCTCGCGCGGCGCTGGCACGCGGCATGGCAGCAGTGAATTGCGCGCGACTAAGACGGCCATCTTTGCCTGGGTTGGAATCAAAAAGTCCGCTTAAATCGAGGTGCAGAGCCATCAGTTGCGTCTTCCTCCGAAGATCATCAGGACGTAGTAAAGCAAAGTGGCGATGCCAGCCAAAGCAGCAGCAACGTAGGTTAATGCCGCAGCATTTAAAACCGCAGCAGCACCGTGCGCCTCCGCTTCGGTTTGCAGCAAGCGCAACTCATCGAGATTTTGTAGCGCACGCCGCGAAGCATCCAGTTCCACCGGCAAGGTGATGAGCTGAAAGAGCACCACGCCCAGGTAAAAAATGGCCCCGACTACCGCCAACAGTGGATTGTGCAACAAAGCCCCCACTAGCAATAACGGCAAGCCGATAGCGTTGCCCAATTGAGCACTCGGGACGGCGAGATTGCGCACGGCGAGAGGTGCATAGCGCATGGCGTCTTGCAAAGCGTGGCCAGCTTCATGAGCAGCCACCGCCATGGCAGCAATCGAACGACCATCGTGAACCGCCTCCGAAAGCCGCAGGACACGAGATTTGGGGTCGTAGTGGTCGCGTAAAGCACCCCCCGCGACTCGTTCAATGGTGACGTCACTGATGTAGGCCCGCCGCAAGATCGCCCGCGCCACCTCAGCGCCAGACAGGGCCGCCCGGTTAGGAACCTCCAGGAAGCGCTGGTAGTTGCGCAAAACCTGATTTTGAGCCCAAAACCCCAGCAGGGCAGCGCCGATTACCAGCAGGAGGGCGAAGATCAACATAGCTGGCAGCGATTCTAACGGAACTTCAGGGATTTCCTGCGCCTGTCGCTCCAAGAATGCCGATAAAAAAGGCAAGATTCCTTCTAGGTAGTGCGTCTGAAGGACGGCACCCTGTGGCCCTCCCCATCACCATGTCTCGTCATCAGTCCGGCAATTCCAACCTCCTCGGCCTCATCGCCGTGGCCATCATCGTTATCGGCGCAGCCGCCTTCATCTTCCTCTCCGGAAGCCCAAGCACCACCACGACCGAAGGCCCCCCGCTTGTAAAAGTGGATTCTCCACCCGAATTGGAGGAGATTCCGGATCTGGATCCTGCGGTTGCTGCTGGTCCCATTCGCACCACCGTCGATCCTGCGGCGAACCTTGCTGGCGGCGGCAACTTGGATGAGTTTGGCGATCTCATCGGCGCGGCCATCAATGGCCGCATTGTCACTCCAGAAGGTGAACCGATTAGCGGTGCGAACATCGTTTTGAGTCAGCGTTACTCCAACGGCACGAATATGCGCGGCTACTCGCGAGAAGGAGGCCGTTTTGAAGTAAAGAGCGACGCCGCAGGGCGTTTCCGTTTCACCAAACTGGCTTTGGGCATTGAAATGAATATGTGGATTTCGCACCCGGAGTACGCCCCCACGGATGGCCCGCCATTTGCCTCTCTGCAAGGGGATTCGCAGGATCTCGGCGACATTGTGTTGAATACCGGCCATAGCCTGCATGGCACTGTTACCGATGAAGCCGGCAACCCCATACCAGCGCTAGTAGAAATTCGCATGCAAACCAGTGATGCCTTCCGCCAAGGACCAAGCGAAGAGCTGCGCAGAGAAGATGAACAAATGGGCAAACTGCTCTACGTCACCGCCGATGACTCAGGCAACTTTTCCGTCAACCGCCTGGCCGCCAACATCTGGAATGTGACTGCCAGCTACGAAGGTTTCGCGAGTTCCCCACGGCAAGCGATTGCGTTGCACGGTAATCCACGACCGCGTAAAGAACCGGTGCTGCTCAAACTTGGGCAGGAATTTCATATTGCTGGCATCGTTCAAGATGAACATCGCCAGCCAATTGCGGGTGCGCTGATTAACGTCGCTCGCTCACAACCACGCCCGGTGATTACCGCCGAAGCCATCAGCGATGAAAATGGCCAATTTGACGTGCGTGGTCTGCAGGATGGTACTTACGGCCTTTCCACCACTTCGCCTGGCTACTCCAACGGGCGTGCTGGTCGGGTGGAAGCCAACACCGTCGACTTAATCATGGTGCTACAGGTGAAAGGTGGAGTGAGCGGTCGCGTTACCAGTTCTTCTGGCCAAGGCGTGAAAAAGTTCTCCCTGGAAGTTTTGCGCACGCGGCCGGCCACAGTGATGTATGGGCTTACGGGTTTAGTGCATAACATCAACAGTGCCGACGGCAGTTACAACATCGGCGATCTGGATCCAGGGAGCTACATTTTGCTCGCCCGCGCCGATGGAATGGCCGCCACTTACTCGTCGAGTTTCACGATTCAACGCGATATGGTGGATGGCATCGATATCCCCATGCACCTGGGTGGAATTGTGAGCGGCCGCATTATTGATGCCAAAGGAAACCCTCTGTCTGATGCAGAAATCAGTTTGCATGGCGAAGAGTACAACCCCGAAGAGCTGAACTCTTTGTTTGGCGCAGCCCTTGGAGATCCCAACAACGTGCCCACGATTAAGATCCGCAGTGATCGCAACGGGGAGTTCCGGCTTACAAATGCTTACCTGGGTACGGTGCAAGTGATGGTCAAGCACCAACTGCATCTCGCGCAGTTAGTTCCGACTACGGTGAACGAAGGTGTCGAAACCAAGCTCGGCGACATCCGCTTGTACCGTGGTTCCTCGATTTTTGGTGTGGCCACCAATCATGATGGCAGTTTCCTTACCGGGGGCACCATTAACCTCACGCGCAAAGACGGCAACGCTTTCTTTCACCGTTCCACCACTGTAGACGCGCGTGGTCGCTACCGTTTCGACGCCCTCGACGCCGGTTCCTACCAGGTTTCTCCCTTCCCAAACACGAACCAAAATACTTTCATGTTCCCACCGGATGAGGACAACCGCAGTATTTTCCTCAATGAGGGGCAAGACGCCGAGGTGGATTTGATCTCCACCATGCAAAAGCCGCCGGAGCTCAAACCAGGCACCATTCGCTAAAAAAATCCCGCGTGGAAGTCCGTCGACCGTATCCTTCTCCAACGCACGAGAAGCTACGCTACCGACGAACATGATTTTTTGCACCCTCATCCTTTCTGCTCTGGCTTGTCAGGAGCCACTGCCTAGTGAAGTCCGTGTCGCGGATCTCAAAGCTCACATCGGCTTCCTCGCCAGTGAGGAACTGGAGGGCCGTGAGGCTGGCAAAAGGGGCGGCCACCTTGCTGCCAGCTACATCGAAAATCAGTTTCGCCGTTTAGGCCTCAAGGCGCTGGGTGAAAATGGAAGCTATCGGCTGCCCTTCCAACTGCGCAAAGACATTGCCTACAACGTAGTCGGCGTGCTGCAAGGCACCGATCCAGAGCTGTCCAAAACCTATATTGCGATTGGCGGCCACCACGACCACGCCGGTTTAGGCTCACAGCTTTCGGGCGCAATGGGTTTCCCAAATGAAATTCACAACGGTGCCGACGACAACGCTTCGGGCGCTTCAGGCGTGTTGGAACTGGCCGAATACTACGCCGCTCACCCGTTGCAACACTCGATGATTTTCATGACTTTTAGTGCGGAAGAACGTGGCCTCTTGGGCAGCAAGCACTTAGTGGAAAGCGGCATTCTGCCCAACAGCGAAATCCTCTTTATGGTCAACCTCGATATGATCGGGCGCCTTACCAAGGATTATCTGTTTGTCGGGGGCCTTGGCACTGCCGAAGAATTTCACCCTTTGCTGGACTCCATTTTTGCAAATAACAAATTGCAGTTGGAGCTCGATGACCGTGGCGAAGCGCCCAGTGATAACACTAGCTTTTTTCATGGTGGCATCCCCGCGATCTTTTTCTTCACGCATATACACGAGGACTATCACATGCCTAGTGATGATGCCGACCGCATCAATTACGCGGGTGAAGTGCAAGTGCTGTATTTAGTCCAAGCGGTCGTTGCCAAACTCGATAAAGAGTCCAGCCTAACTTTCAATAATCTTGGAGGTATGGGTATGCCAGCAGACTTCATGGATCGCATGATGGAGCACTACCAACGCATCAACGAGCGCAAGAACAACAAAGGCAAGCTCGGCGTGCGTACTGGCGGGGTCGTTGGTTTGGGCCTGGCCGTTGATTCGGTACGCCCGGGCAGTGCGGCGGCAATAGCTGGCCTCCAAGATGGGGATGTATTACTCATCGTCAACGGGCGCCATACTGTCGATATGGATCAGCTCCGTCGCGCTTTAGCTAGTGGACTGAAGGGCGAGAAAGTTACCATGCAAGTTCTGCGTGGCGGTGACAAGGTTGAACTCACAGCCATCCTCCAGTAGCCGCAAGTGGGGTCGCGCGGCAACTCTGTGGCCGCCACACCGCTTGACCGACTAAGTTCGTGATCCTCCTGCTCAACCAAGCGGCCGAACCACCCTTCCTATGGGCTGGCGAAGCTGCTGGTTTAGGTGCGGCCATCGTTTGGGCAGTCGCCTCCGTGCTCTACGCGCGCTCGTTTCGCAGCGATGGGCCACTCGATGCCGTGTGGTTCAAAAATGTCGTGAGCTCCATTATTCTGGGCGCTTGCGCACTCCTGCTGGGCAAACAATACGGCGGCGGTTTGCCTGCATCCGAGGAGTTCGGCTGGATTCTCGGCTCGGGATTATTTGGCATGTGCCTTGGGGATTGGTTGTACTTCGTCGCCATCGCCCACCTTGGGGTCAGCCGCGCCATCATTTTGACGATGGCAACCCCCGCCTTAACCGCCATCGGTGCATGGTTGCTGTTCGCAGAATCCTTGCAGATGTCACAGTGGTGCGGGGTGGCTTTTGTGGTGGCTGGAGGAATCTTGGTGGAGAGTCGGCGCCTGAAACCCAAGCCTAGTGCAAGCTCAACATCCACTCAGGAAGCTGCGCTGGCTGCAAGTCATTGCCACGCGCAAAAGCGCGGTTACTGGGCGGCGGCTGGTGCAACTTTGTGTTGGACTGCCAGCAATATGATTCTGCGCAATGGCCTGCATGCAACAGGTGCGGTCACTGGTGGTGCGCTGCGTCTGGCTGCCGGCTCGATAGGCTTTTTGCTGTGGTTTTTGCTGCGTGGACAGTTACGCCGACAAATTCGTAAGCTGGGCACGCGCGACAGTTGGCGGCAGTTCGCCATACCCACACTGTTAGGCACCGTCATTGGCATGATTCTTTATGTATCTGCATTTAAGTGGGCGCCGCTGGGTGTTGCAGCTAGTTTGTCTTCCACGGTGCCGCTCTTCGCCCTGCCCTTATCGATCTGGTTACTCAAAGAAAACCCCAATGGGCGCGGCTGGGCGGGAAGCGTGGTGGTGGTGCTTGGCGTTTTTATGGTAGGCAATCTGCTTCCTTAAGGAAGCTCTGATTTATTCGGGCGAGTGGAACGGTGAATCGGAATCTTCTGGGTCAAGGCGCGAGACGCTGGCCGTAGCCCTAGCTACGGCCAAGT
>CALFOT010000066.1 GCA_937919925.1 uncultured bacterium | reverse complement strand
CAAACCGGGGTAACAGACCGTGTGAACGTGGATTCGCTCGGTTCACAAAGTAACGCCCCTGCGTTGTCTCCCTCCATTTCTGCAGATGGTCGATATGTGGCCTTCCATTCGGGTGCGTCCAACCTCGTACCCGGGGATACCAACGGATATTATTCCGACATCTTTGTCTATGACCGGCAAACCTGGGTGACGGAACGCGTGAGCGTGGATTCTTTCGGTGTTCAAGGCAACTCCTTTAGCCAATCTCCCTCCATCTCCGCGGACGGACGTTACGTGGCTTTTGATTCCGGTGCCCACAACCTGGTACTTGGAGATTCCAACGGCAATTACGATATTTTCTTACACGACCGCTGGAATGGACTTGGCGAAAACTCCATCTACTTGACTGGCCCTTCTACTTCCCAAGTTTTCACTCCAGTGGAGTTGTCGTGGCAGACAACGCGCGGAAATTCCCAATATCGGCTTGCTTATTCTTTGAATATCAACGGTGTCGTTTTCGGCGGCCACAACTTTGACCTCGGCAATCCAATGACAGTCTTAGCAATGGGTACCAACGCAACCAATGGCGCGGGCAGCTTTACCTCACCACCGGTACCACTCGGCGCTGCAGGCCTCACACTGTATTTCGAAGTTGCTGCGCGCGATGGCGCAGGCGTTCTTTACGACAGCAACGTACATGCTGTGACGTTTTATTAAAGCTCACCTGCGCCATCACCCAGAGCCCAAACACAAAACGCCGCTGGAGAAATCCAGGGGCGTTTTTTTGCTAGGGGAAGAGGATTTTATCCGGGGTCGCCTGACGCCCATTCGCCGTACAGGCAAGCCCCACGAGCCCGCATGAATCTAGTTAGACTTCCTATGCCACTACAGGACCTCACGAAGTCCATCGCCATCAATCTCACAGTCTCTCAAGATTTTACTGAGAAGACCGGGACCTATGATCTCGTTTCCGTGAACAGGTATCACCGTTGACCGACCTTTCGCATTCCGGATGAAATGGTGACTTCCTTTGCTACGAATCACCTCAAAGCCTAGCTTCTTCATTGCAGCAAGAAGATCTTTGCCGGACACCCTTGGCTGACGAGGGGTCACGCTACTCGAAGTCTCTGAATGCCCACAAACTCAAGAGATTCAGGATCGCTACCCTCAATCTCGAGGCACAAGGCAATCGCTTCTTTCACCCGTTCCATCAACTCATCCAACGAATTGGCCTGAGTATGGCAGCCAGCCAGCCCCGGAACAGAAGCAACGAAGGTACCTTCTGAGTCCTTTTCAATCACAACATCAAATTCTCTGGCCATTGTGCCTCTAGTTTACCAGATTGGGGGCAAGAACGATACTTCAAGACTTCCTACCCCAACAAAGCCGTGGTAGAGGCCTGATGCGCCGTGAACTCTGGCGATCATCACCCCAGTAAGTCTTCGAGGTTGCCGCTCACCCGCCGAGCCCGCTGCCGGGCGGTTGGATTGACTTTGTCTTTATCGCGGCTGCCCCATCACGGATTAGGCAGCCTCCGCAACTGAGAAACGCGACTTCGTCGGCAAATGTAATAACACTACCAACATCGAAAAACCCAGCGCAACCGCTAACGGCCAATGGAAGAGACTGCGGGTGGGGCGCAAATACGATGCGTCGCCAACCGTGGGTTCTAATTCCTCGATGCGCCGGTAAATTTCCGCCAAACCCTCTGGGCTTTTCGCCCGGAAAAAAGTGCCCCCAGTAGCTTCAGCGATGGCCGCCAAAGTTTTTTCATCGAGATCTTCTGCGGGATTCACGATTTTGGAACCAAAAATCGTTTGAACTTTCATGCTGTCGGCGCCGACGCCAATGGTGTGAATGCGGATCCCCGCTTCCGCTGCCAATTGAGCTGCCTGTTGTGGATCTAAGACGCCACTATTATTGGCTCCATCACTCAATAACACCAAAACACGCTCCTGCGCCGGCCGCTCGCGCAAAACTTTAACCGCCATACCCACGGCATCTCCAATCGCCGTGGAATCACCAGCTAAACCAACTTCCGCCTCGTCTAACATAGCACCGACACTATCCAAATCGGAAGTGAGTGGCGTTTGCAAAAAGGCCATCGAACCAAAAAGAATGAGGCCGACCCGATCCCCTTGGCGTTCGGCAATAAAATCTTTGGCGACCTCGCACACGACGGTAAGGCGGTCTACCACACGCTGACTAGTTGAGAAATCTTCACGCCCCATAGAACCAGAAAGGTCAATCGCCAGCATGAGATCGCGGCCTTCCGTTGGAATCGCAATGGGATTGCCTTTCTGTTGTGGGAGAGCGGCTGCGATCACCAAAGCCAACCACGCCACTAGCTGTAAAACACGCCGCAACCAGCGATTTTTTCTAGGGGCCTTGCCGGCGTCAAACCCCGCTGCGTGGTCAAAAAATGGAATGCGTAAAGCACTTGCCGAGGACCGCGGAAGGGGCGGGAGCAGCCAGTACACGAGCAGCGGCAAAGGTGCCAAAGCAAGCAACCAAGGGAAGACGAAACTCATCCAGCGTTCCTCCGAATCCACGATTTTGTTGCCGCCAGTACTCGTTGCGGATCCACTTCCGCAGCCACCACTGCGGCCGGAACATAAGGTGCCATACCTAACCACATAAACTCTTGGCGGTTTTGGCCGCCATGATGCGCACTCAAAAAAGCGACCCAGGATTCACCATGCAAATGCGCCACTTCGTGACGCGGGTAACGCGTCAAAGCCACGCGTCGGAGTAGCTCCGCCAGACCAACCGCAAGCTGTGCCGGATCAGCCAACAGCGCAAACGATTCTTCCAACTGCTGTAACTCAAGCCGCGCGAAGCGTAAAACGCTACGGCGACGTAAACGCACGCGGCGCACCAGCCACCACACGCAAGCGATGCCTACAGCAGCCACCAACCACCAACCATAAGCGGGCAGCCACCAACCTATTGGTTCAGGAAGATGAATGTCGCGCAGTTGCGCCAATGGGTCTTGCTGGTTTTGCATGGACTAACGCCCGCGCGTGAGCGGGCTAGAAGAAAGGATTTCAGCCGCTGGCATGGCTGTAGAGGCAAGACAATAGCCAGCATTATGCCGCCTACAAAGCCCCTCCAAGTAACTCTGGCGGCGTAGGAACTGCGCGCTCCATTCGTCTTGCACACGCCGACGACCGGAATCGATTTCGGCAATGCGCACGCCGTCGGAAATGCGGTAACGAGCACCTGGAGGAGCTGCTTGCTCCAGCGGATCGCTGATCTGCATGAGGTGTAAATCGGTGCGCTTAGAGAGCAAATAGAGCGCACTTTCGAAGCCTGGACCAGGGCGGTAAAAATCAGATAACAAAACCACCCGACAGCCTGGGCTCGTGAGGGGCCGCAAACGACGCATCGCTTCCTCGACCGTTGGCCCGGCAATCTCGGTGGAAGCGGTTGCGGGTGATTGCTGGGTAGCACCTGCAACTTCCTTGAGCATGGCCAACCAGCGCCGCCGGGTACGCAGAGCACGAAAAGTCAGTATGGACTGATCGCGCAGCACCACGCCGCCCACACGATCGCCGCTGGCCAACGAAGCGAAACCCAACAATGCCGCCATACGCGCCGCAAGTACCGATTTAAAAGCTCGTCGTGTTCCAAAGCGCATCGAAGAGCTTTGATCAACCAAAAACAACACCGGCCGCTCGCGTTCCTCATGAAACAGCTTGGTGTGAACCTTGCCGGTGCGCGCTGTAACACGCCAGTCGATACTGCGCGGATCATCGCCTGGATGATATTCACGGACTTCCGCAAACTCGATGCCACGGCCACGGAATTGCGAGCGATGGGCACCGGCCAACAGTGTGCCCACACGCGCATCCCCACCAAGCTTTAAACATTCGCCGGCACCGCGCAAATGGGCCAGCTCGTTGTAATCCACGGCCACCCCTGGAGACCAAGTGGCAACACTAGCGTTGGGATTCTCGAGCAAAGTCTCTCCTCTCACGCGCAGGTGCTTAAGGAAGGGGCACCAATTGCAGAATACGATCCAGAATCATATCTGGGGTGACCCCCTCGGCCTCTGCTTCATAAGTGGTCAACACACGATGGCGCAGGACATCATGAACCACAGCCTGAACATCTTCTGGAGTGACAAAGCTTCGACCACGTAACCATGCACGCACCCGCGCACAGCGATCCAGTGAAATCGTACCGCGTGGACTCGCGCCCCATTCAATCCAACGCGCCAAGTCCGCATCGTATTGACCTGGATTGCGTGTCGCCATGACGAGCTGTACCAGATATTCCTCCAGTGCAGGAGAGAGGAAAATATTGAGCGCTTCCTGACGTGCAGCGCGTACTGCAATTTGCGTCAGCGGGATAAATTGTTCTTGCACCTCGTGCTGTGCTTCGGCGCGCACCAATTTTAAAATCAAATGCTCGGCTGCTGCATCGGGGGACTTGATGCGCAAATGCATCAGAAAACGATCCAGCTGCGCTTCCGGTAGTGGGTAGGTACCCTCCTGCTCAATCGGGTTTTGAGTTGCCATCACCAGAAACACCTCGGGCAGTGGATGACTCTCGCTGCCGACCGTGACTTGGCGCTCCGCCATCGCCTCTAATAATGCTGACTGAACCTTGGCTGGCGCGCGATTGATTTCATCCGCGAGCACAAAGCTATGAAAGATGGGGCCCTTCTGAAAACGAAAACTACCATCCTCTAAATGGTAAATTTCCGTTCCGGTCAAATCGGCTGGCAGCAAATCCGGGGTGAATTGGATGCGGTGTTCTGAGCCTTCGACGGCTGCGGAAAGCTCTTTGATAGCTTTGGTTTTTGCTAGGCCTGGAGCGCCCTCCACTAACAGGTGGCCGTCAGCCAGTAAGGCTATGAGTAAACCTTCGGTGAGTTCTGGTTGACCGATGATGCGCTGGTTCAGGTGGGCCTGAAGGCGTACGAAGTCTTTGCTAAGCGGGCTCAGCGTAACGGACTCCGTGGAGCTAGTTGTCGACAGATTGGTTTGCGGCATGGCTATGAAATGAGGAGGCGATGGTGGCAACCTCCTGCACATCTTTATACGCGGCAGAGCCTTGCGAATAACTGAACCGTAGATGAAATTCTGTTCATGTAAACGGAACAAAGCTTGAGTTGGGTTTTTGCGGTACGATAGCCTCTTCATGGAAGCCGTCGCCCCCGCCAACATCGAACTACTTGCCCCCGCCGGCTGCTATCCGTCGCTGCGTGCTGCTATCGCCAATGGCGCCGATGCGGTTTATTTTGGGCTCGCACAACTCAATATGCGCGCGCGCGCACGGCGTAGTTTTGAGCGAGAAGATCTCCAAGAGATTTGCCGCATCTGCCGAGAAGCAGGTGTAAAGAGCTATTTGGCGTTGAATACGATTTTATACCAACACGATTTAAAGCTCTGTCGCGAGCTATTAGAGGAAGCAGCCGAGCAGCAAGTCAGTGCCGTGATTTTGTCGGACATGGCGGCAGTGATGGTGGCACAAGACCTCGGTTTGGAAGTTCATCTTTCCACGCAACTGTCGATTTCAAACTCCGAATCTGTACGTTTTTATGCACCCCATTGTGATCGCATTGTGCTCGCTCGGGAACTCAGTTTGGTGATGATTGAAAAGGTTCATAAAAGTATCGTGGAACTCAATATCCGCGGACGTTCCGGCCGCTTGATGGAGCTGGAGGCCTTTGCCCACGGAGCACTTTGCATTGCCGTCTCTGGGCGGTGCAGCATGTCGTTGTACTCCGATAACGCCTCAGCCAATCGCGGCGCCTGCGATCAAAACTGTCGCAAAGAGTACATTGTGAAAGATGCACAAACCGGCCATGAAATGTTGGTGGATAACAACTATATTTTGTCTCCAACCGATATTTTGACGCTCGGGTTCGTCGATCAAATGGTTGCTAGCGGTGTGCAGGTGTTCAAAATCGAGGGCCGCGGCCGCGCCCCGGAATACGTCGGCGCGGTTACTTCGGCTTATCGCCAGGCACTCGATGCCGTCAAAGATGGTAGTTTTAATCAGGAGCTAGTTGCCACCCTGATGCCGCAATTGGAAAAAGTTTACAACCGCGGTTTCTCCTCTGGTTACTACCTGGGGCAAAAGCAGGGCTGGGCCGAAGTCGGCGGCAGCAAAGCCACCCGACAAAAACAGATGATTGGCACGGTTACCAATGTCTTTCAGCAAGCTGGAGTCATTGAGGTGGAGGCCACCGCCGGCAAACTGTGCGTAGCAGATGAATACGTCATCATCGGTAACACCACCGGCGCGATTCAAGGCACCGTTTTGGAGTTGCGTATCGATCACCAAAACGGCGGTCAGAATCCAACCTTCGTGGCAAAGGGCACGCAGTTCACCATGCCGCACCTTGGCGATGCACGCCGCGGTGATCAGCTGTATCGCCTTGCCCCAGTGACAGCCCCTGCCAGCGTTTGATCAACATGGCGAAAGTTTCACGCGCGCACCTCGTCATTCGCCACAAAGCGTTGGAATGTATAGGTTGCTGTGTCTGTGAAGAAACCATTCCGCAGTATTTTCAAATGGATGAAAACGGCATGGCGCAGCTCCTTGATGGCACCCGCGAAGGCGTTTTCTTTCGCGCCCAGGGCCTGAAAATGGATGCAGCTGACATCAAAGCGGCAGTGGATGGATGTCCGGTGGACATCATCCGCGTCGATGTCAGCTAATTGCGATGACTTGCTTCGAGCCCAAATCTTAGAGCACTGTGGTTTGGAAGTTGGAACTCCACAAACTCGTGCTGGTATCTACACCTTGGAACCAAGCGGTGACTCCAGTGCCGCGGTTTGGCACCCGCACCATGGTTGTACCCCAGCCAGCCGCATCGGTGCTAATTTGTGGCAACAAATACAGCGGCACGGATAAATCAGCGATGCCATACACCGTTGAGGTAGGGCCAGTTCCGGTGCGACTGTAATAGATGAGTGCCACACTATTGGGCTGGCAATCTGCAATCGTAAACACCGAGAACTGCCCGGCAGTGAGGGTTGGCACAGTCAAAACAGGATTTGTGGAACCACCACTACCTGCGCGCCAAGCGGCCACAATGGCCGAAGTGTTATTTAAAGAGCGCGCGTTATCCTGATTGGTGGCGCCCATGGTGTAACCGTTGTAGGTGACATTGGGGCTGGAGAAACGTTTCACGCGAGTGCCCGGCGCATACGCCATAATAGTGCGGTATTGATTGTTCGAAGTGCGGAAACCGTAACTGTAAGAATACGCTGCGCTACCCGCATTTTGCGGATCATGCGCACAACCCATATTGTGGCCGAGTTCATGACCAAAACTGTAATACCCAGTCATGCAGCTGTAGTTCACCACACAAAAGGCGGAACTGGCAAAGCTGGAACTTGGATTGGTCATCAAATAGGCTATGCCACAATACTGCCCGTTTTGGCAAATCATACTGACACAATCTGCACCGTACTGGTCACGCAAGGGATGCACATTATCCATCTTGCCATCATTGGTGCCGCGCAAGTCAGTCAAAATCTGACTAAAGCTACTGGGCTCGGTGTAGCCAATCATTTCTTCACTATGCACCAAAACCAATTCTTGGGTAGCACCGCTCAAACTGTAAGCGGAATTCGTTTCCGTAAATGCCAAGTTGATTCGGCTTTGCATCGACGCAGTTCCACCGACGGCATTCTTCGCGGCAGTGGAGTAAACCACCATCACATCGATATCCGGATTTCCAGTTTGGATTCCTGCTCCATGCGGGAGTGCCGGCAAGCTCATGCCCATCGAATTCGTAGTACCACAAACAGGCAGCGCAGCGCTGTTCACCAAGTTAATCCAATGCACACCATTACCAGCAAAACCAAGCTGGCAGAGCTGATCGTCCCAGTTCAGCGAACCACTCACCGCATCCCCCATCACCGAGAACATTGCGGAGGAATCTGGATGGCCAACCACCGTGCCGACCCAAACAAAGCCACCACCAAAAGCAGGCGCCAGGTGATCAAATGCAGCAACCAGCTCCAAATCACGAAATAGGTTCAAGCGCAGAAACGGCGCGCTAGCGTGCAGTAATAAATCCGTGTTCACGTCGACCAAACGCTTGCGGATTGAGGCAGCTTCTAGACCCACACTCACTTGGGGTGCTTTGCTAGTGGCTTGGAAAAGTTCCGGATAGCGGCCGGAGTCGGCGGTTTGAGCACTTGCTGGGATCGCAAAAACCATGGAGGCGAGCAGGGAGAGACGGAGGGACATCCTTACTGGACGTGTTTATTCCATCTTTGTTCCAGTTTCCGGCCACAAAATCAGTCCCATCAGGTGCTTGCGGCACGTACCCCGGTCTACAATGTCCGACTTCCAATCTCCTGGAAAGAACCATCACTGTTAAAAACATGAATAAACTACTCGCTGTAGGCCTGTTACTTGCAGGCGCCACCACGGCCACCGCACAGGAACAAGCTTCCGTTTGGTATGCCGATTTCGACCTCGCTGCCGCTGCTGCGCAAGAGCAAGGCAAAGACCTGCTCGTCGATTTCACCGGCTCCGACTGGTGCGGTTGGTGCATCAAACTGGATGAGCAAGTTTTTGATCACGAAGCTTTTCTCAAGCCCGCCCAGGAAAAGTTCATCCTACTGAAGCTCGACTTCCCAAATGGAGAAGAGGCCATTGCTGCGGTTCCCAACCCAAAGCGTAATGAGGAACTTCAAGGAAAGTACAAGGTAGGTGGCTTCCCAACCGTGCTGCTGATGACTGCAACGGGCGAAGTGTTCGGCCAAACGGGTTATGAAGACATGACTCCCGAGGAGTACGTCGCCAACCTAGCGAAACTTTCCTCCGAGGGTAAGGCTGCCATCAAAGCTGTCAAAGAACTGGTGGCTCAATACCAAACTGCAGAAGATAAGTTGAGCATCGTCAAGTTGGCGATTGATCAACTCGGTAAGAATGCCGATAAACCAGGCGCCGAGCAACTCGCCGATCTTGCGCGTAAGATTTTCACCCTGGATCCTGAGAACAAGCACATGCTTGCTGTCAGCACTTTGCAAGCTCTGGTGGATGCCGGTTTAACCACCAAAAGCGATTTTGCCTTGGCCCAAAAATACGATGCCAAAAACGAGAACGGCTTGATCGAAGGCTTTTTGAAAGGTGCACTCAGCAACCTGGCTTCCCTAGATGACGTTGCGGCGTTCGTCGCTATGGCGGAGGATTTCTACGCCCTCGGCAACATCAAAGATAAAGAATTTGTTGGGGCGGCCTTCACCAATGCCGCGTACTTCTGCAACCAGCACCTCGATCGCCTCGAAGATGCCAAGACTTGGGCGAAACGCGCGAAGGAAGTCGGTGGCTTAGATGAAGATATGCTGAAGCTACTCGATTCCATCCTCACGCCTGACGCAAGCTAAAGGCGCTGCTTTTTGTTGCTGCACCACTTGATTGCGGGCGGCAAATCTACCCGGTCGTGAACAACGGCCGGGTTTTTCTATCTAAGGAAACTCTGATTGATTCGGGCCGGTGGAACGGTGTGGATCGGAATCTTCCGGTTCAAGGCGCGCGACGCTGACGGTAGCCCTAGCTACGGCCAAGTTGAGGCATCGCGGGCCTGGGAGTTCCGGCCGCTGGGCCGCCGAACGAATCAATCAGCGCTTCCCTAGGGCAGCACCACGCCAAACACCAACCCAGTGGCTTGATGGTTCGAAAGATTGCCGGCCGCTGGAGCGCCAATCAACAGCACTTGCTTGCCGTTACTTGGGGTGGCAATGCCTACGCACAGTGAAGATCCGAAACCATCATCGGCTCCGGTGGGTGGAACGCTCAACAATAAGCTGCCATTCCAGCCGCTGAAGATTTTCGTAGCTGCACCAGGGTTCACAAAATTAAATCCAGCCCACTCTCCGGGAGCGCCAAGTACATAATCATCATAACCATCCTCATCTAGATCCCCTGCAGAAGCGATGGAATGCCCCCATCCTTGCTTAGGGCCACCACTCTGCGCACCTGGACCTTCATGTTTGCGCAAACGACTGCCGGAGATGTTGTACAAGTGCACCGTATCTTTACACGGCTCGCCAATCAGCATATCGATTTTGCCGTCGCCATCCGCGTCGCCAATACAAGCCACACGGTATCCAAACCAGGCATTCAGGTTAGCACCACTAATCGTGCGAATACGATGGAAGTTGGAACCACTGATGATGTGCACATCGCCTTTATTGGAGTGCGCAAAGGGCTCCCCGCCAGCGAAGTCTTCTATACCATCTCCGTTGACGTCGCCGACGGCATCCAAGCTAGTGCCAAAACCGCCGTTGCTGGAGCGGCCGTTGTAGTGATCAATCTCCAAGCCAGTCGCACCACTAAAAGCATAAATGCGACCATCACCACTGCGTTCTCCTGGAGCACCAACCAAAAGATCTGGGGTGCCGTCGCCATCAAGATCATCAATACTAGCAATCGCAGTACCGAGCTTTCCATTGGCAACATCTCCACTGATCCAAGCTAGCCGCTGACCGGTAGCCCCAGACCATACATAGACCGCTCCCGCTGCATCCGCGAAGGTACTTTCTAGAGGTGCACCGGCAGCATAATCACGTACGCCATCACCATTGATATCATCAATCGAGGTGGCAAAGCGGCCCAGCCGCGAGGAACGCATGGCGCCATCGTGCCGGCGGATTTGAGTAGCGGTTGCCCCATCGTAAACGTACACCGAACCAGAGTTGGCGCCGTTGTAATCCGTACAAAAGGCTGCTCCCCCCATCTCGGCGACGCCGTCACCGTTGAGGTCATCAAGAATAAAAGTAGACATCCCCATACCATCCCAACGGGAGGTACCGGGGATTTCAAAGGTGTTCTGAGCAGCACACAACAGCAGAGTTATGAGAATCATGGCGAGGGGCGAGGGGCGAGGGGCGAGGGACGCGAAGCAAGGGGAAAATTCATAGTAGCCGAATTCCCTGATTTTGGGGTTTTCGAATTCCAGCAACGAGAAGGATGGCCTCAATGTTATCTTGGAGATTGTGATGGAGCGTAACCTACCCCGTGAGTTAGCCATTCCACAGTTGCTGGAAGAGCATGGCGGTATGGTTTTCAACATGGGGCGGCGTATGTGCAACAGCACGGAGGAAGCCGAAGACCTGGTACAGGAAACTTTTTTGCAAGCCTTCCGCAGCTGGGGCCAATTTGAGGGCCGGTCGTCGGTAAAAACTTGGCTCTACACCATTGCGATGCGTACTTGCCAGCGCCTGCACCGCTTACGCGCCGGGCAGCCTACCCATATGGCGTCGCTGGAAGCGCTCCTGCCCATGGGCGAGCCAACCATGGGTATGAGCGATTTGGATGCTGATACACCTCTCGATGGCCAACTGCGTTTGGAAGGGAAAAAACAGATTGAAGAGGCGATTTTGGAGTTGCCGTTGGAATTCCGCGTGCCCGTGATTTTGAAAGATATCCTCGGGTTTTCGATAAAAGAGGTGGCCGATATGACTGGCGTGAAAGAGGCCACAGTCAAAACTCGGGTGCATCGGGCACGGCTCAGGCTGCGTCAAGCTCTAGAGAGCATTTTGCCGCGCAAAGAGGTGCCGCCGGCTGAATATCCTATGCAAGTATGTATGGATTTACTGCGCCTGAAACAAGAGGCCATCGACCGTGGAGAAAGCTCCCACCCGAAACTTGACAATCTCGTCTGTACGCGCTGTAATATTCTCTTTGCGACTCTTGATTGCACCATCGAGGCTTGCCAAGAATTATCCGCCGGCAGGATGCCAAAGGAACTCCGCGACCGTATTCTGGTACACTTCCAAAGAGAGACTAAGCCACAATTTTAAAATTCTGGATTTGTCGGGAACTCATAACTCAAATCTGTGACTGTAAAGAATAGGCCTTCGCTATGACCTCTGGGGGCTTTGAAGATTGCACAGGATTGTTTCCGGCTCGTTAGGGAGTAGTTTCATTCTGGTTCGTTGACACCGTGGGGGTTGAAAACGATTCAGAGTGGGCTACTCCCTAACAGCTTTTTTGCTGAAGCACCTAAAATGGTGCCTATCTTGGCCCTTCGCGCTCCACTTTCCGCCCTTGTTTGGGTCCTATGGCTGGCCCTACTGCCTGCAGCGGCAAGCGCGCAAACTCCATCCGGCATCGATTTGGGAGCGGATGTGCGCACCATTTTCGCCGCCAAATGTCTGGAGTGCCATAACCCCGATAGCGATAGCTCCAAGGCGCGACGTGAATTTGATGGCGCTTGGGATTTGGCACTGGTGATTGCAGCCTGGAGCGATCCCGTCGCGTTTGATTTGGCACCACTTTGGGAAGTCGTCAGCGAAGGCAGCATGCCGCCGGAAGATGAGGATGTGGCAGCGCTCACGGAACAAGAAGCGCAGCTGCTCCTGCAGTGGCTGGAGTTTGGCACCCCGCTACCCGCCGATGGCAATCGTTTTGTAGATTTACCGATGGCAGCACGCTTGCTTGCCGACGCCCTCCCCAGCACTGCCCCTGCCGAGACCACTACGCGCAGTTGGCAACAGCGGCTGCGTATTTGGCTTGGTCGCAATCACGCCGCCATCACCCACTTTCCTGTGGCGCTCCTGTTGCTGGCTGCATTGATGCGCGTATTCCAGTGGAGCCGCTGGCGCCAAAATGCGTGGCGTGCCGAAGGGTTTTGCCTGGCATTCGGTGCTCCCTGTGCAATCCTCGCTGCGGGCCTTGGTTGGCTGAATGCCGCCAACTCTGGCGCGGCGAGTGATTTACTTGAGCGCCACCGTTGGGTGGGTGTTGGCGTGGCAGGAACCTCCATGCTGCTGTTGTTGCTGCGCAAAAAATACGGCGCGCGAGTTTTTTACGCATGGCTTTTGCTGGGGCTGGCCATCGCGGTAGCCATCGGCGGCCATCAAGGTGGCGAAATGGTTTTTGGAGAGAGTTACCTTGATTTCTAAACCCCATGTAGCCGTAGTCGGTGCCAGCAGCTTGGTCGGCGAAAAACTGCTCGAAATTTTGGCCGAACGTCAGTTTCCGTGTGCTTCCATCCGTCGTCTTTCGCCGCGTGCGGAAGCCCCCGCCGCAGCTGCCGACGCCGATTTCGTGTTCCTCGCCGCCCCCGTAGTAGTGGCGCGCCAGTTTGCCCCGCAGTTGGTTTCCGCGGGTTGTCTGGTGATCGATTTATCTTCCGCATGGCGTTTGGATCCCCAGGTACCGTTAGTGGTTCCGGAAGTCAACGGCTCCGCGATCGCCCTCCACCGCGGCCTGCTTGCGAGCCCCAATTGCACCAATGTGCCGCTGGTGATGGCTTTAGCAGCATTGCCCGCGCAGGTGACCGTGGAGCAAGTGATTGTCACCACCATGCAAGCGGCAAGTGGCGCCGGCCGCGCTGGTCTGGAATCTTTGCAAGGCGGGGTGAGCCCTTTCCCGCAAGACTTGGCCAACAACTTGATCCCGCAGTGTGATGTTCTGGGTGCGGATGGCACCAGCGCAGAAGAGCAACGCCTCGTGGCGGAAACGCGGCGTTTACTGTCCGCGCCGCAACTGAACATCACGGCAACTTGCGTGCGCGTGCCGGTGTTGGTTGGGCATGCGCTGAGCGTTTATGTGCGTTTGCAAACCGAGCTGGATGCTGCCGACGCCCGCGTTGCTTGGCAAACTGCACCAGGCATCAAAGTGTATGGCAGCAATGCTTATCCGTGCGTGCAAGATTGTGTTGGCAACGACTTGGTGCATATTGGCCGAGTGCGCAACGGACGCCAGCGCAACGAATTACTCTTTTGGATTGTGTGTGATAATTTACGCAAAGGTGCTGCCACCAACGCAGTCCAGATTGCCGAGCAACTACTCCCGCGTTAATCCGGATCTGCAGAATCCGGCGGTGGCCCACTGGATAGCAAGACGGCAACCGAACGGGTGCGCTCGGAACTCAGCAGCATGATTTGAATGGCCGAAGTCAGCGGCACCGCCAAAAAGGCGCCGATGACTCCCCATAGACCGGCCCAAACCACCACCGATACGATGATCACGAGCGGGGAA
Organism: uncultured bacterium; assembly: GCA_937919925.1. Lineage (GTDB taxonomy): Bacteria > Planctomycetota > UBA1135 > UBA1135 > UBA1135. The sequence continues at coordinate 6,694 of CALFOT010000066.1, read as the reverse complement.
AGATTCAACTCGCGGCCGAGGATCCGCGGCTCCAAAAAGCTGCCCAATGTGAGGTTTACAGCCAGATAAGCCACGATCACAATGAGAGCTTTCTCCCAGGATCCCTCGGAAACCAGCATCGTGACGGTGGGGAAAATGGCGGCAATGATGGAGCCAAAAGTTGGGATGTAGTTGAGCATAAAGGTCAACAAGCCAAACAGCAATGCATAAGGCACCGACAGCATCACCAGCACAAAATAACACAAGGCACCCGTCATCAGCGAAACCGCTGTTTTCACCCCAAGGTATTTCTGGATTCCCCTGCCGATCGTATCCAACACGCGACGTGCTTCGTCGTGACGAGGACCAGCAATTGAGAGGATTTTCCGGCGGAAGATTTTTTGCTCCGCGAAAATGAAAATCATATAAATCATCACCAAAATCAATGCCCGCGAAAAGCCCAAACCACCACCCAGAATACCGCGCGCGAGTCCCTCCAAATCCAAGTTGTGCAAGGAGCGAGTGATCAACGTGCGCGCCGCATCCGGCATGGAGGAATCCATCATGCGCTTTTCCAGACCGGCAACCACCAACGGCCAATCGATGGAATCTTCAGGGCGAAGCACCGTTTGGCCAGTGATGTCATCGACCAATACTGTGGGATCCCCCAGTGGTGCGGCCAAGGTTTGCGCTTGGGCGCCATCGACACTGGCATTGCCAAGAAACTGCAAGATATTAGATTGCAGCAAAATGCCGGCCTGAGCGAGCCCCACGAACAAAAAGGCCACCAGAGCGACCACAGTGAGGGCCGGCGGAATGTGCCAGCGGGCAAGGCGCACCACCACGGGCTGCAACATACTCGCCAACAAAAAGGCAATCACCAGCGGCTGCAAAATACTTGCGCCGACATGAAGTACCCAGCCCACCAGAATGGTGGTCAAAATACTGAGAAGAATGAGGGTAGAGCGGTTTGATTTCCGCATGCGCAAATCCTACCTGTTCCCGCCGACAAAAGTGCTAGGCGCGACCGCCCTCTGCCCTGCTTAACTCGAAATATTCGGGCCTAAACGAGTTTGTGCTTCTGCTAGCGCAATTCCGCGACGGGCGGCGTAATCGGCCACTTGATCCGCTTGGATATGACCGAGGCCGAAGTAGCTGGCTTGCGGGTGTGCAAAGTAGAAGCCGCTGACGGATGCAGCTGGCAACATCGCGCGGGATTCCGTGAGGGTGACGCCGATGCGGTTTTCAGCATCGAGGATGGCGAAAATATCGTCTTTCAGACTGTGGTCGGGGCAAGCAGGGTAACCGGGTGCCGGTCGAATACCCGCGTAGAGTTCACGGATACGCGCTTCGTTATCGAGATTTTCATCTGCGGCGTAAGCCCAGAACTCGGTCCGCACCCGCTGGTGGAGATGTTCGGCGAAGGCTTCGGCAAGACGGTCCGCCAAAGCCTTTGCCATGATGGAGTGATAATCGTCGTGCTGGCTCTCGAACTCTTGCACTAGTTCCGCCGTTCCGAATCCGGCAGAAACCACAAACATGCCCAAAGAATCACCGATACCAGCATGCGCCGGGGCAATGTAATCCGCCAAGCAACGATTGAACGAAGCTGCGCCGCCCTTGCGCTGTTGACGCAGCATCGGCAAGCGAAACTCGCGGCCACCTGCGCCGTTGACCAGAATGTCATCAGCCTCGGATAGCGCGGCGAAGATGCCGAAAACAGCACGGGCGGTGAACAATTTCTCTGCCACAATCCGTCGCAGCAAACTCTGTGCATCGTGGAATAATTCGCGTGCCTGAGCACCCACGATGGCATCTTTTAAAATCGCTGGATAACGCCCCGCCAGTTCCCAAGTGCTAAAGAACGGGCTCCAATCGATATTTTCGACCAACTTCTCCAGGGGATAGTCTTCGAGCACCGTAATGCCAGGCGATTTCGGAATGGTCACAGTAGCGCGATTCCAATCCACAAACTCCGCCCGTTTACGCGCTGTCTCCAGCGGCAGCAACACCCGCTTGGTGGCGCGTTTTTGATGACGCTCTCTCGCTTCCAGTTGCTTCAAGCTATTGCGCTCAAGGAAAGCGCCGCGTTTATCTGCGGAGGTAAGGGCCAACACGGCTTGCGCAGCACGTGACGCATCGGTGGCATGTACGGTTGCTCCAGAATACGCAGGTGCAATCCGCAGGGCAGCATGGGCAATCGATGTCGTAGCGCCGCCAATCAATAACGGTTTCTTCGAACCGGTGCGCTCCAACTCCTTGGCCACATGCACCATTTCATCTAAGGATGGAGTAATCAATCCGCTCAGCCCAATGATGTCTACATCATGCGCGATGGCGCTTTCTAAAATCGTTTGCGCTGGCACCATCACACCCAAGTCAATCACTTGATAGCCATTACACGCCAAAATGACGCCAACGATATTCTTGCCGATATCGTGCACATCGCCCTTGACGGTGGCAAGCAAAACTTTGGGTTGACCACTGATGTCGTTGGCCGATTGTTTAGCGGCCTCCAAAAACGGCTCCAACCAAGCCACGGCGCGCTTCATGACCCGTGCACTCTTCACCACTTGCGGCAGGAACATACGTCCACTGCCAAAGCGCTCTCCAACAATCCCCATGCCATCCATCAATGGTCCCTCAATCACATCGAGGGGTTGCGGGTATTTTTGCAGTGCAAGCGGCAAATCCTCCTCCAAGAAATCGCTAATGCCGTGCACGATTGCATAGGCCAACCGCCCGTCGACATCTTCCGTACGCCAAGCCGCCACAGCCTGAGCTTGCTCTTCACGGCCACCAGCAGCCAAGCTTGCTTCCGCCAGTACCAACAAATCTTCCGCCGCTTCTGGGCGTCGCGCCAGAATAAGATCCTCACAACATTCCCGCAGTTGTGGGTCTAGATCATCGTAAAGCGGCAAACGCCCAGCATTGACAATGCCCATCGATAGACCAGCTTGTACGGCGTGAAACAAAAATACCGCGTGGAGTGCCTCGCGAATGACATCAGCGCCGCGAAAACTAAAGGAGAGATTGCTGATGCCACCACTGAAGCTACACAGCGGGAATTGCGCGCGGAGCACTTTGAGCGCTTCCAAAAAAGATGCCGCATAATCGTTGTGTTCTGCAAGTCCCGTGGCAATCGCAAGCACATTCAAATCCAGAATGATGTCTTGATCACGGAAGCCTTCCTCGCGCAAAATCCGCACGGCGCGCGTGCAGATTTCCACGCGGCGCGCCACATCGACCGCTTGGCCCTGTTCATCAAAAGCCATCACCACCACCGCGGCGCCATAGCGTCGCACCAAGCGTACTACCTTACGAAAAGCAGCCTCGCCCTCTTTGAGGCTGATGGAGTTCACAATCGCACGGCCCTGACAATTCTTCAATCCTTCTTCAATCACCTCCCAGCGGCTCGAATCGATCATGATTGGCACGCGTGCAATATCTGGTTCCGAAGCAATCAAGCGTAAAAACACGCGCATTGCTGCCTGCGAATCGAGCAGCCCCTCATCCATATTAATATCAATAATCTGCGCGCCACTTTCCACTTGTTGGCGTGCCACAACTAAAGCCGTATCAAAATCGCCCTCCAAAATTAGCCGTGAGAAACGTCGCGATCCGGTGACGTTGGTGCGCTCACCAATGTTGGTGAAGTTGCTATCCGTGCGCAATTCGAGTTGCTCCAACCCCGAAAATCGTGGCAACGGCGCTACTTGCGGAATCACGCGTGGCAACAAACCATCCACTGCATTGCAAATCGCACCTATGTGTGCTGGCGTGGTGCCGCAGCATCCACCGACAATATTCAATAAACCGCGCTCAGCCAAATCCCGCGCATAGGCCGCCATCGGTTCTGGCTCCAAATCATAACCACCAAACTCATTGGGCAAACCGGCATTGGGGTAGCACAGCACCAAGCAATCGGCAATCCCGGCAATCGTTTCGATATGCGGCAGCATTTCCTCCGGACCCAGAGCACAGTTAAATCCTGCCGCTAACAGCGGCACATGCGAAATCGAAGTCCAAAACGCTTCCACGGTTTGACCCGAAAGCGTGCGCCCGGAAGCATCGGTGATGGTGCCAGAAACCATCACAGGAATGCGCGTGGCGCGTTCTTCAAAGAGTTGTTCAATCGCAAATAACGCTGCCTTGCAATTGAGAGTATCAAATACTGTCTCCACCAAAAAACAATCTACCCCACCATCGAGCAAGCCACGTGCTTGCACAAAATAGGCGTCTTTCATGGCGTCGAAATCGGTGGCGCGCGCGCCCGGGTCTTCGACTTCCGCACTCATCGAACACATACGATTGGTGGGCCCCATCGAGCCTGCTACATAACGCGGGCGACTAGGGTCTTGAGCGGTGAACGCATCGGCAGCCAAACACGCAACTTCCGCCGCAGCGCGATTGAGGTCATAACACTGATCTTCTAGACCATAATCTGCTTGGCCGATGGATGTGGCGCAGAAACTACACGTTTCAATAATGTCCGCGCCGGCCTCTAAATAGGCGTTGTGCACGGCAGTGATGACATCCGGCCGTGTGAGGACCAACACATCATGGTTGCCCTTTAACGACAGTGGGTGATTCTGAAAGCGCGTGCCGCGATAATCCTCTTCTTGGAGGTTATGCGCTTGGACCATCGTACCCATGGCTCCATCCAGAACCAAAATACGTTGGCGCAGAGAATCGCTGAGGGAAGGGCGTTGAGAGGTGTAGTGCGGCATGTCCGGGGATGCATGGGAAGGACAGGCACTCGCATTATTCCGCGGATGCGGAGGATTTGCCACCGTGCCTCGTAGACCGGTTGGCCGAGCTTCAAAGGGCCTGTCCCTCCACTCGTCTAAATGCGCGAGAAGTGTAACATGGCACTAGACCCGCGGCAATCGGGTCGCTCCATGAACCGCCCTCTCGCTTCTCTCCTAACGCTGGTCGCCGCCCTTTTGGCCATTGTGTGGTTGGTGTTTGGCTTTGGCAGCGAATCGCAAACTGCAGGTTCTGCTGCCAAGATTATTCGCCTTGCACCTCCCGAAGAATTCGCCGCCCTTGAAAATGAGCGCGTGGACGGCCCCCCCGAAGCTCCGCTCCTTTCTGCTGGGCTCATCCGTAGCACTTTGCCCGGCACCAACGCAGCCGCTTTCCCTGCTGCCGCTTTTGGTGAAATCCGCGTGTTGGTGGTGGATGCAAAATACCACCGACCTGTGCTTGGGGCCACTGTGTGGTTGCTGAACGATAACCTTGCTGACGGCAAAGCCTTATTTGAAAATTTTGCTCTATCGCCAAGTGTCGAGCACTTACTCAACGAGCTCTCCGAGCGCGGCACGACCAATCAAGACGGCTTAGTGACTCTGCCTTTTTATGGTGGTGAGCTAAAAATTGGTGCTTTATACGCTGATGCGTTTACCTTCACCACCCGTGAACTCGGCGTGGAAGATCCAGTTGTGGTCGAGTTGCGTCCAGCACTGCACATACCGGTAAAAGTCGTCGACGGCGCCGGCAATGCGGTAGCCGGTGCCCCTGTTTCTCTACGCCTTTCCATCAACGGAGAATGGCGCATCGATTTACTCCATACCACTACCGATGAAAACGGCTACGCACTACTGAAAAACATCGGACTGTTTAAAGAAGATGAAGATTTACGAGATGCCTTATGCGTGGGTCTTGCTTTGCCACTCGCTCAGCCGGTTGAAATCGCCATTCCATTGCCCAGTACGAAAGAGGAGATGCTCGTCTATGCATGGCCCGAAAATCTAGATCCTTTACTCCTCACCATGCCCGAGACAGGGCCGGTAGAGGTCTTCTTATTTGATGTCGATGGACAGCCATTCGGCGAAGAAGTGCCGGTTTATCTGTACTCCGTAGAAAACTTCGGAACCGATCCGAAGAAACTAGAAGAGCGCAAGTCTCAAGCGATACGTGTCGCCGTGCGAGCCGTTGATGGCGTGGCGCATTTCCCATGGACGGAACGCGGCAAGGAAGTGTTTGCGGAATGTTTCTTTGGCGGCGATGCGCAAGTAAGTTCGAGCACCGGCCGGGGGCCAGCTTCCGATAAAGAAGCTGCACGCCTCGACATCTTCCAAAACCAAGGGCTAGTCATGGTGCGTGGCCAACTTTTCCGCGCGGACGGCACCCCGCTTCCTCCACAATCCGTGCCAGCTGTCATCCGCAGCGATACGCCAAACGGTATGAATGAATCACCGATGCGGGTGGTCGTTGGCGAACAAGGTCGTTTCAATTTCTCCACCACCCCCATAGAAGGCCTGGAATTGCAAACGATCACTTTGGTGTTTCAGATTCCCTATGGCCGTCATTTGTGGTTTGCTTCTTCCCCCCTGCCCATGCCCCTGACTCCAGGCAGTTTCGACTTGGGCATTTTGAAACTCGGGGAGCCGCCGTTACTGGTTGCGGGCATGGTGCAACAACCTGATGGCACTCCTGCGGTTCAGCAAGTGCTCAATGTGGAGATCAAATTACTGCGCGGCGAAAATCAGCGCTGGCATCACGATCGATCCCTGCGCGCCGCCACCCAGAGCGATGGACGTTTCCGCATTTCAGGCTTGGTGCTCAATGCTCAATATCGGCTGAAATTGCACCCCCTAGCAACGTTACCTGTTTCCATAGAGTTCTCGGTTGGTACCGAAGACTTGCCCATTCAACTGGTTGCTGCAGGCCAGTTATCCGGCCGCGTCCTAGTCGACGACTTCCTCAAACC
>CALFOT010000065.1 GCA_937919925.1 uncultured bacterium | reverse complement strand
CTGTTGCTTGCCAGATCCCCGCGCAGCTGCTGCTGAGCGCCGCACCGTCCGCTCAAGCGGTGCATCTTCTGGATACTCGAGCAAGATGCCCAAGTACTTCCGCTCCAGCTTATTTTCCTCCGGCAACTTGCCCTCAAGTAGTAAATAGGCATCCAGCGCATCATCAAAAGCCAGGCGGTGGGTCACCAGCGCCGCCGGTGTGACTTTGCCCTGCTGCACCAAGTACAGAAAACTCTCCATGTTGCGCTGCTCGGTGAAACGCACATAGGCAAATGGGTAATCGTGACCGCCCTCTTCATAAGATGCGTCGTAACGACCGGGGCCATAGGACATAGACAATCGCAAGTCGAGTTCCTTGCGATAGAAGGCGTCGCGCGGCACATTCATGCCCACGAGACCAACTGCAACCACGCGGCCTTTATGGCGCGACATTTCCGCGGCGCTCTCAATCGGCCCATTACTTGGAGTTGCCGCCGTGATGATGACGGCATCTGCCCCGCGCCCGCCTGTGAATGCTGCGCATGCCTTTTCTGCGCCAGAATGAACGGCGACGTCGGCACCAAACTTCAACGCTAGCGCAACTTTTTCTTCATCTGGATCCACGCCCATCACAGCGCATCCATTAGCCTTCAAAATTTGCACCGTCAACAAACCAAGCAAACCCAAACCGATGACCACGATGCGCTCGCCGAGTTGCGGCTGTGTTTGACGCACGCCTTGCAGCGCAATCGAGCCTATCGTGGCGAAAGATGCATCTGCGTAAGAAACGCCTTCCGGGATTTTGGCGCAGAGGTTTTCAGGTACGCAGTTGAATTCCGCGTGGGCGGCATAACCGGCGCCGGCCACGGCAACGCGATCGCCGGGCTGAAAGCTGCCGACTTCACGGCCAACTTCAAGTACCTCGCCGGCAGCCGAATAACCGAGGCTAATCGGCTCATCGAGCTTGGCAAAAACTTGCTCCATGGTCGACTTGAAGCCTTCTGTCTTTATTTTTTTGAGGACCTGCTTGACCAAATCGGGGCGCGCTTTGGCTTTACCAAGCAAGCTCTTTTTCGCCAGCGTCATGAGCATCTTTTCGGTTCCTGCCGAAACCAAACTACAACGCGTGCGCACCAAAACACCACCGCGGCCACATGCGGCCATCGGAACTTCGGCTAGCCACAACTCGCCGGTGCGATAAGACTGAAGGACTTGTTTCATACTTTTCTCGGGGTAAGGCGTGGCGCGGCGGAGTGGGCCTCAAGCACCACTTCCTGATTGTCTTCGAGAGCGACGCGGGTGGCGAGGAAGAGTTCGGCGGTTTGGCGCACGTAGTTGATATCCATCCCTGCCGCATTGCCGCCCTTCGTGCTCATGGTGTAGCTGCGCAGAATGGCATCGCGCTGGCCGTGCTGGCGCAGCCATGGACGATAGCGCTTCTTCGTTTCCACATCATCGATGACCAATTCGCCAAAATCGGAGAGCGAAATCAAAACATTGCCTTTGTGGACGTTGAGGCGTTCGCGAACCCCTTCGAACGTATGCCCTTTGGCGGAGAAGGTGATGGCGCCAATCGAGCCGTCGCCAAAAACGTAAGTCACGGCGATATCGCAATCGCTCGCCGCTGCACGCGTAGGAATAATGCGGATGGGGTAGCGGCCTTCCGCAGCAACCATGCGCAAACTGAAATCCGTCCAATGACACAAATTGCCAAGCACGCGACCGCCCTCGGCTTCATGAAAGTACCAATGATCGGCATCGATTTCGTGGCCCGCTACAAACCAGTTGATGACGCTAGCGCCTTGCTGGCCCTCCAAGGTTTCTAAAATACGTTTGCCGAAGGGGCTCAATGGACGGTTAAATCCAAGGTTCATCCGCGGCCGCTCGGCCGCTTCCACCGCCGCCAAAAGACGCTTCAACTGATCTTCATTTACGACGTGAGGCTTCTCAATATGAACCGCCTTGCCGGCCTGGATGGCGGCAATTGCGTACTCCGCGTGACTGGCGTGATTCGATGCAATGTAAACCAAATCGATCTGTGGATCGGCCAGCAACTTGGCGGCATCTGTAGTGTGATAATCCGCACCATAACGCTCCGCTAACGACGCCGCGCGGTGCGGATCAATATCCATTGCGCCGCGAATCACGGGGCCGACTTCTTTACTCAGATAGTAGGCAATGTTACTAAATGGAAAGTTGCCACAACCGATTAAGCCTACGTGGCGCGTGCTCGACGCTGGCTCGCGACAGGCCGGAAGCTGGGCGTAGTGCGCCTTCATGTGATATTGGCCACGAACTTTGACCAATGTTCGCGAAACACCATACAAACGCACGTACCGAAGGACCTTGCGGGCTCGAAACCAGAGTGGCGATTTTGTGTAGTCCATGATTTTCCGGAAAGTAACGAGAGGCGTTGAATTTAGCCTTCTGGGCGCAATTCTGGCGAACAGTATATCCCCGCCGCGGCGAACGCGGACAAGCTGGCTTTATGCACCACGCTCCATGAAAAGTGATCTTCATAAGCCTGGCGCGCACGCGCGCACATCGCGTCGTACTCGTTTTTATCCGCGCGAAGACGAAGCAGTTCGGCACCCGCCTGCGCAAGGTCTCCATACTCCGTGGTTATCGTGCACCCATAGGGCTTCAAAAGTTTGGCGATTTCGAGCTCGGCATTGATCAGCAAGGGGCGGCCCACAGCGAGAGCCTCGGCGATTTTGTTGGATGCAGCAAAACGGTTAATCGGACGCGCCGGATCGTAGAGGGCACAAACGAAATCACAGCCCGCCGTCTTGGCCATCACTTCTGCGTGGGTTAAAAAGCCGAGCGTATCCACGTTGTCCATTGCTGCGACTTCGGCAAGCAATTCGGCATCCCCTTCACCAGCGACAAGCAAATGAATTTGAGGCTCGTTAGCGGCAAGCTGGGCAAGCTCACGGAGGCCGCGGCCAGCGTCAATCCAGCCGCCAAAAAAAAGTGTCACCGGCCGGGTTTGAAAATCATTCGGCGGCGAACAGCCAGGATCAATCGGCGTATTGCGCACGACGTGCACATTGGAACGGCACCAACTTGGCAGCGCCGCGCGACGAAAATCTTCCGGCACCAGAGTAACGGTTGCCGCGCGCGCCGCGAGACCTTCCAATAAATTCAAAATGGCGGCCACCATCCGCGGGCAGCGATAGCGTTGCGAAACATTGTCATGAATGTTGTACAGCAACGGCGTGCGAGTGAGAGCGGTGTAAACGCGAGCCGGCCAAAACAATTCGAAGTCTGAAACGTGAACCAAGCGCGGCCGCAGGCGCGCCAAGTTCCAAATAAGGGCTGCGCCGTAGCGGAACACCGAGGAAATGTAGAGCAGCGGGCGGCGACCATTAAGCAGTGGGAAGCTGGGTCCAATCCGCTCCACCGCAAAACCTTCCCATTCATCCCGAGTCGGCAACCCCGGTACCCGGTGGGCGCCGAAAAAATGTGGGTGATAGCCAAGCTCCCGCACCACCGTCATCATGCGAACCACGCGCGGGATTGGGCTATTGCACAGACGCACAAAAATCGCCGCTCCATCAGCGGGAGTGGCAACAGACTGCTTGCGACGCAGGTTGGGGAAAAAAGTGAACGCAATCACCAAATACGTGACCACTGCAGCAGAAGCAATTAACAAGGCGGTGTTGACGGACTGCCCCAGTACGAAAACAGAAACCAACATTGCGCCGATGCCTGCCAAATAAGACATGGATTCATTACGCGGATAGGGTGTGACTTTGAATAAATTCGACGCCGTTACCGAAGCGGAAAACAGCGCGCCAATCAAGGCGGTCGTGGCGAAGGCCACCTGCGCTTCCTCTCCTTCCAAGTGGTAGATCGTTCGCGCGAGCAACTCCCAAACTGGTCCGAGTAGAGCGATCAGGGCAACACAGACGCCAATCTCGATTAAAAACCGTGGCGCTTGGCGGCGCAAATTCGCGGTAAGCCCTTTGAGGTTGCTCAGCCAGATCGCCTGACATGCTAGGCCAAAAATTGGCACGATCGAAAGGGACAGTGCCGGGGAACTGAACCCTTCGGCATTGGAATAAGGCAGCAAAATGCGCGGCAAAGTCCATAGTACGGCGGATGCTGCTGTGGCGGAAACAAAGCTCCTCATTTCCCAACAATAAAGCCCGAGTTTTTGAGGGCTAAATAAGTAGGACCCACCGAGGTGAAGTCGCTTGCTTTCCTGGTGCGCCAGCCAATATCCCACCGCCGCCAACAGCACCAAAAATTCCACTAGGGCACGGCTCTCGACCGCGGTACGTGCACCAATCACAACCACTGGTATGCCAACCAACGCGGCGCGCACCACGGCCACGGAGCTATAAAGTTTAGAACTGAGCTCCTGGGTACTGGAGTGGATCCGTATGCCCAACCAAACATCCACGATGCCTTCCGATAACTTGAGCGCAACTGCAAACGCGGCCACCGAAACCCCGAGATCCATATGACCAATCAACGCCAAACTGGTGGCGCAGGCTAAAACAGAAAACAAAAAACGAAAGGAAATCGCATGCCTTCCGGGAATGACTTGAAAGCCTCGAATGGAGACATAAGCCTGCTGACCGAAATAAGAGATCGAGAAAACCGCGCCCACCGTTCCGAAAGCTACCGACAAATTCGCTGCGTAATGCGGATCATCGGTGGCCACCAACATCACCAAAAGCGCGGGCAAAAATGCCATGAATCCCTGCGCGATGAAAAAACGCAGGCGCGTCATGGGCTGACTCCTGAATCGATGCCGTCGCCCTTAGCGCTCTCCCGACTTGGCCTCACCGAGTACGGCTTCAGGCGTAAAGCCCGCTTCTCCACGAGCACCCATGAAAGTGTGCCGCATAAAATAGCGAGAAGGGCCGTAAGGAACACGGCGCCAAGGCCGCGAACACCTGCCTCCAACAGCAGGTTAATGATGACCATGTGATAGATGTAAATACCGTAAGAGATATCTTGTGAGCGAAGCAGCCTTGAACTGAATCCCGGCAAGGTCCATGCCGCAGAAAAAGTGACGCCAGCAAGAGTAATGATGGTGGCCGGATGAGGAGTGTTGGCGTTTACCGACGGGGCCGCGTCTGCATAAAGAACCAACATACAAATCGCTGCGTGGAGCAAAACCCAGATGCCCAGTTTGTTATCAAAGGCCCAACGCAACTGCGGCAGGAAGGCGCGAACAACCGCGCCAAGCACGAAAGAATAAAGATAAGGGAGGGCACTAACCTTCACCATCAGCCAGCCGGTACTGCTAGGGGTCTGTAAATTAGGAGCGAGCCACTGAGCAACGCCAAACATGACCAGGGCGAAAGCCAACCACTTCCAGCGGTTCTGCGCAGCTGTCGGTTTACCAAGAACCAGGAACACGAGCGGCACAAGCGCGTAAAATTGCAGTTCTACCGAAATGGTCCATAAGGCTCCATTTGGCACGCCGGAACCGTATCCGGGCAGAATCGAGGAATTATAAAACTGAAAAATGGTCATCTGCGCCGCCATCCAGCTCAAAAACTTTTGGCCGCCAATAGCCACTTCCTCCAAGCCTCCCATTGCGAAAATCGTGCCTAGAGAAACGAACAGGCACGTCCACAGGGCCGGGTAAAGGCGAATGGCGCGGTTCAGCGCGTATTGGCCCACCGAAGGCGACCGCTCATAGGACATGGTTACGAGATAGCCGCTTAAAAAAAAGAAAATCGGTACCCCGGGGAAGAACGTGCTCACCGTATCGAGCATGCTCAGAAAAGCACCCTTGTGCTCGGCGGCAGGTCCCAGATATTTCATTCCGTGGTACCACACCACCTGCAGTGCGGCGACTAAACGGATGAGGTCGAAATTATTGCCC
>CALFOT010000064.1 GCA_937919925.1 uncultured bacterium | reverse complement strand
GCGGCACGCGCTTTCTTGGCCCACATTTAGTCCATGCCGCCCTTGCCAGTGGCTGGGAAATCACCCTGTTCAACCGCGGCAAATCGGCGCCAACAATGTTTTCTAAGCTAGAAACTTTAATCGGCGATCGCAAAGACAATCTCACTGCGCTCGAAGGGCGCAAATGGGATGTGGTGATGGATACTTCTGGATATGTACCTGCTCATGTGAAGGCGTCGGCAGAATTGTTGGCGGAACACGTTGGGCACTATGTTTTTATCTCCAGCGTTTCGGTTTACGACGATAAGGATGGTTCGCCATTAAGTGAAGATAGCCCGGTTGGCGTGTTGGCAGATGAAACAACAGAAGAGGTTACCGGAGCAACTTATGGCCCGCTCAAAGCTCTCTGCGAACAAGCTGCCGAAGCGGCTATGCCGGGGCGGGTCACGGTCGTGCGCCCGGGATTAATCGTTGGCCCCTTGGATAACAGCGGGCGTTTCACTTATTGGCCTTATCGGGTGGCTCAAGGCGGCGAGGTCCTCGCACCAGGCAATCCGCAGGCGGCACTTGAATTTATTGATGTTCGTGATTTATCGGCGTTTACTTTGAAGTGTATTCACGAGGCCATATTTGGGATCTTCAACGCCAACGGCGCGGGCATTGGCGTTTCTATGCAAGAACTTCTGCACGGTTGCAAAATGGTTCTGGGAGTGGATGCGCGCTTCACTTGGATTGCAGATAAGTTTCTGCTTGATCCGGAAGTTGGGGTTGGCCCTTGGATTGAGATGCCGCTGTGGATCCCTGCGGAACTTCCCAACGGTAGCACTGTGATCGCCAAGGCGCTCGCAGCCGGCCTGACGCACCGCCCGCCCGGGGACACCATTCGTGATACTTACGAGTGGTCGCTTACTGCACTGGAAAACCCACGCACCCTTGGCAATAGCTTAAAACCACAAAAGGAAGCAAGTGTGCTTGAGATGTGGCATAAGCGTCCTATTACCGAGTAGGATTTTCATCATGGAACTACTCGCAACCATCCGCGCTCGCCGCTCCGTCAAATGTTATGATGCGAGCCACCGTCTCTCAGAAAGTGAATTGCGTCATCTGCTGTCCTTTTCCGTGTTGGCGCCATCCTCCTTCAATATGCAGAACTGGCAGTTTGTGGTGGTAACCGAGCGCCCCGTTCAGGAACAGATTTGTGCTGCTGGTTGGAATCAAGCGCAGTTGCGCGATGCATCTGCCACCATCGTTTTATGTGGCAACTTGAGAGGTTGGGAGAACACGCAACGTTACTTGCGCAAGGCGCCGGAAGAAGTGCAGCAGATGTTTGGCGGCATGGTCCCTGGTCTTTACAAAGGGAAAGAAGCATTTCAGCGCGACGAAGCTTTGCGTTCGGTGGGGCTAGTGGGGATGAACATGATGCTGGTCGCCAAGGATATGGGTTACGACACTTGCCCTATGATTGGCTTCGATGCCGCAAAAGTTTCTGAGATTGTGAAGCTTCCTGCGGATGTACCGCCAATGATGATCATCACGCTAGGCAAGGCCAAAGAAGTGGCCCGCCCGCGCATGGGCTTGCTCGATTTGGAAGAAGTGGTTTCGATGAATTATTTCGGCAACCGCACCCTCACTGGGGAAGTCGACGATAGTTAAGGAAGCTCTGCTTGTAATGCAGCGCTAAGCATGGCACGCGCGTCGTCGAGATTGTCGGCGACAATCTGCCCTTTTGGATCCACCAGATAGGTGGCTGGTACCAACCACACGTGAAAGTTCGAGAAGTCTTGACCGCTGGCGGTTTTGATTGGGTAGTTGGTGTTCCGTTGTTGCGCAAAAGCGCGTGCTTGCAAAGCATCGCCCTGCATCAAACCAACCACTGAGAAATCTGCACCGCCGAAATCCTCTTGCAACTGCACGAGGTGTGGCACCTCTGCCACGCAAGCGCCTCACTCAGGGCCGAAGAAACTGAGTAGCCTCCAGCTGGTATCTGGCAGTGCAGCGGGTGCACTCACAAGCCCTCGGCTCACGATTTCCCCGGTACTGAGTTCTGGCGCTAGTTGGCCTTGCATGGAGCTGCATGCCTGTAGGCCGAGCCAAACGACACCTGCTGAAATCAAAATTGGGAGAACACGGAAAAACCTACTCATGTAGGCCATTATCGCATGTTTTTACTGATGGGGAGAGCTAAAGGATATCTTAATGGCTTGCCGATAGAAGCGAAAGCAAACCTTTTCGGGGCTTTTTTGTTTGTCATGTCACCCTCAGCACAACCTTCCATGAAATCTCCCCATGGCACAGTCATTTCCCCCAATCATAGAGGTGAAGCGTGATTCGCTCCTGGAATCACTCGAGCTTGTTGGGTAGAACCGCGCTGTGGGCGAGTGTTTTGGTCATTGGCACCGCCGCCATTTCCTGGATGGGATGGAATCAGGTGCGCAACCGTTTGAGCCAAATCCATGCCACGCAAATAAGCGGTGTCTATGCGGAAATATGGGCTCGCCAGGAGGTGGAATGGGAAGAAGAATGTAGCTATTTGGCATACAGGGTGACCGCCATTCCTGGCGTTGTGGAAGCAATAGAAAGCGCTGACGTGGACTATTTACGCGCCAACGCTCACTCAATTTCCCACACTCAGCCACTAGGCATCAGCATGGACGGTTTTTCGTTGATTGGACCAGATGGGCAGATTCTTTTGTCGTTACTAGATGATGGCACCGAAGCTGCAGCGGAACCCTCGAAGTATGAACTGCTCGATGGCCGCGATTGGAATAGCGTGCAAAGGAGTCAATCGGTGAGTGATTTTGATGGAGTGCCGGTGTATTTGGTACCAATCAAAAATCATCAATCAGAAAATGTGGGTTGGGTGGCCGTACGCTCTTCGCTGCAGGAGTTGGTGGTGGATTTTCAAGCCCATGTGGCGGGCGCGCCGGTTATCTTTGAGACCAACGGAGATGTTTTGTATGCGACCTCTGATGCTGGTTTAGAACGCTATCAATACTTGCGTAACAGTAAAGGACAATCACTTAAGGATCCTTCCACAGGCGGTTATTCGCGAGTTTTTGATATTCTCTCCGAGACAGGAGTGGGAATCCATGTGATTAGTGATTGTACGGTAGAAGTAAACGCCGAAATGGAAGCCGTGCGCTCCTCGCTTATTATTGTGGGGCTGTTTAGTTCGTTGGTGCTGGGGCTAGGATTATTCGGCATTGGCCTACGCTTGGCACATGTACGGCGCATTGCTGCGGCCATGGATGAATTCGTACGTACCGGGGACCACAGCGTTGAACTGAAAGTGAAGGGCAAGGATGAAGTTGCTTTGGTAGCCCACTCCTTCCAGCGTATGCAAGTGAAAATGCTCGAGCAGATTAGTGAACTGGAAAGCGCAACAGAAACTTCCAGACAAGCCAGCCGGGCTAAGAGCGAATTCTTAGCCAATATGAGCCATGAAATCCGTACGCCCATGAATGGCGTGATAGGCATGAGCGAACTGCTTTGCCAAACCGCACTCAACGATGAGCAGCGCGATTTTTCCGAGACCATCCTCCGCTCCGGACAAGCGTTGCTCGTCATCATCAATGACATTCTTGACTTCTCGAAAATCGAAGCAGGTAAGGTAGAGCTCGAACAAATCCCATTCCATCTCCACGAAGTCGTGGAGGATGCCGCGAGCTCCTTGGCGGCGAATGCATCAGCGAAGAATAATGAGTTACTGGTCGATATCAGGGTCAAGTCTGGGGTACGCGTTTTGGGCGATCCAGGCCGCCTCCGCCAAGTATTGTCGAATTTGATCAGTAATGCTATCAAGTTCACATCCAATGGTGAGGTGATGGTCGTTGTGCGCCAGGATGAAAGCGGTCACACTCGTTTTGAAATACGTGATACGGGCATTGGCATTGCCGCAGAAACAGTGCCTAAACTCTTTACCGCTTTCGCTCAAGCAGATGCGTCGACCACACGAAACTTTGGCGGCACCGGGCTCGGGCTTACCATTTCTCGCCAATTGTCGGAACTGATGGGTGGTGAAATGGGCGTGGAGAGTGTCGAAGGCAAGGGCTCCACATTCTGGTTCACGGTGCACTTTGAAGAGGTTTCTGAATCCACTGATTTTCCCTGTGAATTAGACAAACTTGCAGGCATGCGGGTTTTGATTGTGGACGACAATAGGACCAATTTGAAGATTTTGCGCAAGCAGCTAGAAATCGTCGGCGTGAGCGTGGTGGATGCAGAATCGGCGCAACAAGCCTGGCAATATCTTGAGGATACGCAAACCTTTGCGCCGCGGATCGAGCGCATCGTGCTTGATTATCAAATGCCTGAAGAAGATGGCTTAAGTTTGGCCGCGCGGGTGCGCCAGGATGATCGCTTCTGCAAAATGAAGATGGTGTTATTGTCATCGGTCTGCGACCGCAGTCAGTTCCCAGAGGGATATGAATCGTTGGTTGATGAAGTGATGACCAAGCCGGCGCGCCGCAGCCGTCTATTCGAGTGCTTGGCGGAGCCGCGGCAAGCGGCGGTGCCTCAACAACCTAACAGTGAAGAAGATTTGGAATCGATGTTAGCGGTGCTTGAGGATGCCTTGAACCATGAAGCCGAACGCCGCGAATCATCTGCCAAAACCGAAATACACACATCTCCGGCCGAGCAAAACCTTGACCTCCCCGCACAGAGTTTCAATCCTCTCGCAGGTATGCGTATTTTGCTTGCCGAAGACAACCTGATAAACCAAAAAGTCGCACAGAAGATGCTGCAAGGTCTCGGCTGCGTGGTGATGGTGGTGCCAAATGGGGAAGAGGCGGCCAAAGCGGCTCTGGAGGGCAGCTTCGATGTCGTACTCATGGATTGCCAAATGCCGAAACTCGATGGTTACGGCGCCACCCAAGCGATTCGTGAGCAAGAGCAAAACACGGCGCGCGTACCCGTGATTGCCATGACTGCGAACGCCATGAAGGGCGATCGCGAGAAGTGTTTGGCCGCCGGCATGGACGACTACATCTCCAAGCCAGTGCGCCAAGATGTACTGGCTGAGGCGCTAAGGCGCTGGGTATTGCACAAGTAAAGCGAGAGAAGTAGCCTACCGCTCGACAACCGTCGAGAAACATGAAGCAACTCTCCATTTCAACCCTCTTTTCTGCCGCAGTTTTACTGAGTGCCGGTCTACTGGTGGCTTCCTGTGGCGATAAACCCGCTGCCGATGGCGAAGCTGCAGGTGTTCTTCGCTTCACCGCGATTCCGGATAATAACTCCACCGAGCTAGAGGCCAAATACAAGGCTGTGGCGGATTATTTGTCCGACCAACTTGGCGTCGCTGTCGAATATGTACCCACTGCGGATTACACCGCATCCGTGGAGATGTTTCGTAACGGTGATATTCAACTCGCTTGGTTCGGCGGGCTCAGTGGTGTGCAAGCTCGGGACGCGGTAAAGGGTTCGCGCGCGATCGCACAAGGTAAAGTCGATCCAACCTTTAAGTCTTATTTCGTGGCCAACGCTTCCACCGGCTTGGAGCGCGGCAAAGACTTTCCGCTGGAGTTTGCGAAGCTCAGCTTTACTTTTGGCTCGGCGCAATCCACTTCCGGTCGTTTGATGCCAGAGCACTATATTCAGGTGAACACCGGCAAATCGCCACAGGAGTTCTTCGGCAGCGAAAGCAGCTTCTCTGGTTCGCACGATAAAACCGCTGCTCTGGTGGAAGCCGGTACTTTCCAAGCAGGTGCGCTGAATTATGTGACTTACGACACCATGGTGAAGGAAGGCAAGCTTGATCCAGAGAAATGTAAAATCATCTGGGTGTCTCCAACCTACGCTGATTACAACTGGACGATTCACCCATCGGTGAATGAAACTTTTGGTGCTGGCTTTGCAGATAAGGTGCAGGCTGCATTAGTGAGTGTCACCGATCCGGCATTGTTGAAAGCCATGAGCCGCGAAGAGGGCATCATTGCCGCGAGCAACGAAGACTTTGACGCCATTGCCGTGGTAGCCAAAGCGCTGGGATTCCTCGATTGAGCACTGGATTTCGGCTCCAGGACATAGTCGTCCATTTAGGCGGGGCGCCGGTGCTGCGTGGCTTGAATCTTGAAGTAGGGTGCGGTGAACGCGTAGCTTTGCTGGGGCCAAGTGGAGCCGGCAAGACCACCTTGTTGCGGGTAATCAATGGGGTCATCGTGCCACGCAGTGGGAGCGTGGAAGTGCAAGGTGTGAATTTGCGTAACCTTGAGCCACGTGCACAGCGTCAACTGCGTTCGCGTATTGGTTTTGTGCACCAAGACCATTCCTTGGTTTCGAATTTGCGCGTCCTGCATAACGTGGTGGCAGGGCGTTTAGGACAGCGCGGCTTTTGGTCTTCTTTGCGCGGGATTGTGCGCACCTCACAAGCAGATTTGTTGGAAGTGCACCGCATTCTTGAGCGCGTCGGCATTGGCGACAAACTGTATCAGCGCACCGATTCTTTGTCGGGCGGGCAGCAGCAGCGTGTTGCTCTGGCACGCGCCCTGTTTCAACAGCCAAAGATGTTGCTGGCCGATGAACCCGTGGCCTCAGTAGATCCTACTCGCTCACGAGATCTGCTGAGTTTGATGACCGAACTAGCGGCCGAGGAAGGTTGGACGCTGGTGGTTTCTCTCCATGATTTCGAACTGGCGCGGGAGTTTTTTCCCCGCGTGATTGGATTGCGCCACGGAACAGTTTTTTTCGATGGCTTAGCTGCCGATTTAACTCCGCTAATGGTTGCGGAGTTGTACAGCCTTGAAGGTACGGCCGATGAGCAAAGAATTTAAAACCCTGCCAACGCCACCGCGTTTGCCTACCCGTCGTGCGCGCATCCTCCTTGGCATTCTACTGGCGGCAGTACTTGCTTTCGTTGGCCTCGATTTATCCTTGTTCGATTTGGTTCCTTCAGGCGGCGGTCTGGAACTGGCGGGGAAGTTTTTCTCTGCGGCATTTCAACCAGCTTGGCAATATCAGGATGCGAGCAACTTGCCTGCCGATATTTCTCCTTTTCTGCTTCAAGTGGGGCGTGGTCTTTGGACTACGCTCACGTATGCGGTCGCGGCGATTAGCTTGTCGATTGTTGGCGGCATGGTTTTGGGCTTGCTCGCCAGCGCCAGTTTTTGGGAGCGTCGAAGCGGCACTTGGGGGGTGGTGCGCTGGTCCGTGCGCGTATTGATTGCTGCGATGCGCTCGATCCATGAAATCCTCTTTGCAGTCGTGTTTCTGGCAACGCTCGGCATTACCCCTGCAGCTGCGGTGCTCGCCATCGCCATTCCCTACACAGGCACTTTGGCGAAAGTATTTTCCGAAATGCTGGATGAGAGTCCACGCGCGGCGGCCGACGCCCTTGCATATCTTGGGGCCACTCCGCTGCAAGTTTTCTTTCTGGGTCGTCTGCCGAACGCAATTCCAGATATCGCGGCCTACTCCTTTTATCGCTTCGAGTGTGCGGTGCGTTCCTCTGCAGTGCTCGGTTTTTTCGGCTTTACCACGATTGGTTTGTATCTGCGCCAGTCTTTCGAAAACTTACATTACCGCGAAGTCTGGACTTACCTCTATGCTCTCATTCTGGTGGTTGCACTGCTGGAAGTTTGGAGTTCCCAATTGCGCAGGAAATTCGTCGCATGAGTATCCAGTCTGCTCAGCTTGCTCGGATTAAGACTTTGCATCGCACCCGCCCGCGTAGTTTGTTGGTGCGCTGGTCAGTTTGCCTTGCTCTGGTGGGTACTGTGGTCGTATGGTTTGCAACCGATATTGATCTGGCGGAAATGTTCAGCAGCAAGCGTTTGGGGCACTTGGAGCGTTTTCTGCAAGAGGATTTGATGCCCAAGAATTTGCGTGGCGACGCCTTCGCTTGGGGCGGAATGTGGCAGTGGTGCGTGGCGCAGTTTCAACTCAACGGCGCGCGCGCGATGCTCGCCACTCTTTGCATTTCGGTTTTAGCTATTGTCTTGGCGGCTGTTGCCGGTGCGCTGCTCGGCGCCTTTGGAGCGCGCAATTTAATGTCGGCGCATCCTTTTCTACCACACGCTACCGTCGGTCACGGCGATTGTAGTCATTGGTTAGATCGGGTTGCTCAAGGCACGCGGATTCTGTGTATTCTTTTACGTGCTGTACCCGAATACATTTGGGCCTACTTATTCCTCGCTATGCTCGGTAATAGTGCTTGGCCGGCGGTGTTGGCGCTGGCGTTACACAACTCAGGTATTCTCGGCCGCCTCGCTGGCGAAACGATTGAAAACCTGCCGGCCAAACCCTTGCGAGCTTTGTCGATGGCTGGCGCTTCGCGTAAAGATGTTGCCTTGGTCGGAGTGTTTCCCATGGCGCTCGGACGTTATCTGCTGTACTTTTTTTATCGCTTTGAAACCTGCGTGCGTGAAGCCACGGTGCTGGGCATGCTGGGCGTGGTTTCACTTGGGTACTATGTGGTGGAAGCACGCGCCCATGGTCAGTACAGCACGATGCTTTTTTTGATCTTCCTGGGTGGTTTGCTGGTGATGCTGGCCGACATCGTTTCGGATATCGCCCGGCGCTGGCTGCACAAGGGTATTTAGCCGCCCTGTTAGAATCCCCGCGTCATGGAAGTCCAGTCCATCCGTTTTTGCGCCATATCCGCGGAGGCTGCTCAACTCGTTGAGTTCCTCGGTTTAGGGCTTGGCTTGCCGTGCATTGCCAAACCATTGCTGGCCGATGATCCAGAATCGCCGCAAGGTGGAGTATTCCCGGCAGGCGCTAGTCGGATTGAAGTTTGGCCGGAAGGGGCGGGTATGCCTCAGGGCATCATGTTGCAGGTGATTGTGGATGACGCCCACGCCTTCGCGGCGCATGCCAAAGCCAACGGCCTGGAAATCAAAGGCCCGCTGTCGGCTGATGGCGAATGCATCTATTTTGCCTTGGCGCCAGGTGGTTTGGCCTTAACGATTCAATCGCCGCTGCGGCCTAGCGAGCATCTAACAGCGCAAACGAAACACCCTGCGGAGCAAGAGTAGTATATGGACATTCGCAAACCTTCACGCATCCGTCATAGTTACACGCAGCAAATTATTGCCTCGCCCGAGCAAGTGTTTCCGCTGTTGTGCCCGGTGCGCGAAGCCGATTGGGTGCCGGGCTGGACTACAGGAATGGTGCTGAGTGAAAGCGGCACAGCCGAACAGGGCTGTATCTTCACCACTCCAGATGACGATAAGGAAGCCATTTGGATCATCACTCGCTACGATCTTGATAACACCGAAGTCGAAATGTACAAAGTGGCGCCCGGAAAAACGCTCGGCCACATCGAAATCAAGGTGCGGGCGGACGAAGATGATTTTTCGACTGTGGAGATCGCCTACACTTTCACGGCACTTGGTGAATCAGGTGAGGCTTTCCTAAAGACCTTCACGCAGTCGTGGTTCGACTCCTTTATGCAAACGTGGCAGGCAGCGATGAATCACTACCTAGCCACGGGAGAATGCGTTGCGGTGAAGATCTGAAGAGGTTCTTCACCATTCTATTAACAAGCTTTAGGAAGCGCTGACGGCTTCTGGTGCACTTGCAGCAGCGTAACGTTCATTCCGTTCTGCCACAAAAACCTTGATGCCGTCGAGCAAGCTCTGCTCATCCAGGTGCGCATCTTCGAGGACTTCCTCGCCGGAGCCACCGGTGCGCCAACGGTTATCCCAATCGGAGCCCATGGCGTAGCGGAAAGAAGTTTGGTGCGCTGTCCACAGCCACATCATTTGGCGTGCGCCATTCGTGATGAAGGTACTGTTGAACCAATCTTCCTTACTGGCGATGGACTCTTGGTAAGACCGGTCCTGCAGCATAAACAGCTCATGCGAAATGGCAGCGACTAGCTTCACGTTGGGGCCGTCGCCATCAAAAGCACCGGCCTTCAGGAGCTTGACGACATTTGCCGTGGAAGATGTGCCGCGCACGAAGATGCACCCTTGGGAAGGGCGCGTGGCATCGTAATCGCGAATCAAGTAAGCGCCTTTGGCGGCATCCATGTAGGACGCCATGCCGAGTGCCTCACGATCCGGAATCTCCACGTTGGGCCGCGTGGTATGCAATGCCACAATTGGCACGTCTTGAGCAAGTGCGGCCATCAAACACGGGCCTACTTCATTCGGTTCGTAGGGGTGCAAATCCATCACTTGGCCGCGCGGGAAAAACTGCGTAATCCCCGGCGAGAAAATACCGAAGTGCGTGCGCGAGTCTTCTGCAGTTTCCGGGCCGGAGTGACCTGCCACCCAAATCACTTTGCCGTAACGCAGTGGGGTGTCTTGTGCCGCTTGCGAAAACAGACGGAACGGACCGTACTTCAGGTAACTGAAAGACCCGTAAGTGGAGCAAGCGCCCCAGTAGCCGACGTAAGTCTTCTCTGGTGTGGGCGACATATTGGTAGCCGCCAAGCCACACATCAGCGCCGCATTTCCAAACTCGGTAATCGCAGTGGGGAGCAAGGAGCCATCCACGTTGTCATGACGCTCGTACCAGCCGAAGCCTTTTTGCTTGCCGGAATCATGGGCGAAGCCCGAGATGTTGGTGGAATCCGCTAAATCAGCGGAACATGCCACCACCACCGGGCGACCATATTTGCGCCGCCCAATCGCGTTGAGGTGCGCACCGATGACGGCCAAACCTTTGCGGTTTGGGGCACTCGCGCCAGGTTTTTCAAACAACTCGGCTGGAATGGTGTAGGGATCAATGATCTCTGGATCGAGGTATGGATCCGCCAGGCTGAGCTTAAACCCTTCGATACTTTCAGGCACACTCTCGCCGATGGTGACCAAACGATTCGCCAGCCACGCGCAAAACTTTTCATCATCTAACAACGACATCACGGTCGACAAACCGGCTGCGGTTTGCGCTTGGAAGGCATTCGAATCGCTTGGCTTGGCCTCGCCGTAGCCTTCAAACTGCACACCGTACTTGTCGGCGAAGAACTTTTTGGTTTCCCAATAGCCCTCTGAGTTTGGTTTGTGGGCAGCACCGTGAGATGCATAACCAGTGATGCCATACCCGCGACCTTTGGTGGTTTTAAACCAAGTGCAACGCGGTACATCGCCGTCGGCGTAAACATTCTCCAACAAATTGGTAGTGAGCTCGGCGTAGTCTGCACCATCTTGTACACCGCGCGTGCGCCAGCCGTAACTTTCGAACCACTCTTTCGGAGTGCCGAACATCATCGCGGAATACTTGCGCGGGTCGATACCGTTGTCGTTCCAATCCAGCAGGTAGTTCAAGTTGCCGAGCCCTAAACCCCAAGCCGTATTCTTCGCTTCATGGTGGCAACCGGCGGTATGACCGCCTTCTCCTTCGACGGCAAACACGCGTACTTCTCCAGCACCAGCTTTCTTCAGCGCCAACGCCATCCCAACGGCAACCGGAGCGCCGTGACCCGAAGGCCCGGTGTTGGCGGCGAAAATCATGGTTTTGCCTTCTGCTTCTGCATGACCAGACAAGCCGCCGTGGTGCCGCAAAGTGAGCAAGTCTTCCCAAACCAAAGTGCGTTTTGCGCCACCGTAAACGGCGTATTTCTCATCGCCAGTTTTGCGATACATACGCCGCAGTGCTTCGTTGTAAACGGCAAGCATGGCGTAAATCAACGGTGTGCAATGGCCTGCTACCAAGACGAAACGGTCACTAAAGGCCTTTTCGGGGCGGCGGATATCCCAGCGCATCGTGCCGGACAAAGTCAGGGCAATCATCATTTGCACCTTGGAGCGAGAACCGCCTGGGTGGCCGCTTTGGCGCAAGTTGAGCATCAAGTCGATGCACTGGTCTACCATGTCACCACACTTCTCCCAGTGGGGGAAATCTGGCTGAAGATCGCTGAATTGGGGAATGCTGCGGGACATAATCCTATTCTAGCGACGCACGGGTCCTTGTTGATTGCCGAAAAGGCCTGGATTGAACCATCCCCAGGCCGCCGTTCTGGGCGCTAAAGTAGGCAGCATGACCCAGAATACGCATCACCACCTCAGCTACCTGGAGCTTCCAGTTTCCGATCTTGCTGCCAGTAAAGCCTTCTTTCAGCAGGTTTTTGCTTGGTCCTTCGTGGACTACGGCCCCGATTACACCTGCGTTACGGATCAAGCCCTCGGCATCGGCTTCTTCCGTTCGGAACTCCACGCGCAAGGTGTCACTGGCAGTGCATTGCCAGTGCTATTCAGTACGGATCTCGACGCCAGCTTGAAAGCCGTCCGCGTTGCGGGTGGAGTGATTGTGAAGCCCACCTTTGAGTTTCCAGGTGGCAAACGTTTCCATTTCCATGATCCTAGCGGCAACGAATTTGCCGTGTTCGCGGAATAAGGCGGGTGGTTTTAAACGCGTGGATTTAGCGGTGCTAACACGGGTGGAATGCCCACACCGTAACGCTCAAAGCCATGCTTCTCAAGCAGTTTGACTGGGTAGATGTTGCGGCCGTCCAAAATCAAACGGCGCGTCATGAGCTGCGCCATGCGCTCAAAATCAGGGTGCCGGTATTCATTCCATTCGGTGCATAAAATCAGCGCGCTGGCGCCTTCGATGACCGCATAAGGATCATCCAGGAACTCCACGCCTGCGCCGATTTCGGCGCGCGCATTTTCTAAAGCTTCTGGATCGCAGGCGCGCACCGTTGCGCCGCGCGCGAGGAGGCCTTTCGCCAAAGTGATGGCAGGAGCTTCGCGCATATCATCGGTGCGTGGCTTGAAGGCCAAACCCCACAGACCTACGGTGATGCCGCTGAGGTCTTCGCCAAATAGCGTGTCCATGCGTCTGAGAAACAGCGATTTCATGTTCGCATTGACCGCTTCCACGGCGTGGAGAATCTGGAATTCATAACCCACCTTCTTCGCCGTGTGCATGATGGCTTTCACATCTTTCGGGAAGCAAGAACCACCATAACCAATGCCGGAGTAAAGGAAAGGCTTACCAATGCGAGAATCACTGCCGATGCCCTGGCGCACCATGCTGACATCGGCGCCGACGGCATCGCAAATGTTAGCAATCTCATTCATGAACGAAATCCGCGTGGCCAACATCGCGTTGCTGGCGTATTTTGTCATTTCTGCGGACAACGGATCCATGTTGAGAATGGGTGCGCCATTGCGTACGAAGGGTTTGTAGAGATCGTTCATGATCTCGAAGTCTTCCTGATTCTCGGCGCCAATCACCACGCGGTCGGGCTTAAGAAAATCATCAATCGCAGCACCCTCTTTGAGGAATTCCGGATTGGAGCAAACCGACATGGTGAATTCCGATGCCGCTTGTGCCAATTCTTTCACGCGCGCTGCCGTTCCCACCGGCACAGTGGACTTATCCACAATCAATTTGGGGCCATTGGCGTAACGGCCGATATCGCTGGCCACCTTGAAAACAGCGCGCAAATCAGCAGAGCCGTCAGCATCAGAGGGCGTGCCCACAGCGATAAATACCACGCGCGCTGCACCCACCGCTTTTTCCAAATCGGTGGTAAAGGACAAACGATGATGGCGCACGTTGGCAACCACCAGTTCGGACAAGCCGGGTTCAAAAATTGGGATGAGCCCTTCTTGCAGGCGCGCAATTTTGACGGCGTCGATGTCGACGCACGTAACCGTATTGCCCATTTCAGCAAAACAGGTGCCGGCAACGAGCCCGACATAACCAGTACCTACGATGGCGATTTTCATTCTTCAAATTGGCGAGGGAGAGCTAAAACTAGTCTTCGGTGTAGCCGACTTGTGAGAGCAAATCGGTGATTTCGGCAGCTTCTTTGACTTTCTGCACCTGATGGCGACTTTCCATGACCGCGCTGAGGAATTCTAACGCAGCCTTGGCGAAGGGGAGGTCTTCGGTGATGCGGTGCGCGCTGGGGTGAAGTTCGCCCGGGTCAGCTGCGAGGTCGAGAATGGTAAACGAGAGCGCCGTCGGTTCCGCTTTGCGATCAAGGATGCCTTTCATCATGCCTTTGCGGTATCCAAGGAGTTCCATTTTGCGCGTAGGGCGCAACAAATCCATGGATACTTCGCGCGACTCATCTCGCGTTTCCCAAAGACTGCGCAAACTTTCGCCACTGCGGTCGGTCCACGCGGGAACTCCGGCAAGATCGATCAGGGTGGGAGCAACATCGCGAATCGAAACGCTGGCCGTCACTCGTTGACCGCCCGCAATAAGTCCAGGGGCGTGGAGGACCATCGGCACATGCATCACTTCCTGAAGGAGCGTGAGATGGTGACCACGGTTGCCATGTTCGCCGAATTCATCACCGTGGTCGGAAACAATCGCCACGATGACGTCATCAGCAATCCCAAGTTCCTCCAAGCGCGCAAACAGGCGACGGATTTGATCATCGGTGTAACGAATCTCAGCTTCATACAAAGCTTTCAGGTGGTCCATCTCTGCGCTGCTCAATTCACGGTCGAGTTGCATCAACTCATCGCCGATTAAATCACCGTGGTAGCCGGGGTGGAACATCTCGGCGTATTCTTTTGGTGGGAAGTAGTCGTAGTGGGGATCCCAAAAGTGCAGGAATAGGAAGAACGGCTCCTGGTAGTTTTTATCGTGCTCCAGCCAACCAAGCGCCCGATCCACGACCTGCGCCCCGGTTTCGGCATCGGTGTGGCTCTGATGGTGAATGATTTCCACTTCCTCGCTTTTGCCAGCGGCCGAAAGAGCGGTGCCGGCGGCAATGCTGCCCAAGTAATCTGCCGACGGCATGTAAACATCAAATCCTGCCCCAAATCCCCATGCTGGGTGGAGGAAAGGCGCAGAAAAAAAGCCTCCAGTCTTGTATCCAGCGTTTTTGAAGCGGCCAGAGACCAATTCGATGTTTTTCGCCAGCGCAAATTTACGCGAGCGCACGCCGTGCTCTACAGCATTCATGCCAGTGAGCAGAGTCATATGGCTAGGGAGAGTCCAGGGCGACGCCGCCGACGCATTTTCGAACAGCACACCGCCATCAGCCAACTCCTGCAGGAAAGGCATGGTGGGCACATCTGCTGCGAAAATGGATTTGTGGCCATAAACCGAGCTGAAATCAGCACGCAGGGAATCGATGGAGATCAGAATGACCGGACGTTGGTGGTTGCCCGAGCGTCCACTGGCCTGCTCGGCATGGGGGCCGTTGGCATCGCTGCAACTCAACCCAAGCAGCCCCATGGCGATGAACGCAGCAGCGGCAACAAGGAGGGGGGGCAGCCGATGAGGCAGAGCGCGTCGGGTAAAGGGATTGGCCATCGGGCTTAGTGTAAGGACTATGTGTCTTTTTTCGGCAAGATGGCGCCAAACATCAACATAATCGGGCCAACCAAATGCACTAAAAGCCGTTCTGGAATGCCTTTATCGCGTAGCGACGGAAAGTTCCACGGAGTCACCAGTAGGGTTAAGAAATACACACCGACGCCGCCGAGTACCAGCAAGCTGAGCCAGCGCAGCTCTGGGTCTTGCAGGCGCTGGCGCGTGACCGGCAGCGCCACGATGACCAGCAACCACAGCAATCCCCAACTACGCCAATCGGTGAATTCGTCCCAGAAGGCAAGCAGCACTAGGCCGACGCGCGCGGGTGCGTTTTCAAAGTCTGGCTGCTCGCGACCAGACATGGCCAGTGGTGCTTTTTCAATCAGCTCGCGACCGCCGCCAAGGTAGTGCAAAATATTTTCGGCGGTCATGTGCGCGCTGTAATTTTCATCGATGGACGGCAGCTGGGAGCGCAGCCCTAGCCACGGTGCAATGCCTAGCATCGCCACGGCGACAAAGGGGATGGCCATGCGGATGCGGCGCGGAGGCAGCAGCAGGGTGAGGAGCACGGCAAGTACGCACACACCAGCAAGCGCTAAGCCTTCGTTTTTCATCATCACAGCACCAGCTAAACCGAGGCCTGCGCAGATTGCCGTGCGTCGGCAATCCACTTGGCGTGCGCGCACGAACAGCGCCGCAGCGACACCAAGCATGGCCATGACCGCTAAATCGGCACCGCCACCCAAGGTGAGAGTGGAAGAAAGGCCAGCCATGGAAAGACCGCTGAGGCCGTCGGCGAGAAAATCATAGCTGTACAAAATCGGCGTGGCAGCGCTGAGGACGGCACCATAACTCGCCGCCGATTTTGAGTAGCCGCGCAACCCAAACGCCACCACCATGGGTAGGCAAGCGCTCCACAGGGCGAGCGGCAATTGCACCCAGCGATCACTCCAACCACCCCAGTGGGCAGTCCAAGCTTCCAGGATGGGGACGCCCAAAGGATAGTTCGGGTGCGTGACTAAACGACCGTAACCATCGTTACTGAGAATGCCGGTGATGGCTTCGTTGAGTGGCGTACCTTCGTAGAGCAACACTTTGCCGCGATAAGCGAAGTGGTAGATGGGGTCAAACTCGTTGAGCGGCAGAGCAAGCGTGGTGAGCACTGCCGCAACAGCCAAAGTGGCGAGTAATGCCCCCATAGGGCGGCTCCAGGGCACTTCCGCAAGGTTGCTGGTGGCTCCCATCCGCTGCCGTTCGAGTACCCACCCGGCCGCGCCAGCGAGGACCGGCAGCCACCACAGTAGCGCCATTTTGAAGCCTAGGAGGAAGCCCGCGGTGATGACCACGACGATGACTGCCGTGCCGAGCAGATAAGCAACACCAAGCTCTTCCCAGAGGGAACGAGCGAGAATTTGGCGCGAAGGCAATAACGCGCGGCCAAGGAAAGTGGCGAGCGCGATGAACAAAAGGCCAGTCAGGAAAGTCATCGGCTTAGCTCCGCGTTCCAACTCAGTACCGCTGCCAAGGGCACCAACTCCCAATCGGCAAGGCGGAAGTCGGAGTGATGGTTCCAGAACAACACCCATTGAATGTCGCGGCTTTGTGCGGCGGCGATTTCGTCGGCGGACAAGGTACGCGTTGGAGTAAAGTTGGTGAGGTTGGAAAAATCACGGTGCTCGAGTTTCACTTTTTGAGTCTGCCGCCACGGTGCGAAAGTGTTGTACTCTTGCACCCATTCAAAATACTCGGTCACAAAAGAAGTACCATTCTCAGGGTTGCGCAAATAAAAGCGTCGCGGGCTGAGTGCTTCATTCAGCGCCAAGTACCAACGCGCGCGGGCGGCAGTGGTGTAGAGCTTGCCACCTGGAACCAGCAATACACCCTCGGTCGGTGCGATTTTCTGTTGGAGATGCTCCACATAGAGCGCCATTTCGGGGTCTTGCCAATGCGGCCAGAATACGCGGGCGAAGTTTTGCAAGAGTAAGCCGGCGTGGTCGGCGGCAGCGCTGTCCCAATAGCCGGCGTAATCAAACAAGTAAATATTGCCCATGGTTTGAGCCATCGCCTGAAAATCAATCTCTAGGTAGGAAGGTTGGTTGCAGGTTAGGACCGCAACATCCACCCCCGCAGCCAGAGGCAGCGGATCCTGGCCTTGGCTGCGGACGACTTGCATACCTTGTTGGCGCAGCAGCATGGTGAGGCGCTCCACCACCTCTGGCTGCATGCCGACATAACCTGGTGTGTCGGCGGGTGCATCAAGAATCAGAACGCTGCGGTTTGGCAGGTCGTCGGCACGAAACAAAGAAGTGATGAAGCGTGGCTGCCCGGTATTGCTGATGAATTCCGGGTTGGGGTAACGGCTACGACTAGCCTGGAAGCCAGATCCTGCAGCGAAGAACAATGCGCTGAGCATAAACAACAGCGCCCATGCAGCGAAGATAGCGTGGAGGCGACCGAGCCAGGACAACAACATGGGGTGAGGATACCCTGGAGCAGGATGCAGGAAAACTCCAAGGCCGTACCGTTGTTGTCAGACAGTGGATCGATTCGCCCGCGCAGCCTGATGATTGCCTTGTTGCTCGGGGCGTTGCCGGCGCTGGTTGTGTGGTTTGGGGAAGAGCAAACGTTACAGAGATGGGATCTTGCCGTGGCCGCGGCGGTGTTGCTGTGCGCATTGTTGTTGTTGCGGCGCCACAGCTTTCCTCGCCTCGAACACGTGCCGTGGGCCGTAGTTGCCCTGATTGCGATGTTGCCGGTTGGTCTGGCCGCGTTCCATTTATCCAGCCCCGTAACCAACGATGAAAACTCGGTGTTGCTACAAGCCACCATCCTGGCGGAAGGTCGGTTGAGCGAACCTTTGGCGGTGTTGCCCACATCCTCAGCCATTCCCCCAGCTGCCGCAATTTCTTTTGCCGCCGCCTTCCATCGCCCGCAGGTGTTTGACGATTTTGAAAAGGGCACGCGCTTTAGCAAATACGCACCGGGAACCGCCTTTGCGCTCACTCCAGCAACCCTACTCGGCCAGCCGTGGTTGGCAACCTTGGGCGCGGCATTATTCGATCTGTGGTTGATTTTCCTGGTCGCACGGGCATTGGGCCTCGCGACTCCTAAGGTGGCACCGCTGTTGCTCGTCACCTCGCCGTTTTTTTTATTGGTGCACACTTCGGTGCAGTCGGAGGTTTTCACCGCACCAGCGGTGTTGGCGGGCTATTTGGCATTTCTAAAAACGCGCGCTGGGCGGCCGCAATGGGCGCTTGCGCTGGGCTTGGCTTGTGGGTGGATTTTTCTCACTCGCCCGCTGACGGGAGTGCTGTTTGCTTTCCTTGCCGGAGTGTTGTTGCTGTGGCAGCGCGATCGCCTCAAGACGATTCCGTTGGCGATTGCCGGCGGCTTGCCCATGTTGGCACTCACTTTGTGGTGGAATCATCATTTCACTGGCCAGTGGTTTACGAGTGTGTATGAGATTTACGCCACCACATTTGGTCCATTTACTGCACCGCCCGAGCTCCATCCAATCGATGTTTATGGCAACGGTGATTTTTTTGCCGGCCTGTTGCGGCAGTGTGGCCGCTGGTCGGTGGCCTTTGGCGGCATGCTGGGGGCTATCTCCCTTGGCGTTTGGGGTGCTTGGCGCTTGCGGGCGCGTGATGGCGGTCTGAGCTTTCTCTTCGCGTTACTTTTGCCCTGTGCGTATGCTTTTCATTGGTATCCAGGCCATCGCGCGTATTTAGGACCGCTTTACCTTTTCGAAACCCTTGCGTTGTTGTTGTGCGCGGCGCTTTTTTTGTTGGAACAAGCGCCGGCGCAATGGCGGCATAGCTTTTTACTTGCCATGGTAAGTTTGGGCGGCGTCGCTTTTGCAGCTCGTTGGCAGCTGATTGCGGAGGAAAGCCAGCTACGCAGTAATCCACAAAGGATGGTTGCCGAGCAATTGAGTCAGCATGCCAATGCCGTAGTTTTTCTACCTAAGAAATACATGGGTTCCAAAGAGAAGGCACTCAAATACTGGACGCCATCACGCCCACTTGATCTCGCAGCGGGTGGCCCCGTGATTCTGCGCACCACCAATGAGTTAACTCCCGCGCGCTTGGTGCAAGGCTTGGGCCTCGAAGGGCGCCAGCTTTACCGCTTTATCCCCAACCAAGACGGCCTTGCCACAGGCATTTTGGAACCGTTCGCACTTACTGAGTCGCCGCGCTGAGTTGGCGAAAATCAATTCGCGTGAGGCCTACGCCTAGCTCGATGTCATGGCGGAACGAACCAACTTCGAGGCGATAGCTGCCCAGCGGCACCGGGCCCAAGTACAACATGCCGGTGGCAGTAACGCGATGCAAAGGCAATAACTGCGCTTGATCCAGGCGTTTCCATTCGAATAAAGAATCTGGCGGCAAACCACTAATTTCCAACCGCGCCGTGGGCAAGCGCAGCGGTGTTTCTTGCTGATCGGCAGGCACGTCAATCGCGCCGATGCGGGTGGCTAACTGTGGCGGAAAGCCCGCCGGGTAGATGTCTAAATGTAAATCAGCGGCAGTAGCATCTTCGAAAGAAGCGACGCCTTGAGCATCACTGATGGCCACCCACGGTTCGGAATCAGGATTACCGATCTCACGCGCCAACACCAACAAAGCACTCAAGGGTTCGCCTTGTTCATCGCTTAAATGAACTGTACGCGTGAGCTTCACCAAGGGTGTGCCGCCACTAAAATCAGGACGATGAAGCGGCTGCAGATGGATGGCTTCTACTTGGTCGTTTTCATCTACGGCGAGGTCTCCTTGGTAGAGTGAGAAGCCCGGCGCATAAGCCAGAAACACAATGCGCTCTGCTTTTGGAAGTTTGACAAGTGCGACGCCGTCGGCGTTCACCACAGCACGTTGGAGCTCTGGTTGCGAAACAATCAGGATGGCGTCGCGGGCGCCAAAACCGGTGTCTTGCAAAATGGGTATTTCCACAACCATGAATTCCGGAGCCGGCCACAACTGCGGCGCAGCAACGGGTTCGGCAACATGGGTTGGAATAAAATCCGCGCGGCCGAAAAACAAAATCGCGGCAATCAACAGCAGCGGCGCAGCAATCCACCACAAACCGAATAAAGCTCTCACTAGGGGACTAGACTTCGTCATCACTTTTTCTTTGGTGCTTTTGAGCTATCTCCAGATGCTTCCGGCAGTGCAACCGAAATCGTTGCATTGGATACGCTCGGCACCATCACGCTATGGGTTTGCCACTCGTTGCCATTGCGCAGCATGAGGTTGTAGTTGCCGACGGGAATTCCGGTGAAGGTGTAACCCTGACGAGAAAGGCGCGCTGAGCGCGTGCGGCGGCCGTCGAGTGGTACTGGCACCAAGCGGATAGTCGTGGCATAGCTGCCTTTAGGGTTGGCTACGCTGACTTCCAAACCGCCGAGAAACACATCGAAGGCGTACTCGACTACACCGGCATCGCGCACATTCAATATGCCGCGCTGCATGGCTTCCGGCGCGCTATTGCCCGATTCAAATTTCAAATCTGGCCAGCCACCGGGCTGCTCCACCAGAATCCAGTAGGTGTTGGGTTGCAGGCCAGCGATGCTGAAGCGTCCTTGGAAATCAGTGGAGACCGAGCGCATTTGGCGCATGATGGAGCGCCTTCCAACGCCGCCTTGATCACTGCCCACGGATAATTGGGGCACCACATAGACAGCGTAATTCGCTTGCACTTCACCGTTCACACGGACGATGCCAATCACGCGCCCTAAGCCGCTAATATCTAATCCCAGCGCGAGTGGAGTGATCACCCCAGCAGTGACTTCAATGCCATCCGCGCGCGCCAGCGGTTCGGAATTACCGAAAGTGAAACTAGGATTGCCGGCCAAATCGCTGGCGTCGGTCAAAGTGAAACTCCAACGCGCAGGCATCATTTCGAGAAATTCAAAGCGACCGTTGCCGTCGACAAAAACTTCCAGCCGGTCTAATCCTGGCGAGGTTGCGCTCACCCGCAGTTGACGGAAGACGCCGATGTCGCCAATCACTTCTCCAGCAATTCCACAGGCTTCGACCAAGCGCAGATCCTGTGCATAATCCACATCCACCAAACCGAATTCATCGGAATCAATGGGGGAGAAACCCGCGTGGAAAGCCTCGAGGCGGTAATCGCCACTTGGTAAGTTGGTGAACAGAAAAGTGCCATCGGCCGCGGCTACGGTGCGTTGCACAATGTCCCCACCGCGTTGCGATTCATTGGCGTTGGGCAAGCGATTACTGCGCGGCATACGCAGCTTACGCAACTGCACCCGCGCGCCCGGTAGCAACGCGCCATCCGGCTGCAGCACGCGGCCGGAAGCGGAAAAACCGCGTTGCAAAACAATACGCAGAGCGGTGGTGTTGGCCTTGCTTGATTCGCGAATCCGCAGCAACTCCGACTGTCCAAGCGCGTGGTCCTCATCCCAGGCATACACATTGAAGCGGCCACCCCAAGCTGATTTCAGATTGGGCACCAACTGAAAAGCGCCAGCCTCATCCGAAGTGGTGCTGGCGTTGGCGGGAGTGTTGCGCGGATCCGGCATCTCGTTGCGCGATTGCAACAGCACCACTGTGGCGCCGGCAACTGCGGCACCGGCCTCATCCACAACTACGCCGGTCAACGCTGGGATGGGGGTCAAGGTGACTTCAATCGGCGCGCCAATGGCCGTTTCATCTAAGCGTAGTGCTTCCACATAAAAACCATCTGCACCAACGGTGAGATTGGTGCGACGCGTGCCTTCGGGTAACACCACTTGAAATTGACCATTCGATTCACTTTCGACCGTTGTCACAAACGGCGCTTCGGTGACGCCTTCTACCCAGCGGCTATCACGAATTTCAATCTGCGCGCCGTCAATGGGGTGACCCGCTGCATCCATCACGATGCCAAAAGCGGTTGTGGCGGTGAGCAGCTGAATCTCCAATCCCTCTCGATGTTCGCCGCTTTCGCCGTTGGCGCTATGGGACCAGGCTTCGAAGAAGGATGCTGCACGCGCTTGGCAACGCACCGGTTGCGTCGGCAAAGTTTGGAAAGTGAACTCTCCCTTGTCATCGGTGAACACCGCTGCAAGCAACGGGCGTTTATTGACTGCGCGGGGATTAAATCCGCCCTGGCCGTCATCACGATAAGGCACCACTTCGGCGTGGCTCACAGGGTTGCCGTTTGGGTCCACTACGGTGCCCGAAAGGGAGAAGCCCACATCCATGAGGAGTTCGCCGAGTTCGCGCGTGCGGCCGGGATTGGCCGGTTGGTTAAATAGTTCGAAGGTCGCGAAATCAGGATGTTGAAACTCAAGCAAAAAGCGCAAGCGGTCGCGCGGCACTTCCGGTAACAGAAAGTTGCCCTCCGCATTGGTGGAACTCCTCCAATCGGAGGGCAGCACGTTCCGCGTGGCGTCCCAGCTAGTGGCCCAATCGACCATCGCCATTGCCGAAATCTCTACACCCTCAATCGGGCGGCCTTGTTCATCCACGACGCGTCCGGAAAAACTCGGGATATTGCCAAGAGCTGCACCCTGGAGAAGTGCATTTGGGTTCACGGTTGGAATTTCCACATCCGTGCGCGCAACCTCATTGGCACCGCCGCTGTCGTCGGCGTGCTCGCCGCTGGGGCTAGATTCAGCCGTCACGCGCGCGCCCTCGGAGCCACCCACGACACCGGGATGCGTGCTGGAATCGGTAGGACTGCCAGCTAAAATCACCCAACTGACCACAGCCAGCAGGAATAGGGCAATCACAGGGAGGGCGAGCCGTTTCGACATGCGTCCTTATCCTACGTCCGACGCCGCCACGGCGCAGCGGCAATACGGCGCGGCTCGCGTAAACTACGCCCCATCATGCGCCTTTCCCGCCTCTTGTTTGTGACTCTGCGCGAGGACCCGGCCGACGCCGAGGTTCGTTCTCATGCTCTGATGGCGCGAGCCGGTTTTATCCACAAGCTCGCCGCTGGGATTTATGTCTATGGCCCGATGATGTGGCGGGTGCTGCGTCGTATTGAGAACATTGTGCGCGACGAGCATGATGCGGCTGGTTGTCACGAAATGTTGATGCCCGCCCTGCAACCGCGCGAGCTGTGGGAAGAATCTGGTCGCTGGGAACGTTATGTGAAAGATGGCATTCTGTTTAACTTTCGCGATCGCAAAGGTTCGCAGATGTGCCTCGGTCCAACCCACGAGGAAGTCATCACTACTTTTGTGAAGCGCCAAGTGCAGTCCTACAAGCAACTGCCGGTCACCCTTTATCAGATTCAAACCAAATTTCGCGATGAAATCCGCCCGCGTTTTGGCCTGATGCGCGGCAAAGAGTTCATCATGAAAGATGCTTACTCCTTTGATGTGAGTGAGGAAAAAATGGCGGAATCTTATGCGCTGATGCGCACGGTTTACCGCAACGTCTTCACTCGCTGTGGGCTGCGCTTCACGCCGGTCCAGGCTGATTCGGGAGCGATAGGTGGCTGTGGCTCCGAGGAGTTTATGGTAGATGCGGAAACTGGCGAAGATGGGATTGCCGTGTGCCGTGCAAGTGGTTACGCCGCCAACTTGGAAAAAGCGGTTTCGGTGATTCCAGCTGGCGCACAACCTAGCGTCGAAGTGGCGATGCATAAAGAGCCCACACCTGGCGCCAAATCCTGTGAAGCGCTGCTTAAGTTGTTCCCTGAGTTACCCATGACTCGTTTGTTAAAAACGCTGTTGTACAAAGTGACCTACGCCGATGTAGATGCCGGAGAGAGTGAGGGTATTGTTGCCGTGATGTGTCGCGGCGACCGTGAAATCAATGAGACCAAGCTGTCGAATTACCTCAATGCCTTGGCGCTTGATCTTGCGAGTGAAGAACAGGTCAAAGCTGCCACTGCTGCGGAAGTTGGTTACGCCGGCCCGATTGGCTTAGCAAAGCATGTGCGCTTGTTGGCCGATAGCTCGGTGGAAGGCGTAAAAGGCTTCTTGTGTGGCGGCAACGAAACCGACATGCACTACCTGGATGTTTATTTTGGTCGTGATCTGGAGCAACCGGAAACCGCAGATTTTGGCACCGTGCAAGCGGGCGATACGGTGGTGGATGGCGACGGCAAAATTGAGATCACGCGCGGCATTGAAGTGGGTCATATTTTTCAACTCGGCACCAAGTACTCCGAGGCCATGCAGGCTACTTTCTCGGATGAAAACCAGAAAACGCAAGTCATGTGGATGGGTTGTTATGGCATTGGCGTGTCGCGCGTGGCCGCTTCCGCGATTGAGCAAAACCATGATGAAGGCGGCATGATTTGGCCTCTGCCGATTGCGCCGTATGCAGTGCACTTGGTGCAGATGAAAGCTGGCAATGAGGAGCAAGATGCACTCGCTCAAGAAATTCACGATAAGCTGGAAGCCTCGGGTGTGGATGTGCTGTGGGATGAACGCAAAAAAGTCAACCCAGGAGCGAAGTTCAAAGATGCTGATTTGGTCGGCATTCCGCTGCGGATTGTGGTCGGCCGTGATGCTGGCGAACGCAAGATTGAATGGAGTGTGCGCACGGATACGGCAACGAAGGAAAGCTTAGATGCGAATCAGGCTATGGAGCGCGCCATCCGCTTGGTGCAGGAGTCAGGCCGATGAAGCGTTTGCGTATAGCGTTGGGGTTCAGCATTTGCAGCTTGTTTGGTTTCGCTGCGCTGGCCGCACCCGCAACATTGCTAGCGGCCCAGGTCCAGGAGCCCGTCATTACTTGGGCTGAAGCCGCTAGCTACATGGGCAAAACCGTCACCGTTACCGGCACGGTGGTGCGCACGCACGATAGTGGTAAGGCAACTTTTCTAAACTTTTCTGCCGATTGGAAGGACTCCTTCAGCGCGGTGATCTTTGCCTCGCTAGCATGTGAATTCCAAGAAGCTCCGGCCACTTTATTGTTGAACAAAGAAGTGCGCATTACTGGCAAAATCAAAGAATTCAAAGGTGCTCCGGAAATCGTGATTGAGAAAGTGAGTCAGCTGCAATGGGCTGACGGATCTGCGGTGGTCACCAGCGCTAACGCCACTCCGCGCGCGGCACTCATCACCGCAGCGGCAGCCGCGGGCGTGCGTTTGATAAGCTGGAACATTGAAAACTTTTTTGATGAACTCGATGACCCGAATTCTCGGGATGAAGTCACCAGCCCATCCTTTGTGACGCCGGACCGGCAGCAGCGTGTCGCTGACGTAATCCATGCGCTGAATCCCGATGTGCTGTGTTTGCAGGAAGTCGAAAATCGGCCGTTGTTAGAAAAATTCAATCAAGCCTACTTGGCGGATCTTGGTTACCAAGCCATATTGTTCGAAGGCAATGACACCCGTGGTATTGATGTGGCGATGTTAACCCGCCTCCCGATTGAAAGCGTCACCTCTTATCGCCATCTGCGTTTTGCAGATGCAAAAGGGCGCGAACAAAAGTTTCGTCGTGATCTTTTGCGCGTGCACTTGGGCGGCAAATTCAACGCCGATGTTTTTGTGGTGCATCTTAAATCTCAGTTTGGCGAGGAAGATGCCGACATCATCCGTACCTCGGAAGCGCATGCCGCCGCTGGCATCATTGCCGCGGAAATGAAGGCCAACGCTAACTATCGCGCAGTCATTTGCGGCGACTTCAATGAAGTGCTCGAAGAAGCCACTATCCAAGAGTTCTTGAAGATTGGTTTGGTGGATTCCTGTGCGGGTACCGATAAATACACTTACAACCAACAGCCCTATCTCACGCGCATTGATTTCGCTCTATTCACGCCCGCTTTGGCTCGTGAACTGCAAGTGGCAGCGGTGATGGATCGCATCGAAGGCATTTCGTTGAAGTGCGCATCGGACCATTATCCGGTCAAAGCGGAGCTGAATTCAGGGGCCTCAAAACGCGTGGAAGCGGCCGAGGAGTAGAATTTCCCTTTTTGGGGTTTTTTATGCTGGGTTGGGAGAATCGAGATTTCATCGGAAGTCTCATTCCCTCCAACCCCAAATCACCCCTCCCCTGCAATTCGATTGCGTCCAATCATGAAGTCCTCACTCACTCTCCTTTGCTTACTGTCTTTAAGCACCCCCTTGCTCGCGCAAACTCACGACGATTTTGAAACCTACGCGATTGTCACGGGTGGCGCGGAAGCTTGGGGTGGTTTTACATTTTTCGATGAAACCACCGTTTTCCCGAATGGCAACGGCCCCAATCTGGTTGCTGATGGTTGCACTTATTCCACCAACGGAAGCAGCATCCAGTGGAATGGCGACACTTATTTCGGCCTACAAACTGTCACTGTGATGGGGAGTGGTACCGATTTCACGCTCACTTACGACGTGCCAGCCAACAGCCTTAGCTTCACTCTGCAAACCTTTAATGGCTATTCAGAGGTAGCAACGGTCACTCTTTACGATGCAAGTAATGCCGTGATTCAGTCCACTCCTGGCATCAGCGTGCCCAATGCCACACCGGTGCCTTTTAGCTATTCTGGTAGCCCGGTCGCCAAAGTCGTGATTGTGGGTCTAGCCTCGTGGGGACCGATCATTGATGATCACATTTACGATTCGGGTCCATCCGGGCCGCAGTACGCGATTACCGGATTGGTCGGTGGCGGCTCCGCAACTTTGACGGTGTCCGGCGCAACGGCTGGCGGTGGCGTCCTGATTGGTTACTCGCTTTCTGGCGCTGGCCCAACTGCAACGCCATTTGGTCCAGTGGACATGAGCCCTCCAATTACGCAAATGCCAGTTCTGACAGCGAATGGCGCCGGTGTTGCTGCGATGACCACCGGAGTGCCTAACCGCGCATCCGGCTTTACGGTTTACTCGCAAGCAGCCGACCTCAGCTCTGCGGCTTTGTCGAACTCACTTGCACAAGTAGTTCTTTAAACCAGAGCTTCCCTAACCAGGGTTCTTTCCTTTCGGCCAAGGGTGCGCAACGCCCTTGGCTGTTTTTGTTGGTTGCTCTATTCCGGCAGCGAAGAGCTTTGGGCTATATCTTCAGGCTGCAAACCCAAGTCGGCGCGGTCGTCGCGAAGGTAGCCGCCAGCATTGGCGGGCAGCGGTTGACCAGCGGCAACCATTGCGGTGTAGGCGCCCAGACACACCACATTGGCCAAGTTCAAGCTGCGGACTCCCTGATGGATAGGGATGTAAATGCGGTTATTGGGATAGCTGGCCAGCAATGCGGCGGGCAGACCACCGGATTCCGAGCCAAAAACCAAAATATCTTCGCCCTCAAAGCGACTTTCGAATAAGGAAGTACCACCGCGCGCAGAAAACATACGCATACGCTCCTGCAAGGGCCGCGTGGAGCCAGCTTCGAGAATCTTGGCGGCGGCTGCCCAGTTGGCGTGGACATGTAAATCCACCATCGGCCAGTAATCCAGCCCGGCGCGCTTCAGGTAACGGTCTTCAAGCTTAAAACCCAAAGGTTCAATCAGATGCAGACGTAAACCTAAAGCCGCCGCCAAACGTGCGGCACAGCCGGTGTTGTGCGGGATTTCAGGGTGCACTAGAACTAGTTCCATAGTGGATTCTCAGGTGTATGTTCCGGGTCCGGAAAGCTGCGCCCCACTTCTTGCAGGCGCTCAAACTCGGCTAATACCAACCGCGCGCGTTCGATGGCATTCAGTTCGCAAAACACCGTGAGTTTCCGTTCCATCGGAATGGGCAGGTGTACCAGCACAATATCGGTGAGGTAGTTCACGCTGCGAAGCTCGGCATCTTGGGGTAGGGAGCCGGCCAAAAATTCAATTGCCTGCAGCAAACGTTGGTGCGCAGCACTTGCATCGCTTGCAACAAGTTGTGGCTCCAAGTGGGCTTCAATCTCCACCAAACGATAAGGTTTGCCGCTGGGTGTTTCATCTACCACCACCGCACGATGTTTGCCGCGCAGCACGATGTTGAAGTTCCCTTGTTCATCTTGTTGATGCTGGATGATTTCACCCACACCAGCCACCTTGGCGATCGGCGGGGCCTCGAAGTAATCTTCTTCCCAGCTAGGCAGCAAAGTGCCGATGAGCATCTCGCGTTTGCCAGCTGTAAGTAAATCGGTCATCAACTGCAGATAGCGCGGCTCAAACAAGTGCAATGGGATCATTGCTCCGGGATAAAGCATGAGGTTTGGCAGTGGAAAGAGCGGCAGGCGGGAACTCATCCGAGCACCAAATTCTGAGCGAAGGCGCTGAGGCTTTCGCGAATGGTGGCGGCAGGGAGCTGATAACAAAGGTCTTCGCAGAGGTAGCGATGGAAGAATTGTGCATCTTTGCCGAAGTTTCCGGCGGCGGCAGCCGCCAACGACGCGCGCCCGGCAAGACCACGCGCGGCAGCATCCGTTAGGCAAGACTCCAAACCACCCAATTCGAATCCGGGGCGGAGAATCCAACCAGCGAACACAAAGGGGAGACGGGTCAGCTCTTTCCAAGACACGCCTAAATCGATAATTTTCCAGTCATTTTGCACACTGGATGCGGCTAAGGCCGGATCGCCGATCAATTGCACTGCATCCACGTCAAAAGCGCACGCATCGCCAAAAGGATCCTCACCGGGGACTTCCAAGCACGCCGCATGGAGCGCGCCGTTGCCTGCCAAGACAATTCCAGCCAGGGCGCGGCCAGTGCGCGAATGCGGATCGGCATACCAGGTTTGCACTTCAGAAAGGTTTTCCAGCCCGGGGCGCAAAAAGAGCAGGACCGAACGAATCGGGCCATCCGATGCGATGACCGGGCCGCCGTCCCAAAATTTCAAATCACTGTCACCAAGAGTAATTGCTGAAGAAGCGAGTGCTACATCCAAATAGCCACCGCGCAAACCCTCAGCCAACTCCGCCGGCGGCGCTACCACTAAATCAATCTGCGGGTGCTCGAGTAAGCCATCCGTGAGCGGGCGCGCCACCAAATAGGGCACGGTGCCTACACGCCACTTGCGAGTTTCCGTCATCTAAACGCAGAGCTCCTCCACAGGATCACCCTCGGCGAAGGTGTTGATGATTTCATAAACGGTGTTGCGCTCGACGGGCTGGCGACCAGCTTGACGAATCAAGCGGTGGATATCTGCGCGCGAGAGCACTTCGGGAGTGCTCGCCCCGGCATCGTGATAGACCTTCTCCTGCGAAACGGTGCCATCCAAATCATCCGCACCCATCGACAGCGCGGCCTGCGCCACCGCCAGCCCAGTCATAATCCAATAAGCCTTGATGTGCGGCACGTTGTCGAGGAACAACCGCCCAATCGCAATCGAGCGCAAACGCTCCAGAGGGCTTGGAATCGGCAAATGGGCGAGTGCTGGTGTGTTATCTGGGTGGAAAGCCAGCGGGATATAAGTTTGAAAACCGCCAGTATCATCCTGCAACATGCGCAGGCGGTTCAAGTGATCCACGCGCTCTTCCAAAGTTTCGGTCATGCCATACAGCATGGTGCAGTTGGTCTTAAAACCGTACTCATGAATGCCGCGTGCGAGCTCCAGCCAACGTTCCGCCGACATCTTCTTTGGGTACAGCTGCTGACGTACGCGCTCGCTGAAAACTTCCGCACCACCGCCGGGCATCGAATCCAAGCCGGCTGCGCGCAAATCATCTAACACTTCGCGGAGCGGCTTATTCGCCAGACGTTCAATCTCATCAATCTCCACCATCGTGAACGCTTTGACGTGAATATCCGGCCGCGCCGCTTTGGCCGCGCGCAGAATCTCTAGGAAGTAGGGGTACTTCAGCGCAGGCCACACGCCCGCCACCATGTGTACTTCCGTAGCTTCGGGGTTCGCGTTGCTGAGTTCGGCACCGACTTGCTCCGGCGACATGCAGTAAGCACCGTCATCCCCAGGTCGGCGCTGGAAGGCACAAAAGCCGCAAAACTGATTGCACCAGTTGGTGTAGTTGACGTGAATATTGACGTTATAAAACGCAACATTGCCGTGTAGCCGCTCGCGAACCTCATTCGCCAAAATGCCGAGCAGCGCCACATCATCACTGTGATACATCGCCAGGCAATCCGCAGTGGTGAGTCTTGCGCCGGCTAAAACTTTCGTTGGAATGCCCATCAAGCCCGTACGGGCGGCGCGAGATTCCAGGGCATCGAGCGGAAGATCCATGGCTTCATTGTATTCTGTCGGGAAAGGGCTTGTAGCGTCGAGAAAACATGCATTTCACGGTAGAATTCCCCCCCTCATGTCTCTCGACCTCACCACAGCCGCCAAGATGCTGGGAGTTTCTTCCGTCACTGTGCGCCGCTGGGCGCGCCAGGGGCGACTTGGATTGATGCGGCCCAGTGGCGAGTTCCACTTCGAAGAAAAAGAGTTACTGCAATGGGCGCGGAATCAGGGCCTGCGTTTGCGCACGAGCGCGCCTTCGGGGCACCGCCCAGCCGAAATAGATGTCAATTCATTCCCGTTGTGCGCCGCACTCAAGCACGGCGCGATTTTGCATCAAGTGCCGGGGGTTTCCCCAGGCGAAGTCCTTTCGAACTTGGTCGAGCTCGCGCCGCTGACGGAAAGTTGTGACCGACTCGCTCTGTTGGCCGAATTGCAAGCACGCGAAGCGCTCGCTTCCACCGCATTGACCGACGGCATCGCACTGCCACATCCACGCACGCCAAGTGCCGCCTATGTTGCCGAACCGATGTTGGTGATTGCAATGTTGGAGCAGGTAGTGGACTGGCATGCGCTCGACGGCAAGCCCGTGCACTCGGTGATTTTGCTCCTCAATCCCACTTCGCGCGAGCATTTGCAAGTGTTGTCGCGTTTGGCATTCATCCTGCGGGCGCCGGCTTTTCCGCGCGCGCTGCTGGAACAGGTGGATGCTGAAATCCTAAGTCGTCTGGTCAATCGTCTGGAGGGTAAAACCGTCGAATGAAGCGCGAAGCACTGTTTCGCACGCGGGGAGCCCGACGGGAACCTTGGCAGCTAGCCGCTGCCGCGGTTGCGGTGGGGGTGGCCAGTGCTGGTGTTGCGGTGGCTTTGCGTAGCGGCGTGCATGGGTTGTTTGGCGCATTAGAGCCGCTGCGGCAAGAATGGTGGGGCATGTTGTTGTTGCCGGCGGCCGGCGCCATGCTCGGTGTTTTTATCATTCGCGTGCTGTTTCGTGAACCTGGCGGCCATGGGGTACCGGCGGTATTGGAAGCCGTCACGCGCAAAGCTGGTCACATGCGTCGCCGCTCGATTGTGAGTCGCTTGCTCGGCAGTTTGGTGAATGTGGCTTTGGGTGGTTCGGCTGGCTTGGAAGGCCCGATTGTTTACAGTGCTGCGGCGGTCGGGAGCACGCTGGCAAGCTCCATGCGGGTGGCCGAGCGCCAACGCGTATTGCTGTTGGCTTGTGGTGTCGCCGGTGGCATTGGTGCGATTTTTAATGCCCCCCTCACGGGCATGATTTTCGCGATGGAAGTGGTGCTGGCGGAATGGACTTTGGGTGCTCTTTTGCCGATTGCTGTTTCGGCAACCGTGGCTACTGAGATTGGACGTTATGCCATGAGTTCGGAAGGCGCCTTCCGGGTAGACGCAGTGATGGAATGGGGCGGCATCGATTTGGCGGCATCGGCGGTGCTTGGTGCCTGTGCAGGTTTGCTATCCGTCGCCCTGGTGGTGATGATTTTTGCCGCGGAACGGTTTACGCGGCGCTTAAAGGTTGGCTTTTTAACCTCTAAGTTGGGTGTGGTTGCCGGCCTCGGTGGGCTCTGCGTGGGTTTGCTCGGTTTGATCGAGCCGGGTGCGATTGGCGAAGGCTATGAAGCTGTGAGTGCTGCACTCAGTGGCGAAATGGTGGCTGGCGGTGCACTTTTGCTGTTTCTGCTGATTAAGTTACTCGCCACCACGATTACCCTCGGCAGCAATTCACCCGGCGGTATTTTTGCGCCGTCGTTGGTGTTAGGTGCCTTGCTCGGTTACGGCTTTGGCGGCCTGCTGCACTGGATCATGCCGGAGATGGGTTTTGCAACGCCAGCATTCTTCGCACTTGCCGCAATGGCTGGATTGATTTCGGGCT
Organism: uncultured bacterium; assembly: GCA_937919925.1. Classification (GTDB taxonomy): domain Bacteria; phylum Planctomycetota; class UBA1135; order UBA1135; family UBA1135. Next base: position 16,399 of record CALFOT010000064.1, on the reverse strand, counting down.
CAATGCAAGCACCTTTCACCGGAATCATGCTCGCACTTGAAACTACCAATGGTTGGACTGGCACCTTGCCACTCATCTTGGTTTCGGTGCTGTCGGTGTTGGTTTCGCGCACCTTCTTGCGCCACAGTTTCTACACCTGGGAACTCGCCGAACGCGGGGAACTCATGCGCCCCGGTTCGGATAGCCGCATTTTGTCCGAGATGCATGCCGGCGAAATGATGGATGCGGAATCCGTCACCATTCAAAGTGGGCAATCCCTTGATGATCTCGCGCGTTTGCTGCCCACCACGGTGCGCAATCACTTTGCGGTGATTGATGCGCAGCAAAAATTACTCGGCATGCTCGATCTCACCGCTTTACGTGGCGTGATTTTTGACGAACCGCTACGCCGCGTTACGCCGGTCGATACGGTGATGGATGCGCAGGTGGCCGCCATTCCGGAAAGCCAAGATCTTCTAGGCGCGATGGAAGTATTTGAAGCATCAGGCGCCTGGGTACTCCCGGTGGTCGATGCCGACGGCCGCTTCCTTGGCACGCTTTCCAAGTCCACGCTGTTTGACCGCTATCGCACCGAGCTCATCGTGCAGACGGCTGATCACCGCGTATAGACGGCAGCAGTTTTTCAATTTGCGAAAGATTTTGTGCATGATTTACGCTTGAGCGGACATTGGAGTGGTGAAGATGATGACTGTGCCGCCTCCCGCCCCAGACCTCGATGCACTCCTTGCCCATAGTGGCTGGGTACGTGCATTGGCACGTAACTTAGTGGTAGACCCGTTCGCCGCAGAAGATACGGAGCAGCAGGCGTGGGTCACCGCGTTGGAGCATCCGCCAAGTCATGGCGGCAATCTGCGCGCTTGGTGGGGGGCGGTAGTCCGGAGTTCTGCTGGTCAAGGTTGGCGCGAGCAAAAGCGTCGCCGGGAAGTTTCGCTGGGTCAAAAACTTGACGATGCTGCAAGCGGCGCCGCCACTGCGGCTGAGGTTGCCGAAAAGCTTGATACCTTCCAGCATTTGGCGCTTGCCGTAGCGCAATTACCCGAGCCTTATCGTTCGGTGATTTACTTGCGTTACTTCGAGGAACTTTCGGTGCGTGCGCTTGCCAAACGGCAAGGCGTGCCGTTGGCTACCGCGCAATCCCACATTCACCGTGGGCTGGAAAAATTGCGCGTCACTCTGGCAGAAAATGTGGGCGCGCAATGGCGTTCCCGTTGTCTGGTCTTCGCATTGCCACTTCCGGCAGCACCTTGGTTACCCCTAGCCCCAGCGGCCATTCTTGCCATGAAAACGAAGACCATCCTCGGCGTTGCTGCCGGTTTACTCGCCCTAATTTCCATCGGTGTTTGGCAGCCGTGGGTGCCTCAAGAAGTGGCAAACCACGATTTTGTTGCCGACGCCGATCTGCCCCATCCAGCGTCTACGCCCTCACCGCTGCATCCAGAAAACGCCGCACTGGAAGGCCAGGCAGCTAATCCGGTGATCCGCCGTCTTACCCAAACGCCTGTGGCAAACCCCGCGAGTGAAGGTGATTTCGAAGTCTTGGTGCGCAATGCCCGAACCTTAGAGCCAATGCCCGGAGCTATCGTCCATTTGTTGGATTATGCCCTTCGAGATCAAGGACAAAATCGGGTGCGTCGCGAAGAATGCCTGGCCAACATTACGGCGGTGCAGCGCTTTGGGGTGGAATATCAAGCGAATGAATTTGGGCTTGCCACGATTCCAAAGCCCGCTGGTCGTCATGAGTTAGCCGCGCAAAGTGGCGAATACTATGGCTACCATTGGTCCTTTGACAAGCCGCCATTTGGTGAGCGCGTCGAACTGATGCTTATGCCGGAGGTTCAGCTCCGGGTGGAGGTGAAGGATTCCTCGGGCAACCCGGTCGCAGGCGTCAAGGTTGGCTTTGAAGCGGTTCCAATGCAACACGCTGGTTTCGCATCGCGTGAAGTTACCACCAACAGTGAGGGGACTGGAATTTTTCGGCACCTTGAATTTCAAGTTTCCGAACACCCAGAGTGGATGTGCACCTTTGCCTTATTGGTGCCAAGCGCCGCGCCGCAAGTCAAAGAGTTGCGTGGCGACGCCATCCACAATTCTGTTTTACAATTCACGATGCCTGCCACTGGCACGGTATTGGTCCATGCCCAACAAGCGGATGGCACGCCGCTGGAAAATGGCACCCCTATCGTTTTGCAAGTAGCGAACGATATTGCCCGCGAAGTGGCAAAAGGACAGCAGCGTGCCAATCCAGAGCAGCGTTTTGAACCTTCCTTAAAGGATGGCGTTGCGATTGCTTATGTGCGCGACGGGGTGGCCACCTTTCCTCAAGTTGGCGTTGCTACGGAGCTAGTCGCGGCAAGCTACGACCGCGCCAACCTCGGGTATTCGTTAAGCATTGCCCATGGCCCCACGTTGGTTGGGGAACAAGTTGCGATCCATTTAAGCTTGCAAGAAGATCTCCCCACTCTCCATCTGCGCCTTGTGGATGGATCGGGAAATCCCGTGGAAGCGGGGCGAATGACGAGTCTATTAAGTGGCGTGAATTCTGCAGGGAATAATTTTGGTTACGGTTTCGAACTTGCGGTCGAGGAAGGGGGAATCGCGGCAATAAAGATGCGTCAAGAAGCGCTGATTGCGGAGCGCCTGTTGGTTTCCACCGATAGCCGCGCAGACGCGTTCAACGGCAAAGGTGTATCCCGCTTAGAGCTTGGTATTTTGTTTATCCAAGATGACTTTGCTCAGCAGATGGATAAAGTTTGGGATATTCCGCATGCTCCTGAATTGTTGTTAGCAGGGCAGATTGTGGATCAAGCTGGTGCGGCCTGTCCGGAATACAAGTTGAAGCTGTGGTTGGTGGAGGATAGCAACCCTGCTGAGACGCGATTGATGGATAGTTGGGATTTTCAAACTGACGCTGCGGGTAGATTTGAAATTCATGCACCGCGCGTCGTGGCAGGCATGTCTTACAGTTTGAATGCCAGGAGCGACGACCACTCCTTTTTGTCCGCGGGGGGTGATTTGCAATTCACCCCAGGCGACCACGGCAAAGTTTTTACCGTGAATCAGCCGCAATATTTTGCCGGACGCTTGCTTGTGGATGACCCCAAGCAGTTGCGCCAGTTGGAGTTATCCTTAGTGGAAGGCGTGCCCGGGGCAGCGGGGTCGCGTTGGTATCCCTTAGAAATCGATTCCATGAATGGACGTTTCCGAACGCGTCCCGCCGAAGACAAGCAGTACACCTTATGGCTACGCGGGAAAGACACATTGGAGGAGCTTGGGCGTTTGTCCAATCTTCAAAGCATGGCCATCACCGATGCCGACACCATGCAATTGCCAGACTGGGATTTGCGTGGCAAGTTATTCCCTCATCATGTTGCGGTTACGACCAGCAGCGGGCACAGCATTGCGGAAATCAGTTTGCGTTTGTCTCATGAGAAGGATGATTTGACCGCGTTCGTGCCGCCAGACTTTGAGTTCCTCACCACCCAGGCAGTGCAACCCATCACCGTCGGCGCCGCAGGCTACCGCAATGAAGAAGTCATCATCAGTCGCGCACTCGACGTATCGTTGTTCGATGGTTTCTCCGTAACGGTGAACTTCGCCGAAGATTTGCCCAGCGTCGAGGGGTTGCAGTGGCGCGCCACCCTGGTGGAAGTGCGCACGCCTGGGCAAAGCGGCGGCATCAGTTGGGAGCGTTTGTTGTGGCAAAACCTTACTGGCAATCAAGCCCAGTTACGGGTTCCAAGCTATGGCACGTGGGCCTTGCTGCTGCGCGCGGCTCCCACAATAGGCTTTGACGACAACAATTTCCTAGGAATGTACGGCACCCAAAACGATGTCATCAGCGTTCAGGTGGATGACTCAGATACGCAAATCAACACCCGCTTGAAGGAAGAAGAACTGGAGCGCATGATGGCGGAAGTGCTGGCGCCGGAAAAATGAGCGCTTCAATCATCGCAGCGTCGCCTCGGCCTGCGGTTTGGCGGGCAGAAATAGGTCGAAATGAGTGATGACGAACGCCACCAGGGCATGGAGAATACCAATCGCCAAAGTTCTTTCAAATTTCTGCAACGCTAAGGGCTTCGAGGCACATTGACCCTGCAAAGATCATGACCACGTCGCCCAGTACTCCAAATTTTGACGCACTGCTCGCTCATAGTGGCTGGGTGCGTTCGTTGGCTCGCAGCCTTGTTGCCGATTCCACCACTGCTGATGATATTGAGCAACAGGCATGGCTGACGGCATTAGAACGTCCGCCAAGCCACGACCGTAACTTGCGATCTTGGTGGTTCACAGTGGTACGCAGTTCTGCAGGCAAGGGTTGGCGTGAGCAGAGTCGTCGCCGCGAAGTGGAGGATGAGTTAGCGGCTTATGGCGCTGATTCAGAAGCAATTTCGCCCGCTGGCCTGGCCGAGCGCTTGGAAACTTTCCAGCGCCTTGCCGCGGCTGTCGCACAATTGCCGGAGCCTTATGGCGCGGTGATTTACCTGCGTTATTTCGAAGAACTGCCGATTCGCGAAGTTGCACGCCGACAAGAGGTTCTTGTGGATACTGCGCAATCGCGGATCAACACGGGATTGAAGCATTTGCGGTCTGCGTTGCGCCAAAACCTGGGTGCGCAATGGCGTCAGCGGTGTCAGGTTTTTGCATTGCCAATGTCTGCAGCACCCTGGTACACAGCTGGTTCGATGGCGTTCGTGACTGCGGCATTAAAGACACCATTCGGCATTGCTGCTACGGTGCTGGCGCTCTTTTCTTTGGTGGCTTGGGCTCCTTGGGAGGACGATGCGCCGGAAGTCATCCAGGAAATCCCTGCGGCACTCACGTTTACCGAGGCTGAGCAAAATGTGGAACCTGGAATCGCCATCGACCGCACTGTGGTTGAGCCCTATTTGGCGTTCGGCAGTGGTTTTAACCCTGCAGCAAAAGATGGTTCGTTAATTACGGTAGTGGACAGTAACGGCATGCAGCCGCTCCCTGGCGCGGAAGTCATCGTGTTGGATCTTGGGGTTTTGCCTTTGCCAGAGGAGGCGTTTGAAGATTTCGAAAGAATAGGGGTTGAGGAAATGTTGCTGGCAATGGGAGATCGTTACCGCACAGATGACAAAGCCCAAGTGCGAATCCCTGCACCGTCTGGGAAACTCATCCTGGTCGGACGCACGACTAAGCATTTCCGTTTTTTGAATATTCCGTCGCTCACCGAAAGCGCTGTAAATGGCGAAGACATTCTGTTGGCCGTGGATCTCGTCGATATCTTGCCGGTCAAAGTGATTGATCAGAATGGCGAAGCGGTAGAAGGAGCACATGTAAACCTGCGGCTTTTCGATGAAGAGTTTGAGGGAGGGTTCATTGGAGCCCTTACCAATGCACAGGGGCAAGCTTGGATAAAAATCCTTGGTGGTCTGCAAATGGACCCAGAGCGGAAACAGTTCTTCGCACATTTGAATATTCTTTCGGCCCAGCCAATCTTGGCGGAAGTCGATATCTACAATTTGCCCAAGGAACCAGTGGTGTTGGTAATGCCACCATCGGGTCAGGTGGAAATCGTGATTCGTGATGCTTCAGGGCGGCCCGTTAACGGGCACTTTATCGCAGCGCTCGGTAGCCTGGCCCCGAGCAGAGAGGGGCAGCCAGACCAGGAAATTGTGGTCGACGGCATCATGATGCGTGCTACCCAAGGTCATGCACTTTTCCCCTTTGTTGCTCTGAATCAAAAATTGCGCGGTCTGGCAGTATCCAGGGATTACTCATTTCAAGCCATGACCACTGCTGATGGCCCGGTAGAAGTGGGGGAGACGGTTGTGGTTTCTATCGCTCCAGCGATGGAATGGAGTTTCATTACTGGTCGCGTTTTGAATACGGAGGGCATGATTGCAAAAAACCTAAGCCTGAAACTAGACATCGCGAGGAGTACCAGGGAAGGCGAGGACACTTCGCGTCAGGCCATCCAAACGGATAGTGAGGGGCGCTTTCGTCTACAAATCGATAACGAATTTCAGCCAGAGAGTACGCGCAAAATTATTGTGGTGATGGGCAAAACAAAGCGTAAGGCGCGGCGGATTGCAGAGAAGGATTTAAGCCGACCGTTGGCACCAGGGGATACGGATCTTGGCGATTTCATAGTTGCTACGCCGCCAATTTTGGTGCAAGGGCAAGTGCTCTCCTTTTCCGGTCAACCTGTCGCTGGGGCGAGCGTTGATTTGGATTACGAGCAAGGCCCACGCACTTCCTTCACGGATGTTCGTGGAAGGGCCAGTGGTGGAACTAGCATGGCTGTTAGTGCTGCACCTGATTCTAATCATGTGAACTGGCAACAGCGCGAAGACCTTTCCGTGGAGACTGACGATGAAGGCCGCTTCACCATTTATGCAAGAGCGCAGGATTGCCGCTACCGAGTGGTTGCGCATCATCGAGACCACAAAAGGGCAGAGAAGGAGTTTGTTCCAGGTGCAACCGATTTTGAAATGAATTTAGGTGCCACAATCATTATTGGTGGGCGCATTTTGTTGGATTCGATAATCCCCATCCACGGAATTCATGTGACTTTGCTCACGCCAAGGCCGAATGACCCCAGTGATTACTACGGGTATGGAATTTTTGTGAACTCACGCGGTTACTATGAGTTTCGTGGTCAGGAGCAGGGGACTTACGGCCTACGGATCCAATCCAATTGGTTAGATGAGGAGTTCTTCTTCATTTCACCACAGGACTTATTGCCGGTGAATGGAAAATACACTTTCCCTGATATTGATTTACGCGGTTGTTTGGCTGCGATCCAGGTTCGTATCGTCGATGAACAAGGAAAACTCATTCCAAAAGGAAGAATTGGCAAGGTTGGTCAGCCATGGATGACTCCGTTCGAGTTCCAACCACTCCAACTTGTTAGTCAAAGTAATGAGTTCCATTTCCAAATCGCCGTGGAAGGAAGAAGACAGGTGGTACTCAAAGGCGCAATGGGCGATCAGGAGGTTGTCATGCACAAGGGCATTCCAGTCAGGGTTGTGATTGATAACTTTGAGGCCCTACCGGCAGATTGGGATCTCAGTACAGCGGTTTATGGTGTGGACGATAATGGATCTCAGAGCGAACGGAGGCCAGCCAAACTTACCCTAAACTCTGCTGGCATGGGACGTACGGACTTTGCCTGGCCGGGCACATTCCGTCTTGCCTTTCAGGTTATTCACGCGCGCAACAACGAGTCGATACACCGTTGGATTCCCTTTTTGGGTGAAAGCAATACTCCGGATTTTGTCGTTCTCGATCAAGACGAACTTCAAGAGATTCACTTTAAGCTAGACCCCGTGAAGCTAGAAAATGCAATTCAGGAAGCTCGCAGATACGAACAGGAGTGGGATAACCGCGATCGCTAAACAAGCGCAGCCGCAAGCATTTGTATCTGCTGCTCACGCACCGCAACGCCGCCTTGGCCTGCGGTTTGGCAGGCTTTAAGTACTTGATCCAAACGCGCGCGCGTGGCGGCATCGAGGTCTTTGGCGCGCGCGCCATTTTCTGGGTTTAGAACCAGCGCATGTTGCTGAGCGTGGGCGCGATGACGCACGGCGTGAAAATGCACCAGGGCGCGATCCAGCAGTACCCACGCGAACGCTGGATTGCTGATTGGCCCAAAGCAACGCATGTGCCCGTGTTCGCCGGGGAAAAGTTTGGCGAGGCGCGCGTGATTTGGGCTCCAGTGTTTACCAACCCGCTGGCTACCGAACCAAGCTCCCGCAGCACCAAGCACGCCGCCAAGGGCAACGCCCGCGCCAAAACTCAATCCACCCACCGCCAAGTCAATCACCCCACCGGTAGCGCCACCGGCAGCGGCAGCACGCAGGGTAAGTTGCTGCGTGGTTAATCCAAATAGCTTCCAATTTTTCTGATCGAATAAATCGCCGGCGTCGAAATCGAAATCGATGTCTTCCCGAGTGATGCTGCCGAAACCGTAATGCCGTTCCATCGTTTTGCGGCACCGGTCTTCGAGTTTGCGCAAATGCTTGCGGTAAGCAATAACCAGATCTTCATCCAGCGACGGCGATTCCGCAGCGGGGTTAAAGGCGCTACGCTCCACATAAGACCACGCCTCAATCAAGTAATCAGCAAGCAGTGCGGCCGCCTCCAAATCGCGCGTTTGGCGCTGGGCTAGCATGGCGTCGGCAGCGGCGGCAAGATCAGCGGACCAAGATTCATGCAGCTCTCCAAAGGTGCGGAGCAAGCGCATGCGGTCTTCAAAATCTGCTTCATGCGCATTGAACTCACGCACCACACTAAAAAACTGCTGCAGCACGGGGCGCCACGAAGCGGCGCAATCCTCGCCGCCAATGCGGTTCAACAGGGCCATGCCAGGGCGTCCGGTCCAGCGCAGAATCTCCATTTCGGCCTCGTGGGTGGCGCGGTACGGCCGCGAGGCATCGACCACATACAAAATGCCGGCGTTGGGGTTTTCAAGGAGCGGCGTGAGCAACTGACATTCATCATGAAAGCGCGTGCCGCCTTGAAACTCAGCCACAAAAGCGCGCACCGCATCCAAGCGTTGTTCGGCATGTTCGGCGCGTGCCGACAACCACTCCAACGCCGCGGCAGCTTCTTGGAAACCAGGCGTATCGACTAAACGGAACACCGCGCGCCCGTTTAGCTTGAAATCGTAGGCCTTGGCTTCGGTAGTTGTGCCTGGAATCAAGTCGATGGGGATGGCGGTTTCTTCCAGCAGCGTGGCGACCACCGATGACTTGCCTTTGTTGACATGCCCCACCACCACAAATGTAGGCGTGTTGCTGGCCATTTAAACACCTCCAGGCATGGCTGGAGCGACGGCACTGACATGCAAGTGATCATCGTGTAAATTCGCCAGGGTGCGCCGCCAGATGAGTAAATCGCGGGCGCTTGGTGGCCCCCATACGGCAGAATCCGCGCTGTCCACAGCGATGGGGCAAACTTGAATCAGGCAAGCGGGCCCGACTTTCCCGCGCATTTGCGCAAGGAAGGAAGTAAGACGTTTGTCGGGGGCTTCTCCAGCCTCCACCACGATTTGAATCGTGTTGAGCGTGCTCTTGGCAAGCTCCTGCAGTAGGGCTGCATCCTGATTTAAATCGCGGCCGCCTGCTTGAAGAGCGAGGGAACTTTGCCAATCACCCCAAGCAAGAATTACGCAGTTTGCGCTGGTGATGGTGGGGGTGCTCGGCGCGTGCGCTGCGAGGAAGTCCGGAGCAGTAGTCACTGTGGAAGGTGGCAGCATCACTTCAAATAAATCCTGCAAGCGGCGATGATTCCAATCCAAGCCGCGCAGTTCCTTGTTTTTGCCATTGGCGGCCCACTTCATCAACAATAAGCGTGGCATCAAACCCCACAGCAAGACATTCATCATCACAAAAGGCCACCATGCGCGGCCGTCAGCATGGGCGCTGCGAAATTGCACTGCCAGGGAATCCCACTGTGTGCCTTCAATCAGAATGCGGTCCGGCACCCAATCTGGCGGAAACGCCCAGCCCCACGGTGCGGCAAGAATATGGACCAAGACTTCCATGTGGTCTGCGCCGATGCTGGTGGGGGTGGTGGCCCAGCCAAACTGCAGTTCGGTGAATAGCAGCATGGCTACAAACATCAACAGCGCACCGAGATTAAAGAACACTGCAAAGCGCTGCGTGAGTCCTAACCACAGCCAGCGTTCCACCTTCTGCGTGCGCGGCATGGCTTGCAGCAGTTCACTGGAATGAAAACGCTTGGCCCAACTCCAACGATGCAGCCACTGCAGCACATTGGAGAATGCACTAAGCCACTGACGTCCGCGTGATTTTGCAATGCAAACAGCTAGGACCGCGCTGAGCAAAAAGCCGACTTGCAGCAACACCAATACGCCGAGGCACAGCCACAGATTGACCGGCTCGCCAGCGGGCGACGACAGTGCTGCGCGACCCGTACCCAAGCCGAGGAGCAAACCGCCAATCGCGGCAACCACTCCAATCATCCGGAAACCGTTGTCCATTGCGGTGCCAGGAAGAATCTCCTTGCTCTTGCGCGCCACACGCAACCAATGTTTCACCACGAGCAAACGCATGCCGCGATCCGCGACCAGCTTGCGGCGCAATTCCTGCGGCCCCAGCTGCAAATCTGCCATCAACTCCGCTCCGGCTTCCAGCGCCGACTCACGCCACGCTTGTTCACCGCGTTGCAAGCCGTACTCGGCGTCAAGGAAATCCGTGAGTTCGGTCACACGAGTTGGTGCTTGCCGGTGGCTGCCGCGCCGCAGGTTGCCAATTCACCGGGCAGCGGCAGAGAACCGCGCTCATCGATGATGTCATAAGCTTGATTGCGACGGCGCGGCACGAAGCCAGCCTCGCGAATGTTGCGCTCGATATCTTGCAAGTTTACGAGCTCCGCGCAACCAGCCGCACTGACCACGTTTTCTTCGAGCATCGCGGAACCAAAATCGTTGCATCCCATCCGTAGGGCGAGCTGCGCGGCATGGGCACCTTGGGTCACAAAGCTGGCTTGAATGCTATGGAAATTATCGAGGTAGATCCGCGCCAATGCGGTGGTACGGAAATACTCAGCATGAGTGGCCTTCTTCCAACCCTGTGCATGCAACTGGTCGCCGAGCGGATTGCCGCCCGGCTGGAAAGTCCAATCGATGAAAGCTGTGAAGCCGCCAGTACGGTCTTGCACTTGGCGCAGGCGTTCCAAATGCTCAATGCGGTCGGCCACCGTTTCAATATGACCAAACATCATCGTGGCCGTGGTTTTCATACCGATGGCGTGCGCCTCTTCCATAATGCGCAGCCACGTATCGGTATCCGTTTTGCGCGCGGCAATTTGACTCCGCACCGATTCACTCAAAATTTCAGCACCACCACCTGGCATAGAATCCATCCCGGCAGCTTGCAAACGCAGGAGCACTTCTGTGGTGCTACATTTCGAAACCTTGGAGAGATGTTCAATCTCTGGGGGCGACATGGCGTGCAAATGCAGCTTTGGCCAGCGCGCTTTCAAATCACTGAGCAACTCCGCAAACCATTCCACGCCTAACTTTGGATGGTGCCCGCTTTGCATTAAAATCTGCACGCCGCCGACATCCACCGTTTCCTGCACACGCCGGTAAATATCCTCGCGCTCCAGCACATAACCTTTCACTTCATCTTTTGGAGAGGCGTAAAAAGCACAAAACGTGCAATCGGTGACGCAAATATTGGTGGGGTTCAAGTTCCGGTCCACAATATAAGTGACCACCGAATTAGGATGCTTGCGCTGACGCATCTCGTCGGCCAAAAACGCGAGCGTATCGAGCCCGGCGTTTTCATGCAGGAACAACCCTTCGGCTTGCGAAAGGCGTGCTCCATCGAGGACCTTGGTAGAGAGAGTGGAGACGTTCATAGAGGCTCATTCTAGCCGCGAGTCCGTGGCTGCCGAAGCCCAAGACGCAGACCTTACTGCCACACGATTGCAGCGGCATTTGCGGCCATATACAAGCCGAACCCAATCACCAACGGATGACGCAAAGTTTTGCCGTGATGGAGCAGCCAGCCAACCATCGTGGTGAGCACCACGCAATGGAGCATCCATAAGGCCATGAAGACATTTTGGTGGTCCACAATGGCCGTGCCGCTCCAGCCGGCCAAAAGCATCAACTCCTGCAGAATGCGGCCGCCGTACAACACCATCCAGGAATTCGGCAAGCTAATGATCCAATCGAACCAATTGCCGCCGCCGCCGCCGCTAGATGCGGAACCCTTGCGCGCCACATCGATGAAGGGGAAAGGCGCCACCCACAAGACCAGCCAACCAAAAGCGCGTTGCCACTGATACCAAAATCCTCCCCCTTGGTCAGTGCCGCGCAACAGCTGCAGCAGGCTCCAAATCGTGAAAGCCGGCAGAATGAAAAACAGGAGTAGGTAAAACATGATGGGGGCTTAATCTCCGTACCAAGGCCAGTTCATGCCGAGCATAGCATTTCCAGCCATAAAAATACCGACGCCGAGCACCACTGGATCGCGCCAGGTTTTGCCCTGCTGAAAGCGCCAGGCAACCAACAAACTTAGCAACAGCACTTGCACCAGGATCAAACCAAAAAAAACATGCGCGTTATCAAACATGGTATCGCGACGATGCCCGGTCCAATGTTTGACGTTGTCTTCAAAAATGCGAATCACCGTTTGGCCGCCAAGAAAAATCGGCCAAGTGAGAGGAGCTCCGAGCAAGAGCAACAAAGTTTCGCCGAGGTTGAAATCTTCGATGGATTGGCGCGCAGCGGCCAAGAAAGGGACAGGAAAAACGCACAGTGAAATCCAGCCAAAGGCGCGGCACAGCTGATAAATTGCGGTTTTACGGCGGTTGCGGAAAAAGCATATCGATCCCCAAATCATCAACGGTAGGAATAAGAGGCCATACATTAGTTCACATCCGGGTTCGCCGGTATGTCTTTCATCCACGCAAACTGCGGATCGATTTTGGCCATGAGCCGCTCCCACAGCAAACGCCAATCGGTGGTCCAAACGTCTGCCACGCTGCCCGGCACCACAAACCATGCTTCGGCGGCCAATTCTTCATCGAGTTGCCCCGGACTCCAGCCGCTGTAACCAATAAAAAAGCGCAACTGCCCAGCCTTGTCGAGCGTGTTGCGCACCAACTCCATATCGCCGCCAAAAAAAACGCCGGGCAATACGGTCATGACGCTCAAGGGATCTTGCTCCGGGCCACTCAAAACATGCAGACAATCGGTGCCCACCGGGCCACCCCAGAGCAATGGGATTTCCAAACTGGCGATATCCTCTAAGCCGGAATCCTCGGGCAACATATCCTCGAGTTTGATTTCGAGTGGGCGGTTCAAAGTTAAGCCGACTGTGCCGTGTTCATCGTGGGTGCAAACTAACACCACCGTGCCATCAAAATTGGGATCCAGCATAGCTGGGCGCGAAATCAACAAACTGCCAGTTTCTACTTTCATCTGGGTGGGCCAAGCGGAGTCGCGTCTAGGATGCGGCGCAGCTCTTCTACTGTTTGTTGCACCATATCACGTTGCGGGTGCTGAGGCGCCATCTGCAAGAAATAGTCCAAGGTCTGAATCGCCAGATCTAGGCGTTCCATCTGCATCTGCACACTGAACAACAACTGCGCAGTTTCAAGGCGCGTTGGGTTTTCGTCGAACAGCTGCATGGCTAGTTGTAGCGCCTCATCGAAACGACCGACGCGGAACAGGGCATTGGCCTTACCCAAACGCGCGGCGTCTAGATGGGGATCCTGCAATAGTGCGGTTTCGAACAAAGTGAGCGCTTCGCTCATCACGGCATCGTGCAGCTCAAAGTGTCCGCTTTCGCCATGCCTCAAGGCCGTTTGTGCGCGGCAGTTGGCCAAACCGAGATAGCCAATGGGGGAAAACTTGTAATGATCCACAGTGCGCCGATAGACCGCCTCGGCACCGGCAAAATCGCCTTGCAAGTAAAGCGCATCGCCTAAACCAAGATTGCCTTTTTCGCGTTCGACAGAGGTCACGAAGTACTGATCTGGATCCACAGTCAAGCTTTGTTGATAGGCCTCCAGTGCATATTCTCCGTAGCGTTGGCGCTGCAGGTCATCCACCGCGCCTTGGGCGCGCTCCAACATCAAGCGGCCGTATTCGACATGGCCGGTGACCGCGTTTGGCGCAACTTCCCGTGCCCAGCGAAAGAGTGTTTCTTCATCCCGCCAATGGGTAATCCCGGAGCGTGCTGAAACAGCATGTGGAATCACCAGTAAGGCGATAGCCGCCCATGCCAAACGTTGGCTGCGCAAACGACTCAGGAGTGCCACCGTGAGTAGTGCGAATCCAGCACTCGGTAGATACAAAAAGCGTTCCTCAAAAGGATATTGGCCGAGTGCTTGCGTGTTCATGACTGGCACCAAGCCTGCAAACAACAGGCCCAGCGAAAATAATACCGTGACATTTTTGCGCTGCCACAGCCAAAGACCAAAGGCGCTGAGGGAAACCAATCCAGCAGCTAGCGCCATCTTCAAATAGGTGGCGTCGGCGGCGCTGCCAAGCTCCAGAGGGCGGAAGGGTGCATGCGGCCACGGCCAAATAAGAAACGCCAAATACCGCCCAATCAGCGAGAAGGATAGGCTTATTTGCTGGCTTTGGTCAAGTGCATGAAAGGTATTCATGCGATCGAAGCCGGCGGCGGCGTCGTCAAAAGCAAGGTAACGCAGGGCATAAACCACCAAGGCTGCACAGCTCAAGGACAAAAAAGTAGGCCACAGCGAAAAACTTTTCTGGGCTGGGAGAGAGTGGGCGGTTGCCGAAGTGGAGCTGCGGGTGGTTTCCAGCCTGACCGCGTCGCCAGTCTTGGGCCGCAGCCAAGTGATGCCCAGCGCGAGTAGCCACACACCGATTGCGACTTCTTTGCACAGCATGGCGGCCAGCAACCAGAGGCCCGTGCGTAGCGTCTGGCGCTTGGCTAAAGAGCGCAGTGCAAGCAGGCTAAAAAAGGTGGCAAGCAACTCTGGAATGGCGGAAATCCACGCCACTGGTTCTGCATGGCTGCCATGCACAGCGAATAGGATTCCGCCAGCAGCCGCCATCGAGCGACGCCAACCTAGAGCTAGGCCAAGCGCTGCAACTCCAGTAGCACAAGCACAATGCAGCAATATGGAGACCAAATGAAAGGCCCCGGGTGAGGCGCCTCCAAGTTGCCAAATTGCACCCAAAGTGGCCGCACCAAGCGGCCGATAGAAGCCGGATCCAAAGCGGTTGGCATCCACTAATGCCCAATAGGGGGTCGTGAAGGCCTTGCCCACCACCGACCATTCTTGCATGGTGGGATTGAGGCTGATGAGGGCACGATCGTCGTAAACGAAATCGCCGTTTAGCACCGGGGCAAACAGAGCTAAGCCGATGAGAGCCGGTACGAGCAGGCAGAAAAAGCGCGAAAGAGACATGTAGGTAGGTGCTTGGAGCAGGCGGCGGAACCAAGGATAGGGAATATTCTGCAAAGATTATGCCGAGTTCGGGGGAAAGCAGCCGTGAAAACGTCGGCATCATCCACTACTCTGTGGCGGTGAGCGATTCCGCAAAGCCCCTGGTCGTCACCGTCCTGTTCGGTGGTCAGTCTGCAGAACATGAAATTAGCCTGCGTTCCGCGCGCGCCGTGGTAGCTCATTTGGACCCGACTCGTTATGACATTCATCTCGTGGGCATTAGTCGCGATGGGAAATGGTTAGGTGCGCAGGGTTCCAAACAACTGCTGCAAGATGGCAGCGTGATCGGCCCTTTGCGTGGCCCGTATTTGCCAGAAGGCACGGATGTCGTGTTCCCCGTTTTGCATGGACCCGGTGGTGAAGACGGCACGATTCAAGGTTGGTTAGAACTACTCGATATTCCTTGTGTGGGTAGCGGTTGTACTGGCTCTGCGCTGGGGATGGATAAATCGCTTACCAAACATGTACTGCGCAGTGCGCATATTCCAGTATTGATGTGGACCGATGTTCGTTACTGCGATTGGTCCGCCGATCGCGTCAAAGTACTTGCTGAGGTGGCTGCGCAACGTAGCTTCCCGTGCTTCGTGAAACCCGCGCGCTTAGGCTCCAGTCTCGGAATCTCCCGCGTGGAAGATCCCGCAAGTTTGGCGCGCGCTCTGGATGCGGCATTTGCCTTTGGCGAGTTCGTGTTGGTGGAGCCCGCCATCGTATGCCGAGAGTTAGAAATCGCTGTGCTGGATGGCTCGCCGGAAATCGTCAGCTTGCCAGGCGAGATTATCGCCCAAGACTGGTACGACTTTGATAGCAAGTATCACACCGATTCGGCTGAGCTTCACGCGCCGACGGAAAACCTTGAGCCACGTATGGCCGAAGCCCTTCGCGAATTTGCCCTCCGTGCTTTTCGGGTGTTGCGGTTGTCCGGGATGGCACGGGTGGATTTTTTGCTCGACCACCATAGTGGTCGTTACTATCTCAACGAGGTCAACACGATTCCGGGATTCACGTCGATTTCGATGTATCCGAAGTTGATGGAAACAGCCGGCGTACCGTTTGGCCAGCTGTGTGACCGCTTGATTTCCCTCGCTATGCAAAAACGCCTGATTGTGGAGCGTGAGGTGGCAGTGCCGTTGATTGAGCACGAAGCCGAGGCTTAGTAAGCCATTTTGAGGCAGAATACGGAGCCGCCGGATTTCATGAATTCGCTGCTCTCCACGGCGACCGGGCAAAACCCAAGGCTACGCAGTTGGTCTTCGAGTTGCGTGTTGCCGCTTTGCAAAAACACGTGTTTTTTATCTGGGCAAAAGGCGTTGCCGGCGAAGTTGCGCGCTTCCTGCGCGGAAAGCGCAATGGCATTGGGGAAGGCGGCATGGAGCAGTTCCAAGCCATCCGCATGGAAGGCCTCGGGTACAAACAAGGCAGTGTTTTCATCAAGGGCGGCGAGTGCTGTATCCAAGTGATAAAAACG
>CALFOT010000063.1 GCA_937919925.1 uncultured bacterium | reverse complement strand
GTGCCACTCATCATGGGTGCCAACATTGGGACTACGATTACGAATACCTTGGTCTCGCTTGGTAGCATTGGCCGCCGTAATGATTTTCGCCGCGCCTTTGCCGCAGCCACCGTTCACGATTTTTTTAATGTCATTGCCGTAGTCATTTTCTTGCCACTGCAATTGATGACTGGCTTCCTATCCAAGGGCGCGAAAATCCTCGCCGAAGCGCTGCCAGTTGGCGATGCCGGAGGTAAGTTTCACAGCCCGCTGAAGGCCGCGGTTAGTGAAGGTGCTAGTTGGGCGAAATCTGCCCTAGAGTTTGTTGGCCTGGAAGGCAGCTGGATGTCCACTGGCATGCTCTTGCTTGGCCTGGCTCTGATTTTTGTCTCGCTGACGACCATCACAAAGCTCATGCGCACGGTGATTGCAGACAAAGCCGAAAAAGCACTCAACAGCGCCTTGAAGCGTTCCGGTTTGATCGGCATCGCCATCGGCGCGGTGATTACGGTTGCCGTACAGTCCTCAAGTATCACCACCTCCCTGTTGGTGCCGTTGTGTTCTTCTGGGGTTCTTACTCTAGAAAACGCCTTCCCAGTGATGCTGGGCGCTAATATTGGCACGACCATTACGGCGTTCTTGGCATCCCTCGCCACCGATATGAATGGCCTCCAAATTGCCTTGGTGCATATGTTGTTCAACGTTTGCGCCACCTTGCTGATTTACCCATATAGAGTTTTCCGTAACATCCCGATTCGCATGGCTCGTTCTCTTGCTGTGAATGCCGTGCGTAACAAAGTGGTTGTTGTGGCCTATATTCTGGTAATGTTCATCCTGATTCCCCTGGCAGGAATTTTCCTGTTCTAGTTTCCAGTCCCTAACCTTCTAACCCGCAATCATCCATGTTCGATTGGCTCAAACGCATTCAATCCAGTGTCACCTCGGTAGAAGAGGTGCTTCAGTACTTCGAGCAAATGCTCGAAGACGGGCGTTATATGTTCGAAACCGCTTCCAATACTTTGCTTGCGGGCACGAATCCGGAAGCGGTCAAAGCAGATTTGTGGGCAACCGATAAGCGCATCAATCGCTTGGAGCGGCGTATCCGCCGGCATGTGGTCACCCACTTGACCATGCATGGTGCGGGCGCCATTTCGAGCGACTTAGTGTTGATGAGCATTGTCAAAGATGCCGAACGGATTGGCGATTATTGTAAAAACATTTTTGACTTGTCGGTGCTTGGGCGTGGCTTCCCCGATGGCGTGCGCGAAGATTTACTAGAAAGCAAATCCTCGATTACCCGCTTGCTGGCGAAGGCGCGCAACATCTATAAATCGGAAGACGAAGAAGATGCCAGGGCTTTTATTGCTCAAGCGGATGCTCTTGCGCAGCACTGTGATGCCCGCGCGATGGCGATGGTGGCGCGCGAAGATCCAGATGGTAAATCCGCCATCAGCGCTTTGACCTACCGTTACTTTAAGCGCATTTTGTCACACGCAATCAACATCATTACGTCAGTCGTGGTGCCCGTGGATCAGCTTGATTATTACGATGAAGATGTAGAGGGCCGCGAAGATGGGTAAAGCAACGGATGGAGTTTTTCAGCCTTTAGGCGAGACGCTTGATGACGTGCCAGCCAAACGGCGATTTCTCTTCATCGAAATCGGCTAGGCCAACTTCGCCTTCTGCGAGTGCGAAACCAACATCGCCGAAACCAGGCACCATGGCGGCGCGTGGGTGCGGGGTGCTGGACTGCATTTTTTCAGCCTCGGCCTGCAGCCCCTCGATGAATTGCTCCATCTCTGATTGTGCGGCTTCCATGGCCATGGCGCCGCCATCGATGGCTTTTTTGAGCTCTTCTTCTTTGGCGGCAGCGCGGCCGTTCAAGTCGGAAATCACCTGGCCGAAGTCCATGCCTTCGACGCCGTTATTGAGCATGTGGTAAGTGCCCGGCTGCGGGTGATCTTCAGGCGAAGGGTCATCCGAAAACTCACGCACCAAAGTGTTGAAGTCTTCACCGCCGCGTGCGCGCTCGAGAATCTGTGCGGCTAAAGCTTGGGCGTCGTCTTTGCTGCGGTCTGCCTCGACAGGAGTTTCCTTGAAGGAAACGAGGCAATGCTGGATGACAATCTTATCGGGTTCTGGGGAACTCATGGTGGTGAATTGTACAGTGGCGTGGAAGCCTATGTTTCGCCAAATGGAGGCCGTTTTAGCGTTCCCGAATCAGCACCATTAAGAAAAATGGTCCGCCGACGAGTGCCGTCAGAATTCCCACCGGCAGTTCCGCGTGGCGTCCGAAAATCTGCAGGCTGCGCGCGCATAAATCGGCGATGACTAAGAAGCCGGAGCCCGCTAACCAACAAGCCGGTAGCAGCAAAGCATGGCGCATGCCGGTGTAACCGCGCAGGGCGTGCGGCACCAGCAGGCCAACAAAGCCAATCGGCCCGGTATAGGCCACCACCGCAGCGGCGAGCAAACTTGCGGCCAACAAACCCTCGCGCCGAACCTTATGGGCATCAATGCCGCGCGCGGCAGCCATTTCTGGATCGAAGGCAAATTGATCGAGCGCATAAGTCCGGCGTAGCAATAGGAACAGACCCACCAGCAACCATGGAATCAGGCTGAGGGGTGTTTGGAAACCAACCACATCTAAAGAACCCATCATCCAACGGTCGAGCGCCGCGAGTTTATACGGATCTGCCAAATAACGAACCATCATCAAAGCAGCACCGAACAGAAAGTTCAGCGTGACGCCGGCGAGAATGATGGCGTCGGTGCGGCGCGCGCGGCGGGCGACACCCAAAACCAGCAAAGTGGCGGCGAGCGCAAACAGCAGCGCGGCGAAGCGCGGCAGCAGCAGAAATCCGGCGAGTGAAGGAAACGCCAGAAATAGGAATGCGCCAAAAGTGCCTGCGGTGGAGACGCCAAGCGTAAAAGGAGTCGCCAAACTATTGCGCAGTAGCGTCTGCATGGCAGCCCCGGCCACGGCGAGTGCACCGCCGGACAACCACGCAAGCAGCACACGCGGCAGGCGTAAGTTGAAGATGCGCGTATCCGTGGACCAGCTGGTATTTTCCAGGCCGAACCATTCGCGCACAGCCGTAGTCGCATGAATCGATTCGGTGCCAAGAAAAGGTGCTAAAAACGCGCAACCCAGCGAAAAAACCGCCAGCCACATCAGCAGAGTACGCGGGCGCGGGGTCATTGAGCTACCACCACCGGGCGGCCGTCGGGATGCTGAAGCAAGGCAAAGTGTGCGCCGAATACGGTTTCGAGTACGGTCGACGTCAGCAATTCCGCCGGCGGGCCAGTGGCGAGAATGCGGCTTTGATGAAGGACAGTTAGGCGATCTGCGAAGCCTACTGCGAGATTCCAATCGTGGGTGACGCAACCTACTCCAAGGCCCTCTTGCGCTAAGCGGCGCAGGAGTCCGAAAAGTTCCGATTGATGATGTAAATCCAGCATCGCAGCCGGTTCGTCCAGCAGCAGATAGCGCGGTTTTTGCGCCAGCACGCTGGCAATTAAAACGCGGCGGCGCTCGCCCCCAGAAAGTTCGTCCAGCCGCCGGGCGCGCAGATTGAGAGCGTCGACTTGCTCTAGTGCCGCATCCACCGCGCGCGTGGCCGAAGCGTTCAAACCGTGGTCAAACCAATGGCC
>CALFOT010000062.1 GCA_937919925.1 uncultured bacterium | reverse complement strand
TGGTGGTGACTCCCGTCACTTCTGCAGTGGGCACGGAGCCAACCAACACCATGTCCTTGACCGGTTTTACGTCACCATGGGTGGGTCTCACGGTGTTGTACACGTTCACCAACGCGCAACCAAACGCACCAGTGTGGCTGCTGGCTTCGCCGAACCTAAACGGTTCGGTTTATAGCGGTCATGATTTTGATCTTGGTGCTCCAGTAACTCAAGTACAACAGATTACCGCTTCGGCGCTGGGCGACGGCAGTTTCGTGCTGGCCGCACCTGCACGCTTGTCGGGCACGACTTGGTACCTCGAGGTTGCATCCGTTTCTGCGGGTGCGTGGTCCGAATCGGCGCCATTACAAATCAACATCCAGTAGGATTTTGAACAGAAAGCCGCCCTGCGAGAAGTGCTGTGATCGCACTTCTCGCAGGGCGCTGCTTTTGGCTTGCCAAGCGCTGGTTTTGCGCTACATGGGCTTGGGTGGCCCGATTTCGTGGAGTTTGGTTTGCGCAATCTAGGATACGGGCGAACTTCACGGTACTCTTTGCTCATGTACAAACGCCAAGGACTCACATGGAAAGCTTGAACGATTTATTCAACAGGACCATGGACATCGCTCTGATTGTCGCTACGCGCCTGGGCGAGTTACCCAGCCTGCTGGTGATGTTGCTTGCCACAGTTTTTGTGTCGATTCTTTTTGCATGCAAGCTCTTAGCTCAGAAACTCCGCGGGCGCAGGGAACCCCTCAGAAGGCGCTACCTTCGCTCACTTTTGTACACGCTCGGAGTGTGTGCGCTGCTGCACATGGCCCAAAGGACAGAGCTGTTCCTGCGCGAGTCTCGCGAGATTTTGTACTACGCGCGTCGTAATGCAGTCATGCTTATGCCGAGTGAAACGCATGCTGGACTCACCGAAGCCCAGGCTGCGTCCACCCACGCCCTGATAAATATTGAGGCTGCAAAACGAGAATTACCTCTCCTCCTCGGCTCCGAAGTTGACCTTGCGTCACGAGCCCTTTCGAACGGAATTCAGTTCGCTTCCTTTCATTCTGGCGGGCCGCGACCGGTCACAGGATACGTTGCAGTGGTCGATCTCACCCAGCCAGGAATCACGATTGAAATCACGGAGGAATTCGCTGCCAAGTCTTTGACTAGCGAGTTTGCCGACCAGCGAGTTTGCGTCGTGGCGATCAACGGCGAAGCCGGTACTAGTCCCGCTAGAGACGCTTCGCTCGGCTCCTATGCGGGCAGGTGGATAGTCAACGGCAAATCGGTGAACATCGATCAAAGTTTCCACCGGCCTTTTTTGGCTTTTGACCAGCAGAATAGTGGCCGTTACGTTGGTGCTCTTCACAGCAGCGACGAGCCGACCGAGGATGTCTACAACGCTCTTTGGGGGCGCGGCGACTTGCTTTTAAAAGGTGAGTTCCCAGGCGAAGACAATCCCCGCTGGCTCCAACCAAGTCCGCGGACCCTGATGGGACTGAATCAGGATGGCACCCATCTGGTGCTGGCGGTCATTGATGGGCGGCAACTGGGTTATAGCGTGGGCGCGGACCTCGAAACGGCAGCCTCTTTTATGAGGCTGTTCGGCGCCTTTGATGCGATGTGGTGTGATCAAGGAGGTTCCAGCACGATGTACCTCGGCGGACTGTCCGCAATAATCAACCGCCCAAGTGATGGCAGGGAAAGACCGGTCTACACTCACTTCGGCGTATCTGCCCATTGAGTTCTCGCCTGGTGAGGCGGGCTACTCACCAGCGTTTCATGCCATCTTCATCGAACCTACATATTCGAGGTCCACAATACCGGCATGAATAACCCCTTCAAGCCTCTCGCAATGGTCCTTGCGACCTCTGCACTGGCCCTGGCTCTCGCGCCACAATCTGCGGCACAGGCTGAGGCCTTGCGTGGCACCATCGTGGTCGATGGATCCAGCACCGTTTACCCCATTACCGAAGCTGCGGCAGCGGCCTTCCGTAAGGAATACCCGAATGTCAATATCACCGTTGCCGTTTCCGGTACGGGTGGTGGCTTCAAGCGTTTCGCCGTCGGCGAAACCGATATCTCTGATGCTTCCCGCCCAATCAAGCCCAAGGAGTTTCTCCAGGCAAAAGAGAATGGCGTGGGCTTTCTAGAATTGCCGGTGGCTCTCGATGGTCTTTCCGTAGTTCTTAACTTGCAGAACGACTGGGTGCACCAGCTCACCGTCGAAGACCTCAAGGCGATTTATCTCGAAGACGGCAAAGCGCGCAAGTGGAGTGACCTCAATCCAGAGTGGCCCAACCACGTGATTAAGGTTTACTCTCCAGGTACGGATTCCGGAACCTTCGATTACTTTAAAGAAGTTGTAGCAGGTGATAAAGGTAGCTTCCGCCCAGACATGTCGGTAAGTGAAGACGACAACGTCTTGGTCACCGGCGTGTACGGCGACAAGTACGCCATTGGTTACTTTGGTGCTTCTTACTACTTCGAGAACCAGGATAAGTTGCGCGCCGCTCCGATTGTGAATCCGAACACCAAGAAGGCAGTTCTGCCCACTCCAGAGAACGTCGTTTCGGGGGACTACGCACCACTAAGCCGCCCATTGTTCCTCTACGTGAATGTGGAGAGCCTGCGCCGCCCCGCGATGAAGAAGTTCATCGACTTCTACCTGGAGAACGCGGGCAAGTTTGCCACCAAGGTGCAGTATGTACCCACCAGCGACAAGATCTCCGCCATGGCAAAAAGCTTCTTGAAGAAGCGTAAAACTGGCACTGTGTTTGTGACGATGGTGCAAAATGATGGCGCTCCGGTATTCGCCAAGCGCGAGTTGTCACTCGACCAGGCCTATACCGAGGCGAACCTTCTTCCTTCTAAGTAGGGATGAAACGGTCCAGCACAGGACCAGCTGCACGAGGTGCCCTCAAAGGCGCCTCGTCGCGGCATTTTCGCAAATGGAAGGAACGCGGCCTCTTTAGTTTGCTCAATGGAGCGGCGTTATTTTCCGTTTTTATCACTCTCGCAATCGTGTGGGTGTTAGGCGCGGAAACGCTGAACTTCTTCGCCCAAGATGAAGTTACGGTAGGTGAATTTTTTGGCACGACGCAGTGGAACCCATTATTAGGCGCCGAAAAACACTTCGGTATTTGGTCGCTCGTTTGCGGCACCTTCCTGGTTGCGGGGGTGGCACTCTTGGTTGCCGTTCCATTGGGTTTGATTACTGCGGTGTACTTGAGTGAATACGCACATCCGCGGGTGCGCGCGATTCTGAAGCCGGCACTGGAAATCCTTGCTGGTATTCCCACCGTGGTCTACGGATTTTTCGCGTTGACCTTACTCACTCCAGCACTCAAGACTCTCAGTGAAGATTTTGGTTCCTTCAATGCCTTGGCCGCGGGCATTGCCGTCGGCATTTTGATTCTGCCGATCATTACTTCGTTGTCGGAGGATGCGTTAAAAGCGGTTCCGCAATCGTTGCGCGATAGTGCTCTAGGTCTCGGCGCGACGCGTTTTGATACCTCCTTTAAAGTGGTGTTTCCAGCGGCCATGTCTGGGATCACTTCGGCTGTTCTGCTGGCGTCGGCGCGTGCCATTGGCGAAACCATGATTGTTGCACTGGCGGCAGGGAGTACTCCCAAAGTGACCGCAGACGTGCGCGATGAGATTCAAACCATGACTGGTTTTATGGTCCAAATGGCGCTTGGCGACGTCTCCAATTACGGTGTGGAGTACTACTCGATGTACGCCGTCGCTGCGATGTTATTTGTCATCACCTTAGGATTTACTTTAGTCGGCGCGTATATGCGTCGTCGTTTTCGTGAGGTCTACGATTGAAGCACGCCCCCAAACCTGCCTTGCTTGCGGATTCCGCAGTCATCGCCAAACGCACACGCTCGCTTGCTGCGCGGCACCGCAAAGACATTTTTTTTCGCAATGTGTGTCGCACCGTGGCGAGTTCTTCGGCATTGGTTTTGGTGCTGCTGCTGACCGCCATTCTGACCCAAGGTCTAGGTAGTTTAAACTTTCAGTTCCTCAGCGGACCGCCCGATCCAGATCCCGCCATCGCAGGCTTGTGGCCGGCCATGATGGGATCGGTTTGGCTGGTCGTGTTGACGCTGGTGATTGCGTTGCCGCTGGGGGTTGCCGCGGCCATCATTCTGGAAGAATTTCAGCCGCGGCGGGTGTATTTGCGCCGCATCCATTCCTTTGTGCAGCTGAATATTACCAACCTTGCGGGGGTGCCTTCGGTGGTATTCGGAATCCTTGGTTTGACGGTTTTTGTATCCATGTTCGGCATTTTTGGCAACGGGCAAGAAGCAGGCATGGAGGTGGGTGTCACCTATTTCGACCAGTTCTACAACGAAGGCGATTTCATTTTGGAGGTTCCGGTGGCCGATCAAGCGCAACCGGTTGCAGAGCCGGTAGAAGGGATGACCGTGTTCTCTTACGAAGGCACAGCGATGGCGTTGCACTTGCTTGGCGATGACGAGGAGTGGCCCGCCGATCCCGCACTTGCCAAACGTTCGTTACGCACATGGGATGCACCTGGGCGCATCCAGGAAAATAGTTGGTGGTACTTTCGTTTGCCGTTTGGGCGTGGTGTGCTGGCTGGTGCTTTGACTTTGATGTTGGTGGTTTTACCCATCATTATCATCGCTTCGCAAGAGGCACTGCGGGCGGTACCTTCTTCCCTGCGCCAAGCCGCACTCGGTCTTGGCGCCACGCCACTGCAAACGGTGCGTCAAATCACCTTGCCAGCAGCAGTGCCCGGAATCTTGACCGGCGCCATCATCGCTATGAGCCGCGCCATCGGCGAAGCCGCACCATTACTGATGATTGCTGGCATTGTGTTCATCACCCACGCGCCCGGCAATATGATGGATGATTTCACCGCCATGCCCTTGCAGATTTTCAACTGGGCCGGGCGTCCGCAAAAAGAATTTCACGATCTCGCCGCGAGCGGCATCATTGTATTGTTGACCGCCTTGTTAATCTTCAATACCGTCGCAGTGGTACTCCGCCAAAAACTGCAGAAACCATTGTCTTAAGGTTCGCACCGATGACGACCATCCCTACACCCCTAAAACCTGCCATTCGTCTGCGAGGATTCGATGCGTGGTATGGCGATTTCCAAGCTTTGCATAGCATTGATATGGATCTGCCGGAGAATCGTGTCACCGCCTTCATTGGCCCCAGCGGTTGCGGCAAGAGCACTTTGTTGCGCTGGATTAACCGCATGAACGATGCCATCCCCGGTGCTCGCTCGAGCGGCCAACTTGAAATCAACGGCCACGATGTACTAGGCCCCGCCACGGATGTAGTGGAGCTACGGCGTCGTGTTGGGATTGTTTTTCAGAAGCCCAATCCCTTCCCCAAATCCATCTATGACAATGTTGCTTTCGGCGCGCGTTTGCACATGAAAGCCACCAAGGCAGAGATGGATGAGCTTGTGGAATGGTCGTTACGCAAAGCCGCGTTGTGGGATGAAGTGAAGGATCGTTTACGTTCGTCTGCGTTGGGTTTATCTGGCGGACAGCAGCAGCGCTTGTGCATTGCGCGGGCGATTGCCGTTGGCCCGCAAGTCTTATTGATGGATGAGCCTTGCTCGGCGCTCGATCCGCGCTCTACAGCTTCGATTGAAGAACTCATGGTCGAGCTGCGCGAAAGTTACACCATTGCGATTGTGACTCATAACATGCAACAAGCTGCTCGCGTGAGCGATTTCACGGCCTATATGTTTTTGGGCAAAGTGGTTGAGTTTGGCGCAACCTTGGACATCTTTGAAAACCCCGATTGTCAGGAAACTGAGGATTACATCACTGGCCGATTCGGCTAACACCAACCATGTCGAAACATCTCCTGCGTGACATCAGTAATTTAGCTGATCAACTCATTCTCATTGGCAACCGTTGCGAAGACGCTTTCGGCAAGGCGATAGAATCTATTTTGGCACGCGATGCGGAAAGCGCTCGACAAATCGTGGAAGGCGATTCCGTCATCGATGCTCTCGAAGTGCAGTTGGAGGAAAGTGCGTTAAAAATCCTCGCCTTGTATGCTCCGGTCGCGAGTGACCTGCGCTTCATTGTTGCCGCGATCAAGATCAATAATGATTTGGAACGGATTGGCGATATAGCCTCCAGCATTGCCAAACGTGCCATCGACTTGGATTGTCTGAAACCAACTAGCCCACCGTTAGATTTTGCCGAAATGGCGCAACGCACGCGCGTGATGGTGCGCGAGGCGATTCAATGCATGGTGCAGCGTGATGAGCAGCGCGCACGCGCATTGATGGCGATGGATGACAAGGTTGACGACCTCAATCGCAAGATTCTGGCCAGTTTGGAACAACGCATGGCGGAGGAACCAGAGGCGGTTCCAGCTTTGCTACGTTGGGCCAATGTGGCGCGCTTGGTGGAGCGCATTGCCGACTACTCCACCAACATTGCCGAAGACATTATTTACCTCGAAGAGGGCGATATTGTGCGTCATGCCAACTAAATTCCTAGGATTTGGGCCAAATTAAATCGATTTCGATTATATTTGGGGCATCCCGGTACCTCGGTAGGGGTACCCTTCCCATTCATCCCCGTCTTTCGGTTTTGCTCATGATTCGCACATCGACCTTCCTCAGTTTCGTCCTGTTTCTCGTAAGTGCTTCCACCATTGGCGCCCAGGCCACCAATCAGGTTGGCACTCAAACCATCCACACAGTGAATTTGATTGGTTTTACTTTTGTGCCTGCCAATTTGGTCATCGCCGAGGGCGACACGGTCCAGTGGGTTTGGGCTTCTGGCATTCATAACGTGGCTGCATACAACGGCCTTTTTCTTTCTGGCAGCCCTGTTGCGGGACCAAGTTCTTTCTCCCTCACTTTCGATGCAGCATTCCTCGCGTCGGCACCAGCCAACGGCAATGTCTACAATTATCGCTGCCAAGTCCATGAGTCTTTTGGCATGGTTGGATCGGTGACGGTCGTCACCAACAATCCAGTCCTCACCATCACCAATTTCATCTCCAGTCAGGTTGCAACCTTGAAAGTTACGGGTGCGACTCCAGGCGGGCTAGTCGGCTACGCATATTCCTTGGCCGGCGTCGGGCCGACTACGATGAGCGCTGGCCCTTGTGGCCCGCTTACGTTATCCCTGAGCGCACCGATTACGGTGCTGCCAATGGTCCACGCAAACGGTGCTGGTGTAGCTACTTTTTCCCCGCACGTGCCAGGTGGAATTTTTGGTGTCAGTGTTTGGTTCCAGGCCCTAGACTTAGGCAGTTGCAAACTAAGTAATGGCGCGACCATGGTCGTTGGTTAAGCTTGTAGTCCATCCTCCCCTCAAAATGAAATTCGCCTCAACCTTCATCACTTTGTGCGCGCTCGTGGTTTCTACCACGAGCGCCGCCGCTCAAACCACCCACCAAGTTGATTTGAGTGGGATTTCTTTTTCACCAGCCCATATCACCATCGCCGAAGGCGATACGGTGCTTTGGAATTGGGTGAGTGGCATGCACAACGTCGCTTCGGATCAAGGTTTATTCACTTCTGGCATCCCGGTCGTTCCTCCCTTCACATACTCGCTGACTTTCGATGCAGCGATGATGGCGGCGGCACCCGCAAATGGCAATGTCTACGCTTACCACTGTGATCCACATTTTGCTTTTGGCATGGTGGGTTCCGTCACTGTGACCACCACCAAACCAGTGTTGACCATCACCAACTTTCTGGCTGGGCAAACTTGCGCCATGACGGTCACTAACGCCACACCTGGTGCACCGCTTGGTTTTGCTTACTCTTTGGTCGGGCCAGGCCCGCTCCCTTTAAACGCTGGACCATGCGGTTCCGTCTTAGCCTCTTTGAGCACTCCGATTACGCTGCTGCCGCGCGTCAACGCAAACGCTGCAGGTACTGCAGTTTTGTCGCTATTTATTCCACCGGTTGCGGTGGATCGATACGTGTGGGTGCAGGCTCTGGATTTGAATAACTGCCAGTTGAGCAACGGCGCCACGATGCGTGTGGGGCTGTAGGAGGAGGTGCTTTCTCGCCTTTGTGGGAGGTAAGCCTCCCTCCGCCTCAAGATTGTGGTTGCCATCTGCGGTGGTATCCTCCCGCCAAACTTAGCTAGACTTTCCCTTCATGGAAGTAGCCATTCAGACTGTCGGACTCTCGCGCTCTTTCGGTGCCTTCCAAGCCGTCAACCAAGTAGATTTGTTGGTTGAAAAGGGAACTTTTTATGGATTCCTGGGCCCCAATGGTGCGGGCAAATCCACCACAATCAAAATGCTTACGGGTTTGTTGGCGCCAACCAAGGGCAGTATTTCGGTGCTCGGTCAGGACCCTCTCGTGCCCGAGGAAGCCTTGATCATGAAGAGTCGCATTGGCGTGGTGCCAGAAGATCTCGCCCTATTCGATAACCTCAAAGCGGCGGAGTATTTGACCTTCCAGGGGCGCATGCATTCGATGCCGATGCGCACCTTACGTATGCGCATTGCAGAACTCTTGGCGTTGTTGGATCTTGAAAAAGATGCCCACAAATTGACCATTGAGTATTCGCATGGCATGAAAAAGAAATTGGCTCTGGCGGCGGCTCTGTTGCCCAACCCAGATTTGCTGTTCCTCGACGAGCCCTTCGAAGGTGTCGATGCGGTTGCCTCGCGAACGATTCGCAAACTATTGACCGACTTCCGCGACCGCGGATCGACGATTTTTCTCACCTCGCATGTGCTCGAAATCGTCGAGCGTCTGTGTACGCATGTCGGCATTATCGTCGACGGAAAACTGGTAGAGCAAACGGCACTTGCGAGTCTGGGTAGTGGCGGCAGTTTGGAAGAACGCTTCCTGGAAGTCGTCGGCACCGACGTTGCGAAGCAAGCGCAGTTGAGCTGGCTAGGGGAACGCGGCGCTTGAATCGCAGTCAGCTTCGCGCCATGTTGTGGATGCGTTCGCGCATTTTGGCGAACCGCCTCAATCGCTCCGGAAAACTCAGCAAGGCGTTACTCAGTATCCTAGTTGCTGGCAGCTTTCTGGTTGCGGCGGGTCTGTTCGTACTGGCTCTGTTGGTAGGGCTTGCGGAATTGGGTTCCGCCGAGCCTAAGCATATTCTTTGGACCTGGATCGGACTGGCCTTGGGCTTTCTATTTTTCTGGATGATTGGTCTGATGACGGAACTGCAACGTAGCGATGGCATGTCGTTTCAAAACCTGTTGCATCTTCCAATCTCGCTTGGCTGGGTGTTCCTCTATAACTACGTAAGCTCCTTTGTTAGTTTGAGCATTCTGATTTTCCTGCCGCCGATGCTCGGCCTTGCTGTGGCCCTGATCCTGGTTCACGGCCCCCTCATGCTGATTGGTTTGCTACTCGTTTTGGCCTTCTTTGGCATGATCACGGCGCTGACCTATCACCTTCGTGGTTGGCTTGCGCGTTTAATGGAGGACAAACGGCGCGGGCGCAGCATTGTGATGGGCATCACCTTTGGCTTCATTTTGATGGTGCAGCTGCCGAATCTCATCAACATCACGGTGAGCTCGAACAGTTCGCAGCAGCGCGCCGAGGGGCGTGAACTTCACAACCAAAGCTTACAGAGAGGTCCGGGTCAGGCAGAGGCGGTAGCCAAATGGGAGGCTTTTCAACAAGCAGAGGCCACTAAGGAGGAGAAGATAGAGGAATGGGTTTCTCTGGCCTCTATGATTCTTCCGTTTGGTTGGCTTCCTTTCGGTATGCGTGCCTCTTTCGAAGGAAGGTGGTTGTTGGGTTTACTGTGTGCCTTCGGCATGTTTTGCCTCGCCGGGTTAAGCCTGAGGAGGTCTTTTCAAACCACCTTGGTTGCGATTGTGCAAGGCGGCGGTGCTGCCATCGCAGTAAAGAAAAACACCCCGCGAGAAACCGCAGCCGCGCGCCGCAGTCGAGGCAAAATCCCATTAGTTGAGAAGAAGCTGCCCTTCATTGGGCGGCAGGCGTCGGCCATTGCCACGGCGGGTTTGCAATCTTTATTGCGCGCACCCGAAGCCAAGATGATGCTCCTGAGCCCGATTCTTATGATCGGCTTATTTTGCTTCTTTTTAGCCAAAAACGAAAATCCTGCCAGCCTCCAAACGATTGCACCGGGCATGGCTTTAGGCGCGATCGCCATTGGAATTTTGAGCTTCCAGCAGGTTCTGCAAAACCTGTTCGGTTTGGATCGCGATGGTTTCCGTTCCTACTTGTTGGCGCCCATTCCGCGGCACCTCATTTTGCTTGGTAAGAACTTGGCGCTTGCACCGATTGTGCTGTGCAGTGGCTTTGTCACAATCGTGGTTCTTCAGTTTTTTGTCACGATGGATGTGCAGCACTTTCTCGGCACGCTGCTGGAAGTCTTTTCTGCCTACTTGATCTTTTGTATGCTCGGCAATTACATTTCCATTATTTCTCCGATGCGATTACAGGGTGTAGGCATGAAAGCCTCCGGTGCCAAGCTGCGGTTCTTTTTGTTGCAGATCCTCTCCTTTGTGCTGAACCCCTTGGTTTTATCGCCGCTATTGCTGCCCTGGGGCGTGGAGTCTTTGCAGCGCGATGCGATTTGGGTTGCTTGGATTCCAACCTACTTGCTACTTCACGGTTTGCTCCTCATCGCAACTTTGGTTCTTTATCGTTGGGTGTTGCGGAAGCAGGGTGACTTGTTGCAGTCGCGGGAACAGCTGGTGTTAGAGACGATTACGCGCGGTTAAGTGCTGGCCGCAATACTCAGAATTGGCAATCCAGGGACCCTTTTACGATTTAACTCAAATTATATTTAATGCAACATCCTTCTAACGGCTGATTTATGTGGCATATTTTTGTGCAATAAGGTATTTTTCGATTGGCATGCATGCATTCCGCCGCAGCCCCACTACCCCCATGGCGAATCCGCTTTCCAGATTGGAAGCAATTTCATCTCCCGCACTATTTGGCTGCTGGGGGGATGGCGCTTGTTTTGCTCGGGTGGGCGTGGAGTTCCTTTGTTCCGCTGAGCTGGTCGGCCACGGCAGCAGATACCGCCGCTACAGCGGGTACTGCTTTTGCTGATTCCGTTGCCCTAGGCCAAGCACCAGTGAACCCTGAGGATTCCGCCACGGATTCTGAAGAGGGGGTTCGCCCATCCTCCGCACCGGTGATTTCAGGTGGAGTGGAGGATTCGTCTGACATCCAGCCTGGTTCTTCTGGTGCCAGCAGCATCGCTGCAGATGGCGCTCCACCTACGTCTCTGTTGTCCAACGGCAGCAGCCTTGAAGATCAGCTGCAAGCGTTACGTAGTGCGGAACTCCGCGAGTCTTATCCAGTGGAACCTTCGCCTGCGGGCGTCTCCATCGCCCCTCCAGCTCCTCCGGGAGCCGTAAACCCCCATCAATGATCATGATTTCCCTGCTCCTGCTTACGACTCTGCTAGTTTCTGCGCCAAACTCCACCACATGGGTAGTGGATCAAGGAGGCAGCGGCAATTTCACCACCATCCAAGCGGCAATTGATGCGTCGGTTGCGGGTGACTTCATCGTGGTTCACTCTGGCAATTACATCGAAGACTTGGTGATTTCTGTTGCCGTCACCATCACCGGTGCCGCTGGATCCAACACGGTGATTTACCCTGCTACCAGTGATATTGGCAGTGGTTTTGGTGGGCAAATTTTAAATAGCACGCAGAGTTGTGTGATCGAAGCCAACGACGTCACTTTGCGTGATTTGGTTTTTGACGGGGATAATCCAGCCTTAGGATCAGGCATTGATGTCCGCAATGGCATCATCTTGAACTACACCAACGGCCCTTGGAATAACCTCACGGTGGAAGGTTGCATGGTGCGCAATGTGTGGTTACGCGCTTTGTATGGCTCCACGGGCAGCGGTCATAGCTTCCGTGCCAATACCATTGAAAACGCCCGTGGCCAGTATCTGGAATCGGCTGGGATTATGTTTTTTGCTGCGCATGGTGAAATTTTGGGAAACACGGTGCGCGACTGTTCGCTTGGCATCGCCGTGCATGCAGGCTCGAGCGGTGAGGTTTCAGGTAACAATATTCACAACAGCGATCTTGGGGTGCTCTCTAACGGCACCAACGTGGCAAGTTTGGTGCACAACAATTTATTTCGCAGCTGTACGCAAGGTGTCCAGCTCATTGGTTTGGCTGCTGATGTCACGGTTGAAAATAACAACTTTGAAAGTTGTGGATGGGGGGTCACTTTTTTTGGCTCGAACGCTCAAGGTATCGTGCAAGACAATGTCTTTGAAGGCAATGCACTCGGCGGCAACGGCGGCATTTTTGCCACCACCGATTTATCCCCATGGGGTGTGAACGATGTGTTCGGCACGGTTTCTCGCAACGAGTTCCGCAACCTCGATACCGGTATCTTGCTCGATGAGACGGTCGCATCGCAAGCGAGAACCCTAGGTTTGGTGTTTGGCGGCAGCGCACTCGACACCAATACTTTCCGCAGCAATGCTTCTTTCAATCTGGCACTACAAGGGTGCAACGATGATGTTTTGGCTAGCTGGAACAGTTGGGGTGCGGCTACACCGGCAGTGATTGGCGTTGGCATTTGGGATCAACTAGATGATCCGTTACTTGGCTTGGTGGATTTGTCGCAAGCGGTTTCCGATCAAGTCATTGTTGACGGCAACGGCAGTGGAGATTACTTAGCTATTCAGGATGGCATCAATGCGGTGGATATTGGCGGTAGCGTCATCGTCTTGCCTGGCGATTACGTAGGTTCCTTGGTGATTGCAAAAAGTCTGCAGCTACTCGGTAGCGGCATGGATTCGAATCCTCTCCTTGGAACCAACGTCTTTGGTGATCATGCCGCAGCTGGTGTTGGCAACGATGTTGTGACCGTGTTGGCTGCGAATGTGGAGATTCGAGATTTGCGGATTGATGCGTGGTCGACGCTCCACAGTGCCCGTTATGGTGCAGGTTTGATTTACGATCATGCCGATGGTGGAATCATTTCAGGGGTGCGCGTCGAACATGCCACCTACGGAATCTACCCGTACTTCTCCAACAACGTCACTGTGACGACGAGTGAAGTGTTTGATTGTGGCGTGGACCTCGGTTTAGGCGGGGGCATTTTCTTCCGCGCTTCTAGCGGCACTATCGGTGGTTTCCATCTAGGCAATCTGGCGGAAAACTGTCACGGTAGTGGCATTTTGATGCACAACGGCTCAGCGGGTGTGATCGAAGGGAATCTGGCGAAAAACTGTGGGCTAGGCTACCTGTCAAATGGCGCCGCTGCTTACACGCTGTTGCAAAACAATGGTGCCACGGCATGTAGTCAGGGATTTCAGTTGATTGGCAACAATGCGCCGGTTGATCTTTTCTATAACACGGCCATGAGTAACAGTGGCACTGGCTTTGCGCTGTATGGAATCGGCGGCCAGCTGCACCAGTTTCGCGGTAACACGAGCGATGGCGTCGGCTCGGCCACCTACAGTTTGTATGTAAACCCCAATACTCAATGGGGCTCCAGTGATATCCATGCAACCTTTCAAGACAACAGCTTCTTGAATGCGAAATATGGTGTCTACCTTGATGAAGCGGGTGGGGCTAGTCATTTGCTCGATTTGGATTTCTACGGCGGCGGCGCTGACCAAAACCGTATTGCTGGGCATAGCCTGTATGCCGTGTACCTGAAGTCGTGCAATGATTTTGTGTCCATGCCGTTGAATTATTGGGGCACGACGGATCTCCAAGAGCTGGAAAACCGTGTGTATCACCGCAACGATTCTCTGGGCCTCGGTTTGGTCGATTTCGGTTTGGCTCAGGCTCCAGCTCCGGATTTACGCGTGAATCCAGTCTTCCTTAGCACCGGCAGGAAAGTTCAGGTTCTGGTCACAGGCAATCCCGGCGACCCTTTTCGCATTGCGGCAGGTTTTTCACCCGGTAGTTGGGTCACTCCATACGGAACCCTTGGGCTCAACCACGCCTCTTCGAAGGTGGTGTTGAGTGGTTTGATTCCGGCCAGTGGCGTTTACCTGACGCGCTTGGAGACCGCTCAAGTCGATCCGGGCACCGTGTTGGTGCAGGGTGGCGTGGCCGGCTCGGTGGGCAACATTACAAACCTGGTAAGCGTCGACTTGTACTAGTGCCTGTGGTTCTTTGCTATCATGCAAAAGTACTCTGGGACACTCGAGGGTCCCATTCCTCATGAAAACGATTGCACTCTCTTTCGCCAGCGCAACACTTGCCTTGGTTCTTTGTGGCTCTGCGTCCGCGCAGGCTTCTGGCAGCATGCCAGATTTCACTGATGCCACTTGGCTCAACACACCACCGTTATCGGTGGAGGATTTGGAGGGCCACGCCGTATTGGTGGAAGTCTTCCGTACCTGGTGAGGCCCTTGCTTAGGCCAGCTTCCGCACCTGAACTCCGCTTGGGAGAAAGAGAGTGCGAAAGGCCTGGTCGTCATTAGCGTGACTAATGAGCCCATCGAATTGGTTGCACCGTGGCTGGAAGCCCATAGTGTGACCCACCCTGTCGTCATCTTGCCGGGTGGCGAGTTAGAGAATGTGATTGGCGTTTCCGGATTCCCAACCAGTGCTGTTTTTCTCGGTAAGGAAATGCAATGGACCGGGCATCCAGCTGCTTCGAGTAGTGCCCTCGCCGAGGCCCAAAAGGGGGCCAAGAAAACCAGCGTTTACCCGCAGGCGCTGAGTAAGGTTTTTAAATCCATCAAGAAAGGCAGCATGGTCAAAGCCATGTTGGACTTGCAGAGTCTACAAGAGAAGCTTGAGGGTGAAGATGCTGCTTGGGCCGGCCGCTTGGAGATTTCTCTGATGGGGCAGTGTGCAAAAGCCTTTACTTCTTGTTCGCAAGCCATTGAACAGGGATTTTGGTACAAGGGTATGGAGCTTGCTAAGCCCTACTTAGGGAAAGACTCGCCTTATTCTGGCGTGGCCGAGACCATGGCCTTATTGGAGGGCTTGCAGAGCAAAGAGTTTTACTCCAAAGAGCTTGCTGGTGGCGAGCTGTTTCTCAAAGCGCAAAACTTTGAAAGGGACAAGGAGTATTCCGACGCGGTGAAGACTTACATCTCCATCACCAAAAAGTGCGCTGATGCGCAGATTGCCGAGCATGCGCGCAGCGCGGCGCAGCAGCTCATCGATGAGCGTCGTCCCGGCTATAAAGATAGCTGTGAGACCTGTCACAAGAATAAAGGTGCCGCATGTAGCAAGCACCTGGAGAAGATTAAGCTCTAAAGCCTAGGCGCTTTCTTTCCAGCTCTGGCCGTCGTTGTGCTTTTTGCACAACGACGGCTTTTTTTTAAGCGCTGTGATCCAAGCGCTTGAGAGCTTGCAGCAAATCGCGGCGATCCAGCGAACGGTATTCGCCGCGCACTTCCACGAGCACTGCTTCCGTGTGTTGCAGCGCTTCGACCGCACGCTGCCAGGGAGCGCCAGCTAGTAGAACCACTGGCGCGGCACACAAACATTGGGCAACATGCATTTTGTCGAGGTTGGCGCCCTCGGCAAGGAGTTGTAGCGCACGATCCTCATCAAAGACCCCAAGCAGTTTGCCACCTAATCCATCCTGCACTGGCAGCGGCCGCACACCGCGTTCACCAGCCTGACGCACGGCCCAAGCCACGCTATCGATCGAGAACAACACAGCAGTGTTTTTCTCACGCATCAAGTCGCGCACTTTGGCGTGACTGGCAGCCACTTTTGGCAAGTAGCCGAAATCACGTAGCCAGTCTTCGCTATAAACTTTACTCAAATACGCTTTACCGTAATCAGGCAAGATGGTGACCAGGCGGGCATTGGCAGGAAGAGTGCGCGCAATCTTTAATGCCGCCACCAAGTTCATGCCCCCAGACCCACCTGGGAAAATGCCAGTTTCTGCAGCCAAGCGCCGCGCCATTGCAAAAGATTCGCCATCGGGTACGACTTCATACTGGTCAATCAAATGCGGATCCCAAGCGCCCGGTACTTCTTCTTCGCCGACGCCTTCCACCGCATACGGCGCCGAATCGCAGATTTCCTGGTGTTCCCAGTAGTGGGCCAAAATCGAGCCGGGTGGATCCACTCCAACGATTTGCACCTGTGGATTTTGTTCTTTCAAGTAGCGGCCGATGCCGCTCAAAGTGCCGCCCGTGCCAGCGCCAGCCACAAAAACATCCAGTTTGCCGCCGCACTGTTCCCACAATTCAGGAGCCGTGGAGTAGTAGTGGGCATCGGTGTTATCGCGATTGTGATATTGATCCGGCCACCAGGCGCCTTCCGTTTCCGCAGCAATACGTCCGGCAACCTTGGTGTAGTGCATGGGGCTTTCGATATCGACATTGCATGGCGTAACCACCACCTCGGCACCCAAAGCACGCAGGGCCGAGATTTTTTCCGACGACATCTTGTCGGGAATTACAATGGTGATGGCATAACCCAAAGCCGCCGCGACGACGCACAAACCCGCGCCGGTGTTGCCGGAACTACATTCGACAATGCGCCCGCCAGGTTTCAGCAAGCCTTTCTTTTCGGCTTCGCGCACCATGTGCAAGGCAATGCGATCTTTCATACTGCCGCCGGGATTAAGATAATCCAGTTTCAGCAGGATTTCGCACTGCACATCGGGAGCAAAATCCTTTGGGAGTCGAACCAAAGGCGTGTTGCCGATAGCATCTAGAATGGTGTCGCAAATGCTTTCCTTCTCACTCATCGCTGTGGTCTCCATGCGTTTCTCATTCTAGGCCTTACGCCTACCCATTTCATGCCTTCGCCACCAACAATTGCAGAAGACACCCTTGAAGCCCTCGAAGTGGAAGTGGTGCTTGAGTGGATCAGTAGTTTGGCCGTGACCAGCGGTGGGCAACAATTGGTGCTGAGTATTGCTCAGGAGGGAGGGGCCAGTTTGGTGCCAGCGCGACGTCAACGCGGCCGCGAGGCTTTGGCTGCCCAACAGGCCGATCACGTCCCTTCGTTGGCTCGCTGCGCCGATATCGTGGCCTTGGCGGCAAGTGCCCGCAAGCGGGTCTTAGAGGGATTAGAGTTGATTTCCATCGCTGAAACCTTGGAGCGCGTGGCGGAGCTACGCCGCTGGGCTGAGCGGTATCCGCGTTATGAGGCGCTCGGCAAGACCATTCTGGGCGCACCGCATTTGCCGGATTTGTGCACCAAAATACGCCTTGCGATCGATGCGCGCGGCAGTGTGAAAGACGAAGCGCACCCCGGTTTAGCGGCAGCGCGAAGTACCATCCGCAAACTGG
Source organism: uncultured bacterium (assembly GCA_937919925.1). Classification (GTDB taxonomy): domain Bacteria; phylum Planctomycetota; class UBA1135; order UBA1135; family UBA1135. The sequence goes on along the minus strand of CALFOT010000062.1, from coordinate 18,079 downwards.
AAAAGCAGCGCAACGACAAACTCGAGCTGATTGCCGAGGGCATGTTTCAAAAAGGCATGTTGCGCCAGCGCCAGCCCGTCATTCGCGGCGATCGCTTGCTGCTTGCCGTACGCGCCATGCAATCTTCGCGGCGCGCCGGAGTGGTTCATGATCGCTCGCAATCGGGTGATACTTTGTTTGTCGAGCCGAACGCGATTTTGGAGTTATCCAATCACGTGACCGAGGCGCGTTTTGCCGAACGCCGCTTGGTAGATGAAATATTGCGTGATTTGTGCGTGGGAGTGTTGCGCTCGGAACCACGTTTGGCTGACGCCCAAAACCGCCTAGCCGAAGTCGATGTAGCCGTGGCGGCAGCGCGTTGGGCCAAAGAAGTGGAAGGCTGTTATGCCGAAACGGTGGCGCATTCACGCGGTATGCGCTTAGTGGATGCGCGTCACCCGCTGTTGCTGCGTACTTTGTCGCCGGCGGAGGTCGTGCCCCTTGGCATGCAAATCGGCACCAGTTTTGATCTGTTGGTGGTCACTGGTCCCAACACCGGTGGCAAAACCTTGGTGCTGAAAACGGTGGGTTTAGCGGCTTGGTTGGCCACGCGCGGTCTGCCCATTGCTGCGGCGATTGGCAGCGAAATTCCAGATTACCAAGCGGTGTTGGCCGACGTCGGCGATGCGCAATCACTTCAATCTAGCCTTTCCACTTTCTCTGGACACCTGCTGCGGATTCGCCGTATTCTTGCCGTGGCTGCTCCGGGAACCTTGGTCTTATTGGACGAACTCGGTACGGGTACCGATCCAGAAGAGGGGGCCGCACTTGGTCAGGCGGTTCTCGAGCAGCTGTTGGCTTCGGGCGCATGGACCATCGCCAACACACATCTCGGCCAACTGAAATTGTTCTCCCTCGATGTGCAGCGCGCCGAAAACGCTTCGATGGAGTTCGATCCACTGACTTTGTCGCCTAAGTTTCGCCTACTCGTGGGTGTTCCGGGGGCCAGTCATGCAGTGGAAGTCGCCGAGCGTTTGGGCTTAGAAGAAGCTCTGTTGGAACGCGCCCGAGAATTGTCTTCGCGTGGTTCCGGCACCGATCAACTACTCGCGGATGTCGGGCGGGTACGGCGTGAAGCGGAAATTCTTCGCGAATCGGCAAGTGACGAGGAATTACGGATTCAGCAGCGTTCTCGGGATTTGGCAGGAGAAGAGGCGGCATCTTGGCAGCGCCGACGCCTGCGCGAAGAAGAAGCAGAGCAGCAGTATCGGGACCACTACCGCAGCATTCAAAATTTGCTTCACGGCGACGGCGCATCGCTGTTGGGGCGCTTGCCGGTGGCCGAGCGCGCGGATGTCGATACTTTTATTCGCAAGTTGCAGGCTTTATTGCACGAGGACATCCTCAACCAACGTTGGTTGGCGTTTGTGAAGAGTTTGAAGAAGGGCGACCGTGTGTATGTGCCGCGGCTGCGCGAACGTTTGATGGTCATTAAGGTGGATGGCAAGCGGGAGCGGGTTAAAGTGCGTCATGGTTCTATGGAAGTTATGCTGCCATTCCGCGAATTGACTTGGGTGGAACCACCCCCTGGAGAGGACGATTGAAGAAAATTTTTGTCGTTGATAATGATCTAGCCATGTGCGAATTGATGACGATGGCGTTTCGTCATCGTGGCCATGAAATCGTCGCTTGTTGCTCACCAAAAATCGTGCGTGAAGCCCTTGAAAACGGACAATGCGCGGCGTTGTTAATGGATTACCATCTTGGTATGGGGGAGTCTGGTGTGGGTTACGTCCGTGCTTGGTCCTCCCAGTTTGGCCTCCCTCCAACTTGGATTGTGACCGGTACTCCAGGGGCAGAAGACCTGCGCGAAGTCGAGGCCTTACCGGGTTTTATGGCCGTCATTTCCAAACCTTTTGCCATCCTTGATTTGGTGGCGGCGGTCCTTGCTGCGGTGGTTCCAAGCGCCGCTTCCGCACCCGCCCTGGAAAGGGAGGCCGGCTCTTGAGTGCGCTATCGCCAGGAACACAGGGATTGCGGTGGAAAACTGCAGGGGAATCCCACGGGCCAGTTCTCGTGGCCTTTTTGGAGGGGCTTCCAGCCGGCTTCCGGATTGATTTCGACGCCGTCCGAAATGAGCTCAAACGGCGTTGGGAAGGTCATGGACGTGGTTTGCGTGCTAGTTTTGAAAAAGATGAGTTACACGTGCTGGCAGGTTTGAAGGGCGGCGTGACTCTCGGTTCGCCGTTGTGTTTTTCCCTGACCAACAGTGATGCGCGCATCGACACACTTCCGAACCTGAAGGCGCCGCGGCCCGGCCACGTCGACTTGGCCGGAATATTGCGGCATAAATCCCGCGATATGCGTGCCCAACTGGAGCGTGCCTCGGCGCGCGAAACGGCCGCCCGCACGGCGCTAGGGGCTATTTGCCGGCAACTCTTGGCTGTTTTCGAAATTCAGGTCAGTGGCCGAGTGCTCTCGGTAGCTGGCATTCCTGGCGAGCAAGTGGAAACTTGGCATGCGGCTATCGATGCCGCCAAAGCAAGCGGCGATTCCCTGGGTGGCACACTGGAAGTCCGAGCGCATGGCTGCCCACCCGGTCTGGGCGGTTTTGCCCAACCGGTAGACCGTTTGGATGCACGCCTGATGGCTGCACTGGCTTCAATTCCGGCTGTCAAGGGAGTGGGGATTGGGGCCGGCATGGCTGCCGGTGATGTACCCGGCAGTCTTTTTCACGATCCGATTGTCTTGGATCCCAGTGGCTGGGCTGGCTTGGGGCGTAGCTCCAACCATGCAGGAGGTATCGAGGGTGGCCTCACCAATGGCCAGGAAATTCTCTTGCAGGCGGCGGTAAAACCATTGCCAACCATGCGTAAAGGTATTGCTTCCGTGGATTTAGAGAACATGACGGCGGCCAAGGCCACTTATGAACGCAGTGATGTCTGCGTGATCGAAGCAGCGGTGGTGGTGGCGGAAGCCTTGCTCTGTTTGGAGCTGGCCTCTGCTTTGTGCGCGCGTTTGGGGGCCGTCACCGTGCGCGAGATGTTGGTGCGCTTTCAAGAACTTGGAAAAAACGAGTCGCCAGCGGATTGGCCAAGTGACACGGCTGGGCTAGACTAGCCGCCCGCAACCGCGTCATCCTTCTGCTCATGGCAGAAGATTTTCACTTTTGTGGGCGAATCGGCTTCTTGGCATGATTTTCGTAGGTTCTTTAGTTGACGGGAGAAGCGTTGGGCTTATTATGTTCTGCCCTTTTCCACGCTCCGACGACTGCTAGCGTAGCTCAGTTGGTAGAGCTTCCGCCTTGTAAGCGGACGGTCAAGGGTTCGAGTCCCTTCGCTAGCTCCAACCCCCTGTTTGTGCAGGGCTTAGGCTCGTCGAAGAGCACGTTCCTTCAGAATTAAACCAGGACTAGAAGCTTTCGGCTTCACGGGGAGATACCTAAGTGGCCAACAGGGATGGATTGTAAATCCATTGGCTCCGCCTTCAGAGGTTCGAATCCTCTTCTCCCCACCAGAACCCACCGTGTTGCATAAAGTTTTTATGTCACACAACGACCGATCTTTGGGCGGGTGTAGCTCAATGGTAGAGCCCCAGCCTTCCAAGCTGGTCACGTGGGTTCGATTCCCATCACCCGCTCCACTTCTGTGCGCAACAACGTCCTGCTACCCGGATTGAAAACTCGGGTTCACGCTGCTTTAGCTCAGGGGTAGAGCACTTCCTTGGTAAGGAAGAGGTCTCGGGTTCAAATCCCGAAAGCAGCTCCAAAACCAAATCATCTCTCGCCTGTGTTGGGCGCGAGACCACCACTCAACCAAAAAAAAACTTCCGCCGAACGGAAATCCATAAGACAATGGCAAAGCAAGTCTTTGAAAGAACCAAGCCGCACGTCAATGTCGGTACCATCGGTCACGTCGACCACGGCAAGACCACCCTCACGGCTGCGATTACCGGTTATCTGGCTGTCGCCAGCGGTGGCAAGGCTATGGCATTCGATGAAATCGATAAGGCCCCGGAAGAGAAAGCACGTGGTATCACGATTTCAACGGCACACGTTGAATACGAAACCGCGATTCGCCACTACGCCCACGTAGATTGCCCGGGACACGCTGACTACGTAAAGAACATGATCACCGGTGCCGCCCAGATGGACGGCGCAATCTTGGTGGTATCCGCCAACGATGGTCCTATGCCACAAACGCGTGAGCACATCCTGCTTGCCAAGCAAGTAAACGTGCCGGCATTGGTTGTATTTCTGAACAAGTGTGACATGGTCGATGATGAAGAGCTCTTGGAGCTCGTCGAGATGGAAATCCGTGAGCTGCTTTCGGCTTATGATTTCCCTGGCGACGATATCAGCATCGTGCGTGGCTCTGCACTGAAGGCTATGGAAGCCGTGCAGGCAGGCCGTGGTGTCGAAGACCCCGATGTCGCGTGTCTGAAGAATCTGATGGATGCTGTCGATAACGACATCCCCATTCCACAGCGCGATTTGGACAAGAATTTCCTGATGCCGGTAGAGGATGTTTTCTCGATCGAAGGTCGCGGCACTGTGGTGACCGGCAAGATTGAGCAAGGTGTCGTCAAAATCGGTGATGTCATCGAGATTGTGGGCATTCACGAAACCGTGAAAACCACCTGCACTGGTGTAGAGATGTTCCAGAAGACCATGACCGAAGGCCAGGCCGGCGATAACGTTGGCTGCCTACTGCGTGGTATCAAGAAGGAAGATGTGGAGCGCGGCCAAGTTTTGGCAAAGCCAGGTTCCATCACCCCGCACACCAAGTTCGAGGCTGAGGTCTACATTCTGACCAAAGAAGAGGGTGGCCGTCACAAGCCATTCTTCAACGGCTACCGTCCTCAGTTCTACTTCCGCACCACCGACGTAACTGGCACTTGTGAGCTGGTTGGTGATGTGGAAATGGTTATGCCTGGCGACAACATCAAGATGGTTGTTGAGCTCCTTACCCCGATCGCCATGGATGAGCAGCTTCGCTTTGCTATTCGTGAAGGTGGTCGTACTGTTGGCGCTGGCGTCGTTGCCAAGGTCATCGCGTAAATCAAAATCCACGGCCCTGCTCCACCGTGTTTGGTGGGGTGGGGCTGAGGTAACCCATACCTGGTCATGAAGAATAAAGAACGCCACGTCTTCCTCGAGTGCACCGAGTGTCGTAATCGCAATTACACGACCAACAAGAAGCCTCGTGCCGATTACAAGCTCGAAAAGAGCAAGTTCTGCGGCTTCTGCCGGAAGCACACACCACACCGCGAGAAGAAGCTCTAGAGCTAAAACGCATGCTTTACCGCTACAAGCCCGAAGAAGGACGAAACGCCCGCCAGACAGCATTCTGGCTTGGTGAAGGCATGATTTTCTTCGGCTGCTATGCCTTGAGTGGAACACTCGAGGGATGGCCGTCGCTGCGTGCGCCTCTGGTTGGTGATACTCAGGTTCAAATTCCGCTGCTTGGAATGGATCTGACTGGAGCCTTCGTGGCCACAATTGTGGTCTTTTTTGCTCTGTCCTACTTTTTCCTGCGTTATCTGGCAGGTGAGAAGACTTCCAACCACCTCATTGAAGTGGAAGAGGAAATGAACAAAGTGACTTGGCCAAGCTTCGAAGAAGCAACCAACTCATCCATTGTTGTCATTGTCACGGTACTCATCTTGATGGGGTTTTTAGCGCTCAGCGATTTTGCGCTAGGCCAAATCTTCAAGCTCATTCTATGGGGGCGATTCGGTGGCGCTTGAGTGGTATATCGTGCGCGTCCTGACCAATCGGGAGGAGCGTGTCCGCGAAAACTTGGAGCGCCGCATTAAAGCGGATGCTCTCGGTGAACGTGTTCCGCAGGTGCTCGTGCCCTGCGAAAAGGTAACTGAAATTAAGAACGGCAAAAAGCGGGTTGTGAACCGCAAGTTGTATCCCGGCTATGTCTTGCTTCAGGCAGATCTTGGAGATTGGGAAGGCAACGAAAAACCTCACAAACTCGAAGACCAGAAAGTCTGGTTTGCGCTCCATGAAACCCAAGGTTTCGGAGACTTTGTTGGGGGGCAGAAACCGCCTGCACCCATGACTCCAAGTGAGGTTGCTCGCATTCTCGGTCAAATCGAAGAAACCGCCACGACTCCACGTATGGCAGTGAGTATGAAACGCGGCGACGCCGTCCGCATCAAGCAAGGGCCTTTCGAAGGCTTCGACGGCACGGTGGAAGAAATCGTGGATGGCAAAGGCCTTCTGCGGATTTCCGTCACCATTTTTGGGCGCTCAACTAGCGTCGAAATCGAACACTGGCAGGTAGAACCGGTCTAGAATGGATCGGCCTGTCGGTAAACCCGTCTGCACCACACTCGTGGGAGGGAAACCATGGCAAAAGAAATTACAGGAACAATCAAGTTGCAGTGCCCCGCAGGCGCCGCAACGCCAGCACCTCCGGTGGGCCCAGCGCTGGGTTCGCGAGGGGTGCCGATTGGCGAATTCGTCAGTCAATTCAACGCAGCGACCGCCGATAAACGCGGCATGATCATTCCGGTGATCGTGACGGTTTATAAGGATCGTTCGTTCACCATCGAATACAAGTCCCCGCCAGCAGCAGTGCTGTTGCGTAAGGCGGCTGGAATCGAGAAGGGCTCTGGAACCGTCGGCAGTGAATTTGTCGGCACGGTTACCCAGGCTCAACTCGAGGAAATCGCCGGGGTCAAGAAAGATGATCTCAACGCGGCGTCGGTCTCAGCGGCCGCACGCATCATCGCTGGTACCGCCCGCTCGATGGGCATTCAGGTGGAGGGCTAAAATGGCCAGTCGTCGTTTCCGCGAGAATTGTGAAAAACTTGACCTGTCCAAGGTTTATGGTGTCCAAGATGCCATGCAAACTTTGAAGGGTTTACGTGCGGCCAAGTTCGACGAAACCGTCGAAGTGGTGGCGCGCCTTGGTGTGGATCCCAAAAAATCCGATCAAATGGTTCGTGGTGCAGTCAGTCTGCCACACGGTCTAGGTAAGGAAATCCGCGTGATTGTCTTCGCAGAAGGCGATGCCGCAGATGCTGCACGAGAAGCCGGCGCCCTTGAGGTTGGCGGTGATGAACTTGGTGACAAAGTTGCCGGCGGCTGGACGGATTTCGACGTCGTGATTGCCCACCCTGCCATGATGCGGGTTGTGGGTAAACTCGGTCGAACCCTCGGTCCGCAAGGCAAAATGCCTTCGCCAAAGTCTGGTACCGTAACCCCTGATGTGGCCAAAGCTACGGCAGAGTTTATGGCTGGTAAAGTGGAGTTCCGTGTTGATTCGGGTGGCAACGTTCACGTGCCGGTAGGCAAGCTCTCTTTCTCTGCCGAGCAGTTAACAGAGAACGCAACCACCTTCTTGGACTTTGTCCAAACCCTGCGGCCGCCTTCGGCCAAGGGACATTACATGCGGAACATTTGTGTTTCGTCCTCCATGGGCCCCGGTCTCAAGATCGTTTACGCCCACTAGTCTGGTGGATCACGGAGAAAAGCAATGACTAGTTTTGTAAATGAATGGATGGTCCAAGCCTACACCGGCCAGGTTGATGGCTGTGAAGGCGTCGTGCTGTTAAGCCTGGATGGGCTTTCCGTCGCTGAGACCGAAACACTGCGTGGCGAGATTCGCAAAAGTGGCGCGCAAATGCGCGTGACCAAGAACCGCCTCGCGAAAGTTGCCCTGAAAGGCGTTGGCATCGAGTTCGACGACAGCGGTTGGGGCGGCATGTGCGCTCTACTGGTTGGCGATACCGAATCCACCATCAATGCCGCCAAGGCGATTGAGGCTCTTTGGAAGAAGAAACCAAACCGTAAGGTTAACTATCGCGCCGCCATGTTAGATGGCGACGTGATGAATGCGGAGCAAGCTGCTCGAATTGCGGCAATGCCCGATAAGAACACTCTCCGCGCAATGATGTGTGGTGCCATTAACGGCCCCGCTCGTGCGCTTGCCTCGCTTTTGCGTGAGGTTCCTGCATCCACCGCGCGCGTGCTGCAGGCCCGCGCAGACCAAGGTTAATCTGTCTCAGCGCAGAACCTAGAAATCACGAACACCGAGTTTTTTACTCAGGAATTTAGACCAATGTCCGACGAAACCCAAACTGTAGAGCTCGACGAGGAGCTGGAATCCATTTTTTCGAAGCTGAATGCTCTGCCTCTGGGCAAAGCAGCCAACCTGGTGAAAGCCATGGAGGAGCGCTGGGGCGTTTCTGCTGCTGCACCTGCTGCAGCCGCAGCTGCTGGCCCAGCGGAAGCGGAAGCTGTTGAAGAGAAGACCGATTTTGATGTGATCCTTGAAAGCTTCGGCGAGCAAAAGATCAACGTCATTAAGGCCGTGCGCGCCATCACCGGTCTTGGCCTCAAAGAAGCAAAGGCTCTAGTCGAAGAAGCACCCAAGCCTGTCAAGGAAGGTGCATCCAAAGACGAAGCAGAAGCAATCAAGAAGACCCTCGAGGAAGCTGGCGCTGTCGTCAAGCTTGCTTAAGTCCTTTTGTTGGCCTGAGGCTTCTTTCCTCACGCAAACCACTCCCGCTGCCACTTTTGCCTTGTGCGAAAGTGGCCGTGGGATAGGTCTGTATTGCGTAGCCTTCTTGACCAATCGCATGATTGGTTCCACTGGAATCGCCTGTTAATACCCCGCGTTTCTGGTCCTTCTGCGTTCCGTTCCACATCCTTCGCCAGCGTCTTATGACGCACCCGGAATGACTGTACAAAGCAAGCAAATCGCGGACTTCGAAGTTCGTGACTTCCGCTCCTTCGCCTACCGCGACGACACCCTTCTGCCAGGTCTCTCCGACCTACAGGGGCGTGCGTATCGTGATTTCCTGCAACTCGACGTCCCTCCGGGACGGCGTAAGTCGCATGGACTTCAGGCCTTGTTCTCCGAGATTTTCCCAATCTCGAGCCACGACAAGACCATGGCTTTGGAATTTCATGGCTACAGCCTAGGTCGCCCTCGTTACACCCCTGACGAGTGCCGCGAGCTGCGTTACAGCTTCGCCTACCCATTGCGGGTGAAGATGGCATTACGCCGTGGTGAGGAGTGCATCGAGGAAGAAATCTTCCTCGGTGAAATTCCCGTCATGATGGGTGGTGGTGAATTCATTGTCAACGGTTCGGAGCGCGTCATCGTGGCGCAATTGCACCGTTCTCCTGGCATTGACTTCTCCGTGGAGCGTCATACCGGCGATAAACTGCTGCATTCGGCCCGTGTTATCCCGGAACGTGGTTCTTGGATTGAAATCATGGTCTCCGGCAAAGGCACGCTTCAGGTTCGCATTGACCAACAAAGCAAGTTCTCTGCGCTCACTCTGTTGCGCGCGTTGAGCCCTGAGTGGGGTGCAGATGAGGATATTTTGCGCTTGTTCTACAAGGTGGAACACGTCACGCGATCCGCGCGCGGTTCGAAGGCCAAATTTGCGGGAGAAATCGAAGGCCGCTTGGCTCTTGGTCAATTGCGTGATCTGCGCACTGGCGAAGTTTGGACCGAATCAGGCCAAGTCATTACTCCGGAAGCAGCGGAGCGTATTGCCGCATCGGATCTGACGGAGCTGGATTTGCTCCAAAATCCCGACGACACCCTCATCCTTGATTCCCTCAAGGAAGACACGGCCACTTCGCATGAAGAAGCCCTTGCGGCCATTTACGCCAAGTTGCGTCCGGGTAATCCGATTCAACTAGAAAAAGCGCGTGAGCTGTTGCAGGATCGCTTTTTCGATAGTCAGCGATACAGCTTGGGGCGCGTTGGGCGCTTCCGCATTAGCCGAAAATTCAACCGTCCAGCCGAAGCTGACAAAGGGCCTACTACCCTTATTCCAGAAGACTTGCTGGATGCGGTCAAATACTTGCTTGGCTTACGTTCTGGGCGTGGCGAGATCGACGATATCGACCACCTCGGCAACCGTCGGGTGCGGACTCTGGCCGAAATGGCGCACGATGATTTCCGCAAAGGCATGTTGAAGGTCTCACGTGCCGTGGTCGATCGGATGTCGCAAGAAGACGATTCGGAAACGCTCACCCCACGTGCTTTAATTAACGCCAAACCATTCAGCACTGCCGTTGAACAATTTTTCGCGCGCGGTGAACTGAGTCAAGTGGTGGACCAAACCAACCCTTTGTCGCAACTGGCGCACGAGCGTCGTTTGTCGGCACTCGGTCCTGGTGGTTTGAACCGCAAGCGCGCCGGCTTCCAAGAGCGCGACGTGCACATTTCGCACTATGGTCGTTTGTGCCCAATTGAAACTCCTGAGGGTGCCAACATTGGTCTGATTTCGTCGCTGGCCTTGTTCGCGATGGTGGATGACTATGGTTTCTTGGTCACCCCTTACCGTCTGGTTGAGAAAGGTACCGCAACCAAAGAGGTTGCTTACCTTCGTGCCGACCAGGAGTTCGAGTGTGTGTTCGCTCCGGCGGACGCCCACATTGATCCGAAGGGAAAATTGATTGTCGACGAGAACGGTTTGGTGATGAGTCGTCACCACGGCGAGTTCGCTCTGCTGCCGGTCAATGACATTCAATACATCGATATTGATCCGGGTCAAATTCTCGGTATTTCTGCTTCGCTGATTCCATTCTTGGAGCACGACGATGCCAACCGTGCTTTGATGGGTGCCAACATGCAACGTCAAGCGGTGCCGCTCATCATTACCGAGCCACCACTGGTTGGAACCGGCATGGAGCGCCCTGTTGCCGAAAACTCTGGTTGGGTGGTGAAGGCGCGCAAGGCTGGAACGGTCGAGTACGTCGACGGCACCATCATTCGCATCAAAGAAGATACGGAGCCTTATGCTTTGCGTAAGTTCCAGGGGACCAACGAGCACACTTGCTTGAATCAGAAGCCACTGGTGAAGGTGGGGCAAAAGGTTAAGCGTGGTGAGCTCATTGCAGATGGTCCTGCTACTCATAATGGCGAACTTGCCATCGGTAAGAACCTGTTGGTGGCCTTCATGTCTTGGGAAGGCTACAACTATGAGGATGCAATCGTTGTGTCTCAGCGCTTGGTGAAAGATGATACGTTCACTTCGATTCATATCGAAAACTACGACGCCGAGATTCGCGAAACCACACTAGGCAAGGAAGAGTTCACGCGCGATATCCCCAACGCTGGAGAGCGTGCATTGCACAATTTGGATGAGTTTGGCATGGTGCGCGTTGGTACGCGCGTTGGCCCCAACGACATTCTTGTGGGCAAAATTGCACCGAAGTCGAAAACCGAGCTCACGCCGGAAGAACGACTCCTGCACGCCATTTTTGGTCGCGCTGGTGAAGATGTCAAAAACGTCTCGTTGAAGTTACCTGCTGGTGTGCGTGGTATCGTGATTGGCGCGCAAAAATTCACGCGTAAAGTCAACATGACTCCAGCGGAACGGCGTGAAGCTCACGAGCGGATTCGCCAAATCGAATCGGAATACGACGAGGTTTACCGCACCGAGCTGCAATCTTGTATCGATGAGCTGAGTGAGTACGTCGGTTCTCCGGTCATGGATCCGAACACCAAGAAGGCTTGCGTGATTACCGAAGCCACGTTGTTTGGTGATTTACAGCGGATTCAGGAGTTGCTGCAGAGTTTCCCTGAAAGCTTGGATCATCCATCGAAGCGTGCGAAGGCCGAAGATTTGATGCGTGGGCACATGAATCGCATTGAAGACAAAGAGGCGTGGAAGATTAAAATGTCCAGCCGTTTGTCGCGCGGCGATGACTTGCCCAACGGCGTGTTGGAAATGGTCAAGATTTACATTGCCACCAAACGGAACTTGTCTGTCGGCGATAAGATGGCCGGCCGTCACGGTAACAAGGGTGTAATTTCCAAGATTTTGCCACAACAAGACATGCCATACCTTGAAGATGGCACACCGGTGGACATCATCCTCAACCCTTTGGGTGTGCCTTCGCGGATGAACGTCGGGCAAATCCTGGAAACACACTTAGGTTTCGCTGCCATGAAGGTGGGATGTCGAGCCTACACATCCCCATTTGATGGCGCTTCCGAGGCGGATATTGAGAAGGTGTTGGAGGAGGCCGGCTTGGATAGTACCGGTACTAGCGCGCTCTATGACGGTCGCACCGGTGCGGCCTTTGAGCAGCGTGTTTGTGTGGGCTATATGTACGTTTTGAAACTCCACCACTTGGTGGATGAGAAGGTACACGCCCGCTCGACTGGCCCATACAGTTTGATCACCCAGCAGCCGCTCGGTGGTAAGGCGCGCTTCGGTGGTCAGCGTTTCGGTGAAATGGAAGTTTGGGCGCTTGAGGCTTATGGCGCTGCTTATCTCCTGCAAGAACTCTTGACGGTGAAATCGGACGACGTCGATGGGCGTACCAAGATTTACGAAGCCATGGTCAAGGGTAAAAACATTCTCGAGGCAGGCACTCCGGTGTCCTTCGAGGTGTTGATGAACGAGATCCGTGGACTGGGTCTGAACATCCAACTTAACAACACTGTTAAGCAGTGATCGAGGGTCGCATGATGAGAGAAACTCAAACTCCTGATTCCACTACTCCAACCGAGGCGCCACGGCAAGCCGGTTATGTTGGAGATAACCTCTCCGTCTCGATTCGGTTGGCCTCTCCTGAGGACTTCCGCGGTGCTTCCTTTGGCGAAGTGAAGAAGCCAGAAACCATTAACTACCGGACTTTCCGTCCGGAGAAAGATGGGCTTTTCTGTGAGCGTATTTTCGGCCCCGAGCGGGATTACGAATGCGCTTGCGGCAAGTATCGGGGCCAGAAGCACATGGGCATTGTTTGCGACAAGTGTGGCGTCATGGTCACGACTTCGCGCGAACGACGCAAGCGCATGGGCCACATCAACTTGGCTGCTCCGGTCGCGCATATCTGGTTCTTCTCGGTGACCCCGAGTCGTATCGGCAACCTGCTTGGCATGAAAAAGACCGAGTTAGAGCGCGTGATTTACTTCCAAGATTACGTGGTTGTGGATCCAGGCGAGTCCGAATACAAGAAGTGTCAGCTCATCACCGAAGATGAATACCGCCGCGCGCGGGTTCAGTTTGGTTCCTCTCTAGAAGCCTCGATGGGGGCCGGTGCTGTGCGCGATTTGCTCAATGGCTTAAACCTAGAGAGCACAGCACGTGAACTGCGCGAAGGCATGAAAAACTGCACTTCGAAGCAGCGCCTTGCCGACATCATCAAGCGTTTGCGCACGGTAGAAATGCTGCGCGATTCACCTAATGATCCGGCCTGGATGATTCTGGATGTGATCCCAGTGATCCCACCAGAACTGCGTCCATTGGTGCGTTTGGATTCGGGCAACTTTGCCTCGAGCGATTTGAACGACTTGTACCGTCGTCTGATCAACCGCAACAACCGCCTCAAGCGTTTGATTGATTTGAACGCTCCGGAAGTCATCATCCGTAACGAAAAACGCATGCTGCAGCAATCTGTGGATGCTTTGTTCGACAACGGTCGTTGCAAACGTCAGGTGATGAGCACTTCCAACCAGCCGCTGAAATCCTTGACGGATATGATCAAGGGTAAGCAAGGTCGCTTCCGCTTGAACCTGCTCGGTAAACGCGTTGATTACTCCGCGCGTTCGGTAATTGTCGTTGGGCCAGAGCTGCGTCTGCATCAGTGTGGTTTGCCCAAAGTCATCGCGCTGGAACTGTTTCAGCCATTCATCATTCGCCGCTTGAAGGAACTGCGTTTGGCAGAGACCATCAAAGCCGCTAAGAAAATGCTCGAACGCCGCGAAGATGTGGTGTGGGATATTCTTGAGCAGGTTATTGGTGGCCACCCGGTACTTCTCAACCGTGCACCGACTCTGCACCGCATGGGTATTCAGGCTTTTGAGCCGGTTCTCATCGAGGGTAACGCCATTCAACTGCACCCATTGGTTTGTCAGGGCTACAACGCTGACTTCGATGGTGACCAAATGGCAGTGCACTTGCCGTTGTCTTACGAGGCACAAGTGGAAGCAAGTACTTTGATGCTCGCCACCAACAACGTGTTCTCGCCATCCAACGGTAACCCGATTATCTCCCCGCACCAAGACATCATTCTCGGTCTCTACTACATGACGGCAACCCGCTTGGAAGCCAAAAATGAGTGGACTGAAAAGGGGCGGGCATTAGCCGGTTGCTACTCCTCCATGGATGAGCTGTTGTTGGCTTACTCTGCTGGTCACGTGGAAACGCATTCCGTGGTGAAGGTTTACTTCCCTGCAGGATCCTTGCTTGCCGATGCCTTCGGCAAAGCATTCCGTATTTTGTCTAAGGGGGAAGTGGTTGTTTCTACAGCAGGGAGGGGCATTGTGAACGATGTGCTTCCGGCTGGAATGCCGTTTTACAACTACCCACTGGATAAGAAGGCCATTCGTGATTTGATTCACGATTGCCATTCTTTATGTGGACGGGATGCCACTCTCGATTTGCTCGACGACTTAAAAGCACTCGGCTTTAAGGGCGCCACCCGCTCGGGATTGTCCTTTGCGAAGGATGACATGCGCATCCCAGCGGCTAAATGGGACATCATTGCTGCCACCCAAACCGAAGTCGACCAAATCCGTCAAGACTTCGTCGAGGGTGCGATTACCGACAACGAACGGAACTCCAAGGTTATTGACCTTTGGACCACCGCGCGGGATCGGGTTTCGCAAGTGCTGCTGGAAGAATTGGAGCACGATACGCGTGACGGCAAGCCTTACTTGAACCCAGTGTTCGTAATGGCGCACTCCGGAGCTCGTGGTGGTGTGGATCAGATTCGCCAGCTATCTGGTATGCGGGGTTTGATGGCCAAACCTTCTGGTGAAATCATCGAGACTCCGATTCGTGCAAACTTCCGTGAAGGACTGCACGTGTTGGAATACTTCAGCTCCACTCACGGCGCACGTAAAGGTCTTGCAGATACGGCGCTCAAAACCGCTGACTCTGGTTACCTCACGCGGAAACTCGCGGATGTCGCACAGAATGTGGTGGTGGTAGTGGATGACTGCGGCACCCTACAGGGCATTAGTAAAACAGCCGTCTATCAAGGTGATAAGCAAGTCTTATCGCTGCGTGAAGTGGTGCGTGGCCGCATTGCCCGCGATACCATCCGTGACCGTGTCACCGATGAGCTCGTAGTGAAAGATGGCGACGTCATCACCGCCGTTGCCGCGCGCAAAATCGAGGAGATGGGCTTTTCGAAAATCCGTGTGCGCAGCCCTTTGACTTGCGAGCAGGCGGATGGAGTTTGTGCACGTTGCTATGGCGAAGACCTCGCGCGTGGCTCACTTGTGGAACTTGGTTTGGCGGCTGGCATCATTGCAGCGCAGTCCATCGGTGAGCCGGGTACTCAGCTCACGATGCGTACTTTCCACATTGGCGGTACGGCTAGTCGTGCCTTGGTGGAATCCACCACCAAAGCGCTCCGCTCAGGTACTGCTAGGTTCCGTGACTTGCGCACCGTAATCGGTCCTGGTGGCAACAACGTAGTTCTTTCCAACACCGGTGAAATGATTGTCGAGGATGCGCGTGGTCGAGAACTTGACCGTTACGCGATTTCGCTCGGTTCGGTGGTTTACGTCGAAGATGGCGGTAAGGTTCGTAAAGGCAACAAGATTATTTCTTGGGACCCTCACTTCCTACCGATGTTGGCGCAACATGACGGCATCGTTCAGTTTGAAGATGTCGTCGAAGGCCGCACCTTGGTCATTGAAGAAGATGAAAAGACCGGCATCAAGCGGCGTAAGATTGTGGAGTCGAAAGGTGATTTGCATGCGCAATTGCTGATTGTCGGCCCCGCAGGTGAAGTTCTGCACTACTTGTCGCTACCGGAAAACGCTTACTTGGAAGTCAAGGATGGCGCCAAGGTGAAGGCCGGCACGCTGATGGCCAAGTCACCGCGAGGTGTGGGCGGAACGCAAGACATCACCGGTGGTCTGCCACGGGTTACGGAACTCTTTGAGGCTCGTATTCCGAAAAGTCCAGCGGTTATGTCGGAGATCGACGGTATCGTAGAACTCGGTGAAAAACGTCGCGCCAAACGCGTGATTAAAGTGGTCAACCGTGAGACTGGCGTTGAGGTGGAACACCTCGTGCCGCAGACAAAGCACCTTCGCGTGCACACCGGCGATCCGATTCGTGCTGGCCAACCTTTGGTGGATGGTCCGCTTGCTCCGATTGAGATTTTGAAAATTCTCGGTGAGGAGCATGTGCAAAAGTACATGATCAATGAGATCCAGAACGTGTATCGTGCCCAAGGCGTAATCATCGATGACAAACACGTCGAAGTGATTGTCGGCCAGATGATGCGTAAGGTGATTGTGGAGAATCCTGGAGATTCTCTGCTGCTACCGAACTCTTTGATCGATCGTCACCAGTTCCGCAAACTACGTAACGAACTGGATGCCGCAGGCAAAGAGCCACCAACCTCTCAGCCCGTCATCATGGGTATCACCAAGGCTTCGGTGCAGTCCGAGTCCTTCATCTCCGCGGCCTCTTTCCAAGAGACCACGAAGGTGCTGACGGAAGCTGCCTTGAAAGGCAAATCGGATGAACTGATGGGCCTTAAAGAGAATGTCATCCTCGGCAATTTGATCCCTGCTGGAACCGGTTTCCGCTCGCTGCTCCGCACCCGAGTGAACAAAAAGATCGATTTCTCCCAGTTTGTCGATGATTTTGATGATTTTGCGCCTGCGGTGGAAGCCCAGGGCGAACCCCAAGCCGATGTATCCCTCAAAGGAGCCTTGGAATAACCTAATTCAACGATCGGGGGTGCTTGTGTGCCCCCGATTCTGCAAGCGAACCTTGACCTCCGCTGTAGAAACGTTAGACTTTTACGCCCTTTGACCCGTTACCACGGGTTACGAAAAAGGAAACGCTAGCATGCCAACGATTAACCAACTGGTCCGCCACGGCCGTCCGCCGATGCGCCGTAAGTCCAAGAGCCCTGTGCTTGAGAAGTGCCCGCATAAGCGCGGTGTTTGCACTCAGGTAAAAACCATGACTCCAAAGAAGCCGAACTCCGCGCTTCGTAAGGTAGCTCGTGTTCGCCTTTCCAACGGCAAAGAGATCACCGCTTATATCGGTGGCGAAGGTCACAACCTTCAAGAACACTCCATCGTGCTGGTGCGCGGTGGTCGCGTTCGTGACTTGCCTGGTGTGCGTTATCACGTCGTGCGTGGCACTCTAGACTGTGCTGGCGTCGATGACCGTAAGCAAGGCCGTTCCAAGTACGGCACTCGTAAGGGCAAGTAGAAGAAAACATAAAGATGCCACGTAGCTACAAGTCCACTGCCAAATTCCAGACTGGCGATCCTCGTTATGGATCCATGCTGGCAACCAAAATCATCAACGCCATTATGTTGGATGGCAAGAAAGCCGTCGCGATGGAAATCTTCTATGAAGCCTGTGCCTTGGCTTCGAAGAAACTGGAAGAAATCGAGCCGCAAGATGTTTTTGTCAAGGCTCTAGAGAATGTTCGCCCAGCGGTTGAAGTTCGCTCCAAGCGTGTCGGTGGTTCGAACTACCAAGTACCGCGCGAGGTCAACCCGAAACGTGCACAAGCTTTGGCCATTCGTTGGGTCGTCAAGAATGCGCGCAAGAAAAAGGGCATGCCGATGGCCAAGCGTCTCTCGATGGAATTCGTAGATGCGTGCAACAACACCGGCGCGTCGGTGCAGTGGAAAGATAACGTCCACAAAATGGCCGAGGCCAACAAGGCTTTCAGTCATTTCAACTTCTAAGTTGATTGCAGTTTCGTCGGCCTTGGGCCGTTTGCGGGCCTCCCTCAGTGGGGGCCCGCTGTGCATTTACCCCTTCCGATCTACTTCATGGATCCACAAATCCTTCTCATCCGCCTGCGTAAGGAAAGCCTCAAGAAGTGCAGCCTGACGCCGCTACGGGAGCGCCATGATTTGCCGATTCAGTGGTTTCATTGCAATCTCGGTGATCCCATCGAAGTAGGCTGTGCCACTTTGCTCCACCCCGATGGAGAATTATTGAGCCCGGCCGATGCGCACCGCCCGTTGTTATTAATCGATTCCTCGTGGCGTGATTTGCCGCTCATGCTTGCCACTGTGAGTGGTGATTTTGTGAAGCGATGTTTGCCGCAAGACCTGCAAACGGCTTACCCACGCAAATCAAAGCTATTCGAAGATCCGCTTACCGGGCT
>CALFOT010000061.1 GCA_937919925.1 uncultured bacterium | reverse complement strand
CATCGTGGGTACGCTATCGGGATGCGCTGGCCCTCTTTGGAAGCACTCCTCCTTCTCATGCTGTTTGCCGCTTGTTCTAGCCCCGAGCAGCGCGCCGAAAATGCCCGTTTGCAGGCTCTCACGATGGCCTGCCAAGCTGAGCTAGAGGCGATTTACGCCGCCGGATCCTTCCCTGGGGCTACTGCAACTTTGCGGCTCGCCGATGGCGGTTTGATTCGTTTGGCTGTCGGTGAAACCGAGCAAGGTGGCAGGCCACTCACCGTGGAGGATCGGATGTTGGTGGGAAGTGTAGGCAAAGTTTGGGTTGCCTCATTGGTGCATAAGTTGGTTGAGTTAGGCGCCTTTGATTACGACGACCGCGCTGCGGACTGGTTTCAAAAGGATGCTTGGTATGGGCGCATTCCGAATGCTAGGGAGGTCACTATTCGTCAGCTCCTGCAGCATCAGAGTGGTTTCGAGCGTTATGAGTTGAAGCCGGAGTTCTGGCAGGAATTGATGGAAGACCCCGAACGCGTTTGGACTCCGCGTGAGCTACTGGAGTTTGTGTTTGACGATAAGCCACTGTTTGCACCGGGAGAAGGTTGGGCTTATGCCGATACCAACTACATTTTGCTCGGCATGATTCTGGAGCGGGCCAGCGGCGAACGGTTTTATGATCTTGCTCAAAAATGGTTGAACAATCCTTTCCATTTAAACAACACCATTCCGTCCGATCGGCAGCGCTTGCCTGGCGTGGTGCAGGGAACGGTCGTTGTTGGGCGCCAACTTGGCGTCGGCCCAAAAACTCTTGCCGACGGCGTGTTCACCTACAACGTGCAGTTTGAGTGGTGTGGTGGTGGATTTGCCAGTACCGCAACGGATCTCGCTCGCCTTGCAGAAATTTTCATTCACAGCGATTTCCTTAGGCCAGAAACTCATCAAGCCATGCTTGCCGGAGTGCCTGCTCCGGAACTCGGGCCCGATCGTCAATATGGTTTAGGGGTTATCCTTACTCAAACACCGCTCGGGCCGCTGTATGGCCACGATGGATTTATGCCCGGCTACCTTACTGCGATGGGCTACTTTCCGGAACTTGATATTGCGGGGGCCATTCAAATCAACACCGACGACGCGCGTTCCGTCGGCATGTCTTTGCACGCAGTTTTGGTACGGCTTACTGAAAAAGTATGCGCCGCAACTGCCCCGACTGCTACGGGCAAAGAGTTAACAACAAGCCGTCGGTAAAATTGTACCCAGCAAGGCCGCCGTTTCTGTCTCGGTAAGTGCACTGCACATAGATGACTTGGCCGGCGAGGAATCCTAGGGGGGCAAAATCTAAAGCAAGCTTGGCCTGACCAAGGTTGTTGCTGACTACGGTTTGGCCAATCGCACCTAAGGGAGAGGCCACGCACAAAAAGCCATCGCCAACTGGTTGGCGGTCGCTGGCAAAGCCGAAGAAGAAGGTGGCCTGTTCGCCCGGGGGAAGCTGACTGGCGTTGAGTGTTAAATTGTTTCGCCCCAGGCTGGTGGACCCGGTCACTGTGAGCAAACCCGGATGACCGCTGCTATTTGGCGTATTGCGGCAATAGGGTACGCCCGGTTCTTCACAGGCGGGGCGTATGGTCAAGATCAAGCGCGGCGGCTCGCCACCTTCATGGCTGGTAATCAGCTTATTGCGCAGCGGACCCAAGGCGCCAGTAAGCGCGAAGGAAACGTGGCCACCAAGGGAAGCAAGAACCTCGGCAGTGACATCCACCGAAACGGCGGTGCCGGGACTGAATTCGGGAAGTGGCCCCCGCAGCAAGCCTTGTAGTGTTGGAGCATTCGCAAAGGTGAGGGTGGATTCACTCCAACTACGGTTATCGACACGGTGCACCTTGAGACCTGGCTCGCTCAATACTTCTGGATCCGTTTTGAAGCACAGCTCGGCGCGCTCCACTTGCCCACGTAGGTTACTCAAGTCGAATTGGAGGTACGCCAAGCGCCGCCCTGGCATCACCAGCAAATAGTATTCTGCGCCATAGTTGGTAGATGGATGTTGCACATCCACCCATGCATCATCGGTAGCATTGAGAAATTGCAGGCGCTCGCTTACGGGCATGCCGTACCAAGCGGTGGAAGCGGGAGCGCTATGAAAGAAAACCTCCATCAAATGGGCAATCTTGGCCTCGCCGGCGGCCGAAGGATGGACCATGTCGGCTTCCAAGTCGGAGGGCAACCAAACTAGCCCGTCGGCGCGTGGTATGGGGCCGTTGGTCCACAAGTAGGGCCCCCAAAGCGCCAATGGAGCCACCACCGGGCCTAAGAGCGGATCGTAGTTGAGATTGGGCGAGCCGGCGATTTGGTCTTCAATGAGCCACTTGGTGGCAAAGCCGGTTTCATAGCTCAAGGGCTCGCTACGATTGGCTGCTGCGGCATAACCGCCATAAGAGCGGCTGGAGAAAAAAGCGATGGCCAGATTGGGGTAACGGCTTTTTAAGATATGCAGAACTTTGACGGCGTTCGCTTTTGCATTGAGCGCGTGGTTTGGAAATGCCAAGGTTGTGGGATTGGCATCGGCCATTTTCAGCCACACAACTTGCACCTGCTCTTTGCTCAGGCCAGCCGCATCGATACGGGCATCCAGGGCAGGCCAATAGGGGGCATTCGGATCCGCGATGACATCGAGCGATTGCCCACCCTGCGCTCCAGACACCAAGACCACGCGCGAATTGCGGTGGTCATCTTGATCCGCGCGGCGTTTGAAGGCAGCCCATTCTTGATTTGCGTTCGACATGCTAATCGAAGCAAAGCCGATAAAGCCTTTTGTTGACGGCACCCCAAAACGATCGCGTGGCACCACCATGCTCGCGGCATTGTGTCCCGCAGCGCGGTGCGCGGGTGGTGGAATGTTGACGCCGCCGGGATAAAGCCCGCCTTGGTATTGACCGAGATAGTTGCCGGTTCCGAGATCGGTGATGGCAGTCTGCCCCTGAGCTGGGAGAAAACCAGCAGCAGTGAGTGCTACAGCAAGGCAGAGGGGGCGGAACATGGAAGTAGAGGGTGCACGAAACAGCGCCAACGGAAGGAGGCTCCGGCATGGCGCAGCAAGTAAAACCTTTCTAGGATAATCTACGGTGGCCAATTGGGGGAACATCAGTTGCAATTTCTCAAGAAAATGCGTGTGTTGGCATCTTAGATGGGTTTGGGCCCAAAATCGGCTACGATGAGCATGTGATGCTCGCCGCAATTATTCTGAATCTCGCCTTTTGTGCGCCCGCTCCTCCACAAGCAGGTGACGATTTTCTTGCCCATGCTCGTGCCTTGCGCGACCAAGAATCCTGGCACGAGTTGGTAGATTTTGCCTCGGCGGGAATAGGCAAGAGCGAAGACGACCAACTGCCGCTGGCTTTTCTGGCCATCGGCCAAGCCAGCCTGAAAGAGTTTCCGCAGGCGGTGGAATCTTTACAGAAACTTGCCGAGCTGGGGGTCAATCTTGACGCCTCGTTGGCGGGCTTGGGCTCCCCGATGGTGGAGGTTGTCAACGCAATCTATGGCCACTGCTGGGCGAATTTTGATCCAGGGTTTAATCGTGAATGTTGGGCCCCACTTTTTGTCGCGTTTCCACAGAGTTCTTATGCAGGTGTGGCGGCCAGTCGCTTGCTGATGGCTGCATTAAAACTGGCTGATACCGAGGAGGCAAAACGTTGCGAGGATTTTTTCGAGGCGCATCTGCAAACGGCGCGGCTCGCGAAAGACGTCAGCGAAGAGTTGGGATTTACGAAGAACTACGTTGATGCTTACCTGCGCGCTGGGGTGAGCGATGCGCGCGTGATGGATCTGGCCACCTTTGTATGGACAACGTCGTGGAGTGCAGCGCAAGCCAAGTTTTCCTTCGAAGGCCCCATCACCGGCGGCGATTTGAGTACCGAACAATTGCTGGCGCGGCGCGAGTGTGAGTTAGATACCGACCACGCCTTCAACACGATTGCGCAAGCTACCGCCCTAGTTGGTTTACCACTTGAGGCCGGCCATCCGTTATTTGATATGGAATCTGCGCCGTTGGTAACTTTCACCGATATCACGGCGTCTGTTGGTTTGAGTGGGATCAAAGAATCGCGTATTGCTGCCGCAGATTTTGATCAGGATGGCGATCCGGATTTGAGTTTTAGCGGTCGCCTGTTTGAAAACAGAAAGGGCAAGTTTGTGGAAGTCGGTAAGGAGCGCGGCATTACCCATAGGGGTTCCGGCGCGGTATTCGGCGATTACAACGGTGATGGCAATCTCGATCTCTTAATCGCAGCGAGTCCTAGACCGTTTCTGTACCGTAATCTTGGCAAGAAAGGTAAATATATGTTTGAAGATGTTTCAGCAGCTTGCGGTTTCGCCGCAGTCCAAGTGGATGCGGGTGTCGAAGGCATTGCGTGGGTGGATTACGATGACGATGGCGATTTGGATATCTACCTTGGTGTTTACGAGGCTGGAGGTAGTGGCCATCCCGATGCTTTGCTGGAAAACCTGGGCGATGGCACTTTCATGGATGCTTCCGCCAGGACAGGAGTCCACGATGTTGGCCCATTCTGCGGCCGTGGGGTTTCTCCCGCCGACATCGATGGCGATGGCGATACCGAGATTTTCGTCTCCAACTATCGTCTCGAGCAAAACTTGCTGTGGCAGTGGGAGGATGGCAAGTTGCTTGATGTTTCTGAAAGTGCCGGCGTTAAGGGTGTGCGCGAACCCGCCGACGGCAACTACTTTGGCCACACGATTGGTTCTTGTTGGGGCGATCTGGATAACGACGGCGACCTCGATTTGTTCTCCGCAAATTTGGCGCACCCGCGCTTTGTGCGCCAAGGATTCTCCAATATGTCGTTGCTTGGAATCCAGCAAGAGGATGGCACTTTTAGCAATCAAATTTTGCAGCGCGGTATTCGCTTTCAGGAAACGCATTCGGATCCGGCCCTGATTGATATCGATAACGACGGCGACCTCGATCTCTCGATCACTTGTGTTTACGAAGGCGTGCCTTCCGCGCTTTATCAGAATGATGGGCGCGGCAACTTTTCCCCAATCACTTTCCGTAGTGGTGCTGCGATGTTCCACGGCTGGGGGCAAGCGTGGCTCGATATCGATGGCGACGGCTTTCTCGATGTGGTCTTTGGTTCGAGCAACGGCGTCAAAGTGCTGCACAATTCCGGAAACGCCAACCACTTCCTGCGTTTGGACCTTGCTAGTAAAGGCAAGGATAGCTCGGCCTTCGGCGCCATTGTGAAAGTGGAAACCATGGCAGCGGAAGTGCCACAAACCTGGGTGCGGCAGTTGCTTCCTGCGCGTGGCACGGGCTCCCAGGATGAACCGTTAGTGCATTTTGGTTTGGGCGATTACGCAGGCCGCCTCAAAGTGAGCGTGCGTTGGCCAGACTCCGATTTTACCGAATCAAAAAATCCTTTAGCCGATCGGGTGTTCATCATCAAACAGACACGCAAAGCAAAATAAGAGCTTCACTTCGCTTGGCGCTTAGTAGGCCGAGCTAGGCAAACAGCCCGGGCCGAGCGGCTCGAAGGATTTGTAAGTTAAGATAAATTCTTGATGACCAAGGTCTTCGCTGCGGGTTTTCTTGCCAACCATGGTATCGAGTACCAGCTGGAACAACTGCAAGCCCACCTCCGGCAGAGTGGTGAGGCCGTTGAGAATAGCGCCGGCATTCAGATCCATATCATCACTGAGGCGCTCGAAGGATTGAGGGTTACTGCAAATTTTGATGACTGGCGAAACCGCACTACCGACTACCGATCCGCGGCCGGTGGAAAATAAAATGAGGTGACAACCACCGGCGATGAGCTCGCCAATTTCGGCGTTGTCGACAATATTGGGAAAACCAAAACGAACTTCGCCCTCGGGAACAACATCCAGCAAGTACAAACCTGGGTGTGTCGGCCGCTCACCAGGGTTGATGATTCCGTGCAGAGTACCTGAGCCGCTTTTTGCATAAGCACCCATGGATTTTTCCTCTTGAGTGGTGAGCTCGCCTTCGGCATTGCCGTTGGCAAAGCTACCGTGGCCTAGGGTGTCGTAGCAGGCTCGCGCCTTATCGATGCTGGCGATGACGGCAACTCCAAGTTCCGGGGTGACACTACGGCGTGCCAAGTGTTGCTCACAACCTATTAACTCACCAGTTTCTTCAAAAATACAGGTTGCGCCGTTTTCGACCAAGCGGTCGAAGGTTAAGCCAATTGCAGGGTTTGCAGTTAATCCACTGGTGGCATCGGAGCCACCGCAGATGGTGCCCACCACTAGCTCTTCCAAGCCCATCGTTACACGTTGCTGTTGGTCCAGTTGCTGGCGCGCCTGTTGTACCCACGCCCGTCCTTGCGCAATGGTGCGACGCGTGCCGCCACTTTCTTGAATCACGAGGGTCTCCACCGGGCGTCCACTCGCGGCGATGGATTCCATAAGTTTGGGGCGATTGAAACTCTCACAGCCAAGGCTCACCAACAACACCGCGCCAACATTTGGATGGGTGCAAATATTTTCCATCATTTGATGAGCATAAGTGTTGGGGAAACAGCCAGGGAAGCCAATCAAATGCACTCCCAACTCACGCTGCGGCAAAACGATTTCACGGGCCACATGATGAGCGCATTCCACCAAGTAAGCGACCACCACAAGGTTGCGAATTCCCTTGCGGCCGTCAGCACGTAGGTACCCAGTGAGATCCATTATGAAATGTAGTTGCTACGCAAGTTGTGGCTGTGGATGTGGCCGCCGCGGGGGACATCTTCAGTGAGTGTGCCGATTGGCTCGCCATATTTTAAGACCAGATCCCCTTTGCGTAGTGGCCGCAATGCAAGTTTGGCGCCCAGACGAATATCTTCGCGGACGAGCACCCGCAAATCACCACAGCTCACCTCCGTGCCAGCACTTAAGGATTGAAGCGCCACGCAAACGTTGTCGTCGGCGTGAATGCGCAGCACTTGGAGCGCGGCAGAGAGAGGTGGCGTTGAGGTCAATGCAGCTCGTAAAGACGTTTTGCGTTGTTGCTAAAAAAATCTCGGCGCGTTGTTTCTGCTTGAGTTTCAAGCAGCGCCTCAGCGCCTTTCACCCAGCCGTGGAGGTTAGGCTGTGCAAGTAAGCAGATGGGCCAATCGCTACCGAACAGGATGCGATCCCAGCCAAAATGCACGGAGACATGGTCTAGTATAGGGCGCAAAGCAAGAAACCGTTGATTCTTTAATAAGTGATTTACGAGTCCAGAAACTTTGCAGCTGACATTTTCTAAAGCCGCGAGCCGCCCAATGTCGTCGCGCCATAATTGCATGGAAACTTCATTTTCTAGGGGTGGGTTGCCGCAATGATCCAAGATGAATCTGGTATGCGGAGTTGTGCGCGCCAGATCAAACGCGAGGGCTAGCTGATTCGCACGCACGCACAAATCAAAGCTCAGGTTGTGCCCTTCAAGGCTGGCGATATTGCGGCGAAAGTTGACATCTTGACTGGTGGAATCTGCAACCACGTGCAGAACGCGCCGCACGCCCACCAACTTTGGATCGGCAATGCGGGTGAGAAAATCAGCAAACTGATCTTGCTGTGGCCGACATGCGGCAATAACCCCAAGAATTTTATGCTGCGGATCGCGGGCAAGTGCGCACAAGTAGTTCGCTTCTGCGATTTGGTCGCTGGCGACGACATCGCCCTCCACCACCACATAACCGGTGAAGTTGGCGTGCGCATCCTCTTGGCGGTGACGTTTTAAATCGTAAACTTCCGCTAACTGCGGCACTTCAAGCAGCCACGGATAATGGAAGCGGTTAGGTTCGATCAGGTGCAGATGCGCGTCGATCATGAAGGGGAATAGGCGCGCACAATTTGCCGCTGCTGACCGAGCCCTTCAATGCCAAGCTCTACGATATCTCCCGGCTTCAGGTAGCGTGGTGGTTTGAGGCCAGCGCCAACTCCAGCAGGTGTGCCGGTACTGATGATGTCGCCGGCTTCGAGAGTCATGAAGGTTGAAAGATAGGCAATGACATGCTGCACCTGAAAAATGAAATCACTGGTGGAGCTATTTTGTAATTTTTCACCATTCACCGTCAGCCATAAAGCGAGATTGTTGGGATCAGGGATTTCTTCCGGAGTGGCTAGGTAGGGGCCAAGCGGCGCATAGGTATCGGCGCTCTTACCTTTTACCCATTGCCCACCACGCAGAAACTGCCACTCGCGTTCCGACAAATCATTGTGCACGCAGTAGCCAAGTACGTAATCCAGGGCATTCTCTTCTGCAACATGGCGGCAGGTCGTGCCGATGACGACGGCCAGCTCGACTTCCCAATCGGTTTGGGTGCTTCCTTTTGGAATCATGATGCCATCATTGGGGCCGGTGATGGCACTACTTGCTTTAAAAAACAAGATTGGCTCCGTGGGCACCTCCATTCCGCCTTCAGCGGCATGTGCGGCATAGTTCAAGCCGATGCAAATGATTTTGCCTGGGCGTTTGATGACCGCTCCCAAGCGGGCATGGGCATCCAGCCGCGGCAGTGCCGATAAATCCGCACTTTTTAGCTTCTCGAGTGCACCGCCTTCGATTGTTTCTGGCGTGAAATCAGCGATGAGCGTAGAGACATCGATACGCGTGCCGTCGTCCAAAATGACAGCCGGTTTTTCGAATCCAAGGGAGCCAATGCGGGCAAGTTTCATGCTTCAAATCCTGGCATAGAGCACACACCACCATCGATTGGGTAGGCTGCGCCGGTAACAAAGGTGGCTTCATCGCTGCACAGGAAATGCGCGAGTGCGGCAATTTCTGCAGGTTGGCCCATACGCCCAATTGGCTGATAGGCGCTTAGTTTTTCAAACATTTCGTTTTTGGAGTTCGGGTAGTTTTTGTCTAGGTATCCATCTACAAAGGGAGTGTGCACACGCGCCGGGCAAATGCAGTTACAGCGCACACCTTGTTGTGCGTAATCAATCGCCACCGAGTAAGTCATCGTGAGGACCGCACCTTTACTCGCGGAGTAGGCAAAACGATCTTTGATGCCCACTAAACTGGCAATCGAGGCCAAATTCAAAATCGCGCCGCCACCATGTTTCGCCATGCGCGGAGCAACCGCGCGCAAGCAGTTCGCAACCCCGGCGATGTTCACTTTGTAAACGCGTTCGAGCTCGGCCGCGCTTGTTTCTGCAACGTTGCCAACACTGGCAATCCCGGCATTGTTCACCAAAATATCAATGCGGCCGCGGCGATTTTCTAAGTTAGCCACCGCGGCCTCTACTTGCACATCAGCGGCGACATCCACCACCACGGCTTGTGCCTGGCCGCCAGCAGCGAGAATCCTCTCCACAGTTTGAAGGGCGGCTTGTTCCTGGATATCCCACACTGCAACATAAGCACCAGCTTGAGCAAAACGCGTTGCAATAGCTTGGCCAATTCCGCTGCCGGCGCCGGTGACAAGCGCAGTTTTGCCGCTGAGGTCGAAGAAGGTAGGCATGCTAAAGATTGGCGCAGTCAGTTAAGTGAGCTTGCGGGTGCAAGCGCGATCCAAATGGGTGTAGCCGCCATCCACATAAACAATTTGCCCAGTGGTATGGCTGCTACGATTGCTGGCCAAGAATGCCACGGTATCGGCGATTTCCTGACAAGTTGTCATCCGTTTGCCCAACGGAATCGTATCTTCCACAGTCGCGCGTGCAGCTTGTGGTTCCGCGCAGTTTTGTGCCAGCCAACGCTCGTATTGCGGTGTCCAAGTCTCCGCTGGAACCACCGTATTCACGCGCACTCCCGCAGCTGCAAGTTCCACCGCCCACTCGCGCGTGAGTGCATTGATGCCGCCCTTACTCGCCGCATAGCCGTTGGTTCCGCCTTGTCCCGTAGTTGCAAGCTTGGAACCAATGTTCACAATCGTGCCGACGCTCGCCAACAAATGCGGCAAAGCAAAATGGGTGCAGGCGTAAACCTGAGTCAGGTTTTTTTCAAGCGACGCGCGGAAGGAATCCACACCCTCGCTAAGGCTCACGCCATCATTCACGCCAGCATTGTTGATTAAAATATCCAGTCGTCCATGGCGCGCCACTAGCGCGGCGATGGCGCTTTCAATCTGTACGGCATCCGTCAGCTCCACCAGTAGAAAGTGCGCCTCATAACCGGCGGCGCACAACTCGTCCACAAGCGGCTGCGCCTTCTCCGCACTCCGCCCCGCAATCACCACGCAGGCACCCTCGGCAGCCAAAGTGCGGGCAATCGCCGCGCCGATGCCGCTGGCGCCGCCCGTAATCAACGCAACTTTGTGGGTGAGGTGCAAATCCATTTCAGTACTCCATTATGGCAAATGCATCAGTTGCTCAAGCCCCATCCATTGCTCACCTGCGGCGGTGCCTGGAATACGGCGCTGGCAAGCATCCGTCAGCGGCCACCAACGCTCGCGTGTGGTTTCGTCGGCGGCAATCGATGCCATATCCGCGGCGAAATCCCTGCCAACGTAGGTGAACGTGCTGAACAGGTAAATCTTGCCCTGTAATTCTGCGCGGTAAATGCGGTAATCGCGGATGTTCGCCTGCCGAATCGCAGCAACGACTTCCGGCCAGACGGCGGTGTGTAAATCGCGGTATTGCTGTTCCTTTTCGGGAATGAGTTCGATGACGGATCCATAATACTGTGGGCTTTGGCAGCTTAGGAACAGACTTGCGAGCAGCAGGAGTGATGCGAGGTGTTTCATCGGAAAAGGATGTAGAGCACAGTCATGATGAGCAGAAGTAGCGCGGACAGCAAACGGGGATCGCCTAGGCGCGAGCGTCCGGGCAGCAGCAGTGGGGTCCATGGTTTTTCCCAAACCAAATCGCTGCGGGTTTCGCCGGAATCTGGGAGTAGGAAGCTGGCGATGACTTGAATCGTGATGCAAACTAGCAGCAGCCAGAAAGTCATCATCATGAAGCCGCCAGGGATGTGATTGAGCGGATTTTCTGGCTGAAATTTGTTGAGTGCAAAAATAGCCGCGCCCAGCAGCGAACCGCTAATTAACGTAAGTGCTGCTGCGCGCGCACTTGCGCCCCGCCAAAACACACCGAGTAAAAACACGCAGGTTATGGGTGGCGCAATGTGCGCGATGATATCCGCCATACCTTCAAATACGCTATGGAAGCGATTCAATACCGGCACCAGCGCAACCGCCACCACGAGTGCCACTGCGGCAGCGACGCGGCCAGTACGGACCAAAAGGTGATCACTCATCTGCGGCCGAAAACGCTTCACCAAGTCATAGCTGATTAAGGTAGAGATGGAATTCAAGGCGCCCGACACGGTGCTCATTAACGCGGCCATCAGTGCGGCAACTAACACGCCACGCACGCCAACCGGCAATAGTTCGGTAATCATCGCGCCATAAATTCCTTTGGAATCGATGACGCCGTCGGCGTTGGGCAAGCCCGATAAATCCAATCGGCCGTCTTGAAACAAGGCGTAAGCAAAAAGCCCTGGCATCACAAAGAGGAACACCGGCAAAATCTTGATCAAGCCGGCGAAGATGGGTCCTTGACGGGCATGGTGTTCATCTTTGGCGCCAAGCACGCGCTGCACGATGGTTTGATCGGCGCACCAATACCAAATTCCCAAAACCGGATAACCAAGGAAGATGCTGTACCAAGGCATGCCGTCGGCATCACCGTGCGGGCGTAGCATCGACAGTTTGGAAGTCGTGCCCTCGCGCTTGAGGATGTCTTTGAGATGGCTCCAACCATCCCAGCCGCCCGGGGTTTCCGCACTGCCACCCAGTTGCCACAGCGCAAAGGCGCTAATCAACAACGCGCCGCACAGCAACACTACGGTTTGGATGGATTCCGTAATGACTACGGCCAGCAGGCCACCGACAATGGTGTACAAACCCGTCAGCGCACACAAAACCGCAATGCTCCACATCATCGGGATGCCCAATAAGGTCTCTAAAATGATGCCGCCAGCCAACAAGGCGAATGCGATGTGGATCAACACCGCCGTCATCACTGAAACCCCGGTCAGCCAGTCGCGGCAGGTGCGGTTGTAACGTTTTTCTAAAAAGTCTGGCAGTGTGGTGATGCCGGAGCGAATGTAGAACGGCGCAAAAAACAGGCCGAGCATCACCAAAGTCAACGCCGCCATCCACTCGAAATTGCCCAGCAATAAGCCGCTGTCAAAGCCGCCTTGTGCCAAGCTGACTAAATGTAAAGTAGAAATGTTAGTGGCGAACAGAGCCAGGCCAATCGTGCCCCAACCTAAGCTTTTGCCGGCTAAAAAATAATCACTTGCTTCGCCTTGGCAGCGTTTGTGCCGTAACGCTGCATACAAACCTATTGCCACAATGCCCACCAGATAAAACCCAGCCACGACCATATCAACTGCGCCCAAACCGAAATGCGCAGTGGTTTCCGCAGCAAGTTCAGGCGCCAGCGCGGTGGGCGCAATTGAAATCAAGCACGGAATCATGTGCGCCAGCATACGCCAGCGCACAAAAACTCGTCTAGGTGGATCCGCCTTACTTCAGCACGAAGGTGTTCATCACCGCGCCAAGCACTCCGAAAATCGAAATGCCGGCAATCAAACCGGAAACAATCGGAATCAAGTAGAACTCTGCGGATTGCTTACCCTTTTTGATCCAGATGGCCGCGATGGCAGCGCCAAGGAACATGGACAATGGGTAGTTAAATGGCAGAATCAAGCCGAGGCCAACGCCAGTCGCCGAAGGCAACCAGCCGCGATGTTTCGGCAACAGTAGCTCCAGAACCAGCATGGCGGTGCCAAGGCTGAGGCCCCACATAATCATGGTGACATGCATCGGGTGCATGGCACTGAGCCCGCCGCCGGTCATGACTTTGGCAATGGCCATCCATGCTTGCGCGGCAGGAGCGGGGAATGCCGGAGTGACCGTGGTGCCGTCGGCAAGTTCGCCGGTCATCACGGTGGCATCAGGGACTAGCAAGTAAAAACCAATCACCGTAGCGATGGTGCCTGCAGCGATGCCCCAAACCTGTGCGATAAACTGACGGCGCGGATTGGCACCGAGTAGATAGCCGGATTTCAGGTCGTTGAGCAAGTCTGCGGCACTACCTGCGGCGTTGGCGGTGATCGATGCCGACATCAAGTTGGCGCTTGCTGACTGCGGCATGATGGCACCGAAAGTGAGCTGCATAATCTTGCCCATCGCACCAACGGGGGTGATGTCGGATTCGCCGGTAGCGCGCGCGGCCACCATTGCTAGGAAGAAGGTCAGACCTACTGCCAACATGCCAAAGTAAAAGGGAATGCCAAAGGCAAACTGTGCAATCAAAATCGCGGCCGAACCGGCAAGTGCTGTGCCGAGGGCAAACCAGCTGC
Organism: uncultured bacterium; assembly: GCA_937919925.1. Taxonomy (GTDB): domain Bacteria; phylum Planctomycetota; class UBA1135; order UBA1135; family UBA1135. Next base: position 22,252 of record CALFOT010000061.1, on the reverse strand, counting down.
CTGGCACTTCAGTATCTTTCACAATTTGCGGGACATCGTCGCTGTTGCGCTTGCCGAGACCAGCGAAGGCGCGCACAATCGTACGCCACTGAGTTAGGAATTGCAGGATGCCGTAGGCCAGCATGATGGAAACTCCCAGCCACAACCCAACTTCTTTCCAAGCTTTACCTGGTTTGGTTACGGCACCTCGGGTTTCTCCCGCGGCGAGTTCAGTCAGACGTTCGCGCATCAACTCTGGGCGCGTCATAGCGGCCTTTTGGGGATCCAGCGGCAGCCGTTGAATCTTAGTTAAGTCAGCTTCATAGCCAGGAAATGCTAGCTTTAATGGTTCAATGGCTACCGCATAAGCTTCTGCCGTGGCGCCATCGGTTTGCTCCAGCACACGTTCCAACTGGGTGCCGTAGGGGCTAGTCCAGACGTTTTCTAGAGCCGCACCTCCCAGGCCGTAAACCAACACCAAACCACCAACCATCATGTAAAAGCCGATGCGTAGTCCGACCAAGCCACCGGCGGCAATCATGACGGGGTTGACATCCAGCGCCATGGTCCAATCCGACGGTTTGAAAGTTTCTTCTTTGCCAGCAACGAGATGTCCACCGGGAGCCGTCGGGAAAAAGGTATCGAAAATATTGAACGCGCCCGGCAGCAATGCTTCGCGCGTGCGATCGATCATTCCAGTGATTTTGTTCGGAACCTCTTTCACCAGCCAGTTGTAATCTAAGCCTAGCGAAAACAGTGCACCGATGCCGGCAGAGTAGCCGAGGACGCGGGCTTTTTTCATCGCCACATTGCCGTGGGAATAAAGCGATTGCAAAGTGACCGCCGCCGCCGTGCCCGAAGGGAATTTCAAGCGATCGCGGTTAATCAAATTACGCTTCATCGGAATCGCCATCACGGTGCCGAGTGCAGCTAGTGAAATCGTCCAACCAATTAGCACCCAATGATTGATATGCACACCAAGTGGATTATCCGGCGTGACCGATAACAACAACATGGCTGCAATCGCGGAAACCATCGTGCCGCCAGTCGAGTAACCAGCGGAGCTGGCTGTCGACTGCATGCAGTTGGTTTCGAGGATGGTCATTTGCGAGCGCGCTAAGCCTGCCTGAACCAACAAAGTCCATAATGCGTAGGACAAAATGCATGCCGTGATGGCCACACCCAAAGCCCAACCGGTTTTTAAGCCAATGTAAAGGTTGGTGAAGGCAAGTAAGAAACCAAGGGCAGAGCCCATCAAGACAGCCCGCAAGGTGAGTTGCGGAACATCATCCCCGCGATAAATATGTTCGTACCATTCCTCCTCAGTCATATCGAGAACCTCTTCCGGTCCGATTTTGAGGGGTTCGTACTGAGCGGCTTCTTCGTTAGTAGCGGGTGGAGTCTGGAACAATGCCATGGCACAAGTTAGCGTGGCGTTGGTGAAACCGCCTGACCGCCGCACTACTTTCGTGGTAAATCCATGCGCCGCCGCCGGCAAGACCGGTCGTCGGTGGGCCGCGCGCGAATCCCTGCTCCGCGCCCACTTCCCCCTGGGAGAGGTGTTATTCACGCGCGAACCCGGCGACGCCACCCAAATTGCGCGGGATGCCGTCGAGCGTGGTCAAAATTTCATTGTGGCCGTGGGCGGTGACGGCACCGTGCATGAAGTCGTCAATGGCTTGATGACCGCCGTTGTCCCAGTGAGCTCGAGCAAGCGCGCCGGCAACAACTCCACGGGCCCGGTTTTGGGAATTTGGCCGGCCGGCAGTGGCTCGGATTTTGCACGCGGCGTTGGCATTCCGGGCGACGTCGGCGGGGCACTCGACTTGCTCATTGCGGGCCGCGCGAGCACCATCGATTTGGGGCATATTCTTTGCCAAGATGCCGACGGCCAACCGGTAGAGCGCTACTACCTTAATGCGGTGGATTTTGGCATTGGCGCGGTGGTGTGCGAGCGGCTGCAGCGCCAGTCGCGTTTTTTGCCCGGCCGGCCCACTTATTTATGGCAAACGGTGCGTGCGTTGTGCACCTTTCGCAATCCTTATGTGGAGCTCGCGGTGGACGGCGGCGCCTTCTCCAAGAAGAAAATTATCAGTGTGGTGGTGGCGAACAATGCTTACTTCGGCGGTGGCATGTGCATTGCGCCCGATGCACGCCTTGCCGACGGCGAGCTGGATGTGGTGATTGTTGGAAATCTGGGTCGCTTTGAAGCCATCCGCCGCTTGGGCGAAACTTTTTCAGGCAATCGCATTCAACATCCGGATGTGCACTATGGGCGCTGCAAGCATCTGCAAGCGCGCTCCGAATCCAAGGTGTTGCTGGAAGCTGACGGCGAGTTGGTCGGCCGCCTGCCTGCCGAAATCTCAGTGCAACCACATTGTCTGCAGGTTGTGCTTGGCTCTGTGTGTTAGGCTAAAAGGGCATGAAATCTTCAGCGAGCAAGTTTAATTTTTTGGCCGTGGCCGGTGCGGCGATGGTGATTTTTGGATCCTTCGCTCCTGCAGCAGATGTGGCAATCTACGGCAGCGTAAGTTATTGGGAAGCGGCGGGCCCTGAAGCTCTGATCATGATTCTTGGCGCCATTGGCGCGGTGATTTGCTTGGCGCAGCGCAAAATATGGTTGGCGCGACTTGCCGCTGGCATCATGTGGATTGCCTTGGCTTGGCCCTACCTGAAAGGCTTGATGGAGCCTAAGCCGGAGAGTTTTTTAGCGGAAACCTTTGACGCAGTTGCCGACACCACCACTGGATGGGCCACGAATCTCGCTATCAACTTTGTTGATATTGCATGGGGAACGATTGTGTTAGCGCTTGGCTGCCTGTGCGTCAGCATCGGTGCAGCCTGGAAGCGTAAGACTTTTTAAGGTGGGCCGACAGATAGTGAAAAACCTTCTAGAATTGCGCGGCTCCTGGTAGAGCCCAGCACCACGTACCATACTCCCACTTATGTGGTCCTCCCACCCCGTCAACGGCCTACGCGCTGCTTTACCGCTATCGCACAGTGATAGTGAACTGCGGCAATTTTATGCCGAAGAAGCGCGCCCACGCTTGGCAGAAGTGCTTGCCAGCATTGGCCTCGATGTGGTTTACCGACGCGGTCACGGCGCGTACTTGGAATATGAGAAAGATGGCAAAACCGTGGAGGTTCTCGATTTCCTAGCTGGTTATGGCGCTGGCTTATTGGGACATAATCACCCCGAACTGGTTGCTACAGCGAAGGCGAACCTTGATGAACAAGTACCCACTCATGCCCAAGCATCGACGCATGGCTGGGCGAGTGTCTTAAGTCACGATTTGAATACCATGCTGCGTGGTACGCTGGGTCGCGAATTTATTGTGCACTTAGTGAACACCGGTACTGAGGCCGTCGAGGCAGCAGTACAGCATTGCGAATTGGCGCGTCGTACCCGATTGGCGGCGATGGAGCATGAAACCGCACGCGTTTGGCGCACTCTGGTGGAAGAGATGGGTGGTGGCGATGGCGAATCCATTCGCGTTTTTGTCGCAGCAGCAGCCCAGCTTCACCCTTCGTTAGAGGGAGTTGTAGATTTCCAAATTTTGCTGCAACGAGTGCATGCTCTCAACCAAGCAGCAGCGGCTGTCGAGCCAATCTTTTTGGCGCTCGAGGGTGGTTACCACGGCTCCGGTTCCGCTGCTGGCAAGCTTAGTTTTGGCAAGCGCAATCATTCGACCTTGTCTTCGACTGGTATCGCGGTGGGTTTTGTACCAACGGGTAATGAACAAGCGCTTGAAGAAATCATTTTGGGAAATATGATTTCTTTGTTACAGCCGGCGCGCGATCACGATGGCAATTGGACTTTGTGTTCTTTGCCGATGACCCGGGTCGCCGCGCTGTTTGTGGAGGTCATTCAGGGCGAAGGCGGCATCCAAGTGCTTCCCAGCGCCCATTTGCAGGCGCTCCACCGCATTTGCCGCGGGCATCACATCCCTTTAATTTGTGATGAAATCCAAACAGGTTTTGGCCGCACGGGTTCGATGTTGGCTTGCGAAGGAGTGGGGCTGCAAGCAGAGATTGTGCTGCTTTCCAAGGTGCTTGGCGGAGGTCTTGCCAAGGTTGCCGCGATGGCGATTGTGCGCGAAGAATATATTCATGAGTTTTCGCTGCTCCATTCGTCTACTTTTGCCGAAGACGGTCCATCGAGTCGCATCGCGGTTGCGGTACTTGAGTTATTAAACCGCGATGACCGCGCGTTGGTGAAACGTTCGGCGCAACTCGGCGAATATTTTCTCGCCGGATTACAAAAAATCAAGGAGCGCTGGCCGACCGCTCTTGCGGATGTCCGCGGTCGCGGCTTGATGCTTGGCATCGAATTCGCATCCATGAAGTGGAATCCGTCGGCCACAATTCGCGGCTTTGATCTCGGCGGCGCATTGGCCGCAGTGGCATCAGGCTGGTTGTTGCATGAAGCAAACATTCGCGTTGCACCGGCATTACGTCACCCGCGCACTTTGCGCTTGCAGCCGTCGGTGTATGTGGAAGAAGCCGATATCGATTATGCATTGGCTTCGATTGATCGCTTGTGTGGTTTGCTTGCCGCTGGCGACGTGATTAGCTTCACGCGTTTTTTGCACGGCAGCGATGTTGCGCCGCTGCAGTTGGCTGATGCGGAATCCGTAGGAGTGCCGGTGCCAGCGCCGGATCTCGATTGCGGCACTTCCTATGCTGCCGCACATGCCGAGCCAGCTACCGAACGGCCGCGCATCGCCTTCTTCAGCCATTTCATTGATGAAGCGAGCGTGCGCAATTGGGATTCCTGCCTGAGTGGTTTAACGGATGAAGATGCGGGGGGCTTGATTCGCCGCATGGAAGGCTGGTCGTGCCACTTTCCAATGCGCCGTTTCCGCGTGCGCTCCATCACTGGTAAAGAAGTGGATGGTGTGGTTTATGGCTGGCCCATCATGCCGGAAGGTTATATGAGTGCCTTGCGTGGGCGCAGTGATTTGCTGGGGCGACGTAAATACGATCGCATGGTGGATGACATTCGGACTGCGCTCAACGAAGCGCACGGCGAGGGTTGCAATTGGGCAGGATTTGGTGGCTTCACTTCGATCCTAACGAATTCCTGTAATGCTGTGCGCAACGAACAAATCCGCGTGACGTCGGGCAACTCGCTAACTGCCGGCATGGCTGCTGCAGCGGTATTGCGCGCGTGTTTAGAGGTTGGGCTGGATTTGAAAAAGGAGACCGTGGCCGTGGTCGGTGCAGCAGGCAACTTAGGGCGTATTCAAGCGCACTTAATGATGCCGGAGGCCGGGCGCATTTTACTGGTGGGTAGACCTGGCTCTGAACAACGTCTGGAGCGTATTGCCAAGGAACTTCGCGAAGATAACGCTTGCGGAGCTGTAGTAGACATCACTGCTGAAATTGGGCGTTTGGCTGAGTGCCGCGTGATCATCACGGCAAGCAATGCCACCACGCCCATTGTTTACCCTGAACACGTCACCGCTGGCCCCACGGTTTTTCTGGATGTCTCCGTACCAGGTGATGCAGCTCCAGGTTTGCAAGAAGCGCGCCCCGACATGCGCTATATTCGTGGCGGCATTGTGCGCTTGCCAAACGGCAGTGGGGAATCCCATTTGCACTTACCTGGCTGGCATCTTCCCGATGGCCACGCCTATGCATGCCTCGCGGAGACTATTCTCTTAGGGCTGGAAGAACTCGACTCCGACTACTCTTGCGGAGCCGTGAATCCAACACGCGTACGCCACATCATGGCGCTGGCGGCCAAACATGGCTTTGAGCTCGGCAGCTACCAGTTGCGCCCGTCGCTTTAAGCCCCATGTTTGAATCGGATTCAACCTCGCAAGATTGTCGCGATCTCGCCATCGTCGGTGGCAAGGCTGCTTCGTTGGCTTGGTTAGCGGAGCAGGGATTCGCAGTGCCGCCCTGGACGGTGGTGCCGGCTGCTTGGTTGGGGGAGTTTTTACGCGGCAACGGTTTACCACGGCCCGAATTGGGGGATTCCTTCGCTTTAGCCAGCCTCCGCGAGCAGATTTTGTCGACGCCATGGCCACCGGGAATGGAGCAGCGCTTGCAAGATCTCACGGCCACGATTTTGGCAGGTGGGGCGGTAGCAGTGCGCTCTTCCGGCACCCTCGAAGACCTCGAGGATGCCTCCTTCGCCGGGCAGTATGAGAGTTACTTGGAACTCACCACCTTCGGTCAGTTGCAAATGGCGGTGCGGAAATGCTGGGCCTCCATGTTCACCGACCGGGTGTATGCTTATTGCCATCAAAACGGTCGCGCGGTTGCGGCGTTAAGCATGGCGGTGATTGTGCAACGCATGGTGGCTGCCAGTTGTGCTGGAGTGGCTTTTTCGGTCGATCCGATGACCGGAAGTGATGATGAAATTCTGATTGAGGCCTGCAATGGACTAGGCGACGAGCTTGTATCGGGGCAAATTGATCCTGATCGTTACCGCTTCGCCTGGAAACGCGGTGTCGAGACTTTGCGCTTCGAGGTCGTTCCTGGAGGGCCAGTGCTCACTCCGCCTTTGGTTGCGGAGATTGCTATGACTACGGCTCAGGTGCAGGCGGCCTTTGGTCGCCCGGTGGATATCGAGTGGGCCGTGCAAGATGGCCAACTTTGGCTGGTGCAATCGCGCGCCGTCACGCGGGTTGGAACCTCGGGTTTCTGCGGCGAATGGACCACCGCCGACTTTAAAGATGGCGGCGTCAGCGCGTCGGTCTGTACACCGTTTATGGCGGCTTTGTATGACCGCGTTTTTTCGAGTTCGCTGCCGGAGTATTTGGATCACGTTGGGTTGGTGGCGCGCCAGCCCGAGGAGCAAGCTTGGTATATGGTGGCTTTTGGGCGGCCGTATTGGAATGCCGGTTTCGTCAAGCAACGCTTGCGCGGCTTGCCCGGATTTAAGGAGCGCAGCTTTGATGAAGATCTTGGTATTCGCGTGGGTTATGAGGGCGATGGCGCAACCACCTCTATCACCCCGCGTTCGTTGATATTTGGGTTGCGCGTGCTGCGGCGTTTGTCGAAATCTTTTGCGCACCGTTTAGAGATCAACCCCAAAATCGCTTTGCGCCTAGAGCAGAGTCTTTCTCATTGGGAGGCGATTGATCGCGAAGCTTTAGCGGATGCGGAGTTTCGAAGTACATGCGAGCGGTTATTCCTGGTGGATTATGTACAGTGTGAAAGCGACTATTTTCGTACGATCTACGATAACTCCAACGCGCAAACATTATTTCAGGAGAAACTTACAGCCCTGGCCAAGAAGGCGCCGCAAAGTGGGGTAGATTTTTTGGCGTTGATGGGGGGCTTGCAAAACCTAAGCCACTTACGACCAACGCGCGAAGAGGCGCAAATGATTGCAGCAATGCGCACGAGTGGGGTTGCAGAAGATTTCGCTCGCTGCCCCACGCAGGATCTCGTAACAGCATATCAAGCTGGGCGCGATTTCCCAGCTTCCGCTTTGGTGCACGATTATCTTGCGCGTTGGGGTTGGATGGCGCCGGCAACTTTAGAGATTCGGATGCCACGCTGGTCGGAAAATCCGCGGCCGTTGTTTGAGTCTATCAAGCGGGCTTTGGCGGATGATTCCTGCGATTCTGAAAGCGCCGATCAAACTGTGGCGCAGGCGGAGTTGCGTCAGCGTAGTGCCTTTGACAAGGCGGTCGCGGAATGCAATCGCTTGATGCGCAGTTGGTTGCCAGGTTTGTCCGCCGTGCGTCAGCGTGCTTTTGCCGCACGCCTCAAAACCGTGCGCGAATTACTATGGTGGCGCGAAGAAATGCGCATGCACTCCACGCGTATGTACGCCATCGTGCGCTTGTGGGCACTAGAGTTTGGGCGACGCAATCTGGAAGCAGGAATTTTCTCTGACTTGGAAGATGTGTTCTTTTTGAATCTCGAACAAGTGGTTGCACTGCTGCGTGGAGAGCTTCCTGCGCCGCAAGCGCAGCAACTCATCGCCCATAATCGTTGTTACTACCAGGGCTTTCGTGATTTCCATAATCCCGATGAAATCGGTTCCCGCTGGCTTGCAACAGGGGGAGAAACCCCGCTATTCGCTGATTCGGTAACGCTGCAGGGTATTGGCGGCTCTTCGGGTAGTTACCAAGGGACCGCGCGCGTGCTGCAATCCGTTGCTGAAGTAGGCCGCCTGCAAAGGGGCGATGTATTAGTGACGCGCTTCACGGATCCTGGTTGGACTTCCTCTTTTGCCGGGCTCGGTGCGGTGGTCACGGAAACCGGCGGAGTGCTGAGTCACGCCGCAGTGATTGCTAGAGAGTATGGATTTCCTGCGGTGCTCGGAGTGGCTGGCGCTACCCAAACAATCCAGGATGGCGAGCGCGTTTTGGTTGATGGCGATAACGGTCGCGTGGTGCGTATCGATGCGGAGGCGCTTCCGTGATTGGTGAAATTCTGTATACGATTTTGCCAGTTGTTGGCGGCGGGATTTTGCACATGCTGGTCGTGCGCGCAAATTGGCTATCCATTTTGGCGGTGCCGCTTGATGGCGGTTGCATGCTGCATGGCAAGCGGCTACTTGGCGATCATAAAACATGGCGCGGCGTGGTGGTGATTTTGGCGGCCACTACCGCTTCCGCTGGAGTACATGCGTGGGCAGAAGCGCAGCAACCTGGATGGGCGGCCTGGAATTTAGTGGATTACGCTGCCATCGTGTGGTGGCAAGCAGGTTTGTGGTGGGGGATGGCTTACGCACTCTCCGAGTTGCCCAACTCTTTTCTGAAACGACGCGCCGGCATCGCACCGGGACGCGGCGCTGGAGGTGGCGCCCGCAGCACTCTACTTGCCTTCATGGATCAAGCGGATTCCGCCATTGGTTGTAGCTTGGTGGCTTGGCTTGCGCTTGGCGTGGACTTCCATGCCGCACTCTGGATGATGTTGCTTGGAACGGCCGTTCACCTGTTGATAAACATGCTGCTCGGTTTTTGTGGCCTACGCCAAAGGATGATTTAAACATGTTGATGTCCAACAAGAAAAAATTCATCTTCATTCACATTTACAAGACGGCTGGTACGTCGGTGATGAAGGTTTTTTTGCCCTATGCGCGCTTGCGGGAAAAGGCCGCCTTTGCGCCAGGCCTAGCCAAGCGCATCATCATGAAAGTCAATCGCCTGATTGGCTTGAATCACAATGGCTTGCGGCACATTACTGGCTTTCATAAGTTTGCCAAAGCCAGCGATGCTGTGGCGAAATTGGGCGCAAAACGCTACTCCCAATACTACTCCTTCGTGTTTGTACGCAATCCGTACGACTGGGCGGTAAGTACCTACTTTTACTTACGCCATCTGGTGCAGCACCCACTCCACCAAAAGGCCATGAGCATGGAGTTCGAGGAGTACATCGTGTGGGCCATCGCTCAGAAGCCGGACCGGCTCTCGGACTGGCTCACGGATGAACAGGGAAAAATCATCGTGAGCTATGTAGGGCGGTTGGAGCACTTGGAAGATGATTTAGTCAAAATTTGCGCGAAGTTGGATATCCCATTTGAGAAGGCGCCCCATGAAAACGCCTCTCCAGGGCGCGAGAAAGACTATCGGCAGTACTTCAACGCGCACACCCGCAAGCTCGTCGGCGATTATTTTGCGGCTGATCTGGTGATGTTTGGCTATAATTTCGACGGCATTGCCGGCCCCGGGCAACTTCCACAACTCCATTAGATTGTGTTCGCTATCGTTCCAACTTTGCAATTACGTAAATTTTGGAACAATAGGCGGAACAAATGGGGTATTTTTCATAGTCGTACATTCACATTGGCAACGTTGTGGCATTTTATGCTGCGTCTTGCTGACATTGCCCTAAAAAATCGCATGTTGCGTTCCCTCCTCGCCCTACTCCCACTGCTTGTTTTGTCGGCCGCAGCCACGGCACAAAATGCCCGCGATGGCGTCCTCATCGATGCCACGCCTAGTACCGCTTCCCGACTTCCGGTCGTGGATTGCCGCAACCTCCTTTCCGCAATCGCCTTCATCGATACCGATGCTGCCGGCAATGATGAGGTGTGGGTTGCCACTTCCGATGACCGTGGTATCGACTGGAATCCAGCGGTACGTATCGATCAAGATACCAGTGGCTCGACAAAAACTACCCAAACCGATGCCATCTATGTTTATGGCGACACCATTTACGTAGCGTGGTCCGACACCCGCAACGGCAATGTCGAGGTTTATATGAACCATTCCAATGACGACGGCGTCACTTGGCAGGGCGAGCAGCTGATCGATAAAGGATACGCCGCTGGCGTTAGCACCATTGAATCTTGGGCCATGCGCGTAAGCCCACGGGTAAGCGATACTTTCAATCGTGTTTACTTTTTGTTTGCGACGACACGCCCAGGCAGTAGCGATGAGTCGTTGTACTTCACGGCGTCGCAAGATGGGGCAATCAATTTTGTCCCGGCGATTCTGCTTCCAGCTGGCTTGCCTGCAGGCACCGGCGATATCGCAAATATCGCAATAGATCATCGCCGTCTCGAGGCAGATCTATTTGTGGCGTGGCAAGATAACCGGGTGCTGGGCAATAACTCTTACGATGTTTATGCCCAACAAAGTACTGATGGCGGCGTGACTTGGCGTTCTTCCGATCGTCGCCTCAACAGCGTCGACGGAAGCGCAAATGGTGATTTGGATCTCAGTATCGCTGGTCCATGGTACATCGTTGGATGGCTAGATGACCGTGCAGGAGCGGGCACCCATGAAGTTCGGTACAACACCACCAGCGATTATGGTCAAACTTGGCTTCCTTCCGATGAAAAGGCGGGGAATTACACAGTTGGAGTCGCCAATGCCCTCGAACTCGATGTGCTCTTGAATCGCGAGATTTTGATGGTGAGCTGGATCGATGATCGAAGCGGTACTCCCGAAGCCTATATGTATTCCAACGATACTTTCAGTGCTAACGGCTGGGCGGAGTTCCAGATGTCTTCTGGCGGAGCGGTGAATTTGGTACTCGATGGGCACCACGATAACTGCGGAACGACTTGGAAGGATCTCGCGACCAATCAGCAGGTGAGCACTTTCTCTTGGGATCAAGGTGCAACATGGTTGGATCCGCAGGTGGAAGTCAGTACCACCTCGGGTGCCGTTTCCAGCAAAAGCGGGTTGTCTTTTAACAAGAACTTCTCAAACTTCATCATGGGTTGGGATGCCGACGACCTTGGAACCTCCAATATTTATGCTGGCGGTTATCGTCCACAAACCTTGACCCCCATCGGGCCGCTTACCAAGGGCAGTAGCCTCAAGTGGCAAATTAGTCATTACCCCCTCACCAACGCCACCTATGATTTTGGTGTGTTTTACGCGGCGGCTCCAGGATTTTGGCGTGCGCCAGATGGCCGCGTTACCGGCCTCGCCCGCGATAACTATCTGCTCAATTCCTTCAACACACTGTCAAACTTTAAAGGCGTAATCTCGTTAGCAGGCACCGGCACCACTGGTTCTTTGACCATTCCAACCAACATTCCGGACTTCACGAACCTATACTGCATTTCTGTAGGCGCGGGTGCCGTGCGTAATGGCCGGGGCGCAATGACAGATGTTTTAGAAATCACAATCCTGCCCTAAACATGCAGAAAGGCGAAGTGGAACCTGCCACCGCCAGGGATCAGAGTGAAACACTCTTTCCGAGCGCCAAGCGGCGCTATCAGTCAACGCAGTTGATGAACATTCTGCTGCGACCACTCGTTGTGCCGCTCATTCGTTTACTGGCGCTGTTAGGGGTCAATGGAGATCTTGCTTCCGTAATCGGTTTAGCAGGCTACTGCGGGGGCGCCTACTTGTTTATTGGCGGTGGTCCCGAGCAGCAAAACCTTGCTCTGCTGTTTTTTATGATCGGCTTGCTGGCCGAACTTGTTGATGGGGGCTTGGCCCGGCTTAAGGGGCCAACTTCGATTGGGCATTTTCTATCGAAGGTCGTCGAGAGTTTTTTTATCGTGTTGCTGGCGCCATCGTTGGCGATCGGTCTCTACCTCAACCATAGTGTGGGGCTCAATGTTTTTTTGATTGGCGTATTTGCGCCTGCCGCGCATTTACAGTTTCGCGCAGCGATTGATGAAATCACTATGGCGCATCCTGCAGAGCAGCTCGCACAGCTGTTAGATAACGGAGCAAGCGGCGCACGGAAAATTATGGTTGGGCAAATTTTGCCAAACCACTCAAGTTTCACTTGGAAACATCGCCTCGGGCGTACGCTGCGTGAGAATCTGATGGAGTCTTCCGGAATCCAACCCGCGGTGTTGGCGGTCACGGTCCTCAGTGGGCACGCCAGTTGGTTTGTCATTTACTACGGATGCGTGCAAATCTCGGCGTGGCTTGGTTTTATTCTGTTGAAGTTGCTCATGCTAAAGCGCGGTGGTGGGCGTCTGCTGTAGGCTAAGAGCCGCCTTTCCTTGCACCTACCCGTTTACTCATGACTCGCCTCGCCATCCTTGGAATTGACGGCGCCACCTATCGCATCATTCGTCCCATGATTGCCGATGGGGAGCTGCCGCACATCACGCGAATTTTACGCGAGGGCGCCTCGGCCAATTTGGAATCCACAATTCCACCGATTACTCCACCTGCATGGGTGTCGATGATGACCGGTGTGAATCCTGGCCGCCACGGCATTTATCATTTCGTTCATCGCACGCTTGGCAGCTATCAACTTGGTCTGGTGGACTCGAAAAATTTTGCCGGCATGGATGCGTTTAGTTTGCTTTCGCGTCGCGGCTGGACCACCGGTGGTTTTGCCGTGCCCATGACTTATCCGCCATTCCCAGTCAATGGCTACATGGTTTCCGGAATTCCAATGCCGCTCAAAGGCGACGGCGGTGCTTGGCCTGAAGGCACTCTGGCAGAGATGGAGAAATTCCTTGGCAAGGAATACGAACCGGATATTAATTACGCAGCGTACGATGGCAAGAACGAGCCCGGCTCCGAGGATCTCGATCGTTACGAAAAGTTACGGCAGGATCTTTTTCGCGTCGAACGCGAACGTATTGATTTGAAGGTGGAGTGGTTGCGTCGGCATCCCACGGATTTCTATTTTTGCGTGCTGTCGATAACGGATCGCTGCCAACATTATTTCTGGAAGTTTCAGGATTCAACTCATGATGGCTGGTCACAAGAGGGGCAAGATCGTTTTGGCGAGGTCATCAAAGATGCTTACCGCCTTGCTGATGAAGCAGTTGGGCGTTTCCGCGAATTATTGGGAGAGGATTGCACGGTGGCCTTGGTTTCCGATCATGGCTTCGGAACATTCTCTGCAGATTTCTTTATTAACCGTTGGTTGGAAGATGAAGGTTATCTAGTCCTGAAAAAAATTCCGCGCTGGACCTTGGGTGTTACTACTCTGGCGGACACTTTGCGTCGCGCCAGGCTTGGGTTTGTGAGTAAATTTTTGCCCGGCCCCATTGGACGTTTACCGGTGGCGCGGCCTAAGCGTAAAAAGCAGCGTGATAAGCGCGACATTGATTGGAAAAAAACCAGAGTCTTCGCGGCAATGTACGGGTTGTGCTTGAATATCAAAGGGCGTGAACCGCAGGGTACGGTGGTGCCGGGTGCCGCGCGTGAAGCTTTGGAGCAAGAGGTGATTGCCAAGCTACGCCTGCTGCGCGATCCTCTCCATGATGAGCTTGCTGTGGATGATGCCATCGTTTCGAAAGATTGTTACAGCGGCGAGTATTTACACACCGCTCCCGACATTCAATTTATGATGCAGGGTTTGGCGTGCTTGCCCAAGGAGGATTGGAACGCCAGCACCTACTTTGGCCGGCGCAAATATGCGGCAGTTTCAGGCACCCATCGTATGGATGGAATCTTTGCGGTGGCCGGCGGGCCAAACTGCCCTACTGCTGCTGGCGCGGTTTATGAAGGGATGCATATCCAAGATAGCCTGCCAACGTTACTGCACATGGTCGGGGAGCCGATTCCAGCTTGGATGGAAGGTTCGGTGCAAACAGCGGCCTTGCAAAAGGATTGGCTGGTGCAAAACCCGCCGCGGTTCAGCCAGGAAGAAATCGTGCGCGGCATTGCCGACGGCAACACCTGGTCCGACGACGAAGCCAAACGCGTCGAAGAATCCCTCAGGGGATTAGGGTACTTATAAAAAACTCGGATTCGAGTTTGAATCCGCTCTTCACGGCGATGGCGACGAGAGCCAAAAAAGGGGTATTAGTTTCAAGGAAACGTCAACTTTGTGAAATTATTAAAACGAAAACGTGGCGATTTATGTATCAAAGCAGCAAGAGTGTGCCAAATTGAGAGCGTTGTCTCCCCTGGCTCCCAATTCAACCCAACAATTGTTCTCATTCATGAATTCGCATGTCTCTTTGACTCTCCTGTTGTTTCTGGCAAGTTCGGCCTCTGCCTCTGCGCAGGAAGGACTCGCAGCCCAGAACGCAAAAGTTCAGGTGTTCGCTGCCAATGATCTTGGCATGCACTGCACCGACCGAGAAACCTCGGTTTACAGTATTTTGCCACCTTTCAACGTCATCCACGCTCAGGCTGTGTGGCGTCGTCCAGGCCACTTACCCATGCTGCTCGACGATACTTCCATCGAGCTCACCTATACTTCCGTAGCAGATTTGAATGGCTCGCGGAATAGTACTAGCCTCCATGGGAAAACAGATTTTTGGCAAAACGCTAGCGCTCTGTTCGGCGCTACCCTCGCCCCAGGTGAAAGCCTTACCGGATTTTTTATGCCTGGCGATGCGCCAATTGTTGGCCCTCAACAGCTTCCGTGGAGTACCACCCATACTTTTTTTGAAGGCTTTGGGATTCCCATCACTCCGACGGATGATCATGGTTTAGAAAATCCTTATCCGGTGATGCGGATTTCCGCTGTGCACAAGGCCACCGGCCGGGTTGTTGGTTATCAAGACATCGTGCTGCCCGTTTCTGCGGAAACAGATTGCCAAAATTGTCATGCAAGCGGTCAAATAGCTGCAGTCGACCCAGGTGTAGTCTGGTCTGTAGAAAGCGATCTTGAGGTTCAAACCAAACGCAATGTCTTGAAGCTGCACGATTTTAAAGAAGCTACCGCGCTTGAGGCCAATCAACCGGTGCTTTGTGCTAGCTGCCATTATTCTGCCGCCTTGGATTTAGGCGGTGTGGGTCCCATCGGCGAGCAGCTTTTGCATTCCACCATGAGCGCAACCATGCACGGTTACCACGGCACCCTAACTGATATTGGCGGCGCGCCGATTTTCCCACCTGGCGGTTCGGCAGCGGCCACCTGCTATCAGTGTCACCCCGGTCAAAATACCCAGTGCCATCGTGGTGCCATGGCCGACGGCGGCATGGAATGTTTTGATTGTCACGGCGACATGAATGCCGTCGGCGGCAATCGTGCGCCATGGATAGACATGCCGAAATGTCAAAGTTGTCACACCGGAGATGCGATCAATCACCTCACGGGTGCCAATTTAAACTTTGCCACAGACGGCATCCGTTTGCAGCAAGCGTGGCATACCGGTGATACTACCGCAATTCCGATTGATGCTCCGAATAGTCGTTTTCGTGAAGAGACGGGTACCTTGTACCGTTTCTCCAAAGGCCATGGTGAGTTGGCGTGTACTGCTTGTCACGGTAGCCCGCACGCAACTTGGCCAGTTCAGCCGCAGCGTTCGAACGACAACATTGCAGCTTATGAAGTGCAGGGGCACACAGGTACTGTGATCGAATGCGCATCATGCCACACTACGGATGTAGGAGTTACGTTAGGTGGGCCGCACGGAATGCACCCTGTAGGTGATAGCTTGTTCCTGGATGATCACAAAGAAATCGCGGAACACCATTTAGGCTTGTGTCGCACTTGTCACGGCGCAAACTTGTTAGGCACCGTTCTTTCGCGCGTTGCAGTGAACCGAACTTTGTGGAACGATGAACAGCACCGCTGGGAGAACTTCGTGAAGGGCGAACAAGTAGCCTGCGATAAGTGTCACGACATGCCCTAATGCGGCGCGGTTCGCGCTAAAACCAATAAGGCAAAGGCGGTGCCGTAAGGCTTGTGGTAGCTATACAGGGGGTAATCCCAAAAGCTACCATCAGGCTGTCTACACAACAGCACCGCCTTTTCCAACAGCGGCGCGTAAAGCTCTCGCTCGCTGACGGGTAAACGCGCGTTGATCAGAGAAGCGTAGTAGTGTCCGAATAAGTAAAAATATCCGGACACTCCGTAATGGGATTCGTGGGGCACTGGCCGGCGTAATCCAGCGATTTGAAAGCGTTGGTGATCAATCAACAGCGCTTTAAGCGATAAACGATAGCGATCGAGTTCTGTTTGCGGATCGAGTCGGTCGAACAACCGCAGCGCCTCCAAAATACCAGGCGTCCGACAAGCTGCGCCCTTGATGTTGTTGACGCTGCGCAGCGGGCTGTAACGCCACAGTTCGCCGTAGGTGTAGACCTGTGCAGCTGTTTCGCAGCGTTCGAGCGAATTTAGTGCTTTGCGTAACATTTCAGACGGGACTTCGATGCCATTTTTTTGCGCGCGCTGCAAACCAACCAAGCAAGTGGAGGTGGTAAAAGACATCGAGGTGAAGGAAGGCTTATATGTTTTTGATTCCTGTAGGGATAAGTATCCCCAACCACCATCCAGCGCTTGGTACAGCTGCAGTTTTTCCACCAATCGACGGCACACGGCATCGATTGCCGCGCCGCGTTTATCTTCGGGGTAACGGGCACGAAAATCGGCGAGTGCTTGGAGGCCAAAGCCAAAAGCCCACACGCTGTAGTGTTCCAGCATATTAGGACGCTTAACCTCATGCTGCGCAAGAATCGCATCTACCCCATGACTGGCAGCCGTCACCGTCGCTTCACTTTGTTGAGGCGTTTCCATTAACGCCATCACACATAGCGCAGTGGTGGCCACACGAAAAGCATGATGTCCACCAGGCACATCACACATCACTTCATACCAGCGCGGCGAAAGATGGCTACCCCAAGTGCCATCGGGATTTTGGTTTTCTAACAGCCAAGCAACACCTGTTTGGGTAGCTTCGGCATTGCTGACTTCTAGGAAATCAGCACCTGATTGGTGCAGATGCGGCGCGCGTGGGGCGGCTTCTTGATTGGCACAAAGATTCCCAACCAGCACGGCATACCCTAAAAAGGCGGCGAGTAGAGTGCCACGCATCTACTTAAGAATGCACAGGACATTCACCCCCATGCCGGGCATGAGTCCTTGAATTGTGGTTTCAAGTGTCATGATTGCAATCAGCGTATGGCTCGCCATGTTGTTGTAGCCGGCGTAATCAGCAGGCGCCAGCGTGACGTTTCCTTTCACGCTCAAATCCGGAAACGCCACCAAACTTGCGGTGGCGGCCTGGGTCAAATCCAATCCGCCCAGCGCCTCTTCGTCAACATGAAACAACACGCCAAAATTTTGTGGGTTGGCCACAGTGAACAAGGCGCGTCGCACATAACCATCAGCATATTGCTCGAAGCGGGGGGCATTGGCGCCTGGGTGATACTGCCGAGCACCACCATGGAGCAACATGCCAGCGCGCGGGGCGGTGATTACGAATTTTTCCAGATCACCTTTCAAAGACTCCAGCTGGCGGGTGAGTTTTTGGACTGAGTTTTCCCTCTCAAGGGCCTGCAACTCCCGTTCCAGACGATCGACTTGCCTGCTGCGACGTGCGTTATCCAGCGCAATTTCTGCGCGCTCGAAGGCAAGACGACGATCGCGTTCGATACGCGGCCAGCTGACGTCGGCGGTAAATTTTCGCATTGCGGCGGCGATTTTTGCACCCAGCTTCTGTTGCGCAAGATTCCTGCGCGAACGCATTAAGACGATCTCCTCGGTGGCGTCGGTGAGTTCGTCTTCGGTATACATAGCCTCGAGTTGCGCAAGCTCATCGGCGGAATCATCAATGCCGTATTGGATACGGGTAGCACTCATTGCGGCATTGGCGACGTTCTGCGGGTATTCAAAGTCGATCCAATGTTGCTGCGCTTGGCGCGCATCTTCGAACGCCAACTCGGCATCATGGAGGTGTTGTTCTGCAGCGATCTCGGCAAGTTCGGCGCGTGCCTGAGCCATATCATTGCGCGTCCAGGCGGATTCCAACGACTGCTCAATCTCCGCCAGCTGCTTTTCAAGATCGCGCGTTTCCAGCCGCGCAAGAACTTGGCCTTTTGCGACCAAACTGCCATGCGCTGCAACTTCGACAAAACGCAGCGGGCCATTCCATTCTGCCATTTCCAGGATGACTTGTTCAGCATCCAGCGGGACGACTTTGCCCAAAAACATTTTCGTTTCAGGTGTAACACTCTCTGCTTCTTGAGCGTTGACAAAAGAGGTGGACGCCCCAATGAAAAGGGCGGAGATCAAGGCGGTGGCTTTATTCATGAGAGGGAAAAATTTCTTCAAGGACCTCGCGTAACAGCGTGATTTGTTCAACAGCAAAGCGTTCTCCCAAGTGGGAGGCCAAGCGCACGCTGGCGGCTAACACCAGTATGGCGGCGACTGCAAAAAATGCCCACGGTTGTTGCGCAAGGCTGATCTGCACAATCCCGAAAGTGAGGAAGAATAATAAACCCGTGAAGCAGGCAAGGTAGGAAAAGGCCACCGCTGTCCAAATAGTTGGATTGGGGCTGATGAGTCCGTGGAGGAGGGATTGCCCGTTTTCCAGGGGTGTTAGGCTGCCGCTTAAGGTCGGGGACCACAAGTGTTGGTCTTTTGCATGCACGCGTAAATCGAAATGATGTT
The DNA here is from genome assembly GCA_937919925.1 of uncultured bacterium. GTDB lineage: Bacteria > Planctomycetota > UBA1135 > UBA1135 > UBA1135. The sequence goes on along the minus strand of CALFOT010000061.1, from coordinate 3,577 downwards.
GCAGTTCGGCAACGAATCCGCGGCAAGCACATGCCGGCTCAGCGAGTTTTTGCTGGATGGCCAGAATGGCGCAATCCGGATTCATGGAAAGGGTCCTCTCGAAGCGAGGGCGGCCAGCGGGGAGGTGCATACCCCAGAATACGGCAAAGCCTGCTTAGAACCAGTTATGGAAAAAGAGCAGGGGCCTTCCAGATGAAGTTTGGTCTGGAAAGCCCCCGCTTGTGCCTACTTGCCCCCGCAGGCGCCTGCTGCAAATGAGCCAGAACTCGTTAACGCAGCCCTTGTACCGGGTGCAGCTGCACGACTAGAAACAGTGGTTCGGCTCCAGTAACGCCCAGTACCGCGTATCCACCGCTATAAATGGTGGTGGCGGTGCGGAACAAATCGTGGTTGCCTGAGTTTGGGTGGAACATCTTGAGCTCACAGCTCTCCATATCCAGCGCACCGGTCTCGGGGTCGAAGGCGCCGCCGCGCATTTTGAAGTTGAACTCAATCCCGCTTTCGCCATTCGCCATTCGCCATTCGCCATCATTTTGAGCCCCATGGTGGTGTGACTTTTTCGCTCACCTGTGAGTCCTACGCCGCTGGTCGGCGCAGCGCTGAAATGATTATCAAGAAGTTGAGAATATTTTCCGCCATCGCGCCACAAAAAAACTCCTAAATTCGAGATTGAAAAAACTCCATTGTCTTCGGGGATGCAGGAGAATTGCTGGTAAATTTAGACGTAGAACCATGCTGACATCCCTTCCTAAAATGAGCGCTTGCGCTGCGGTTTTTTCCTTTTTCTTGCTGCCTACACTTGCCGCCGCGCAGATTTCAGGCACGGTAGTGGATTTGTCTGGCTTGCCCGTTGCCGCGGCCAAAGTCACGCTTCAAGCAACTTCCTTCACCACCACCACTGCGCCTGACGGGAGTTTTAGTTTGCCAGGTGCATCGGGCAGCAACACTTTTGTGGTGGCCGCCAAGAAAGGTTGGTTCAACGGTTTTATTTATGTGCCAAGCACACCCATGTCCGGCGTATCCATCAGCATGGAAAGAGTTCCCGTTTGGGACGACCCCAATTATGATTTGCAAGACCCAGTGAATTGTTCCGGTTGCCATCCCGATCAATATGATGAATGGAATGGTTCGCCTATGCAGAAGGGTGGCGTCAACCTTTGGCTCTACGATATTTACGATGGCAGCGGCACTCCCGGTGGTATGGGCGGCTTTGTTTATGAACGTGATTCGGTCCATCTCGCGCATGCGCCTCACTCCGATTGCGCACCTTGCCACCAACCCGTGCCATGGGTGAAAACCAAAAACCCAAACCAAGGCCTTGACGATCTAAACAATTTATCGGTTGGTGCCACGCATGGAATTTCTTGTGACGTCTGCCATAAAATCGCCCACGTAGATGAGAACAATATGGATTACCCCGGTTTGTTTCCTCAGCAAACGACGTTCACGAAACCACCGTTGGGCACGATGGGCATGCATGAACCGGTGATGTATGGAGTGCTAAGCGATACCATGTACAGCGATCCAATGATGCGTCCTTCGTATCAGCCGCAGCTGACTTCAGCGATGTGCACTACTTGCCATCAAGATACCAACGATCACGATGATGACGGCATTTTTGGTGATCCAGGCAGTATTGTTTCCGAACCCACTTGGGACGAATGGAGCACCAGTGATTATGCGAATCCAGCCAGCCCGCATTTTGCAACTTGTGTTGATTGCCACATGCAGCAAACGTCGCGTAATTTCGCCAGCGTGATGTCGATTGCTCCCTTCCGTGATGCGGAATCCCTGGGTGGCCACGATATCCGCGGCACTACGGCGCAGTTTTTGCAAAACGCCTGCGCTATGAATCTCGCCGTGACCCAATCCGGAACGGTGCTGACGGTGGATATTGCTATTGATAACAACATGACTGGCCACTCTTTGCCTACCGGCGTGACCGTGCGCAATATGATTTTGCTGGTGGAGGCCACGCGCGATTCTGATGGAGCGGCACTCACGCATACCGGCAATCAAATCGTCCATGATCTTGGCGGCGTCGGCTTGCCCGCTCAGGGTTACTACGCTGGACTGCCGGGTAAATTGTTCGGCAAACATAATCTTGATGCCAATAATGTTGGACCTACGTTCTACACCGAAGCCACCGCGATTTTGTTTGATACACGGATTCCCGCGCTTACGACTGATTCCACTACCTACACTTTTGATGTTCCGCAAGGCACCGGTCCTGTGTCGGTGCGCGCACGGTTGATTTACCGTCGCTCCTACACCTTCTTGACGGATGCAAAAGGATGGACAGTGGATGGGAAAGGCAACATGCTAGAAGACAAAATTGCACCTCATTTTGGCCACCTCATGGAGGAGCGTCGTTTTCCTGATGCCGCTTTTGTTCTCACGCCTCCGGTACTAGTCGGCGGCGGCCCCGGCATGTTGGTTGCCGAGGGTGCTTGGGAAGGAAACACCGTGGCGTTCTTGGCCTCGCGTGCTGGATTGGGGGTTACGCCAACGCCCTATGGTTTTGATCTTGGAATCGCAGAGCCGATCCACCAACTCGGTCACGATACCGCAAACGCTTTGAATCAAGCAACACTGGTGATGAGCGTAGTTCCACCGCAGTTGAGTGGCCGTCAGATTTGGTTTCAAGCGGTCGAGCGAAAGGGTGCCGCAACTTATAATTTGTCTGCCCCAATCGCCGTAATTGTTCAATAGAAAGTTCATTTCCCACCGAAACAACCGATGAAAAACCTACAACTCCTGCTACTGCTGGCGCTGCCTTGTGTGGCATCTCCGTTGGTCGCGCAAGGCGGCACCCGGACTTTGCAAAACCGCTTTGATGGCGCGGCCACCAACGATAACTTTGGTTATGCGGTGGCTGTGGCCGGCGACGTGGATGGCGATGGCTTGCCAGATCTGATTTCCGGCGCACCTTGGGCAAATCCTGGTGGGAGAAATAATGCTGGTGCCGCTTATGTGTATTCCGGTGTGAGCGGTGTTCAATTGTTTGCTTTTGGCGGTCTGCTGGCTGGTGATTCGGCGGGGAAATCGGTGGCCGGAGCAGGCGACGTCAATGGCGACGGCTTTGCGGATTTTATTGTGGGTAGTTTCAACGCCGATCCGAATAGCCTCAATAACGCCGGCTCGGCTTATGTTTTTTCCGGCGCGACAGGCGCCATGATCCACAGTTTTGATGGCGCATCTGCGCTCGATAATTTTGGTTATTCGGTGAGTGGGGCTGGAGATGTGAACAACGATGGTTTCGATGACGTCATCATTGGCGCGCTCCGAGCCAAAGATCTGAGTTTCCAGGTGGTGGGCGCTGCGTATGTGTTCTCCGGAATCAACGGCAACTTGTTGCATACTCTTTACGGCACAACGCTCGGCGGCGATTTTGGATCTTCTGTTGCCGGCGTGGGCGATGTGGATGGCGATGGCTTTGATGATTTTGTAGTTGGTGCACCACGCGATGCCGTCGATGGCCGTGCCTATTTGTTTTCCGGGCAAACGGGCGCCCCTTTGCTGACTTTCGCGGGCACGTCTCCGGTGGATGAATTGGGCTGGAGCATTGCGGCGGCTG
>CALFOT010000060.1 GCA_937919925.1 uncultured bacterium | reverse complement strand
CCGCATCCACCGCGCGCGTGGCCGAAGCGTTCAAACCGTGGTCAAACCAATGGCCAAAGCCCGCAACACGTGCCCCCAAAGCCACTGTATCCGCCACGCTGTAGGCAAATGCGGGCGCGACCTCCTGCGGCAAAAAGCCAATCTGACGGGCTCGCGCGGCCATGGACAAGCCTTTGAGATTGTGCTCATCCAGCGAGACGGAGCCCTGGCTAGGAGCTTGTATGCCCGCCAACGCCCGTAGGAGCGTGCTCTTGCCGGCGCCATTCGCCCCCACAATCACATCGAAGCGGCCAGGCTCCAGCGAAAAATCCACTTTATCTAAGACCGGCGCCGCAGCAGCGGGCCCGAAGGTCACAGAAAGGGAGTGGGTGCGGAGAGTCACAGCCAAATGCTACCAATCGCCTCTCGGCTGGTAGAATCCCGCACCATGACGTCTAGCTCCGACGCCATTTTGCGCCTGCGCCTTCAACAAGCGCAGCAGACCTACTTGGCCCTCGGCGATGATTTCATCGCGGTGGTCCAACAAGCAGCCAATCTCGCCATCGATGCTTTGCGTGGAGAAGGCGGGGTCTATCTTGCCGGCAATGGCGGTAGTGCTGCAGACGCTCAACATTGGGCCGCGGAGCTCGTCGGCCGCTACTTGCTGGAGCGCAATCCCTTGAATGTGGTTGCATTGACCACAAATTCCAGCACCTATACCGCGCTCGTTAACGACTACCCGCCTGAAGAGGTTTTTGAGCGCCAAGTGCGGGCCCATGTGCGAAGTGGCGATCTATTTGTGGCGATTTCTACGAGCGGCAACAGCGAAAATATTCTGCGTGCGGTTAGCGCAGCGAAACGCCAAGGGGCGAAGGTTGTTGGCGTCACGGGTAAAGATGGCGGCAAGCTGCGGGCGCTCTGCGATGTAGTCTTTATTGCGCCCAGTGCCGATACCCCGCGTATCCAGGAAGCCCATTTGCTGTTTGGCCATTGTTTCTGTGAATTGGTCGAGCTAGAACGCATATAGCAGGTTTCCAGCCGGACTTGTATAGAAATCTGCATTTTTTGTATCCAAGAGCAAAATAGAGGGTAACCTTCGCTGTCTTTGGTCAAGAGCGCCTCCTACAGCCCATTTCACCAAAAGGACTTAGGTTGTCCCCTGAAAGTCCAGCTCGCACCCCACACCAATACTTCGATGCTTCAAAACACTCTCACTCGCATTCTCCTGTTGTCCTCACTTTGCTCCCTGGCCGCATGCGGCGGTGGCGGCCTTTCTTCTACTGGCGGCACGATTGACCCAGGCGCCGGCGGCAACAATGGCGGCAACAATGGCGGCGACTTGTTCGCGATGGCCGATCTCGACGGCGACTGGACCGGCGAGCTACTTCCAACTTTGGCAACGCGCGGCGACCGCAACCTTTTCCTGCGGATGTTGGATGGTGCTTTGATTGATGCTTCCGAAGGTGGCGGTGGAGCTTGGGATGCAGGGAATGCAACCCTAGCCCTGACCTTCGCTGCGGATGGTTTCTTGGATTTGCTTCTAGATTCTCCTGCGTCTGGCTCGCTGCACTTAGAGGGATACATGCACGTAGAAATGACCACCATCAGCGGCTCCTTCACCATGGATGAGCCAGCGCGCGATCCCTATGTTGGTCTTTTCGAACTGCGTCTTTCGAGTGGCGCAAGCTCTTTCCCGAGCAACTTGGCAGCTGGTCAATGGACTGGCGAAGTGTTGAACAGTTCCGATCGCTTCCGCCTGTCTTTGCTGGAGATTGATATCGATGGCAACCTTGTGCGCGCTGCGCTCACCAAGCCTGCGAACTCGGTGGCCGTGCATAAATACGAAAGCCTTGGCAACGAGCTCGCCTTTTCACTCTCGGATGAAAAAATCGGTCTCTTCAACCCAATCCTGTTAACTGCCCTGGATGGCTCAACCTTAACGTTCGACTACCTGCTCATTAACGACGATGGCACTCTCATGAGTGGCCCGGGTGTAGATTCGGTGCTCGGTTCTGGGCACGTTGAACTGAGCCGCCCTGTTGTTGAGTAATAAAAACTAAGGCACCCCATGCTCAAGAGCCTCTACCAAGTTGGTAGAGGCTCTTTTTCTATGATTGGAGGGCGTTGGCGATAGTGCGGGCCGTTTCCAACATCGATGGCCCTGGCATGAGCGCATCCATATTTGGGATGACCATGACCCGGCCATCGCGAACGGCTGGAACTTGCGGGAAGGAGGCGCGCCAAATTTCCAGCGCATGGCTGGGGTCGGTGCCGAACTCGAGAATAACTTGGGGTGCGGCGCGAATCAGGCTTTCTTCGTTGAGGTCAAAATAATCGCGCGTACTTGTGGGGAAGACATTTTGGCCGCCGGCGAAAACCAGTAGCTCGTTAAGGAAGCTGCTGCTGCCGGCCACCATGATGCTGGAGGCTTCGTCGGCGCGGCGTGAAATCACCAGCAACACTCGCGGCGCAAGGGTTTGAGGCTGCAACGTTGCGAGTTCTTCAAGGCCGACAGTCATCCGCTCGAGTTCTACGGCGAGTTGCTTGGTGGCATCTAACCGCACGGCCAGCCATTCCATTTCCTGACGCCAGCCGCTCAGCGTGTCGGTCGAAAAAGAGCGAAACTCAATGGTGTTGGCGGCGCAGAATTCTTCAAGCGATTTGGCTTGGCCTTGCACCAACAATAAATCGGGATTTAGCGCCGCGATGCGCTCAAGGTTGGGATCGAATAGCCCACCCACGCGCGGCAAAAGGGCGGCGGCTTCAAGAGTGTTGTAATCGGAAACGCCCACAACCAAGCGGCCCGCGCCCAGGGCAAAAATATTGGCTGCGGTGGCGGGGCCAATCACCACCACGCGCTGTGGAATGGTTGCAGAAGTGTGGTTTGAAGGAGGCGCCTGAGGCTTGGTACAAGTCACCAGCAGGCTGGTAAAAATACCCAGAAACAAGGCGGGGAAGCGTGCGCGTTGGATTGCCACCCCGCTATTATGAGGC
>CALFOT010000059.1 GCA_937919925.1 uncultured bacterium | reverse complement strand
TCGAGCAATATTTGGGGGTACACCAACCCACATCCAGGCAAAAATCGCCCGCGTTACTGGGCGTATTTCCCGCTTGGTGGCAGCTGGTTAAGCACCCATAGTTTTGAACAGTTCGCCTTTGATGGCGACGTAGATTATTTGCGCGAATATGGGTGGAAAAATTTGGCTGGATCTGCAGATTTCCTGGTGGACTACCTTTATCAACTACCCAATGGCACTCTCAGTAGCATCCCTAGTTGGTCGCCAGAGCATGGTCCTATTTCTACAGGCACGACGGCTGATCTTTCCATTGCGCGTGAATTACTTGGCGGCGCCATCGAAGCCGCTCGAGTCATCGGCGAAGAAGGAGAGCGCGTGGACCGCTGGCAAATCACACTCGATAAGCTTCCGCCATTTCGGATTGGTCAGCATGGTCAACTGCAAGAGTGGCTGGAAGATATCGATGATCCCCAAGACCAGCACAGACACTTGAATCATCTCTTTGGCTTGTACCCCGGTCATCAAATTTCACCTCAGTACACCCCGCAACTCGCAACCGCCGCAGCCGTCACGCTGCAGCAACGCGGGGATGGCGCCACCGGCTGGTCGATGGGCTGGAAAATAAATTTCTGGGCGCGGATGGGGGATGGCAATCACGCCTACTTGATGATTCGCAACTTGTTGAAGAACGGCACTAGCTACAACCTCCTAGATCTGCATCCACCTTTTCAAATCGACGGCAATTTTGGCGGTACCGCGGGCGTCGCCGAAATGTTATTGCAGAGTCAGTACTGCGCCGTGGGGGGGCAGCTGGATTTGTTGCCGGCGCTTCCTGATGCGTGGCCGACTGGGAGTTTTCGCGGGCTGCGCGGGCGCGGCGGCTACCGCGTGGATGTGGAGTGGGCAAACGGCCGCTTGACGGCCGCGACGATCCATGCGGAGCGCACAGGGCCTCTACAGGTGCGCTGCCAGGGGCGGGTCTGGGATTTGGAAGCGAAAGCGGGGGAGAAACTCAAACTTGTCTTATAATCCATTTCCATGATTTCACTCAAACAAATGCTTGCTCCGGCTTTGCTTGGTTTGGCGCTCGTTGCACCTGCAGCGGCCCAGGTTGATCAAGCTGAGATGCAAACCAACTTCGATGCCAAGATGGCGAAGGAATTTATTTCCAACGCAGCTTGGGTTACGGATTACGATGAAGCCCGCAAGATGGCGAAAGAACAAGGCAAACTCATTTTTGTCTATTTCACGCGCTCCTACGCGCAATGACCGCCATGCAATGCATTGGAAAGCGGTCTGCTTCTCACTCCTGATTTTTCTGCCTTCAGCAAGAAGGTAGTTCCATTCCTCCACGTCACCACGCACCTTGATGGGCGCCCCAATGAGGGCATGCTCAAAGAGAAAGGCGGCACGGGTTTCCCTACGTTGATGTTCCTCGATGCAGAGGGCGAAATTCTCGGCATGCCGGGCGGTCGCAGCGCGGAAGCTTTCGAAAAGACTTTGGCTTCCTTGATGAATATCAAGAGCCTTGAAGCTCGGATTGCTGCCGGCGAGAAAGGCTTGAAGGCCGAATTGTTTTTCGCCGAACTCGACATGGGCAAGTACAGCCTGGCCGAAGTCAAAGCGAAGTCGTCGGAATT
>CALFOT010000058.1 GCA_937919925.1 uncultured bacterium | reverse complement strand
ATGGTTGATGACATTAAAGTCTCGGGGCAATACATATTGGCATCGAGCATCACCACCTGGATCGAAGTGCAAATGGTGAAACCATATCAAGGGTCGTGGTTCGTTCGGCCATGCTTTCATCATAGATCGCCTAATTGGATGATTTTGCAATGCAAGGGCTGGGCTGCGGTTTTGAAATTGGAGCTGGAATATCGAAAAATGAAAGCAATTGATGATCATTATCAAATCAACCCCCTTTGGCCACCCGCAAGCCCATGCGGATATCCGGAGATTTAGAGGTGAGCTTCACGAAAGAATACCTCGAATTTACCTACAAGGATGAAATCACATTTCGTGGATTCTACCTGCATGAATCCCACCATCCATGGCTTCTCGTTGTCATGGAGAAGCCCTACTACAAGGTTCTTCTTGAGAAAGAACTATTTGTCAATCTCGCCATCATTTCAAAGAAATTAGATAGAAGTCAAGTGGGCATGGCGCAATGGGCGCACAGTAGGCGAGGTTATTGCGCCGGGAGGCTTGCGAAACAGATGATGGTATTGGATTACTTAAACGATGCTGCCAGAGAGTATGTTTACTTCTCGTTCGCGCGATCATCGCAGGAGCCTAAATACCCATTGTTCGATTTTTTGGACTCTGACATCAAAGATGGTGGGAGGGAAGAACTCTCGGCGAAAGTTAAGGCGGGCAAAGCCGCTAGTGAAACAGAGATCCAATGGAGAGTAAATGACGTTTTCAAACAAGTCTTTAATGGCTCGAACTTCTTGAAGGATTAAGTGCTTTGCCGTTCTTCCCACCCTACTTCCTGCTGACTGATCGCTGGCTGCCCGCCAACATTTGAAAAGTCGATATCCGCCTCCTCTAGCCGGTACTTCTCTAGCAAGACGGTGACGCGATGCGCAAAGGCATTAGCCTCTTCCACCGATCCAAGCTTCCTTGCCGAAGTTTCATGTCGCTTAAGCTTCCTAATCTTATCGAGAACTTTTTCTAATGAGCTGATCTTCATGTAGTTGCATAGCGAGCACCTTGCCCCTCACTCATTGTGGCGGGAAGATCTGACATTGGATGTCATAGCTGCGGGAATGCTGGTCCGTTGGGGTGGTTCCATGTGGGGGGTTGGGAGTGAGGGGGACTCGGTGGTGGATTTAGTGCAGTACGGATAATTGGGGACAGGTCAGCGAGGGTGTCTCCTGGTTAAACGGAAAATCCCGTCGTGATGATCGTGGGTGGATTTTTTAAGCATTCATAGAATCAAATTTCGGGTGTGTAAGTAATTCTCCTTTCTCCAGCGTCACGACTGGATAATCCCGTCCAACTCCTCCTCGGCATCCTGGGCCGATACGAGACAATGTCAGGATGAAGTTTCAACCCATGTCGGGACTGGATCGCAGAAAAAATCATGCGGTCAAACGGCCGAATCTCTGAGCAGGGCTCCAAGGAATCGATTCCTTCCACGGCCGCAGAAGTCTCGGCGGAACTCAACTCCGATTCCATCACCAAAGCCAGTACTGTCGACACCACCACTCGCACGGCGGTGTAATGGCCACCGCGAATTGACACTTCTCTAAACATGCGCACTGCTTCCTGCGCCGAGAGTCGCGCTGCAGATTTCAGTTGGCAAGAGTATTGGAACCAAGCAAGGTGGCTGTAGGCGTTGGCCAATGAGAACATCCAATCTTCACCCACAAAGTCATGTTTTTTGTATTTCTTCAACTCAACGCATTCCGTTATCAAGGCCAGTCCTTGCTCGTTACGGCCGTGCAATCCGTGAATTTCTGACAGAAGCAATAGGAGAGAGGACTTCATGCTGTATTCTGAGGTTCCTGGCAAAATAGCTTCGCATAGATTGAGAATTTCCCATGCAGCCTCGAATTTCTGCATTGCCTCATCCAACCGGTTGCATTCGAAATACTGCAAGCCAATTGTGGTTGTTCTGTGTGCCTCTCGAAATCTCAGCTGCACCCCATCGAACTTATGGTCAGAGCTACGATTAATCTCAAAATATTCGTCCATCAAAGTCCTCGCTGAAACAAAATCTTCTACATCCAGGTAGTGTTGAGAAAGCCTCAAAAGCTGTGGGAACACTACTTCGGGTCCAGTCAATTTGCCCATTTCCCGGGCCCAGGCCAGGCTATGTTCAAAATCCTCCTTGCGCTGTTGCAATTCTTGATCTTTCGTGTTGGTGGAGACGGATTTTAATTTTTTCATGGTTTGGTATTTTTTCGGTCGTTTAGTTTGCTGTGGTATTGAAGGGTGGAGTGAGATAGGCCGGCGCAGGTTACATGTCTAGCTCTTCAACCGACCAAGCGCCGGATTCATTCTTACTCAGAACGCAAACATACGCCGTGCGCTTTTCAGAACCTGGCAAGTCGTCCTTTTCAAAATACGCGGCTACGCGAAACCGCCCATTTCCAAGATCCCGGATCTCCGTCTCAGAGTAGTTGCAGAAGCGAACCGTGCTTCCTAGTTGTTCCTCGACATAGCCTCGGCTCTCTGAAAATGCTTTCCATTCATCTGGAAGATAATGATCGACGATGAAAAAAACGAAAAATAAAGACACCAAGAAGATTTTGCCAACGGCTGGGAGCCCCAAAAACCAGCCAAGCGGCCCTTCATGCTTCACCTTTCGGTAACCACAGTGCGGACAGCTTAATGCGTGATTGCTAACCTTCTGCTTACATTCGCGACATTTCTTCAAAGCCATTTTGGTCCCTCCGTGTGCAGCGCATTCGTAAATTCGCTCAAGGATCCGAAATACTCCCACCCCTCTGGCACAGCGAGATCCATGGATTCGCTGGGCATGTAAATATCATCCCCCGAGGAAGGCTCTTCACGAAGCCCTTCGTACAACCAGCAGATGGAGATCTTTCCATCGCCGTTTCCAAACTGTATGCGTGCGAACTCAAGCCAGTCGCAACGCGCATCCAGCCCTTCGAATTGATCTGCAAAAACAATTTCGGTAAACCGGCTGTGGGGCTCGAACAACAATCCTTTGCCCGTAAGCGCACGAACAAACTCATCGGCGTGTGCACGGCTTGCAAACCCTACACGAGCGATGCTCTCATCAAAACACAAGGTTGCGTTAGAAATCATGTTTGTGAACCCTTCCCAACCACCATCAAAACAACGATGGATCGCAAGCCTGCGAATCACCACGGAACTTTCTTCTATCAGTACTGCCATAATTAGGAACTTGTTGTGGCGCTACGAACTTGCACAGTGCTGCGTCCGCCGCCGATTTTTGTAACGAGAACTTGCACGCCAAGGCGGTCGGACAAACTCTCTACGTGTGAAATGACTCCCACCATGCGCCCAGACGCCTGCAGGGAATCAAGGGTTGAAATCGCCACTTCAAGCGTGTCGCTATCCAACGTGCCGAAGCCTTCATCGATAAACAAACTCTCAACTGCAGTGGACTTCCCGGTACTTTCAGCCAAGCCAAGCGCTAGAGCAAGTGAAACAAGGAACGATTCGCCACCGGACAGCGAAGAAACCGCGCGCACTTCGTCGCCCATGTCGTGGTCGATAATTTGCATATCAAGATTGCTGTCGGGCACCGCCATGAGCTGATAACGCGGACGTAACTGCCGCAGTTGCTCGTTGGCAAACGCCAAAACGATGCGCAGCGTGAGCCCTTGCGCGTAATCGCGGAACTTGGAACCACTCGATTGCCCAATGAGACTACTCAGGTCATTCCAACGCGTGCTAATGATCCCCTGCGCATCCATCTTCGGCCCAAGCCCCTTGCGCTTTTCGTGATTGGAATCATCTACCGATTGCTGCGCCCGACGATCGCCCAAGTCTTTTCGCAGCTCCTTTTCGCCCTCTCGCGCTGCATCTAACATTTCCTTCAGGTCCTTCTGCTCCCGTTCGGGAGCGCCCTTCGCTTGATGCTCGGCCAAGTTGTGCGAACGTTCCCCCAACCTGGTGTTCCATGTACTGATGAGATCTAAATCCTCCGACACATCTGCCGTTGCACCGCCAGCAAACAACTCCTTTCGCTGCGCATCCACGGCAAGCTGAGTTTCCTGCTCGCCACTCAACTCAGTCTCCTTAATCAAGCACTTCGCGTTCAAGCCCTTAAGGCCTTTCCCCACCTGATCACAGTGCTGCTCTTCTTTCGGTAAACGCTTCTCGCAATCTAACTGCTCTGCGCACGATCCCCTCCACTGCGAAACAAATCCGCCCTGCTCCAGCAAGAATTTCTCCGCATCGGCAAGCAACTCTTTGAGCCAAGCTTCGCCTTCATACACATCTTCCATAGAGCGCATCTTGGCACTCCGAGTACTCTCCGCACTCTCTTTCGAACTCTTGATTTCCTTCGCCTCCTCAGCCAAATCCCGAAGATCTCCCTTCACGCCCGACACCGATTCCTTGTCCGCATCCACCTTGATCTGGCCACCACTTGCCAATCCATTCGCCACACTTAGTGCTTCGGTGAGCTTCCCGAAATCCTCAATCCGTTTATCAGCAACCGCCAACTGGGCTTTAACCTCGGCCTCTAGGACTTCCAGTGTTGCCAATGCATCAACAGCCTCTAACGCCGGCAACGGCTTGCACTCTTCCCCGGCAGCTTTCATCCACTGCGCCACAAAAACTGGCGCACCCGCGACCTGAGCAGCCACGCGTTCGGCTGCCGCCTCCTTCGCTTTCACCGCGCCTTGCCGCGCTTTTTTTTGCGCCGATTCCTCTGCCACCAAATTGGAATGCTGGGTCTCTAACTCCTGAACCACTTCTTCCTGACCATCCAAAATCTGTGCAACAGCAGAATCCGGCGCTGCATAAGGATGTTCTTCGGCGCCACAAAGAGGGCACGCTTCTCCATCCACCAACTCCGCGCGGTGATCCTTCAAATCGAGAGTGGTGCGCGCACGCTGGAAGTCGCTTTTCGCCTGTTCCCATTTGGCCTTCACAACCACCAACTGCTCGCCCGCAGTAGCGGCTGCCAACTTAGCCACGCCTGCCGCCTCCTCTTGATTAGCCATCTCCACCTTCGCAGAAGCATGCTTCTCGATTAGCGCAGAGTAGCCCATCAACACAGCCTTACAGTCATGCGACCGATGCTGCTCTTCCTGCGCATCTTCCACGGAAATAGTATCCACCTTCTTCTGGGCTTCCGCTGCCGACGCCTTCCATACTCGCAACGCTTCTTCTGACAGCACCAAGGCAGCGGCACGCACTTTCATTGCTGCCTCAGCTTTCGGCAAATCTTGCTCCAGCTTTTCTTCTTTGCCTTGCAGTTCTTGCAGCTGCAAGGAAGCTCGATGTAACTCGCGCAACTCGCTTTCGTAGAGCGCCCAATCTTTGGCAAGCGGCCCTAAATCAGCATGCTCCGATTGCCACTTGGAGATCTCGCTGAGATCCGCACTCGTTGCGGTAAAACAATCTTTTGCTGTAGCGAGCGCCTTCTCTTCTACAGTGATCTGGCCCTCAAGATCTTTCTTCTCAGATTCGAGCGCCTTTACCTTCTTCTTCTGATTGACGAGTTCTACATCCAGCTCGGTAGCTTTTTTAAGCTTGCCTCGGTTGCTTGCGACAAACGATTCAACCTTCTTGCTGTCATCCAAAGTCGATGGACTCCAGGATTCCTCTTCGCGATCGGCCCAAGCCGACAACCTGTCGCTTAACTCCCCTTCCGCCTGGTGCTGGATCGATTGAAGCTCCTTCTCCTGCGCGTACCACGCTACCGCTTTCTCAATGCTCTCGATCGAGGCCGCGTTGACCTTCTCTTTCTTGGCAAGCGCTGTGACCGCAGTCTCTAGCTCTTTGCGCTCAGCCTTATCCAGCACATCTAGGTTCTCCAACTTCTGCGCTAGCAACGCCAATGCCTGCACCTCTTCCTTGGCGCGTTGGTAGGTTGCCCTGGAAATCTGCGCGTAAATCTCGGTGCCGGTCATCTGCTCCAGCAACTCGCCGCGCTCGCTTGATTTCGCTTTCAAGAACTGTGCGAAGTCTCCCTGTGCCAGCAAAGCCGCCCTGCGGAATTGATCGAAGTCAAAGCCGAGCTTTTCCTGAATATCATCGAGGGTTTCTTTCTTGGTACCTCCTAGAAGTTGACCCGAATCAAGATTTGAAAACTCCAACTTCTCGCCCTGGATGTTCCCATTCGCGCGACCACGCGCACGTGCCACACTCCAGCGCGCCCGGTAACGATTGTTGTCCACCCCCTGAAAGTCAACTTCTGCATAGCCGCTTCCTGCGCCGCGTGTCAGCAAGCCTCCGACCGAATTCGCACGAATCCGACTGCCTTCTTCGGAATCTTCATAACCAATCGAGGCGCCACCCTGATTGTTCAAACGCGGAGTCTTGTTGAATAACGGCAAGCACATTGCATCCAATAAGCTGCTCTTGCCTGAACCAGTCGGCCCAGAAATCGCAAAGATGCCTGCTTCGGCCAAAGGGCCAGCCACAAAATCAAGCTCAAAAGGCGCTGCCAAGCTGGCAATATTTTCGCCTCGAATCGCAAGGATTTTCATAGTTCCTCTCCATGCTGAACGGTTTCTAGGATCTCATGGAAGCAATCCATAAGCTCAGCAGGAACTTCACCACAATGCTTACTTTTATACAGATCGCGGAAGACATCATCGGGTTGAAGATCATGCAGCTGCTTTTGCGCAGCGCCATGGGCAAGAACTGCGCCGCTGCCCGTGGTTTCCACAGTCAGCTTGACTAACCTCGCGTGCTTGCCTTCAAGCGCTTCGGCAACCTCGCCACGAAGCCCGCTTTCGGGGCGCTCCAAACGGATGCGCACTTCCAAAAACGGCAGCTGCTCCCCTTCACGTTGCTTCGGCAGCTTAGCGAGCTCCCGCAACACCAGATATTTTTCCTTTGGCTCCTCTGCCGGGATGCGCAGCAGATCAACCGCGCGCGGCACCAACGGCGTTTCCACGCTAACGACTTCTCTTCCTTCGAAAGTCACGACACATACTTGATGTGGGTAATCCACTTCACTCATGGAAAGTGGAATCGGCGAACCGGAGTAGCGCACGGTTTTTTGCTCCGCCACTTCTTGCGCTAAGTGCAAGTGCCCCAGCGCAACATAGTCGACTTCCTCTGTGAATAGCTCGGCGGGCAAAGCGTGTTCATTGCCGCCGAGGATTTTGCGTTCGCTGAGATCGCTAATGCTGGAAGATGCCATGTAGCAGTGGCCCGTCACCAAAATGGCTTGCTGGTCTTTGCGACGTTCCACCGCGCCGGCAATTGCTTGCTGGTAGATCTCTTTGACGCCATCAATAAGGGCATCTGTGGCATCGGGTAGGCGTGGAAGATCTGCCGGGCGCAGAAATGGAACGGCAGCGCAAACAGCAGCAACTTCTCCTTTGGCATTGTGTAGTGGCACAATCAGGCGATCAAGATCTATGCTGCCGCACTCTTTGCGCGGCAACCAACCAATCACATGCATGTTCAGCGCCTCAAGCAGGGCCACGGGTGCTTCTAATCTTGCGGAGGAATCGTGATTGCCGGCGATTGCCAGGATATCTAGGTTGGGAAACCGTTCCCGCGCTGCAGAAAGAAAGCGATACCACTGTTTCTGGGCGATGGCCGACGGATTGGCAACATCGAAAATATCGCCGGCAATGACTAGGGCATCGATTTGTTCGCTTGCAATCGTATCCAGCAGCCAGGTAAAGAAGGCTTCGTGTTCGAAAGCGCGAGACACATCGTGCAGAGTATGCCCAAGGTGCCAATCAGAAGTATGAAGAATACGAAAAGTCATTAGTTTGAGAGATTTAGGCAACCGCCAAAGGCGAACAGGATTCCAAAGAAAACCATAGCGATTCCCAATAGAGGAGAAAGGAAAAACCACCACCATGGAGCGCATGCGGAGCTGCTTGCGCTGCTGGAGCTACTCGATGAGCTGGAAGACGACGCGCCGCCGGCGTTCATGAAGGTGTCGGAACGGCGGAGCTTTAGGAGTTCTACATCGCGACGCAACGGATCCACCCATTCACGGCAATGTTTGCAGCGTACGGCTTCTGCCTTAATTTCTTCGGCACATAAAGGGCATAGGATAGAGCTCATGATTTATCTGTGAAGCATGCCCCACATGCGGCTAGGTGTGAAGATCAGGCCAAAACCCGCCGCAATAAGCAGCCATCCGGGAATCAGGAGCCACCAATTGATCCCATCAAATAAAGGTACTGGGGGAGCGGGGCCAACTTTGGCCGCCTGCAGATTGGCGAGTAGTGCGTGATATTCCACGCG
>CALFOT010000057.1 GCA_937919925.1 uncultured bacterium | reverse complement strand
AATCTCGGAGTCGTCGTCGGCAATTAGAATGCGAGCCATGGCTCCCTATCGACCAGGAAAGCGTTGGCCTGAAGGCGCTCCTTTAGGAGTTTCCCTCTTTTCTTTCAGTCCTACCACCCTAAGTGCCGAAGAAGTCTTGAACATGGACCTCTTCCTGGGAAGTGGTTCAAGCATTTTTTTAGATGGACATCGCCCCAAACCCTGCCGACGAGCCGGAAATCGAGGAGTCTCAACAGGAGATTTTCGCTCGTGAAGGCCGGCATTTGCTGCTTGGGCGACTACGCATTGGCCTTAGTGTTGGCGTAACCCTATTTGTGCTCTTTTCTGCACTCGATTGGGTGGTAGCGCCTAATTTTTGGCGCGAATTCTTGCTCATCCGCCTCGCTACCGCCGCGATGACTTTCGTGGCCATCGGGATCAGCTATACCCGGATTGGCCAGCGCCAAATTAGGCCGCTCTCGATTGGAACCATGTACCTCGGTGCTTTGGCTCTCATCTTGATGACCAGGATGCTTGGCGGTTTCGAGTCCAACTACTTCATCGGCATCATGCTTGCCCTCTTTTTGGTGGGCTTATTTTTCCCCTGGGGTATGAGGCTGACCGCCCTATATAGTTTGGCGGTTTGTTCCACTTATGTTTTCCTAAACGTTGGCGTTGGTGAGCCGTCTTTTGCCACGGCACTAATGCCCATTTTCTTTTTATCTGGTACCTGTTTGTTGACCTGCTGGGCTTCCTGGGCAGTGGAGCGCTCTCGCTTTGAAGGTCTCAACATGCGCATGCAACTGAAAAAGGCCAACGAAAGTCTGCAGGAGTTGGACAAAGCGAAGACAGGCTTTTTTGCCAACGTCTCTCATGAGCTGCGCACGCCATTAATGTTGATCTTGGGTCCCTTGGAATCATTGATACGTGGAGAGTGCGGCGACCCTGCGCCGTTGTTGCATGCAATGGACGCCAACGCCCACCGCTTGTTGCGACAAGTCAATATGATTCTAAATTTCTCCAAGCTGGAGGCCGGGCGTCAAGACTGCAACCGCGAGCTTGGACAGGTAGGCGCGGTTCTTGCATCCCTCGTTGCCGGTGCCGCGCCCTATGCTGCACAGCGGGGTGTAGCTTTGCATGGCGTCGGTTTCGATATTCTCCCAGCTCTACCCTTCGATCCCGAACAGATTGAAACTGCCGTCGCGAACTTACTTTCTAATGCGATGAAATTCACTCCGGATGGCGGCACCGTTACGGTAAGCGCCGGCGTAGATGATCATGCACAGCGTGTTTGGATTGAAGTTGCGGACACGGGTTGTGGTATCCCCACGAAAGATTTGGAAAAGGTATTCGAACGCTTCCATCAAGTAGACGGCGGCAAAAGCGGCAAGATTCAAGGAACTGGTTTGGGCCTTGCCCTTTCGAAAGAGCTTGTGGAATTGCACAAGGGCACGATGACACTATCCAGTCGCCTCGGTGAAGGAACGACCTTCCGCATCGAACTGCCCACGGTCGAAGCCAGCGATTGGGATGGTTCGGCCGCACAGAATCCGCATGCCGAAAAGCACGAAGTTCAAACGGTTTCCCGCCTCAACTCCGACGCGACCAAATTTGCTGACATCAACAACTCTGGTCTGGAAAACTCTTCCAAACTCGATACGGCGCCTGATGATGCACCCTTGTTATTGGTTGTCGAGGATAACCCGGATATGCGCGCTTTCATTTCGCAATCACTAGCGCGCCGCTACCGCGTTGTCACCGCTGCGGATGGCGTCCTCGGTTTAGAGGCCGCTCGACGCCATCGCCCAGACATGATTATCTCGGATGTGCAGATGCCAAATATGGATGGCTTCCAGATGGTTGAAAACCTGCGATCAGACCATACTTTCGACAAAACTCCCATCGTTATGTTGACGGCAAAAACGGGCTCCGATGCTGCGGTCAAGGGTTTACGTCTTGGCGCAGTTGATTATATTAATAAGCCATTCAAGCTAGCCGAACTTGAGGCTCGCATCGCCGCCCAGCTCCGAATGGCGATTGTGGAGCGCACTTTGGATGAACGTGAATCACGTTTGGTTGTAGTTGGTCAAATGACCGGCACGATTGCCCATGATATGCGTGGACCACTTACCGCAATTTTCAACCGCATCGAGTTACTTCGCATGATGTCAGAAATGGCCGGCAACCTCGAGACTTTTGACGGCGACCTCACCGCCATTGAAGATACCGTGCGGCGCATCAACCACATGATTCAGGAGTTGCTGGAGTTCGTCCGTGGAAATAATGTCCAGCTCTCCTTGCAAGCGACGGAAGTCGTTCCGTTCATCGATAAGCTTAGCGCAGACTTTTCATCGGCGTTGCAACATGTCAATGTAGTTCTTGTGCGTGAAGATATTGGCACCGCCAATGTCGCCATTCGTATCGATCGTGATCGCATCACGCGCGTGATTGAAAACCTAATCAATAATTCGCGTGATGCCTTAGTCAACGCTGAGATCCCAGATGCCAAAATTTGGCTGCAAACCAAGACGGCGGGTGGATCTCTTTCTATCCGCATTGCCGACAACGGCCCTGGTATACCCGAGGAGCTCAGCACCAAATTATTCAACCCCTTCGCCACTGCCGGAAAAGCCAATGGGACTGGTCTCGGTTTAAGTATTGTGAAAAACCTGATCACCGCCCATGAGGGTGAAATCACAGTGGATTTCAATCCTCCCGAAGGCGGCGCCTCTTTTGAAATTTCCCTGCCGATCCAATCTGCGCAATTGGACCCACAGTCTTCCGTAGCTTAAGGAAACTCTAATTTATTCCGGCGAGTGGAACGGTGGATCGGACTCTTCCGGATCAAGGCGCGAGGCGCTGGCCGAGCTACGGCCAAGTTGAAGCAACGCGGAGCCTGGGGATTTCGGCCGCTGGGCCGCCGTACGAATAAATCAGAGCTTCCTTAACTAATTAATGCGACGCGCGTCGGCAAAGAGGCAGTTGCCCGTGCGGTCTTTGAGCACTTGAAAAGAGCAGGCTGACTTTTCGATACCATGGCCGAGATCGAACATTTCATCTTCCTTGCGATAGACTAAATGCCAAGCAACACCGTATTCCATCATCCAAGTACTTTCTGGAACGCGGCACAAGTTGCCAATCAGCAGACGACCTTCAGGCGCAAGCAAATCAAAGAGGCGCGAAGTCGTGCGGCGAGCAAGCGGCTGCTGTAAGTAATCAAAAAGACCCATCGAATAAATTAAATCCACCTTTGACAAAACATCATTGACTAGCTGTTGCTCCCCGCCTTTTTTGGGCGCAAGGATTTGGCGTAAGGAAAAATGGAGCCCGTGGAAAATAACGGGAGGATTATCGCCGCGCTTAGAAATCACACGGTTGAGTTCGGTGATACACGAACGAAGCGCGTCTTCGTCCTGATCAACCAACAAAATCTCGAGCGGGTGTTTGAAATGTTCCACCTCGGCGAGCAGGCGGCGCAACTCCACCGCAGGTCCACAGGCTAAAGACATTATGCGCACGGGACGATCTTGGGCGATAACTTCTGCGACTGCTCGATAGGCTACACCGGCACGGGCCTTAATGGTTTGCCCTAGAGGAGTGTGCTGCGAATAGTAATGCAAAAAACGTGCAAACAACGTGGAGCCGACCAGTTCATTGGTTTGCCCCAGCTCCATCATGCGGTAGTCACCGGCGTAACCCTGAGGTTTTGAGTAAGCGCGGTCGAGAAATTCACAAACCGGAAACTCCAAGTTAATCAGGCGCTGTGCAAAGGATTGCCCCAATTCTGCTTGGTTGGCATCAAAACCTTGGGCCTGAACATCCAAGTCATAATTGAGCTTCGAAATCGCGGGCCAAATTTTATCGAAAACAGCCCCGCAGAGTTGCCACGATATTTCTGGTTCACGCCACTGGCCGGTGGCATCATTTTGCTCGTAACCATCCAGGTGATGGCGAATGTCAATCATCACGTTATAGAACGTCACAACCATTGCTCGCCAATCAGCTGGCAAATGCTCGCAATAATTAGCCTGTAACTCCATCGTGCGCCCAATTTTTTGCTCGACTAGGGAATCACAAAAACGAACGGCTTGGAGTGAAAGCGGCTCGCCAAGAAATTTGATACCAAAGCGTTGGTCGGCATGAATCTGCGGATAAACAACCAAGGCTGAGCCCAAGCAAAAAGTACGACCGGCATGTTGGAAAGAAACCTCTTCGAGCAAAATGCCGTCGCTTAACTCCAGTGGCTCGGTTGCGCATAATCCCAAGCCCGTCGCCGAAACATCAACCACGCGAATGCCAGCGTAATGGCGCATTGCCAGACGGAAACTACAAGTCGAGTTCAGCCCGAGCGCGGTGACTTCAAGCCGTTCGGTTCGAAATCGAAACTGGGTGGCCGCGCCGTGGAGGTCCGCGTGCACAGCACCATTCCCGGCCGAATGGCCAGTTGTTTCAAATTCGTTCATGCTCGTACAGACAAACTAAAGGGAGGGGAAGCCGTACAACCCAGAGGGGAAGCCGTATTGGAATCGGCAGCCACCTCCGCAATTCGCACGGGATTCCTTGAAACATATCGAAAGAGGCCTATTTCCGTACAAAAACAAGCGTAATGTACTGTTTCGAGGGCTGGCCTTTACTTAATAGCGCTGGTGGCCCTGCCGAATTCCCTCCTTAGGGCTATCTGGCTCACCTTTACCCGGAGGATTCCTTGGTGGTGGCGGGCCTTCGCTGGGTGGGCCTGGTCCGCGATCCAACTGCTGGCTTCCATCGGGTGGGCCGCCCGGGCCGCCCCGTCGATGACCTTGGCCCGGACCGCGACCTGGCCCATCACCGCGCGGTTCACCCAATTCACCGAATTCGCCCGGGCCCCTTTGGGCGCCTTCACGATGGCCTCGCATCGTGAGGAAAAAATCAAATGCCG
>CALFOT010000056.1 GCA_937919925.1 uncultured bacterium | reverse complement strand
ACAGAAGAAACAGAAAAAGATGCGCATTGCAAAAGAGGACATCCCGGTAAAATTCGAGGCGCCAGGTGCGGTGGCTCGTCAGAAGATTGATTTTGGCAGTACTTCTGGATTCAACATGCTGAGTGGGGAATATTTTTCTCTTGCTGCGGGTACCGATATTTCTCCGTTACTACAGGGGCTGCAAGGCGATTTGTGCCAGTCGCCACACTGGGGCTACTTAATACAAGGCGCACTTACGGTCATTTTTGCGGACGATTCGCGCGAAGAGGTGCATGGTGGCGATTTATTTTATTGGCCGCCGGGACACACGCTCACCGTTTCCGAAGATGCGGAAATCATCCTTTTCAGCCCCCAGCATGAGCATGGCGAAGTGATCGATCACATCATCAACAAGATGGGTGGTTAGAGGAGTCTGGCGGCTGCGGAGCGGCAAAAACCTGATAATTCCCATTTAAAGCCGATTCGGGGCTGTTTTCAGGGGGTATTCTTGGGAACTGGTCCCTTCACCAGTGTTCCCCAATGAAATCCCTCTCCATCCTCATTGCCGCCGTTTTCGCCTTGGCCGCCGCACAGTTGCCCGCACAGGGTAGTCCGCTAGGCCCGCCCACCGCGCCGCTTGAAAATTTGATCACGCCAGAGAAGGCGGTGCTCGGCAAAATCCTCTTTTGGGAGGAGCAACTTTCGAGCGACGACTCGATGGCGTGCGGCACCTGCCATCAACCCGCCGCTGGTTTTGCCGATCCGCGTGAGCAAGTGCACCCGGGCTACGATGGATTGTTCAACACTGTAGATGACATCTTCACCACGCCCGGGGTGATTCGCAGCACGGCTGATGGCAAGTTCAGCCCCGATCCGATTTTCGGCCTGAAGGAACAAAGCACCGGCCGCCGCACGCCGGATATTTTCGGCGCACTGTATTCCCCCACCGCGTTTTGGGATGGGCGCGCTATCGATCAATTTACCGATCCAGTAACGGGCTTAGTGAGCATTGTTTATGGCGGCTCGCTCGAAAGTCAAATTGCTGGCCCGCCGGTGAGCACCGCCGAAATGGCGCATGAAGGCCGCGACTGGAGCATGATTGCCGCGAAGATTTCTGCGGCCAGTCCACTTTCTTTAGCTACGAATTTGCCCAACGATGTGGCGCATGCGCTTGCACTTTATCCAACGTACGCCGCGTTGTTCGAGCAAGCTTTTGGCACTCCGGGCGTGACCGCCGAGCGCATCATTTTTGCCATCGCAACTTATGAACGCACTTTGGTGCCCAACGATACTCCTTACTTCCGTTGGTTCATGGGACAAACCAACGCCATGACTCCGGATCAAATCGTTGGCCATGATCAGTTCATGACGATTGCCTTGTGCACCACTTGTCATCAACCACCGATCTTTACGCAGCCGGAATTTTTCAACCTTGGTTTGCGCGATTGGCAAGAAGATCCAGGGCGCATGAATGTCACCGGCCAGTATGCCGATCGCGGCAAGTTCAAAGCGCCTTCTTTACTGAATGCCGGCTTGCGCCCGCGTTTTATGCATAACGGCGAGTTCACTACTTTGTGGCCTGGTGGTGTCGGCCAACTTTATATGGATGGTGGCGGACCGGTACACGACAACCTGGATGTGCTGCTGGAGCCACTCGATGTCGTGCCTGGAATCGACATGGCGAAAATCATGGATTTCGTCGGCAACGCGCTCACCGATTCGCGTGTGCGCGACGAACTCTACCCCTTCGATCGCCCTACCCTTTATAGCGAGCGCTTCCCCGCTGGCAGCAATGAGTATGGATTCGCCACGCCCGCCAGCCCCGGTGGCCCCGTGCCGCGCTTGCTTGCAAAACAGCCTGCATACCTCGGCGCCGCAAATTTCCGCATTGGCCTTGATGGCGGCCCGGCTAACGCCAACTCGCGCTTGGCGATTTCCATTGCACCTCTCAGTGGTGGTGTGTTTGGTGGGGTAGCGCTGTTCGTGGATCCACGCCTAGCCCGCGATTATTTCGTAGTGACTTCCGACGCCGGCAACGGTGTGGGTTATGCAACGGTGCTGCTGCCGATTCCCAATGATCCCAATCTGGTGGGCAGATTTTTCTACGCGCAGTGGTTCCTCGACGACCCATCTACGGTTCACAACATGCTCTCAACCGCTGCGGCGGCATTTAAAATTCGCGACTAAGGCGAAACCATATGCGCAACTCCGGGTTGGGTCACCATCGATCACCCAAGATCCAAAATGAACCCAACCATCCAAACTCTATCCGGCCTAATTATCGCAATTGGGATTTCCGCAAGCTCCGCGATTGCGCAGGGTGGCCCACCACCACCCTTGCCACCGCCACCGGTTCCTACTGAGAACCCGCTTACGGCGCAGAAAGTCGTGCTCGGCAAAATCCTATTTTTCGAGGAGCAACTCTCCAGCGACGACACCACCGCATGTGCAACTTGCCACGCGCCCGGTGCGAGCTACACCGATTTGCGTTTCGGTGCCGGCCCTGGCCCCGATGGTATTCCGCAGACCCCAGACGACACCTTCACTTCTCCGGGTGTGATCCGCGCCGATTTGGTAGGCGACTACCGCCCCGATCCAGTCTTCGACTTCCGCGTGCAGTTAACCGGTCGCCGTAGTCCTGATGTGTTTGGCGCTCTCTACGCTCCCGAAACTTTTTGGGACGGCCGCGGCACCAGCCAGTTCACCGATCCGCAAACGGGTTTGGTGAGCATTGCAGTTGGCGGCGCGCTCGAAAGCCAAGTGCTTGGCCCACTCATGAGCGATGCTGAAATGGCGCATGAAAACCGCGATTGGGGCATGCTCACCAGCAAACTTGCGTTGGTGCGCCCGTTGGCCTTGGCCACCGATCTCACGCCGGATATCAGCGCAGCGTTGGCCTTGGATCCAACCTATCCACAGCTCTTTCAGAATGCTTTCGGCACGACGGCCATCACTGCAGAGCGCATTGCTTTCGCGCTAGCCAGTTATGAACGCACCTTGGTGCCCAATCAATCACCATGGGACCGCCACATCGCGGGAAACCCCGGTGCCATGACTCCCGACCAAATGGCTGGCTGGATGCAGTTCAACAGCATTGCGCGCTGCAACTTGTGCCACACGCCGCCCTTCTTCACCGACAACCAGTTTCACAACCTTGGTTTACGCCCAACTTCGGAAGATAGCGGACGCGAAGGGATCACTGGCTTGTTCGCCGACCGCGGCAAGTTCAAAACTCCATCTTTGCGCAACGCAGGATTGCGTCAGCGCTTTTTCCACACCGGTCAAATGGGAGTCTTGAACAACGGCCCTGCAGCTGGTGGCGTGGATGATATTTACATCGCTGGTGGTGGCCCATTCCTAGATAACCGTGATCCACTGTTACTGCCACTCGGCGGCGTTCCTGGAATCAACATGCAGCAAATCATGGAGTTTGTGGGCAACGGTTTGACCGATCCGCGCGTGGCGCAAGGTCTGCCACCTTTCGACGGCCCCACGTTATTCAGCGTGAGAACGCCGGGCCCCGATGCTGCCGAAATGTACGGCCAGGCTAACGCCGCAGGTGGCACCAACCTTGTGCCACGTTTGTTGTGCGCCACTCCTCCGGTGCGTGGCAGTCTGTCCTTTAAGGTAGGATTGGTGGATGCTCCCGCCACCGCACAAAACGCTTGGTTGGCGATTTCTCTGGGCCGCAGCAACCCTATTTGGCAACACGGTTTTCTGCTAAACCTGCAGCGTCCGCTGTACGCAACGGTTTCCGCGCCGCTGCAGAGCTCTGCTTTGGCCACCGGCTATGCCACCTTCCATCTCAGCCTTCCTGATTTCCCAGGGCTCTCGGGTACGGAAGTCAATGTGCAAGGTTTTGTGTTGGACGCCAGCGCCTTCGGTGGGCGTGCGGCTTCCACGCGCGCGGCGAGTTACCTGATTCCGTAACTTCCAAGCCACCACCATGCTCCATGGCTTTTCAACAAGCCATGGAGCATTTTGCAATCCAATACTTATCCAAAAAAATCAACGTGGTGAAACCCACCGCAGCGATTCCAAAAGCCAGGCCGAAACCTTGCGGAATTTCCTGCGATAGAATCGAACGCGCAGTCAGCGCAGCGAGTAAAAACCACAGCGGACGTCGCCACCAAATCAAAACTTTCAAGCGCACGCGATCCGATAACTCCATGATGTCTTTGCGGCCGATGTGTTGGCCCCAGGCGCTAATCCCCGTGGTTACCGGCATCAACTCGGAAACCAGCGCAATCAAGCACAGCGCGAAGCCAACTTCTTTCCACAAGGCGTAGGAAAAAGCCGCCAAGCATACGGAATGGTGAAGGATTAAATCAAGGCGCGGAACAATGTGCCGCGCCGCCAAGCCATAACCCATCCACAAAAAATCCGCAAGTAGGTGGCCCATGACCACCAACATGCCGTGCCACATCAAATAATCGGCAAGGTATACCCGAGGCTCATGCCGATAGAGGAAGGTTTGATGCCAATGCCCGCTGGCAACCACCACCACAATGAGCCCTATCGTGGACATGATGGCGGCGGGGATGGCGCGCGAAAGCTTGAAGGCGCGATGAAAATCCGGGCTCACGCTGCCTAAAAAAACAGCATGCAGCAGCAAAAACGCGCTGGTGTAGGTCAGAAGCGGTAACAGCAAGGCTGAAAGGTTATCACGCCAGGGGAAATTTTGGTTCCACGCGCGCCAACTTCCATTAACATGGAATTATGTCCCCCCTAACTTGGAAGGTCACCCTAGCCTTCTTCTGCACGGTCAATACCCTACTGCCGTGTGCCCAGGAACCAGAGAAAGGCCCCACGCTACTGACACAAAACCGCAAGGTTGCGTCGGGTGTGGAAGAAAATGTATTACATGTTGATCCGGCCGTGGATGGCTGGCGCAGCGAAGTTTTACATAGCACTGCACAGCAGGGCCTGAAAGGTTTTCTGGGTTGGTTGGTCCGCGCCCAGGATCTACCCGGAGGAACCCTTGCTGAAAGTTTCACCACCAACGCGTTGCGACCGCCGCAACTCGAAACGGTGTTTCACGATGGCACACTGATCGCCAAACAAGCCACCGGCATCGGAACACGTCGTTATGGTGTTGCGGAACTCGAGGAAGCTGCGGCAGGATTGCGCCAAGCACTTGCCGGTGGTGCCGTGTTTCATGACTTCTTCAAGTTTGTCAGCGTGGAAGTTGGCACAGACAACACGTTCCGCACGCATTTCCTCATGCATTTTGCCGCTGGTGAAGCTCCCTCTATCACTCAGGTCAACATCGAAGGATCGATTTCTTGGCAAGTGGGTGAAAGTGATGAACAGGCCAGCATGTTGGCCTTTGATGTGCATCACTATGAAGAACTCATCACCGTGCGGCCAGCATTTGAAGACATCACCGCCGCAGTTTTTAGCGCCACGCCCCGCTGGAAACAACAGATGCTACATGGCGTCGACCAATACATGGGTCGCCAGGATCGCTTGATTGGCAAGAGTTATATCGGTAGCCACGGTATTGCGATTGGCGATGTCAACCAGGATGGTTTTGATGATATTTACGTGGCGCAGCAAGGCGGTTTGCCGAATCGCTTGTACTTGCATCGCGGCGATCACACGGTGACTGAGGTTTCCGAAGCTGCGCAAGTGGACTTTTTGGATAACACCCGAGGCGTTTTACTCATCGATTTGGATAACGATGGCGATCAAGATTTAGCCATGGCGATTGGCTCCAGCGTGCTGTTGGCGTTCAACAACGGTGCCGGCGTTTTTGATAAACGAGAAGTATTGCGCTATCCCGATCAAACGGATATTTTCAGCCTAGCTGCCGCCGATTCAGATCGTGATGGCGATTTGGATTTATACGCCAGTCGTTACATTGCAGGGGGGTTGATGGGTGGCATGCCCACGCCCTACCACGATGCCAACAATGGCTCGACCAACATCTACTGGCGCAACGATGGCGACCATTGGACCGAAGCAACGGCCGCGGTTGGCCTCGATGACAACAACCACAAATTCAGCCTCGGCGCCATCTGGGAAGACTTCGATGACGATGGCGATGTGGATTTATATGTTGCCAATGACTTCGGCCGCAACAACCTTTACATCAACGATGGCAAAGGCCATTTTCACGATGAAGGTGTAAAACGCGGGGCCGATGATATCGGCGCGGCGATGGGCGTCAGCGTGGCCGATGCCAACCTCGACGGGCGTATGGATATTTTGGTCACCAATATGTTCAGCTCGGCTGGGCAGCGAATTGCTTCCCAAGATGACCGTTTTATGAACGGCAATGCTATGGAGGTGCATCAAGATTATTTGCGCCACGCGCGCGGCAACAGTTTGCTATTGGGTGGTGAGGATCACAACTTCAGCGATGCCACCGCAAGTGCTGGGATTGCCGTCGGCGGTTGGGCCTGGAGTGCCAAGTTCGTCGACTTCAACAACGATGGTTACGACGATATCTATTCGCCCAATGGGTTCATCACCAATGAGAACAGCAAAGATTTGTGAAGTTTTTTCTGGCGACGCGTGACGTCGCAATCTCCTGCCACCGATACCACTCCCACCCAAGAATACGCCGACGCCTGGGCGAGCATGGCGCATCTGATTACCAAGCAAGGTATGTCGTGGAGCGGCCGTGAGCGCAACCGGATGTTTCTGTCGGTAGGCGGCGAGCAGTTTATGGATGTTTCGGCGGTCACTGGCACCGACTTTATCGAAGATGGGCGCGCCCTGGGCCTGCTGGACTGGGATCACGATGGCCAGGTGGATATGTTGCTGCGCAATCGCACAGCGCCACGCCTTCGTTTGCTGCGCAACAGTAGCGGCGACAACCGGCACTTCTTGCAAATTCAGCTCCACACCCAAACCGCTGGCGTCAACCGCGATGCCATTGGTGCGCGGGTGCGCGTTACGGCGGGCGGCCGCTTACTCAGCCGCAGTGTTTATGCTGGCGATGGTTTCTTGTCGCAGTCTTCGAAGACTTTGTTCTTCGGTCTAGACGACGCCACCCTGGTGGACAAACTCACCATCCTTTGGCCGAACGGCGAGCATCAAGAGTTCCTCAACCTCCCCGCTGACTCCTTCCTGGAGGTCACTCAGGGTTCCTCGGAGCTGCAGACTGTTGGCGCAGCGGGACGGCCGACCA
The DNA here is from genome assembly GCA_937919925.1 of uncultured bacterium. GTDB lineage: Bacteria > Planctomycetota > UBA1135 > UBA1135 > UBA1135. Next base: position 101,473 of record CALFOT010000056.1, on the reverse strand, counting down.
CCTGGAATCATCCAGCGCAGAGCCAAGAGCGCCTGGATACTGCCGATTTAGGGCGGGTCACGGTGATCAGCAAGCTGCCGTTGGCCGAATTTCCGCTGCCATCGTTTGACAACCCAGAACGTAAGGTCAAGGATTTTGTGGGCCGCCCACTGCTGATCAACTTCTGGTCTACAGGCTGTGCAGCTTGTATCGAAGAGCTTGGAACCCTGGATAGGAACCGCAAAAAGTTGAGCCGTGCCGGCCTCCAAATCGTCACCCTGCTCACCGATGGCCCTGATAAGTTCAGCCAGGCGAAAAAGATCCTCGCCGCGCTCAATATGCAGTCCGATGCTGGGATTGCAACCGAACAAGTCACGGCATGCATGCGTATTGTCGCTGAAGCCGTGTTGACTGCTGATGTCGATATGCCGCTGCCGGTAAGTTTGCTGCTCGATCAAGACGGCCAGCTGGTGCAAATCCACCTCGGTGCGGTGCGTGTTCCTGCCCTGTTGCAGGATTTGGCCATTCTGCGGCGTATGGACCCACACTCACCGTCAGCCAGTTCTCTAGCTTATGGCAGCCGCATTGTGTTCCGCGACCGCGATTTCGAGGGGATTGCCAATCTTTTCCTCGAGGCAAAAATGCCGGAACTTGCTGCCTACTACACCAGTTTCCTAAACCGCTTCCAACCAAAATCGGATAAGTGAAAGCTTGACGAATCGGGCAAATCAGCATATTCTGTCCGACCATTTCGCCTCGGCACGCTTCTGTTCCAGGTGACTTGAACAATTTTACATGGCTACCTACACCGGTCCCAAAATCCGTCTTTCCCGCCAACTCGGCGTGGCTATTTCGGATAACCCGAAACACCTCAACACCCGTCGCCTTGATACTCCTCCAGGTGGCACCGCTAAGCGCATGCGTCGCTTGAGTGATTACGGGGTACGTCTGCGCGAGAAACAAAAGCTCCGCTACTACTACAACGTGCAGGAAAAGCAGCTGCGTCGCTACATGAAAGAAGCGATTCGTCGCAAAGGCAACACCGGCGAGAACCTCATCGAGACTCTGGAAGGTCGTTTGGATAACGTGGTGCGCCGCATGAACTTTGGTCGCAGTATTTGGCAAGCTCGCCAAACGGTCACCCATGGGCACATCTTGGTGAACGGCAGCAAAGTGGATATCCCTTCTTACCAAGTCCGGGCTGGTGATGTCATCACCGTGAAAGATAAGGCCAAAGAGGGCATTGAGCGCAATGTAGAGCTCATGGGCGGCGAATCCACCTACGAGTGGATGGCTCTGAACCGTTCCACGCTTACGATTACCATCACCGATAAGCCGAAGGGTGCGCAGCATCCTTTCGACGTCCACCTCGGCATGATTGTGGAATTCTATAGTAACTAGAATTCCCTAATAAGGCGGCCAAAGCGAGAGGGCCGCAAGCGTGAAAACGCTGCCTTAACGAAACGCACCTGCTCCGGCAGGTGCGTTTTTTTGTGCTCAGCGCCAGCGATCGTCCAGCGGACTTTCCGGATCTTCAGGTTTTGTGGCAGCTTGATCAGTAGCTTTTTTAAACAGGGCATCCAACGCGTTTTTCCGCCCACGCTCCGCCTCCATGGCTGCGCCAAAAGCATCGCGCTTGTGTGCCTTTTTGCCATCCATTTGAGCCTTTACCTGGGCCAAATCCGTAGGCTTTGCGCCAACTCCGTGCGCGATCACGGCGCCCGTTTCGCGATCGATACGCAACCGACTCCCACAGTCTGGACATTGAATTTCTAGATCCTTTTTACTCATGGTTCCTCTCAAAAAGACGGCTTCGTAGCTATTCTATGCCGTTTTTCTGACTGTGGCACAAAAAAATCAAAATGCCTGAAAAATATAGGGAACCCGTGCCCAGGCTGCAGCATCGTAAAAGGGAAGCAAGAAGTTTTGCTGTCATCAATTCATCCAGGGGGCTGGCGGCGAAGTCTCTTGCTTCTTTTTTTTATGCCTAGTGCTGACAACTACAGGGAGTCGCCTTGCAATAAGGACAACCGGCAGCGTATTTTTTTTGCACCGCCGTTGCCAGATCAATCCCGCGCATAGAGGCCAGCGTAGACAGCCACGCCAAGACATCGGCAAACTCCTCTTCCAAATTGGCCCGATCATCGTTGCGCCGTAACGCACGGGTGAGTTCACCGACTTCCTCGGCGAACCACATAAAGGTGCCCTCAAGTCCGCGGGCTTGGTCTTTTGCCAAGTAGATGGCTTCAATGCGATCTTGAAACTCGCGGATTTTCATGTGCTCAGCCACTGTTACGAATCAAGGTAAAGGCCAAATCAGATTCTGGTTCATCACCCAAGTGTTTGCGCAGTTGGGCTTCCATCGACTGCATACCTTGCTCGATGGCAATCTTCGCGAGCTGATAAACACCTGCTTCCCCCAGAACTTTACCCGTGGCGCTCACGCATTCAAAAGTGGCGGGGCTAAACAGGAAAATCGCATCCCCCGACTTTAAATCCAAGTGCATCGTTTCCATCGAGTTGCGGAAAATCGGTCCCTTATCGAAACCAAGCGCAATGCCATTGGGCTGTAACTTGCGCAGCTGCCCGGCTTCGGCATCCCAGCGCACTGCCGGCGCTTGATGGCCCGCGGAAACCAGCTCCACCGACCCATTCTCGGTATCCAAACGCGCTGCAATCACCGAGCAATACAGGCCGCGCGCCAAATCGCGGTGCAAAGAAGTATTCGCCCCATCAAAAGCCACCGCAGGCTCCGCACCACCGAGCAAACTGCTCCGCAAATAGGCGCGGGTCATAGCCATCAGCAAAGCGCCCGCCATGCCATGGGTAGCCGGAGAACCGACCAACGCAGTGATGTGGCCTTCGCCATCCGCCATGATGTCGACAAAATCCCCGGTTCCGGTGCCGCCAGCGCCAATCAAACAACTCTCTACAACCCAACCAGCCGGAACCTCAAAAACCATCGGCGCTAAGTTGCGGCGCAACTCGCGTAGGTTCTCCTTTTCTGTTTCCGTCGCCGCGAGCGCCTCTTGATTCTCCTTACTTTCGAGCAAATCTTCGACCATGCGCTCCATCGCCACAGCCAAGTGGGCGACCTCGCCGACGGCATCCTCGCCGCGAATATGGCGATCCAAATGCCCGCGACTAATCGCTAACACATCTTCGACCATCTCATTCAATGGTGCTGCCAAACGCCGCGCCGTCATGGCTCCGATGATGACCGTGGCCGCAACCAGGGCCCCACACACCAAAACCACCAGAGCCAAAATGCGCCGCGCAATGGCCGCAGGTGGTTCCGGTGGCGCAAAAAATGTGGCCGTACCTCCAGCAACACCTTGCGACGCAGGCCGTGCGGCGAGGAGCACGCGCGCTTCCCGGTCGCCCTTATTGGTTTGCACCTGGCCGACCCCTTCTTGCACCAGCACTCCATCCGCCGTGCTGCGTATAGTCATTTCCATGGCGCCGCGACGCGCCTCCGCGGCTTCCATGGTTACGGTGCGCGCGGCCATGTTGGCTTGCGCTTCCACAATCAGTTCATCGCCAAGATCTTGAATCCCGGTGAGTAACACAAATGCCGCAATAGAGGCGAAGACGCTAGCCATCAACCCCAGCCCCAGCGTAAAGCGGGTGGCAATGCCGGCTCCAGCCGGGCGTCGGCGTTCGTAAGTGGAGTCGCTCAACTACCGAAAAAGGTTGGGAAAAAATGACGGATTACAGTCAGCACCAACAAGGCATAGGCGCCGGCCACCAAATCATCCACCACAATACCCCAACCGCCTTTCAGTTTCTCTAGTTGGCGTGCGGGATACGGTTTGACGATATCGAAAAAACGGAATAGGAAAAATCCCCAGATCAGATGATTCCAACCCGGAAAACTCATCCACATCACAGTAACCATATAGCCGACGACTTCATCCAACACAAACTGGCCCGGATCCTTGCGGCCGTAACGGCGTTCGGCCCAAGCGCCACACCAGGCACCCACCAGACTCATCACGGCGGTGAGCGCAATCAGCAGCAGCAGATAATGCTCTGGCCAAGTCCAGCCAACCAGGGCCGCCACCGCCACGCCACCGAGCGTGCCGAAGGTGCCAGAAGCCACTGGTGCGTAACCGAGGCCGAAGCAGGTCACGTACATCTCGATCATCCGGTCCTTGACAGTCTGCATAGCTATAGCCTAAGAAATTTGGTGACGCCGCGCCTAACCACGTTTTTGCAACATCGAGTAGGCCATCAGAAGGGTGCGTTGCTCGCCGGTGCGTTCGAACTCGACGATGATCCGCGCGTTGGCACCGTGGCCTTGAATACGCACCACAAATCCGTCGCCAAACACCGGATGAGAAACCAGATCCTCTGCAACCAAATCGGTGTCCTTGGCGACCACCTCTTCGGCTTCTTGAGATGACGCGCCAAAAGTAAAGCCACTTTCGCGTTCGGAACCGTGCGTGAACATGGGCCGCTGCGTACGCGGCTCCGCAACGAAGTGGAAGGCTCGTGGCCGTTCTGGCAAAACCTCTTCGGGCAGCTCCTCAAGAAACCGCGACGGCGTGGTGGGGCCCGGAGCACCGGTGCGAAAGCGCATGCGGCAATGCGACAGCAGCAGTTCTTCGCGCGCGCGGGTGAGTGCCACATAAAACAAGCGACGCTCTTCTTCGAGGCCTTCGGGCTCTTCGAAGGAACGCGCATGGGGGAACAATCCTTCTTCCAGACCCACCACGGCAACGCGATCGAACTCCAAACCTTTGGCCGCATGCACGGTCATCAGAGAAACGCGCTCCGCACCCTCCTTCCAGCGATCCACATCCGTGAGCAGCGAAATCTCTTCTAGAAAGCCACGCAAGCCACCGTCTTCACGCCCGTCGTATTCGGCCGCGAAAGCGAGCAGTTCATCGATGTTTTCGCCACGATCTACATCTTCGGTGGCGTCTAGTGCTTCGGCAAAACGACGATAACCGCTGCGTTCCATGATCGTGCGTAAGGCGATTTCCGCCTTTTGAGAATCGCCGCGAATTTTGTCGTAGAGCGATAAAAAGAGCAACACACCCTTCTTGCCGGGGCCGCGGATGGCACTGCGCACTTGCTCGCGTTGCAAACTGATGAGCATCGGCTCCAAATGTTCGTTGCTATAAGCGCGCACGTTTCCCAGAGTGGTGGCGCCGATGCCGCGCGGCGGCACATTGATAATCCGCATCAAAGCGACATCGTCTTTAGGGTTCACCACTAAACGCGCGTATGCCACCAAATCCTTGATTTCGCGGCGTTCAAAGAAGCTTAAGCCACCCACAATTTGATACGGAATCTGCAGCCGAGTGAATGCTGCCTCAAGCGAACGAGAGCAAGAGTTAGTGCGATAGAACACGGCGACTTCTTTGGCGGGAGTGCCGCTACGAATCCACTCGGCTACCTGCATCGAAACCAGATGGGCTTCGTGCTCTTCATCGCGGCCATCGCTTAAACCTAACGGCGGGCCATCTTCACGGTCGGTGATGAGATCCTTCTCCTTACGCGAAGTATTATTCGCAATCACATGTTGTGCGGCTTTCAATACATTCCCAACAGAACGATAGTTCTGCTCCAAACGCACCACTTTGGCGTCGGGGTAATCTTTATCGAAGCGCAAAATGTTTTCGATATCCGCACCACGCCAGCGGTAAATCGACTGATCCGGATCGCCGCAGACGGCCAAGTTGCGGGTAGCTTTCGACAACTTCTTCACCATCTCGTACTGGATTTCGTTGGTGTCTTGATACTCATCGACCACCACATGCTCGAAACGTTCCACCCACTGACGCGATGCATGTTCATCGGCTTCAATGAGCATCAACCCTTTCCACAGTAGATCATCAAAATCTAAGCAATCCTGACGCGCTAACGAACTTTCGTATTTGCCATAAACCAGCGCACAGCGCTCTTCTTCCATGCCAAACATGGAAGCCTGATCTTGCGCCGCCGCCGGCACCATGCGGCGCTGTTTCCAGCCAGATATCAAGCTTTCAAACTTGCGCGGGCGAAACACCTGCGGATCCCAGCCTTGATCCTTAATTAACTGGCGCAGCAACTTCCGCCGATCATCGATATCAATGATCGTGAAATCGCGGCTACGGCCAATCGGCTCGGGTTGCATCCGCAACATCCGCGCGCAGGTGGCGTGAAAAGTACCGACCCACATGCCCGTGTGGGGCACCCAAGTGGCAATCCGATTGCGCATTTCGCCGGCCGCCTTATTGGTGAATGTAATCGCCAAAATTCGCCCTGGTGGCACCCGCCGATGAAGCACCAAATGAGCCACGCGGCGCGTAATCGTGCGCGTTTTACCGGTGCCTGCGCCAGCCAAAATCAGCAGTGGCCCGCCACCGTGCTCGATGGCTTGCTGCTGCGCTGGATTGAGATCGGAAAGGAGGCCACTGACGGACATGACCCCTATGATGCCGTCGTGCTGCGCGCGGCGCACGGGCTGTTATCCTGAGGCTCATGAATGGCGAGAGCGTGGTTTCGGGTGCTGGTATCGGTATGGATCTTGTTGCGATTGCGCGCTTCACACAATCGCTCGAGCACGGCGGACAAGCCTTCCTGGAGCGCATTTTCACCGCGGCTGAACAGCTGGAATGCACAAGCCGCCCCCACCCGGCGCAACACTATGCCGCGCGTTTTGCCGCCAAGGAAGCTGGCATGAAAGCGCTTGGTTGTGGCTGGTCCGGCGGTGTGACCTTTACCGATTTTGAAGTCGTTTCGGATGGTTCCAGTGTGCCGAAACTGCTGCTGCACGGCAAAGCCCTGCAACTTGCGGTTGCTCTGGGAATCACCGAGCTTGCGCTTTCTCTGAGCCACACTGATGCCACCGCCGGTGCCTTTGTGGTAGCCCGCTAAAATTTTCAACGGCCGTTTTGGCGGGCCAGCTTGAGTGCTGCCGGGGCTTTCATCTGTTCGAGTGCACTTTGAATGCGTGCGCCTTCGTGAGTGGGTGCCGCCGCCAACACCGCCATGCGCTCCAACAGAGCACGGATGGCAGAATCCGCGGCACGAAGTTGCCGCGCACCAATCAACGCACGGATTTGGAAATCCACAATCTGAATCTCTTCCACCGGGCCTTCACAAGTAGCCAACCATTGCCCCGCGGCCACTTCAGCGGCCTGCCACGCCATTGTGCTCAGATGAACTTTCACAATCCACTCACGCGCATCATTGCGGTAACGCACGCTGGCTTCTTGGCAGGCCACCGCCGCACGATAACGTTGCAAAGCATCACCCCAACGGTTCTCTTGTCGATCCAAACTGCCGAGTGCAAGCAAGGCGCGGATATAAAAATCGCTGGCCTTATTTGCGGCTTCTAAAGTTTCTTCGAATGCACCGCGGGCAGCGCCGGCTTCGAGCAAAGCACGGTGCACTTCACCCCGCCGAAAGGCCGCCACGGCCCGTTCTTCGCCAGCTTGAGGCCACCAAAACGCCACCGCCCGATAGTACTCCACAGCATCATGGAGTAACTGCAAACGCCGCGGCCCTTGCCGCCCGCGCGTGGCCTCGTGGGCTTGTGCTGCAACTTGAAGCTGCATTTCCGCAGACTCCTCTTGCGGAATCGCGCCAGCCAACGTGGACGGCGGACTTTGCTGCGCCGACAGCAGCGTGGCGCTTGCCAAAACGCCGATGAACAGCAGCCCCAACCGCTTCCATGGAAGACTCAACTCCATTGGGAGGACTCCTCTTTGACTTGTTGCACTAAGACTTCCCGCAAGCGTTTGCGGGCGCGGAACAACCGCCCCTTCACCGTGCTGACGGAAGTTTCCTCACGCGCCGCCATACGCTCAAAATCCGTGCCTTCGTGATAATAAGATTGCAGGTACAAACGATCGCGCTGCGGTAAACATTGCAGCGCTTGGGGCATCAAACGCAACAGTTCACTGCGCGGCACTTCGCCACCCCCCACCGCTACCACCGTTTCTTCTTCCTCCGCCAACGAGGCTGGGTCCACCGCGCGCGAATGCCACTCCATGCCCACGTTCTGTGGGAGGCGCCGCCGCACTTCATCCACGGCCAAATTGCGGGCCACACGAAATAACCAGCCGCGCGGATGCAATACCGCCTGACCTGCTTCGATCACCCGCAATAAACGCATCACCGCCTCTTGAGACAACTCCACCGCCAAATCACGGCGACCCACCCGCGGCATCAAGTAGGCCTGTAGCTGCTGCGACCATTCGCTTAGCTCCGGTTCGGTAAAACTCATCCCTATTCCTCCGAGGTTTTTCACCCTCAGAGGACGGAAATCCCGCAGAAATATCCAGATGTTCAGCAAATTAGGAAAACGCACCCCAAAAGACGCGTTTTCCACATTCCACCCCGCCAAGCGTGTGGAGAACTCGGAGTTCTACCCTTGAAGGTGCAGCTCCGTGAACAGTCTGGATTTCCAACTGGAATCTGGAAACAACTGCTTGATCCGCAGAGCCACAGCGCGCGCGCCACTGGAATCACCGACGCGAGTCAGGGCGTCGGCGGCAAAATACATGGCTCGCGGCACCAGGCGTACCTCTTCACGGTAGACACTGGCCACGGTCAGAAAATCAAGAATCGCTTCCTCTAGATAGGGCTTTTGATCGGCGAGGGCATCCATTGAAAGTGCTTGGCGGTAAGAACAATCGCCCTTGCCGGAAATCGCGCCAGCCATCACAGAATCGCCGCCTTGGCCGGCCTCGATGATGCTCTTGAAGAACAAGCGTGCGCCCGTGTAATCCTTATTAGCAACCATGGCGTTACCAACTTCCACCCGCGCGCGTGCTGCAACGGTGGGAAACTGCTCAGCATTCCTCTCTGCCAAACCCTGTAGGGCGCGCTCCAACTCCGCCCCCTTGAGCTTCGAGTTGAGCAGCATCAGGCCGAGCTCGGCTTCGCGATTCCAGCGCTGTGGCAAACCTTTGCTGACCACTTCCTCTTGCAGGCGCTTGAAAACTTTTTCCGCACCGGATTTATCGCCGCTATCCATCTTGGTCTGGGCCTTCATCATCAGCGCAGGCGCGTAGAAAAACGTATCCGGCACTTCGCTGAGTAGTTGATCGACAGTAGCAGAAACGCCCGCGAAATCGGCCAGCGAATTCATGCAACGAATCTCGCGGAATAGCGAATGTTGACGCACCCATTCATAGCCAGAACGCTCCAGCAACTTCTCATCTTTCAGCACCTCACGGAAAGCGGAGATGGCGTTGCCAAACTGGCCGGATTGCATAACCTCAATCGCGTAGGCGTAGTCTTCCAGCACACTCTTGCCAATGGCATGGCGAACCTCGAGCACCTCTTCAGAAGGGCGGCGACCCTCGGACCCGCCACGCTTATAAGTGACCTCTTTGAAGGTCTCGGTCATGATCTTATCGACCTGTAGAGTGGTGCCGTCGACCAAAACAATTTCGTTCTGGGTTTGCGGCAAAAGCGCGAGGAGGGTGGTGGCGAGTAAGCTAAGCATGGGTGGCCCCTTTAGTGGCGAAACAGGATAACGTCACCTAAGGATTACTGCAGCCGCCCTTGTCGACGTAAACGCACCAGCTCTGCCACCAGGCTGACGGCGATTTCACCACTGGATTTGGCGCCGATATCTAGCCCCATCGGGGTTTTCACCGCCGCTAACCAAGGCTCGGGCACGCCGCGGTCGGCCAAAATGCGGTCCAGCTGTATTTTTTTGGCGCGCGAGCCAATCATCCCCAAATACTTGGGTTGGCAGCCGGATTCCCAGATGCGGAACAAGGCTTCTTCATCATCCTTATGGCCACGAGTCACAACTACAAGGTAATGGTGTTGTGCTTGGCCGACTTTGGCGACGGATTCCTGCCACGGCAGCGCAAAGCAAGCATCTGCGGCCGGGTGTGCTGCCGCACTGGCATGCTCGACGCGCGGGTCACATACCCAGACCCGCAGATCACATTCTTTGGCCACGCGTGCGGTGGCACTGGCCACATGGCCGCCGCCGAACAGCACCAGCACTGGCGGCACCACGGGCTCAGCCAAAATCGTGACTTGGCCGCCGCAAATGAGCCCGGATTCGGGAACGTCGGTCTGGTTGAGGGTGAAAGTGCGCGTTTGAGCTTGATCGGTGGCCAGGACTTCCAGCGCCATCTTCTGCACATCGGCTTCGACGCAGCCGCCACCCACCGTTCCTAAAGTGCTCCCATCGGAGCGCACCAACATCTTCATGGTTTCCTTGCCGGGGGTGCTGCCACGCGCCAGCATCACCGTGCACAAGGCAGCAGGCTCCCCCACCTTGCGCAAACGAACAATTTCTTCGTAGAGGTCAAAACACGGTTGCATCTGCCGCCATTCTACGATGGCTGCATGCTGACACCGCGCCCCGTGCCTTGCGGCGCCTTTGGCGTGCCCCTGGCTTTGTGCCTTTTGGTGCTGGGCTGCACTCCACAGCCGCCCGCACCCAGCGCAACCACACCCGTTGTGGTGCCGTCTGCTGTGGTGCCATCTGCTGTAGCGCCATCTGCTGTAGCGAGCCCGGTGCAACCTGCAGCGGCACGCACGCGCGTTTTGGTGCTCGGCACACTCCATGGAGAGCACCTCACTTCCAAACTTTGGGGGCTCGAACAACTGCGCGCCACCATCCGACGCATCGGCCCAGATGTAGTTTGCGTGGAACTGGCGGATGATAATCTCAAAGCTGCCTTAGAGACTTGGTCCGCGCGCAAAGTTATCGAAGATACGCGGGTCTTACGTTTTCCAGAGTATGTGCAAGTGGTCTTTCCACTGATGGATGGAATGCAGTTCACCCTCGAGTCTGGAGCGCTGTGGCATGCCATGCTCGATGCGATGCGCCGCGGCAAAGTTGCCGATTTCAACAAGCTCGAACAATTCAAAGAACAACGCGCCGCATATGAAGTGGCCAAAACGTGGAGCCAAAATTGGTTGGCCGCACAACCACAAGGCGTTGCGGATGATCCGTACTACATTCACTCCGCCGACTTTGATTTACACGCAAAGGCGCGCGCCGGTGCTTATGATTACTATTTGAACGAATGGATTGGACGGCCCTCCGGATGGACTTATGTGCATGATGAACACTATGAAAAAATCATGGAAGCCGTACGCAAGCACCCGGGGGAAACAGTGCTCGTCATGTTTGGCGCCAAAGATATTTATTGGTTTCACGAACAGTTGCGCTGGAATCCTGATATCGATTTCGTCGACGTCCGCCCGTATTTGCCCGGCGGAGATTCCTGGCAGTTAACGGCTTCCGAACGGGCTGTGGAAGAGTTTCATGCCGGAGTGGATTGTTTACGCGTGGTGTGGGCGCATTTTCGCGGCGACACTCTTTACGCGCAGCAACGCATTGAGGAAATGCTCGCTCTGGCACCTGCTGCACAAGCGGAACTACTGGCCAAACTGCAAGCCAGCCGCGGTTTGCAGTTGAGTGAATTCATGGATGGGCCGTGGCTTGGCACGCCGCAGGTTGTGGCTCAAGGCGAGGACTGGTGGCAAATTCAAGTCGAAGTGCGGCACTTTGGTGATCAACCACTCGACGCCACTTGGTTGCGTGCGCGCTTGCAAAAAGATGACGCCCGCCCAGGTGGATTTGTATGGACGGAACTTGAAGTTCCTGCGTGGCTGCTTGATACCGAGGGTAAACTTCCGCGATGACGGAAGCTCCTTTGCAGGTGGTGTTGGCGCTCGGCGGCGGTGCTGCGCGTGGGCTTGCCCACGTTGGCATCATTCGCGTGTTGCAACAGCACCATGTGCGGATCCGTGGCATTGCCGGAACCAGTATTGGCGCCATCGTGGGCGCTATGTATTGCGCAGGGTTCCTGGATGAATTCGAAGCCTACTTGCGCAAAATCGATGCGAAAGGAATGCTGCGTCTACTCGATCCAGTGCTGCCACGCTCTGGCTTGCTCGGTGGCGCGAAAGTGGTTGACCAGCTCACGAAATTTCTTGGCGAATCTACGCTGGAAGATTTGCCGTTGCCATTTTGTGCCTTGGCTACCGAGCTAAAAAGCGGCGAGCCCGTCGTGCTCTGTAAGGGCAACGCAGTCCAAGCGGTGCGGGCTAGTTTTGCCATTCCGGGTATTTTTACACCTACCGAAATCGATGGCCAATGGTTAGTGGATGGAGGAGTGAGCACCCCTGTACCGATTCGCGCCGCTCGCGCCTTAGTGCCAAATGTACCCGTCATTGCGGTGGACCTCAACAACGTCGACTTAGTCTTCGAAGGGGAGCTGCTCGATGTACTCCAGGTCAGTAAAGAAGAACGGGAGCTGGGGCGGATCGAACGATTGCTGAATCGCATGCGTTCCAATGTTGAAGAGCGCCCGGGATTATTCACCTCGATTAGTGATTCGGTCACACACATGGAACACCGTCTGGCGCGTTTTCAAATCGCAGCAGAGCCTCCGGACTTACTATTAGAGCCGGCTGTTTTCGGAGTTGGCCTGTTCGATTTCCACCGCGCTGACGCCATCATTCAAGCGGGTATCGATTGCACCAACCGCGCCGTGGAAAATGGTGAGCTCGACCATCTCGTGGCCAAAGCGCGGCGCCAAAAGTTGCGCCCACATTGGCCGCGTGGCACCAGCAAAGAGTAGCTAGCGAGGCGCCACCCACGGCACATCGGCGGTTCCGGCGGCATGGTTGGCCGCACGCGCAAATGCGAAAAGCCAATCGGAAAGACGATTCAAAAACATGAGATGCTCTGCAGCGACGCTGGCGTTTTCACAATGGGCAAATTCCACCAACGAACGCTCTGCACGACGGCAGACGCAACGCGCCACGTGTAAACGTGCAGCAAGTTCACTGCCACCGGGCAGGATGAAGGCTTTCAGTGCGCCCGTTTGCTCCTCCCACAAATCAATTTGCTTCTCTAATGCAGTGCTCGCAGCAGATGGCCACGCGGGAAGCATGGCGCGAATTTGTGCGGATGCTTCCGGTGGCGTGGCCAAGTAGGAACCTAAGCTAAACAGCAGTGCTTGAACCTGCTGGAGAAGCGTGGAATCCGCTTGCGAAGCAACGCTCGCGCACCAACCCAACACCGAATTCAACTCATCGACATCACCGTAGGTGCCAATCCGCGCCGCGCCTTTACTGACGCGATCGCCGCCAAACAAGCCGGTTTCGCCAGCGTCTCCGCCACGTGTGTAAATGCTCATGTGTTTATGTTAGCGCGGCGGCATCACCGCTTTGACTCTCCCTTAGTCGTTACGCAGTTCTTCCAAATAAGCGAGCAGCTGTTCATCCAGTGCCGCCATATCCACATCCTCAAAAGCATCTCTCACGACCCGACCACTGGAGGGAGACTCCACAAATCCCTTGAACAGGCGGTCAAACAAATCTCCTTCCTTTTTGCTCGAATTCCGCAAAAAATGAATGAACGCCCAAGCCTGGGAATAATGCAACCCGACATCACCTGCATAAAACCGGCGCGCCGATATGTTCACAAAATCGGCGAGAGGCATCATGGTTTTCTTTTTTAAATTCTCCAAGTGATCATGCCGTACCTGACCATCCGTCCACCGGCCATTGACGAGTTCCGCAGCTTCGATGTACTCGGCCATGCCCTCATTAAACCAGTTAGGGGCACGGAAAGCTGCTAAATCCAAATATTGATGAAAGCCCTCATGCACGACCGTCTGCATCATGCTTTCCCGTTTGGGCACATTCCAGATCAACAGCTGCTTTAAAAACCCACTAAACAGGCCGGCAGTATTTTCTGCATCGGCACCGAGGGACTCCCCCACATAACGCTGATAACTCGCCTCGCCGGAGAATAAAAATACCCGGAATTTGTTGTTCTCAAGGTTGGTGATGCGCTGCAAACGAACCGAATAGGAGGTATATGCACCTTCCAACAAACTTGCGGCCTCTTTGCAAATCGCCTCACTGATATCCGACTCCACCAAATAGTGTTTGGAGGAAAAGCGATAGGTTTTTGGCCAGTGCGGTCCTGACATTGCCTTATCTATCTGGCTTTCAAGATCTTCCCCGCGGGCATCAAGAACTTTATTCAAGCGCGCCTCGCGCACCAACTCCTGTGCCGTTTCCAGCCGCTGTGCGAACACTTCAAGGGTAATCAAATATTCCAGAAGATTCCAAGACTGAGGCCATTGTTGGCGCGCGCGGGTCAAGATTTCGCGACCTTGGTCAAACTCTTTCATCCGCAAGAGTAAGTCCACATAGATCAACAAAGAAGGCATATGGTCCGCCGCTTCCTGTACCAAGCGCGCTCCGGGAATGGCAGCATCTTCAACCATGTCGTAGGCGTCCAAAACCATCATGCGCAAACAATCTGCCGCTACCGAAGGCATTCCCTGCTCCGAGACTGCTTCATCAATGGCCAACAACAATCCCTCAAGCGTAGTTTCCTCGGCATAGATCTCCTTTGCAAGAGTGTTGTACAGGCGCGCAAGCTCATCGGACATTTCTGGTCCTGGATAGGAGCGAAAAACGGGTTCATTTTTTTCGCTGGCCTTAGTAGCTTCACGGCCACCACTAAGACGATTGCGCAAAGAATGATCCTCCGGCTCGGCAACTGCTTCACCCTCTTCCTAGAACAACCAAGCGGGCAACACTTTCTCCGCAACATACTGGCCTTCAAACACAGCCAGGTTTTCTTCCATAGCCGCATCTATTTTGCCCGCGATCCAACTCGGCTCCAACTCACCTTTAATTAAAATTTGCAGGGTCTCGCGCTCGTAATCCCTTAATCCATAAAAGGCCGCTTTGCCCTGACTATCCTTTGGCCGCTTTAGCAGAAACAACTTCTTCTTGTCGGATTTCACACTGACCTTGGTGCCATTGACTTCGACAAGCAAGTGATACTCCTTACCGATTTGAATGGGCTGCTTGTCGGAAGTCTCAAGAAACTCGCGCGATTCATCATCCTTATTCCAGGTAATATGAGGTTTGTACTCATTGCTACCAAAGGAAATCGTCCATTCGTTTTCTGTGGTAAACCCAATTACGATGGCCAGGGGACGCGCCACCGGGTACCGCGCGCCACTCATTTCAATGGAATAGTTGCCGGTGAAAGCAACCGGCAAAGTATAGGCACCATCGTATTCCAGGAAGTCCGACAAATCGGACCCTTGAAATAGAACTTCGATCTTGCCGTTGAGTGGATCGTATTTCTTCACCGTACCGGCAAGGACTTCGTCGGCCGTGGGGGGCGAATACTCCAGAAATAGTGCAATCCGCTCCATATCTTGAAGCACGCGCGGTTTTTCGTAATAGACATAATCGGCACGCTCATTTTCTGCAAGTAAATCGAGCAAGGCTGTAGATGCTTTTTCCCACTTGCCGCTATCCATGGATCGTTCCACAGCGGTTAAGCCCCTTTCAAAAGATGCTGCATCTTGGGGGAAATAGCCTACTGCGAAATTCGTGACTGCGAAGAATGCGAAAATGATGGGGGTGAAATGCTTCATCTTATTAAAATTCCATCCCGCCATTGCGGGCACTCGATTGTAGCGCGACGCTGGCGAAAGGGCCGTTCGTTTGGATAAAAAAAGCACCCCAACTTCCATTGGGGTGCTGTCGTGGGAAAAAGAAGTTCGTCACGTAGACTACTTCTTTTGCCGAGTACCTACAAGCTGCCAGCGTTATCTGCGAGATAAGAGGCGACGCCTTCTGCAGTAGGCTTCATGCCAGCTTTGCCTGGAGCCCAACCTGCCGGGCAAACATGACCGGACGTTTCCAGAAACTGGACGGCATCAATCATGCGCAGCAGCTCATCCATGTCACGGCCAAGGCCGAGGTTGTTCACGGTTTGGCTTTGCACGACGCCTTCTTTATCAATGATAAAGGTACCACGCAGTGCAAAGGTAGTAGCCTCATGCAACAAATCGTAAGCGTTGGTCAACGCGCGATCCTCGTCACAAAGTAGCGGATAGTTCAATGGGCCAATGCCGCCTTCTTTGATGGCCGTATTGCGCCAGTTGATGTGAGATTCCGGAGTATCAATGGAGACGCCCAAAACTTGGACGCCGCGCTTTTTGAACTCATCCATACGATGGTCAAAAGCGATTAACTCGGAAGGTCAGACAAAGGTGAAATCTTTAGGGTAGAAGAACAGCGCGACGTGCTGGCCCTTGTAATCCGACAAGGAAACCTGCTTCGTGGAGCCGTCTTCCATGACCGCGGTAGCCGTGAAATCGGGCGCGGGCTTGTTAACGAGAACTGCCATGGTTTTTAACTGGGAAATGAGGCTGCCGTGATGGCTGCCGTGGGCTGAATTCTAGGGCAGCCCACGGATATCTCAAACCGTTGCGGTCAACAATGCAGAGTGCAGTACAGCAGCGGCGGCGGCGGCATTGGCGGTGGCCGTGGCGAGCACTTCTGCGTGGCTAGGATTGCTCCCGCCGATGCCGGCTGCCATGTTGGTGAGCAGCGAAATCGCCATCACTTTGGCTCCTAATGCATGCGCTGCAATCGCCTCCGGAATCGTGCTCATGCCGACGGCGTCGGCACCTAACTGCGCCAACATACGCACCTCTGCTGGGGTTTCATAGGAAGGCCCTTCCATGCCAGCATAAACCCCTGGCCGCAACTGCGGCTGCGCTGCCAGGAGTGCCGCGCGCCAAACGGGATCATACATATCCACTAGATTCACAAACTGCGCACCCAAACCACAGTTTTCGCCCCGGCGTAGCGGGTTTGGGAGGCCGATGTTGATGTGATCGGTGAAGGGCATCAAAGAGCCAGGAGGGCGGTCTTGCGCCAAACTCCCGGCGGCGTTGAGCAGAAGAATGTGGGTGGCTCCCCATTTCACCAAAACACGGACACCACGCACCAGTTCGGCCGCAGTGTAGCCTTCATAGCTGTGTACCCGACCACTACAGAGCAGAACGCGGCGGGCCTCGCGTTGCGGAACACCAACCAGATTGCCAAGCAACAAATCAGACCCATGGCCAGCAACACTGGGACAAATCCAGTTATCCAAACCACCTAAATCAAGGCTTTCAGCCCCTTCGAGCAGCTCGGCAGCCAGCTCTTTCCAGCCGGAACCCAAAACCACGGCAATCTGTGGAGGCTCCCCAAACTGTTGGCCGAGAATTTCTACCAGCGCGTCCACCTTGGTGCTTTCTTCAAACATGCCTCCATCCTAGCCCGTCAACAAACTCGGTATAAAGACAATTTACTCGCGTTTTCTGGGTTGTTTTCCGATAGTACCCTAGCCACCTAGCTCTGTTCGCTCCCACCAGAATCGTGCAAACCGAACGCAAGTTGCCTTTGAGTTTTTGGCTGCCCGTGTCTGTTGCGGCGGCGTTCGTCATGCTGTGGGGTTTGACATCTTGGCACGAATTCGAATCTCGAAGCGCAGGCCAACTCCAGTCCAGCAAGATTGCAACCAGCCGCGACCTGGCCTTGCTACAGATGAATTTGCAAGATGCCTATCAAGCTGGCGATGACGAAAGAGCCTCCGTTGCGCTGCGTCGGCGTACCAAGCTAGCTGGCTATGAGGAGGTAGTGGTCATCGATCCCGCAGGGCGCATTCGCAACTCTTCGCAACCAGAGTGGGAAGGGCGCACCGCTACCGAAGTGCTGGCGTTGTTTGACCCAACGTTGCTGGCTGCTGCACAAAAGGATCACCTCCCAAAGTCTATACTTGGCCCGCAGAAACAGCGCCTGATTAGTTATCACCCGTTCTCACGAGTATCCAATAATCCCCTTACACCTAGAGAATCGTTGGGCACAATTTTTGCCCTGTATCGACTCCCTTACAACGCGAAAGATTTGTGGCTACAAGCTCTGCGCCCGAACACTTCTACGGGATTGTTTCTACTCTTGGCCTTGGCCATCTTGATCGGCCTTCTGATCAGATATGTCGCACAACCTGCAGACCAATTAGTGTCCTATACGCAGGCGATTGCTTCCGGCGAAATGACCACTATCCCTGAGGTAGAAGGTCATGGGAAGTTCGCGCAGGTAGGGAGAGCGCTGGTCCAAATGAGCAATAAGCTTTCCGGGCAACATTTGCAGCAACTACAAGTGGAGCATGACCTCCGCCACCGTGAAGAACTTCTTCAGGAAGCACAACAAATTGCGCGAATTGGTCACTACAACCTAGACGTTGAGAGCCAGAAATGGACCAGTTCTAGCGAACTCAACCGAATCTTTGGCATCGATGAAGATTATGAACGCACCATCCAAAGCTGGCTCAACCTCATTCACCCCGGTGACAAAGATTCCCTTGCCAAGTATCTCCAGTGCGAAGTCCTCGAGCAGTTAAAGCCATTTGATCGCGAATATCGAGTGATAGACCAAAGAACTGGCGAAATGAAATGGGTGCACGGCGAAGGGCGACTGAAGTTGAACTCCGCAGGGGTACCCACCAGAATGTTCGGAACCATTCAGGACATCACCACCAACCGGCGGCTACTTCAGGCACAAAAAATGGAGACCGTCGGGCAACTCACCGGTGGTATTGCGCACGATTTCAATAATATCTTATGCATTATTTTGGGCAATGTAGATTTATTGAAGAGGGAGCTCAAGGGGGATCCCAAAATGCTTGCGCGGGTTCAAACCATTGGGAAATCGGCCCAGCGCGCCGCTGACTTGACCAAGCAAATGATTGGTTTCTCGCGGGGCCAAGCCACCACCATCCATCCAACGAATATCAATGCGGTTATCGAGGCCATGCACAACCTCATTCTCCGCACGCTCACTCCAAAAATTACCGTGGTGATGCATCTTCAGGAAGATCTGTGGGTATCCGCGATCGACCCTGCTGATTTTGAAGATGCCCTGCTAAATTTAATTATCAATGCCCGCGATGCAATGGCCCAAAATGGCCAGCTCTCCATCGAAACCTGCAACTTTAGGGAAGCTTCCGCGGGCCCTTCCACCAGCGAGACTGGGGAGTTTGTGCAACTCCTTGTCCGCGATAATGGCGTAGGCATTGCGTACGATGCCCAAGAACATATTTTCGAGCCTTTTTTTACCACCAAAGACACGGGCAAGGGCACTGGTTTGGGATTGGCGAATGTTTATGGTTTTGTGCAACGGTCTGGGGGCAACATTCATTGCGAGTCTAATCCTGGCGAAGGCACCACACTCACCATGCGCCTGCCGCGTTGCCTTGACACCGTCGCGAACCCACGCAACCTTGAGCATGCGGAGGATTTTGTTCCGCGGGGCACAGAGACTCTTTTAGTTGTGGATGATGAAACCGATTTGGTGGAAATCGCCGCACAAAGCTTGCGAAGTCTCGGATACCGAGTCATTACCGCCGGTGATGGTGCCGAAGCTCTGCAGGCACTTCGCCGTCACTCCGATATTGATTTGTTGTTCAGCGACGTGGTGATGCCCGGAGACCTAAACGGTTACCAATTAGCCGCGCAGGCCAAAGCCCAATTCCCAAACCTACGGGTTCTGATGGCTTCTGGCCATGCCGAAGATGCGGTCAATCAGAGTCACCAACACACCATGCACATGGAGCTGCTCCGAAAGCCGTACAGCCAAAGGAACTTGGCTTTCCAAGTGCGCGCGGCGCTGGATGGCCCTGCCGATTTGGCCGTTGGAGTCGCTGTCCTCGATGACGATCACCAACTCCTGATGCAATTGGTGAGCCACGGCATGCATCTTGCCGATACCGATGACGGTAGAGCGAAGGCCGGTTTTATCCTGCGGGAATTACACGCCTACAGCAAAAGCCATTTTGAACGGGAAGAAGTGGTGATGGCTGCATGTAATTATCCGGAGCTAGCAAATCATCGGCAAGTTCATCAAATGCTGCTGCGGCAACTTGAAAGGATGCTCACAGACTATGAACAAGGCCAATTGCGCACTGCGGACGTCACCGGCTTCCTTGGCAGTTGGTGGGATGATCATGTGCGTATACTGGATCGCGCAATGGTCCCTTATTTTGTCGGCAAAGACGCCCTCATCGAACAAGCACTCGAGCGGTATTTCCGCTCCAAGTCGGCGGAGAACTCGGCATGACTATACCTATTGTTTACTTACTCGACGACGAGCCCGACATGTTAATCCTACTGGCTGATGTAGTAGAAATGACCGGTCTGGAACCGCGCCTCTTCACCAGCGGCAGCGTTTTTTTGGAGCAAGTCGACGAGGTGGAGGAAGGCTCACTTTTGGTCTTAGATCTATTCATGCCAAATATGGATGGCATTGAAGTGATGCGCCAACTGGCAAAAAAAAACAACCCACCCGCACTAGTGTTGATCAGCGGACACGATGCCGGGGTGCTGCACTCCGCTGAGGAACTTGGCAGGGCGCATAACCTAACCATCTTGGCAGCCTTGCCAAAGCCGTTATCGGTGGTGAAATTTCAACAAGTACTGCGGCCGTACGCGATGTCGCAACCCTGCGGGGAAACCCAAAGTTTCCAACCCAGCTGGCGCGGCTGTGCGCCCCGCGAAGTGCAGCGTGCTATTCTCGAAGACGAATTGATTCTGTATTTTCAACCGCAGATTGCGATTCAAAGCGGAGAGATTGCAGGTGTGGAAGCTCTGGTGCGCTGGCAACACCCCGAGCTAGGCTTGGTTGGCCCCGAGCGTTTTATCCCCATCGCCGAAAGCTATGGGTGGATGGATCAACTCACATCTTTAGTTCTCAATAAGGCCATCTTGCAGATTCAACAGTGGAGGGCCGCTGACTTTGACATTTCAGTATCGATCAATATTGCCGCCGACAACATCACCAGCTTGGCCTTACCCGAGCAGCTTGCCGGGTTGTTAATGGAGAAAAAACTCGACCCCACACGACTGACTCTCGAAATCACCGAGAGTTCTTTGATGGGTGAATTGGCTACTTCCCTAGACATTCTGACGCGGCTGCGCATGAAAGGCGTCAAGCTCTCTATCGATGATTTTGGAACCGGGTACTCCTCGTTGGTGCAACTGCACCGCATGCCTTTTACCGAACTCAAAATCGACCGCAGCTTTGTCAGTTACATGACTGACGACCGAGAAGCGCGCGCAATTGTCAAAACTTGCATCGTGCTTGGCCATGACCTTGGTGTGCAAGTAGTGGCCGAAGGTATCGAACAGCCCTCGCACCTGAACCTGTTGTGGCAGATGGGCTGCGATATTGCACAAGGTTACCTACTCAGTCGCCCTATCCCTGGCGATGATTTACTTGCCTGGGCACAGGGCAACGGTCTTGCGGCCTTGCGCAAAAAAGAATTCGGCTGGCTAAACGCCTAGGGTTGGCTATCCACGCCAGCGCATGCGCGGATTATTTTTCTTCCGCGGCATCGAACTCACCCCGCATCGCACGCTTTTTACGCGCGAGCGCTTCCTCAAGAAGATCGCGTACAGCCGGGTAATCAATCACTTTCAGCGCATCCTCGAAGTCTTGGATGGCGCCGTCGAAATCGTTGAGCTCTAAGAAAAACTGGCCGCGGGTAGCAAGCTGAATCACGGTGTTCATTTTGTCCGGCTTCATGGCCAATAAACGGCTGTACGCTTCGATGGCGCGTTCGTAATCCCCCGTTTCTTCAGCCTGAGCGGCTGCTTCATAGAGGCCATCGCTATCGGCTGGCAAAGCTGCAACCGCAATTCCGGTGCCTTCAAAGATGATCAAAGTGGCACGCTGAGGATCCAACCACGCAGCGGCCACGCGTTGGATATCTGCGGCAGTAACCGCCGCCACAGCATCCCCCCAACCAGCAAGCGCTTCACTCATGCCAAACACTTCATGCCAAGCCAAGGTTCCAGCCAACGAAAAATACGGGCGGGCGCGCAGTGGCGCATTGTTATGCGAAGCCACCATCAACTCTTTGACTTCAGTGAGAATGCCAGCCTTAGCTTGATCCGCGAAAATGGTGCCGTCGCGATAGCTCGCCAAGAGTGCTTCGACTTCTGCGGCAACGGTTTGCGGGCCTGACCAGCCAACGCGGAAAATATCTGGATCAAGGCGCCCTCCCATGCCAACGATGAGCACTTCTTCGCAAGGTAGCTGCTCGCGACCCAGCATGGCTGATAACACCGCCAGCGGTGCGTTATCCGGGTGCCCCAGAGCCGGCGTTAACCAACATTGCACAAAACGGTCACGCGGCAATTGGGAAACAATCCGCTTGGTGCGTGGCTCCAGAGTGGCGACTTCCGCAGGCACGTGGGCGGCACCTGCATGTCCGTCCAAGCCGCTAAATGCCTTTTCAATGGCATCCAGAGCTACTTTCGGCTCGACCGGCCCCACCACCACCACCGCAAAACGATCTGCCTGGTAATGCTTGGCGTAAAACTCTTTAATCAAATCAACGCCAAGCTGTGGCCCCTTGGTGTTGCCTTTTTCATCCCGCAAACCGAAACGATAGGGATGCTGTTCGTAGAAGGCATGCTCCAGTTGCTCGGCCCGGCCATCGGCAGTGCGGTAAGAATGCTCTTCCTCAACTTGCAGACGGTGACGCTCATGCAAAACCGCCTTCTCTTCAAAAGTAAGATTGCTGAGGCGGTCGGCCTCCATGCTCAACACCAAATCCATCTGCTCAACCGGAAAGGCGTGATCGTAATACAGCGTAAAATCGTCGCGTGTGAAAGCGTTGGATTCCCCGCCCCATTGCACCACGGTGCGCTCGTGTTCATCCACACCGGTGGTAGGAGTACCGGTGAATAAAGCATGCTCGGTGAGATGCGCCAAGCCGGAAGTATCCGCACTCTCCTGGCGATTACCCGCGCCGACGGCAATAAAAATACTCATATCTTCACGCTCGTCTTTTACCGCAACAGCATGCAAGCCGTTCGCCAAGAGGCGTCGCTCAAAGGTGTGAGTTCCGATCACAATGGGCGCCAGGGCAACGGCGGCGACGGCAGCCGGTTGCGTGGCTTGCTGTGGCACGCCTTGAGCCATGGGACAAGCCGCCACAGTGAAAGATGTCAACAATACGGAGAAGCAAAACATGGGGCTATTCTAACGAAGCGTTAAATTCTCCCCACTCTTATCTCCTCGCCCCGTAGGCTCAACGAAATGACCCCGCATCTCCCCGCCACACTCCTCCTGCTCGCTCTGGGCTCCTGCTCCCTAACTTTTTTTGGCACCGAAAAGGCCACCCGCGATGGTTCCATTCAGTTCCTGGCCTCAAGCAGCATTTCTAATATCAGCATTGATGGCTTCAACGGCGATATTTCGGTAATCCCCAGCGATGGCGGCCTGGAAGTACGCGCCGAAACTCGCAGCTATGCCACCGGCAATACGCAAGAGGAAGCCGCCCGACGCCTGGCTCAGATGCAGTGGAGCTTCCGCGAGTCTGGCAACACTTTGCATTTGGATCTCACCAAACCCGATGGCGGCGCCAACAACGCCGGCAGCGATTTACAGCGTTTGTACATACCTGCGGCGTGGACTGTCGATGCCAAGACCAGCAACGGCAATGTCACGATTGCCGCTGGCTTCCACACCGTGCTAGTACAGTCCAGTAACGGCAACCTGGATGTGCATTCCGACGGGAAAGTGCGCCTGCGTACTTCCAATGGCAATATTGAGTTCCGCGGCCGTTCGCAGGATTTCCAAATGCAGAGTTCTAACGGCTCGATCAGCATGGATTTCGATGGTGATTGGGCAGGTACTGGTAGCGCTCACTCTTCGAATGGCAAGATTTCGGTACGCTGCAGTGGCCTGATGGACTGCGCCCTACGTACTTCCACCAGTAATGGCAAACCACGGATTTACGGTCCCTTATTGGAAAGCGGCACGGGCAACTTGTCGCTTGAAACCAGTAACGCCGACATCAACGTCACCCACGGAAAGAACTAAACATGCGCACCTCCTTTTTACAGTTTCTCACCATCGCTGCACTAGGCGTTGCCTGCAGTATCCATATTGGTGATTTGAAAGAGAAGGCGTCTGCGGAGCAGGATGTGAGCTTCACGATTTCAGCCAATGTGCAGCGCCTCACGATTGAAACTTTCAACGGCAGTTTGGAGCTAGTGGAGAGCGATCAGGCAAGCGAAGAATTGCGCATCAGCGGGGCGTCGAAAATTTGGGCCAGCGCCAACACGCAAGAAGATGCAGCGCTGCGGCTAGCTGAAATGGAATGGGTCTATACGGAGTCTGGCGATGAAGCCACGATTTCTCTTACTCGGCCAGCGAGCCGTTCTAGTAACACTGGCGGCAGCTTGAGTCGGCTGATGATCCCTGCTGGGCTCGCAGTCAAGCTAGATTCGAATAATGGTAGCCTGAGCCTCACCGGCGCTTGTGAAAATTTCGCACTCGAGACTTCCAACGGCCGCGTCACCGTGCAACTCACCGGCGATTGGAGTGGCAACGGTTCCTGTGAATCTTCCAACGGGCGGATTGCGGTGCGCTGCGACGGTATTTTGGATTGCCGTTTAGATATGAAGACTTCCAATGGCCAACCTAAGGTTTTGGGGCCACCCCTCAGTCAAGAAACCGGTTTGGGCTCCCTGCGCTTGCGCACCAGCAATGGTCACATCACGGTAACCCACTTATTCGGCAGCGAATAACAGCGCATCCTACCTTAGAATAGGAGCGGATGCATTTGCTCCTCGCCCTGCCGGCTGTAACGATTACCTCCAGCCCCATCTTGAACCTGCCTATGCAGGGTTTGGTGATTTTGTTGGTTGGCCTAGCGGGTGGATTGTTGCCGCTGCTCACGCAGTGGACGGACCGCCGGTTACACAATGCCCTAGCTCTCTCCACCGGCATTTTTCTTGGCGCGGTATTCTTGCACATGCTGCCTGCTCTGCCTTCTGCAGCGCCACCGTTCGGCAACGGTCTTGGCGATCAAGCGCACAGCAGCGATGGCCAGATATTCATGTGGACTTTCGTGCTGCTCGGCGTGCTCGCGGTTTACCTATTGGAATCGCTGGTTTTCCGCACCCATGATCACGACGAACTCCACCGCCACCGGGCAGTAGGCTACGCCTCCATGGTTGGCTTATCGGTGCATGCCTTAACCACTGGCGTGGGTCTGGCGGCCATCAGTTCTGGTTCCAGTGAATTAGCCGGCCCGGTGTTCCTGGCAATCGTGGCGCACAAAGCCTTCGAATCCTTCTCGTTGATGTCGGTCTTTCAGTTGGCGCAGTTCCCGCGCAAACGCATTTTGCAATTGTTGATTACCTTCGCCTTATTCACGCCATTGGGCGTGTGGGCAGGCGCGGCACTGTTTTCTTCCATTGGCGCCACTGGCTTGGCGATTGCCCTAGCCCTGGCAGCCGGCACCTTCTTATTTGTATGCCTTACCGAGTTACTCCCGGAAGTTTTTCACCACAAGGAAGACATTGCGGTGAAAATTCTGTTCCTCATCATTGGCATCGGCTTGATGGCCGGCGTGCACTTCTTGGAAAGCTAAATGGAGTTTCTTCTCGAGTGGTGGGCGGCGATCTGGGGGATTTTGGCGGAGTCTGGGCCATGGCTCCTACTCGGTTTTTTGATTGCCGGAATCCTGAAAATCTTCATTCCGCAAGACAAGGTTTTTCGCCACTTTGGCCAGAACAATTTCCGGTCGGTGTTGAAGGCGTCCTTATTTGGGGCACCCCTACCCCTGTGTTCCTGCTCCGTGATCCCCACTGCTGCGGGTTTGCGTGATGCGGGTGCTAGTAAAGGTGCCACCACTGCATTTTTGATCGCCACACCGGAAACAGGAGTGGATTCGATTGGCATTACTTGGGCACTCTTTGATCCACTGATGACCGTGCTCCGCCCGCTTGCTGCGGTGATTACAGCCGTCATTTCCGGCACGATGGTCAACCGTTTGGTGCTCGCTGAAGCGGATAACAAAGGCGTGGAACAAGATGCGCAGCCTGAGGCCAAGCCTGAGTGCTGCATGAGCCAACAAACCGCGGCAGCCAATCTTGCTGCCAAACCACCGCTTCGTCATCAGCTGCTGGCGTCGCTGCGCTTCTCCTTTGGCAAATTGATGGCGGACCTCACACCTTGGTTCCTGCTCGGCTTTTTGCTCTCTGGGCTCATCACTGTGATCGTGCCTGAAAACTTCTTTGGCGAAACCATCCCGAGTGGTTTCTTGGCGATGTTGATGATGCTGGTGTTGTCCATGCCCATGTATATTTGCGCCACTGCCAGTACCCCGGTAGCTGCTGCATTGGTGCTAAAAGGTTTGGATCCGGGTGCTGCCCTGGTGCTCTTGCTTGCCGGGCCGGCCACCAACATCACCACGATGTTGGTGGTGCGGAACTTCCTCGGCACGGCAGTACTCCGTGTTTACCTGATTGTGTTGGTGGTGGTTTCGCTCACCTTGGGTTGGTTGGTCAATCTGTTGTACGCAACCATGAAGGTTGATTTAAGCAGCGTAATCCCGCATGTCCACACAATGGATCATGGTTGGGTAGCCACCGCCGGCGGTTTGATACTCTCGGGGCTACTTTTGTTCCACGCTTGGCGCTTGTGGGTGCTGCCGCGCTTCCGGGTTAACTAAGAAACATCGCCGCGGTGGCTGCAGTGCAGTAACTTGCAAGGCTTCCAGCCAACATCGCGCGTAAGCCAAGTTGGGCGAGATCTTTTCTGCGCCCAGGTGCAATCGTACCTAAGCCGCCGATTTGAATCGCAATGCTGGAGAAGTTCGAAAAACCGCATAAAGCGTAACTTGCAATCACCCGCGAGCGATCACTCAGGCCCGCCTCCTGCAGTTTGCCAAGCTCCAAAAAACCTACATATTCATTGACCGCCATTTTGGTGCCGAGCAACTTGCCGACGGCACCCGCTTCCGCCGCAGGCACACCGAGCAACCACGCAATCGGTGAAAAAAGCGTGCCAAGAATATTTTGCAACGTGAGTTGTTCGGAAGCCAAACTGAATATCCAGTTGATCACCGCCAATAAGCCGATGAAAGCAATCACCATGGCAAGAATGTTGAGCGCCAATTTCAAACCATCGGCGGCGCCACTGCTTGCGGCATCAATTACGTTGACGTATTCCGATTTCGGCTGAATCGCATCTTTGCCCATGGTTTCCGATAACTCGGTTTCCGGGAACACGATTTTTGCAATGGCCAAGCCCATCGGTGCCGACATCACCGTGGCTGCAAGCAAATGCCCGGCAACATTCGGCACGATGTCGGTCATCATCTCGACATAAATCGCGAACACCCCGCCGGCCACGGTAGCGAATCCAACCGTCATGATGGCGCCCAGTTCGCTACGCGTCATCGTGGCCAGATAAGGACGTACTAGGAGTGGTGCTTCGGTTTGCCCGACAAAAATATTGGCGGCGGCAACGATGGATTCGGAACCAGATGTCCCCATCAACTTGGCCATGATGCGCGCCATGCCGCCAACCAACAAACGTACCATGCCAACGTGATGCAGCACCGAAAAAGTGGAGCTAAAAAAGATCACCGTGACTAGAACAACGGCACCAAACACCGCCGGTTGATCGTCAAAGCCAAGCACAGTATCGCCAAGTACCGTACGTCCAGCCTCTTTACTCATATCAATCAGGCCGCGAAAAAAGCGTTGCGCGCCGTCGAAAAAAACTAAACCCGCGCTAGTTTTCAAAACCAAAAAGGCCAACAGCCACTGCAAAATTAAACCCACCGCCACGGGGCGCCAACGCACCGCACGGCGATTGGTGCTCAGTGCGAAAGCCAGGGCGAGTAATACCGCGATTCCGAACAGTGGTTGCAACATGGTGAGCTGGCCGTCAAGCGGGATTGGCGGGTCCGTCTATCGTAACGGCAACCTCCCTTTGCCATACTATCGCCGATGTTGCATGTGACTCGAAACCCCGTTGCCGCTGCGCATTTGGTTGCCGTGCAGCTGGATGAGTTGTTGGCTCAAGTCGCCGCCCCAGTGTTGCTGTTGCCAACGGGATCCACCCCGCAACCGCTGTATGCACTGTTGCGCGCACGGTTCGCCGCCGGCACCTTGCACATGGCGCACTGCCAGACTTTCAATCTCGATGAGTACTGGCCCTGCCGCGCCGACAGCCCGCTTTCTTTCCGTCACTTCATGGAGAATGAATTATTCCAGCACAGCGACTTGCCCCCTGCTGCCATCGCCTTTCTTGACGGCACCGTTTCAACGGATGAAATTGCATCCCATTGCCTTGCTTATGAACAAGCAATGGTTGCTGCCGGGGGCGTGGATTGGTGCTTGCTCGGCATCGGCGTGAATGGACATATTGCTTTTAATGAGCCCGGCACTGCGGCGAATTCCGTAACGCGCTTGGTGCAACTTGCAGCCAGCACGCGTCAACGTCCCGGCTTCCCGCAGGGGAACGACGCCCCGAAGGCGGGGCTTACTGTCGGCATTCAAACGATTATGAGTGCGAAAAAAATCATCGTGATGGCTTGCGGAATAGAGAAAGCGGAATCCGTAAGGCGGGCACTTGAGGAGCCGCGCAGCATCCACACGCCGGCGTCTCTGTTGCGCGCACACTCCAATGTGATTTGGGTGCTCGATGAAGCCGCGGCAACGGCTCTGCAAAACGGCGGTCGCACGCTATCCTAATTTCATGCCTTCCTCCCGTCGCACTTTCCTCCGCACTTCTGCAGGTGCTCTCGCCGCTGCAACTTTACCCGGTGGCTTAACCGCTCATGTTTCCGCGCCTGAACAAGATCCAAGCGAGGACCTTCCTGCCCTGCACGCTGCCTCCAAAACGAGCTTCGCGTTAAATCTGGAGATGTGGCTTGGCGGCCAAGCTTTCGAGGATCGCATTCGGCAAGCCGCGGCGCTCGGCTACAAGTACTTCGAGTTCTGGCCGTGGCGCAATAAAGACCTCCAAGCTATTCAAATGGCGATGGCAGAAACGGGCATGAAGCCCACCCAATTCACCGCCTGGGGTTTTGTTCCGGGCATGAATGATCCGCAAAATCACAGTGCTTTCGTCAAAGAAGTCCAGGCCTCCTGCGAGTTCGCCAAGCAGATTGATTGCCCCATGATGACCATCGTTGGTGGCAACGATCAGCCAGGAATGACGCAACCACAAATGCACGATCACATCATCACCGGCCTCAAACTTGCCGCACCGATTGCCGAAGAATATGGCGTCATGATGATTTTGGAAGCGATGAACATCCGCCGCGACCATAAAGGGCATTGCCTCTACGGCAGCCCTCCTGCAATTCGCATTTGCCAAGAAGTGAATAGCCCCATGGTAAAAATCAACTGGGATTTATACCACATGCAGATTTCCGAAGGCGATTTATGCGGGCACCTGCGTGAAGGCATTGAGCAAATCGGGTATCTACAAGTTGCCGATCATCCAGGCCGTCAAGAACCAGGCACCGGCGAAGTGAATTTTGCGCGGGTCCTACGCGAAGCCTGGGAACTCGGCTACCGCAAACCTGTCGGCGCAGAATGCTCGCCGTCAGAAAATCCACAGGCCTCCACGCGGCGTTTGTTACACGCCTGTACTTGGTAATCTCAAACTTGTCCATCTCTTCCCCCTTTTCCTTTTTCGCAATAGGCGCAATCCTGTTCGCCACCGCTTGTGTGTCCAAACCTGCCACGCAAGAGGATGGTTTTGTGGATTTGTTCAACGGCAAAGATCTCAGCGGTTGGGTGAATGTCAATTGCGCAGATACCACGTTCACCGTTACCGCCGACCACATGATTTTCTGTAACGGCAAGCCCACCGGGGTGATGCGTACAGAAAAAATGTATGGCAACTTCATCGCGGAGTTCGAATACAAGCACATGGTCAGCGGCGGCAACGCTGGTTTCTTTGTTTGGGCTGACGCCCTGACCGCCCGGGGCGTGCCGTTTTCTCGCGCAATTGAAGTGCAGATTATCGACGGCTGGGAAAGTGCAGACTGGACCAGTCATGGTGATATTTTCCCCATCCATGGTGCCAGCATGACTCCAGATCGCCCGGCCCCCAATGGCTCCTCGCGTTCGTTCCCTAGCGAACGTCGCGCCAACGGCACGGGTGAATGGAATCACTTCCGCGTGACAGCCATCGATGGCACCATCAAACTCGCGGTGAATGGCAAGGAGGTTTCTGGCGGTTACGACATCCAGCCACGCCAGGGATATCTCTGTTTGGAATCCGAAGGCGGCGAGGTCTATTACCGCAACATGCGCATCAAGGAACTGCCCACTACGCAAGTACTCGCGCCGCAACAAATCGCACAGCAAGACTTGGGCTATCACTCTCTTTATAACGGCCGTGATTTCAATGGCTGGGATTTTCAACCCGAGCACCAAGGTCATTGGCGGGCTCAGGATTGGCGTTTGAACTACGATGGCGGCTCTACCGATTTATGGTCGCTCGCTGAATACGGAGATTTCGAAATGTTGGTCGATTGGCGCTGGACTGGAGAGGCACATAAGGCCATGCTGCCGGTCATTCTTGCCGATGGCAACCAAGCGCTCGATCCACAAGGCCAGCCACTCAGCGTGGAAGTAGAGGAATGTGGCGATAGCGGCATCTACCTACGCGGCTCCTCCAAAAGCCAAGTGAATATTTGGTGTTGGCCAGTTGGTTCCGGTGAAGTCTACGGCTACCGCACCGACCCCAGCATGAGTGCAGAGGTACGCGCCGCAGTGACTCCAAGTGAAAATGCAGATGCTCCACTCGGCCAGTGGAACCGTTTTCATATCACTCTGATTGGCGATCGCCTCAGCGTCGATTTAAACGGCAAATCGGTAATAAAAAATGCACAACTGCCCGGAGTCGCCGAGCGCGGACGCATTGCCTTGCAAAATCATGGTGAGCCCTTAGAGTTCGCGAATCTTTACTTGCGCGAATTCTGAGCCAGGCGGTGAGCTGGTTTACTCCAAACCGAGTTGCTTGCGCAGCTCTGCGTTTTCTGGGTAGCGTGCAAGGCCACTCGACCACGCTTCCTGCGCTTTCTCCGTTTGGCCTGCTTGCGAGTAAAGATTGCCGAGTAGTAAGTGAGTTTGCGCGAACTTAGGATCCGAGACTCGACTTGCTTGTTGTTCAATCAGAATCTCAAAATTGCTGATGGCATCTTTTTGCTTGCCGAACATCGGCGGCCAAAAGGAATAGGACACGGCTTTGGAAAAACGTGCATCCCAGTTTTCGGGATTTAACTTCAGCACACGATCAAAAGTGGCATCGGCTTTCATCGACCATTGCCCCGCTTCCATGCCGGCAACATTGCCGCGGATGATGGGCTGCAAGTAGCCATACCCAAGTTGTACTTGTAGGGATTCGTTGTTCGGATCCAACGCGGCTTGATCCTCTAGCATGGCAATCGCTTCTTCCAGCAAGCCAGCATCTTTGAGCGCCTCCCAAGCGGCATCGATTGCATCATCGGAAGCGCGTGGGTCGCGGAAAACGGCCAATGCCTTATGCAGGTTCTGCTGTGCTACTTGCTCTTGTTGTTCTGCAGTCAGCCCTTCGCTCGGTGGGACGCCCCGTGGATTACTGGCAAGCTTGGCGAGAGACTCGCCAACCATACGATCAATTTGCTGCTGCGAAACATCGCGCCGCACACTTGGGCCAGCATCCGTGCGCGCACCAGCACCAGCGGCCAACTGCGCAGAAAGAGCGGTCATCTGTTGACGCATCTGCCCCATTTGCGTGGACATACTTTCTACCTTGGCGCGAAGCTCCGCGGTTTCTGCAGAAGAATCAAGCTGCGGCTGGCTGAAAGCGATCAGGGCAAAAATAAGACCCATCGAGCCGGCAGCAATGGCCACTGTTGAAATTAAGTTGCTATTTTTTTCCATGAGAATCCTTTCCCTACGCCAAATCATAGCAAACACCAGCCAATCTTTGCTAAGAGTGCGCGGAACTTGACATAGCGATGGCGATTTCCTCCGCGCCCTCCAGAGCAGAGCAACCACGTGCAGCAAGGCCGAGAGTTGGGTATTCGCTGCCGACCACTTCCAAATAACCACCATCTAAAAGCTTTTGGCAGAAAGACTCCAAATCCGCCAGACGAGCCTTCGGTAAGGATCCATAAGAATCTGGCCAATCCGGTACTCCCTGTGCCTTGCTGCCTTTCAAGATTTTCACAATACGCGCGCGCCCAAAACGACCATCGAGCTGTTTCACGCAAGTCAAAATGGCCAGGCAAGATTTCAAATCTTTACCATCCAACGAACGCAACTCACGCTTGGGATTCCTACATCCGACGCAAGCATTGCAGCCGCGATCCAATGCGGCCACATCCGGATCGCCAAAATATTCCAAAACGCGCTTCCACACACAATGGGTACTGCGCAGTGCATCGTACATACGATTCAATCGACGCATCGCGGCTTCGCGATAACCTGGATCCGGCTGCTGATCAATCAGAAAACTCTGGGTACGGTAATCCGCGCCGCGCCACAAAGTAACCACTTGTGAATCCTTGCCATCACGCCCGGCCCGGCCCACTTCCTGGTAATAATCTTCAAAACTACGCGGCAGACTAAGGTGTACCAAGAGGCGCAAATCTGGTTTATCAATACCCATACCGAAAGCATTGGTGGCCACGAGTGCATCTAACTCATCGGCTACGAATTCATCTTGTGCACGCGAACGATAATCGGATTCACAACCAC
Source organism: uncultured bacterium (assembly GCA_937919925.1). Classification (GTDB taxonomy): domain Bacteria; phylum Planctomycetota; class UBA1135; order UBA1135; family UBA1135. The sequence goes on along the minus strand of CALFOT010000056.1, from coordinate 69,128 downwards.
CGTGGTAAAAACTTGCGTTCACCCCTGCACGGCACAGCATCGCTGCGGCATCTTCTGTAGCTTGGCGCGTGGCCGCGTAAATCAATGCCGGGGCATTTCCCGAACGCCCGCGCACCAACTGCAATAACTTCTTATGTCTGGCAGCTTCCGAAGCCATTTTCTCGTGTTCGAGATGAAGGTTGGAGCGAAAGAAGCCGCGCACATAGACATCCGGATCCTTCAAACCCAAGGTCTCCGCTAGTTCGGAACGCAATTGGGGCGTAGCAGTGGCGGTAAACGCCGCCACATGGCGCGGCTTGAGTGCATCTAAAAAAGGCCGGATGCCTAAATAGGCCTCGCGAAACTCATGCCCCCACCGCAACACACAATGCGCTTCATCCACGGCAACAAAAGGCACTTCCACCAGCTGCAACATATCCAGAAAACGCTGCGCGTTGAGACGCTCCGGCGAAACATACAGCAGTTTTAACTGCCCTTCTACAAATGCCTGTTCGACCGCCTCGCGCTCGGCGTAATCCTGACTACTATCAATACTGGCCGCTGGAATCCCACGTTGACGCAGCGCCATCACCTGATCACGCATCAACGCAATCAGTGGGCTGATCACCAAGCTGGTGCCGGGCATCAAGATGGCCGGCAGTTGATAGCACAAAGACTTGCCGCCGCCGGTGGGCAAAACGGCGATCGCTTCCTTGCCGCTCAAAATGGAGCGGATGACATCAGCTTGGCCTAGACGAAAATCATCAAAGCCAAAGTAGCGCTTCAGATAACCGTAAACCTGTTGACGCCCGTAACTCGGGGGTTGCGCAGACATGCTGGTTAGGAAGACGTAGGATCGATGCTATCGGCACTCTTCTTGTCAGCGGTGGCCACCACCGCCGGAGGGTTCCGTTTATCCTGGGCTTTGCCACCTTTCTTTTTAACGCCTAACTTTGGCAGAGCCACCGCACACATCACGCCGAACACAAAGAGCGGCCGGGCAAACATTTGAATCCACCGGAAGGTGCCAAAATCTTCAGGGTGCGTTTTGGTATTCCAATAATCTGCCAGAATGCGGATAGGCTCCTGGAGGTCGACGTAGAGCAGCAAACCGCCGCCGAGCCAAATGAACAACATGCCGATGAATCTCATGAGTTTACAGGTTACGCTGTTTCTTCACCTGAGACCAGGCATCATTGATTGCCGCCATTTTTTCATGCGCGAATTCCATAAAATCGGGTGGCAACCCCTTCGAGTTCAGAACATCTGGGTGGTATTCCCGAACCAAACGCCGATGCGCGCTACGCACTTGGGCATCTGTGGCCGAAGCATCCACGCCTAGCACCTCATAAGGGGAAACATCGGGCTCACCATGAGTCGCCATAAAGGTTGCCCGACAAGATTGATAATCCAAATCGCTGAGCCCTAGCTCACGCGTAATCTGGCGGATGACCTGTTCTTCCGCAGGGTGAAAATGGCCATCCGCGAGCGCAATCGCCAGCAAAATGGACACGATATCTCGCAGCCGATCCGGCTGATGGCGAAAAATCGAACGCACCTGATGGGCGAATTCCAGCGTTGGAGCAGAACTATGCCGCGCTTCATTAAAAACCTTCGCGGCAAACTTGCGATCTTCCACCGACATCTGCAAGGAAGTCTGTAGGAAATGATCAAAGGCTTGAATCTCATCCTGCGTAACCTTGCCGTCGGCCTTCGCCACCTTGGCAGCAAGGCTAGTCAGAGCCACAGCAAACGCTGTCTGCAATTCTTGCGCTTGTTGGCGTGGGTTGCGCGTTTGGCCGACGCGCTCATAGCCGCCACCTGGTGTTCGCCCGCCACCGAAAGCGCCGCCGGAGCCACCATTGCGCGAACTAAGTTCGGCACCCAGTACACCACCCAAAATCATGCCAAGCGGACCACCCGCCAGCAGACCAAGGGTGCCGCCAATTATAGAGCCAAAAATTCCCATGCTGAGGCTAAGCCTAGTAGGGCCGCGTCGCCCTCATGCGTGCGATGGTCGCCGAGGCAAGGGCGATGAAAATGCCGGCCATTAGACCACCTAAACTGGTAAACATGATGACTCCCGATTGGGTGGGCAGCTGCGCGGCGTGATCCGTAGAAGCCAAAGCGGAAGCATCAATCAGGGAAAAGGCCAAGCCATGGTCAAGGTGCAACTTCATCTCACTCTTACGGGTAGAGATGAGTTCTGCGATGCTGCGTAGCTCACGGTATTTTGCTTGCAGCACTTGAATCTGTTGCATGTAACCAGGTACTTGCGCGAGTTTTCCATCTAGCTCGATTTTTCGTGCTTCAAACGCGTTGCGTTGCGCAACATAACCAGCCTCAAGAATATCCATATCGACCAACCGCGTAGCCAAGCTCACAAACTGACGATCTTGACTTGAGATGGAGGACGACAACACCAACTGCCCTTGCTCCTCGGCGCGGGTGCGGGCCAAATCCACTTCCAGGAGCAAGCGGAGGACCTCTGGGTGAGCCTCGGTAAAACGCATACGCGCCACCGCCAACTCCGAAGATAAGCGGGTGACTTGGGTGAGGGCGTCGGCATAAAAACCTGGCAAGCTCATTTGCTGTTGACTCACAATGAACTCGGGGCGATCCGCTAGTGCGCGCTCAATAACCGGGCGCTGCACCTTCGCTTCTTGGTAGTTCATCTCCAACTGAAAACGAGAACTCTCCAAGCGCGCACGCTCTTCTAGCCACGCAGCGACTTCTGCGGAGTAATCGGCGGTACCAAGTTCGGAGAGATACTGGGTTAGCTGATTGGAGCTCTCTTCAACGCGACTCCAAGCAATGCCTTCATTGGCCGAGAAGGTGGCCAAATTCGACTCCAAAACAGTTTTGGACATTCTTTCCAACACCACGGAAAAGGCTTTCACCGCCGAGTTCGCAATCAATACCGCCTCTTCGGGAGTGCGGCCCCAAGCACGAAACTCGACGAGGCCATCCTTGGTGATGTCGCCACGGACATTCTTTTTCAACACCTTCGGATTAACGCCTGGCACATCTTTGATAATGAGTTCAAGCACCGCATTGCTGCGCAACATGGCAACAATGCCAATCAGCTCGCCTTCGCGTTGTTCTGGTAGCAGTGGACCACTCGGGATGTTGCCATTTTCCGAGTTCACCGACAGCCCCAGAGGGTGCTGTGGTACCAGAATTTGCGCCCCAACGACGTAGTCTGGTGGAAACGCCTTAGTAAGAAGGAAGCCCGTGCTAACCGAGCAAAGCATGACAATCAAAATGACATGCTTACGCCGGTAGAGTGCGCCAAAAATCGATGTGGCTTGATTCATGATGATGCAGGTTCTGCCGCAATTCGTTCTGGAAGCTTCTCAAGGCTACGACGCCGCTCGAGATCTTCTCTATTGATGACGTACAGGCAGCCAAGTACGCCGAGGTAGGCCCAAAGGAACTTCAACCACAGCATCTCGCCAAAAGTACCTTGGACCATCAACACAATACTGGCCACCCCCATTCCAATGGCAAGATCGCGCAAGCGAGGATCGAGTGCGGTAGTGATGGTTTTGTAGAGCATCCAGAGCACCGTAATGACCAACGAGCTGTAAGCAACAATGCCCACAATGCCCATGTCCGCAACCACTTGCAACATGGCGTTGTGGATACTGAGTTCATAGGCGTTGAAGTAATCCTTTTCCCCGCCAATGCCAATGCCTCGCCACGGGTGTTCAAAGAAAGCCTGCAGGGCAATGTGGTCGATGTGCCAACGAAAGTCTGCAGAGGATCGGTTGAGGTCGCGCACAAACTCAAACGCGGCTTGGATCACCCCTAAAGACATGCCAACAAATGCGAGGGCTCCGCCGCCGACAATAAAAAGTGGTGATAAATGTGGCCAGCGAAAAAATGGCACCAGCATCATGACGAGTCCAAAGGACAACCAGCCCGATCGTGACCAAGAAAATAAGATGCCCACACACAAGAGCAGGAAAATCACAATCAGCATAGAGCGGCGCTGAGGCGTAATCATGCTCTTGGGGCGCGTGATCATCCACAACACAATAATGCCAATCGTACAGCACACATTGGCATGGCGGTTGGGGTGAGACATGAGGCCGGTAAGGCGAGCAAATGTTCCCCAAGGGGTTTCGAACTTGGCGCTTTCTGCTGGCCCGAATGTAATGATGGTCCCCATCACACTTCCGGCAATGCCCTGTGCGAGTTCCACCGCTAACGCAACCAGCACCGCGAGTAGCATGAAGTCAATCAGCGTTTCAAGACGCTGACGCGTGTTCAGCACCAGCGGTAGGAAAATGCCCAGCACCAAATAGGGGCCGCGCAGTAGAAATTGCGCGAAGGCAACAATCGGTTGCTCGGCTTCTAAAAAAGTGGTGAAGTAAGCAAGCAACACCAAGAAAAGGGGGAAGGCCAAGGGGCTGAGTGGCCAGTGTGCATCTCCCTTGTGTAAAATTTGCTGACTGAGCTTGATGAGAATCAGCATTCCCATCAACATGGAAAGTCCTGGTACCACATCTGCCACCATCAAAAAGGCACACAGAATCAAAATCATGTTGTCGATCGACCAGGTGCGCCACACCACCATAAAAGTCAAACAAGCAACCCCGATTAGGGCAGACACTGTAATCGTGGAAAGGTAGGATAAATTACCGACAAAAATGACGAGGGGATTCTCCGTATCGTTACGGAAACCAGCGAGGCCGTCGAGGTAGACATACCAGCCCATACCAACGCCCGCCAACGCACACAGGAGTGCGAAGATGGCCGAGCCTAAACGCCCATAATCGGCAGGCTCTTTGGTAGGGGCAACAGCAAACATCTATTTTTTATCTCTACTTCCTTACCAAGCAAACTCGACGAGAACCGAAGTCTCGGGCGGCAGGCGAAGATCAAGTATACCATTCTCCAATGTGCACCAACTTGCCTTGCCAACCACCTGGGCCTTGGCAGCAGGGTGGGTAGAAAGCGTATGCGGAACACTATTGCGTAGAGCCTGGTACTGTTGATCAAAAACTTCACGGGCGTGCTGGGCGGTCGCTTTATCGACTCCAGCAATCTGCGTTTGTTTTTGCCGCATCGCTTGGTCCAAGCGGGCCAGGGTTTGCTCATCAACACCCTCACCACGTAACTGCTCTAGCGCGGCGGCACCTGCAGCAGAGTTCAGGCCCTTGGCATAAGGCTTGTACGCCTGGAGAAAGGCCGCATCCACAATTGGGTTGCCTGCTTTGGCGCTGAGTAGTTGCACCGAAACAATCTTCTTCGGGCTATCTTTCAGCAAAATACGAACGTGGCGGTCCGCCTTCTTTTGCTCCACCATTTGCACTCCAGTCTCTGTGCGTACAACATCTAATGCATGGAGCACAAAGTCCTCCAAACCGAGCCGCTCGACCGCGGAGCGCTGGCCCCTACCGGCGACATAGTTCTTGATGGGTTTGACGTTCTTCTTCAGCTGTGACAAATCAACTCCTGCCGCACGCAACATGATATTAATGTGATCTTCGGTACCACTGCCAAAGGTATTCACCGCCAACAGGTACCCACCACTCCCTTGGCGCGACCCAAACACGCTGAGATTCGAGCTGCCTCCGGTACGCTCCATCGGCACCATCGGCAAATCGGCTGCCGTAGCCATCATGCGCATGCCAGATAAAATCGCCTTGGGCGCCCCTGCCAAGGAAAACACCCCTACCGATTCACCCGCAAACTCCTTATGCGTATCCCAGGGTGCATCTTGCATGAAGAAAAACTGCGCGTCGGTGCATGGAGTTTGTGCCAAGGCGATCACCGTGGCCATATAATAATTGGCGGCGCGTTGATCTTCGAGAGCCGGCAAAGTTGGCTCTGGGAGGCCAATATTCCACTCCGACAGAATGATTTCCGGCGCTTGAATGCCGGCTGCAAGTGCGAGGCGCATGAGTGATTCCGGCACATCGAGCATGTCATGGTCGCTAGGGTAGCTGCCATAACGGTGAAACGAGTAAAAGTCTGGCTGGAAACCGATTCTTTTACAAGCTTGGAATATTGTATTTACCCACAGTGACTTGTCCCCGAGGGTGCCGGCTAAACCTGGTCCACCGATTTTTAGGCTGGTCCCAAACTTCTCACGCAAACGCTTGCCAACCGTTGCAAAGAAGGTTCCAAAACTCTCAGGAGTACCATCCCAAGCCTGGCCTAGATTCGGTTCATTCCAAATTTCAATGTGAGTCACCGGGATATTTGCCGCACGCAAACGTTCCACATCTCGAGCCACCTGATCCGCCCAAGCAACTGGATTCGAAGGCGCATCAAGCGCATAGCGTTCCCCATGGATGTTGGCGCGAGTTTGCTCGGAAGTTCCCACAGCAGTCACCATCACAGTCAGGCCGGCGTCGACCGCACGCCTTGCGGCAGTGATGTGATCTTGCTCAAAACCATCCATCTCATAGCGCACCCACAGCCGCAAAACACCGCCGCGCGGCGTGACGGCGTCGGCCCAACTCTCCCAAGCGCCATCGGAAGCGTGGCGTAAGTCATTCATTCCATGCAGCAAACCGCCTCGAATCAAGTGGCCCTCGGCTCCGTAATCCAGCGTGAACTCGGTATTCCCAGCCGGAATTCCGTAGGCATAGAGTGGGTCCGCGGGGGCGGCGCCGACGTTCGGCAGCGGCGCGTTCGATTCGTAAGAAGGCACATGTGGGGCGCTAGCTTCTTCATGCGGCTGCGCTGGAATATCGGGCGCTTCGGTACCGGAGGAATCCTGAGGAGACCGATCTTTGGTGGCCCAGCCACCGTTGCGGCGACCGCCACTGGAACAGGCGGTTACGAGAGTGAGCAGAATGAGGAGGAGCTTCATGGGTGTGGCGACTATGGCCTAAAACAAGATACAAGGCTCTTAGAGAGCCGTCGATTTTATATACTAGCTCTTTCCTGGGAGGCGACTCCCCCAACCGGACTCATCGCATCAACAAGGTTAAAGGCCCGTTTTTGCTCTTCTACGAGCACATTTACGTCATCGCAGTGGTTACTGCCGTTTCGGTGGTTGCCGCGTTTTTCGTAACAGCCTCTATGGAGCCGGCCTACCGCTCGCAGGCGCGATGCTATGTTGCCGCGCAAAGCAACACGGTTTCACTGACCACGGAAGAGGGCAACATTCCAACTAGCCCGCTCCTGCCCACCCCCAACGCGGATTTCCAGGATTCCATGCTCGGTATTCTGCAGGGTGCCGACACCCGTGCCTTAGTGGCTACACGCATCGAGGGCCGCGATAGCAAGTGGCTAGAGAAGAATGTTGAGTTTGGTATCGATCGCTTCAACTTGGTGGTGATTTCCGCGTTCGACCCTGATTCGAAGATGGCGCTACTCATGGCCAATGAGTACTTGCGGGCCTTTCAAGAGAAACTAGATGTCACCACCCGGGATCAGGCTCGAGAACGCCGCACAACCTTCGCCACTGGCATTAAAAAAGCTGACATCACTCTGCAAGATCAGCAAAACCAGCGCGTTGCATTTCTGCGCGCCAATGGTTCAATTGATTTCGACGCCGAACTAAACGAAGTTGGCACTCGTCAGAGTCAGCTCGAAAGCAACCTCATCCAATTTGCCACCAGCATTGCAACCGCTGCGAGCAGGAAGGTAGAGCTTGCCAAACAAATTGAAGTGCGGCCAAGCACCATCGAAAGTGCCTCCACGACGGTCAATAACCCTGCCGCAGAACAACTGCAGCGGAATCTAGGTGAAGTCAAACGTGAGCTTGCCTCGCTGCGCTTGACTTATATGGATGAACATCCCTTAATCCTTGCCAAGTTGCAGGATGTGGCTGTCTTAGAAGCCGAAATCGCATCCGAAGACGCGCGTATTCTTGGCACAACCACCACCACGCTGGATGCTCTCAGTAACGATCTTGAAAGTCAGCTCCTAAATTTAGAACTGGATGAAAAGGGCTTCGTGATTAAGCAACAAATGGCCGAGGCGGAGCTAGCCATCGTGAAGGAGCGACGCCTCGAGCTAAGTTTGAAGAAGGCCGAACTAGATGCCTTGGATGCGGAAATTCGCGCCGTACGCACCAACCTCAGCAACTACCGCGAGCGCATGGCGGAGCTGGATGTTTATATGTCGAGAACCTCGACCTTCCTGCAAATACCCGAGCTTCCCGTAGAGGCCACAGAGCCTTACTTCCCTATCCTGTGGGTGAACCTGTTAGTTGCCGGAATTTTGGGCATCACTGTTGGCGTTGGCCTAGTCATTGTCATCACCAACGTGCGTAGCTACCGGGAGGCGGTACTGTGGTAAGTGTTGACCAAAGACCGGAGTTTGCGGAGATTCCTGCCAGCGTGCGCAATGACATCCGCAGGGAAGTCGTGCTCACCACTTTCCAGATCTTGCACGCAGAAGCCGTAGCACGCAAGGATCTCGCTGCTGCCCCGGTGACGCGTTTTGACGCTCTGCCCGGGCGCATCGTCACCCTGCTGCTCTATATCGCCATTGGTGGAACAATCGGTACGCTTACAACGGTCATCGTCGTCTTCGTCATGCGCCTACTCGTCACTGTGCTACCTTAGTCTTATGGTCACCATCAAAAACATCGCCGACCGTAAAATCGCATTGTTGGATCGTTACCGTACTGCGCTACTCGATGAAATGCTCGAAGAAAAGCGCGCAGAAGCGGCGGTAGAAGTGGAGAACGATCGCTTTGCTTGGAAGGGAGCATTTCGTTCTCGAGATGAAATCATGGCGCTATACAAAGAGCGTCGTCGGTGGGATCGCCGCTTCTTGGTTGATACTGCAGTGCTTGCGCTGTTGTTGCTTGGCATTGTGGCCGCATCCCCACAAATCGTTGGGTTGGTTGCTCCAAAATCCACTTGGCTGCGTGGCCAAAATAGCTTAAGCCAGAGTAACTCACGGCCAGAATCCAGTCCGGCACAAGCCGATCAGCTTGGCGCCGAAGACGGAGCTCCGGCCATGAAATCGGGCGAAACTGGTTCCAGCGATATTCCTGAGTAACTACGGAATATCAATGCCGCGCTGTTGGCGGCATAACTCAGCGAGTTCGTAACCGGCATCCACATGCCGCACCACGCCGATGCCGGGGTCGTTGGTCATCACCGCGCGAATCCGTTCCTCCATCTCCAGGCTGCCATCGCAGACCACAACTTGACCGGAATGTTGGCTATACCCAATGCCCACGCCGCCACCGTGATGCATCGAAACCCAACTCGCCCCGCTAGCCACTGCGAGCATGCCGTTTAAAAGTGGCCAATCAGCAACCGCATCCGTGCCATCTTTCATCCCTTCGGTTTCGCGGTTCGGGCTAGCAACCGAACCGCAATCCAGATGATCGCGGCCGACGGCAAGCGGTGCGCGGAGTTCACCATCGCGCACCATCCGGTTGAACTCTAATCCAGCTATGTGACGCTCGCCGTAACCTAACCAACAGATGCGGCAGGGTAGGCCTTGAAACGCGACGCGTTCCTGTGCCATCTTGATCCAACGCGCGAGTGCTTTTTTCTCTGGGAAAAGGCGCAAGATGGCTTCATCGGTTTTGCGAATGTCTTCGGGATCACCGCTGAGAGCTGCCCAGCGAAAAGGGCCCTGCCCCGCGCAGAATAACGGGCGAATGTAGGCGGGCACGAATCCAGGAAAGTCGAAGGCATTTTCGACGCCGGCTTCTTCTTTGGCAAAAGCACGCAAGTTATTGCCGTAATCAAAAGTTTCCGCACCATGCGATTGGTGTTCGAGCATCAACTTCACATGCCGCCCCATCGTACGGAAGGATTCCTGCTGATAAGCCGCCGGATCCACCGCGCGCAGAGCCACCGCCTTTTCAAAACCCATGCCATCGGGCACGTAGCCGTTGAGCGGATCATGCGCAGAGGTTTGATCGGTGAGGATGTCGGGTGTGACATCGCGCTCCAGTAAAGCTTGCAGAAGATCCGTAGCGTGACAGCACACACCAATCGAAACGGCTTCGCCATCTTCTTTCGCCGTAAGCGCACGATCAATCGCAGCCTCAATCGAAACGGCGGTTTCATCGAGATACCGGGTACGCAGACGGAAATCGATACGCGCTTGTTCGACATCGGCAATCAAGCAAGTGCCTTCATTCATCACCACGGCTAGCGGCTGCGCGCCGCCCATGCCACCCAAACCAGCCGTGACGGTGAGTGTATTTTTTAACGTGCCGCCGAAAGATTTCTGAGCGATTGTGGCGAGGGTTTCATAAGTGCCCTGCAAAATGCCCTGGGTACCGATGTAAATCCACGAGCCCGCCGTCATCTGCCCATACATCATCAAACCACGATCTTCGAGTTCGCGGAAGTGCTCCCAGGTGGCCCACTTGCCCACCAAGTTGGAATTCGCAATCAACACTTTCGGCGCCCATTTGTGGGTACGAAACACCGCCACCGGTTTGCCCGATTGCACAATCAAAGTTTCATCCAGTTCCAAGCGCTGCAAAGTATCGACAATCTTCTGTGCCGATTCCCAGTCGCGCGCAGCTTTGCCGGTGCCGCCATACACCACCAAATCCTCGGGCCGCTCGGCCACTTCGCCATCCAAGTTATTCAGAAACATCCGCAAAGCCGCTTCTGCATGCCAATCCTTGCAATTCAAGGTGGTGCCAGTAGGCGCTTTTTGTGGGCCGGGAACTAAAACGATACGCGGGCGGGTTGCAGGTGTGGAAGCCGGAGCCATGCGCCGATTTTACTGCGGTTCACGCATCACCGCAGACAATGCGGTGAAGCAAATCCGTGGCAGCCCATACTTGATAACGAAAGCGCTTCACCTGGGCGGCCTGCAAACACTCGGTAACCACCGACGGACTCACTTTGAATGCTGCGGCGATTTCACGGCGCTTGCGTTCGGCGACAAACCTTAGCTGATTGCCTGAACCAGCTTCCACTGCCACCACACCTTCGCGTAGTAGGGCGCGCACGAATTGAGATTGCCGCTCCGTCCAACCCCATAACAAAACACCAATCCCGGCAAAAGCACCGGTGATGCTGTGATTATCAATGCCGCGAAATCCGCTGCCAACCAAAAATAAGCGTTGCTCGCGCGCTTCCTTGAACGCCGGCTCAAAATCGCTGCCCGCGCCGCGCAACAGGGCAAAATGACAACGCACCGGAGTGAGGCGCAAAGTGAGCTCGCAAATCATCTCCACCAAACGCGCGGAGCCTTCCAGGCCACCGGCAGGCGCATTCTCCAAAGTCACCTGGAAACTGAAACTGCCGCCTTCGTGAACCATCAAAGGTGCATTGAGGATTCCACGGTAGCGCTCGCTGACGGCGTCGGCGACCAGCTCCAAGCGGCGTTGTAAAACTGCAGGGGTGGTGCCGCCAGGGTTGACCACCCGCGCTTGCAAGGAGAGGAGACCAGTAGCAGTGGCAATCGCGCTCATCCCTGCATGATGACCTGTTTGGAGCGCTTTTCAAGTTTGCTGTCACAATTCGCCTAGAATGTCGAATCCAAGGAATCGGAAGTCAACATGAATAGCAACGCAAAACGAAGAGCAATGTGGGCAGCGCAAATTCTAGCTGCCGCGGTGATGGGTCAAACACTTTATTTCAAGTTCAGCGGCGCGCCCGAACCGATTTATATTTTTGAAACTCTGGGCGCCGAACCCTGGGGCCGCTATGGCAGTGGCGTACTCGAAGCGATTGCCGTGCTCCTGCTGCTGATTCCGCGGTGCGCCGCACTTGGCGGCGCGCTCACCATGGGCTTGATGGCTGGCGCTCTCGGAGCACACTTCACCAAACTTGGCATTGTGGTACTGGATGATGGCGGCACGCTGTTTGGCATGGCGCTCGTCACTTTTGCGGCGGCAACTTTTGTCACTTGGAGCCGCCGCCGCGAACTACCCCTGATCGGCCATCGGTTCTGAAGTTAAGTCGGCAGCCGTAGGTCTACGGCTTGCGGAAACGGGCGGCACACGCCACGATTCCGCCTCAATAAATATGCGCTTGACGGTTGGGTACTCCTGTTTGATGCGTGCATCCAGCGCAGCCACTGCGTTTTCGATTTCCTGGGTATGACCGTCATCGCAAAAATCTACACTCAGATTCGCGAGCACAAAATTCGGCCCCATGTGCATAGTGAGTACCTCATTCACCCTCGTCACCGCAGGGCTGCTGGCCACAATGGCGCGAATGCCTTGTACCAATTCGGGGTCGGCGGCTTCGCCGATTAACAGGCTCTTTGTTTCATAAGCGAGCCAAATCGCTGTTCCGCCAAGAATCGTGCCAATGATGACCGAAGCGGCGCCGTCAGCCCAAGTGATGCCGAGCAGGTGCCCGCAGAGCACTCCGCACAAGGCAACAAGCAAGCCGATGATGGCTGCAGAATCTTCGAACAGCACCACGAAGAGAGAGGGATCCTTGCTCTTTTTGACGGCCTCGACATAACCCCACTTACCCTTGGCGCGAGTGAACTCACGCAGGGCCAGCAGCCAACAAACACCTTCAAAAACGATGGCCAACAACAGTACGATGTAGTTGACGAGCACGTTCGTCAACTCGGCCGGGTGGCGCAGGTGCAGGATGCCTTCATAAATCGAAACCGCCGCACCCACAGCAAAAATCAAAATCGCCACCACAAAGCTCCAGAAGTAAACTTCTTTGCCGTGGCCAAAAGGAAAGGCCTCATCAGCTGGTATCGCCGCACGCTTCATGCCGTAGAGCAGTAAGGCCTGGTTACCGCAATCAACCAGCGAGTGAATGCCCTCGGACATCATCGCCGAACTCCCTGTGACCAGTGCCGCGGCGAACTTGGTCACTGCGACCAGTGCGTTGCCAATAAAAGCAGCAACGATAACAAGCTTCGAGCCAGACGCAGACATCAAGGTTTCCTGTGTTTCGACGGCACTCAGGGTGCCATGTCGTATTGCTCCCAATCTTCATCGCCGCGGTTGAGCGGGCTATCGGGATCATGCATCTGGTGGGCAACGCGTGTCTGGATCTCTCCGCCGCGTGGGAAATCAAAAGCAGAATCACGAATTGGATTGGTATCGACACCAAAGATTTCTAATGCGCGTTCAGCATTGCGCTTGAGGCCTGCAACATCCAGACCACCTTCAGCAACAGTGGATTTGCGCACCATTTGGTTCCACAAATCAATGCGTTGATACTCCCAGTCGAGTAATCGATTGCGATCGATTGCCAATAACCAAGCGTAAAACTGCCCCCAGTTATCAAAACTGCGGCCGTAATACACCTCTGCCTTAGCCAAGATTTTTTTCCTGGCCTGCTCGAAAAATTGCGAGCTAGAATCCATGGGGCTACCAGGAATGTTGATTCCTAGGGGCGCTATTCTAGCTCAACAAACTCTGGCATCCAAACTTTTAAACCTGCCAAACATGGATCATTCAGCAAGGCTGCACGAAGCGGCCAGCCCCACTTCTGGTGAAAAGGACGTAAATCTCGGCCGCACGCCAGAGACATCCGCAACACCCATTGATTGATTTTTTCAGCATCATTTTGGGGCCGTTGGTCGTTGGGCAAATCGCGATACTCAGCAAAAACTTGGGTGAAAACCTGCCAACCGAATTGTTTTTGGATTTGCGCGTAACAGACTAGGGCCACACCGGGCTTGCTTTGCCACTGACGGAAGTCCGCGCCCTCGGCTAAATATTGCGCCGCCGATTTTTTTTGGCCCTGCAGCCACGGGTTCTTCCAAGGTTCGATACCCGCCATGACTTCACCACCATGCAGGGAGAAAAGATTGTTGGTGACTTCCCCCGTGCCGCTGAAAGTCCAATCCCCCTTTTGACGGTTGTGCCCGGCTTCATGGAAATAACCCCAGTTACCCTGCTGACGCAACTCTTCGAGATCCAACAATACCGGAAGTTTCCCCGGGCGCGGGGTCACAACATCCAGCCAAGTCATGATGGGGTAGCCAGAGTGCATGTAGCCCGCGCTGATTTGCGCGTCGGCCACAAAGCGTTCCGGGCGCGTGGGCAGTGGTTCCGCGCCGAATTCATAATGCGACTGCACCAGCGTATCCCAATAGTTGAGTAATGCTTCCGGATTGTCCAAATCTTGAATTGCGTAGGTGGGCACCGATAACACAATGTAGTGGCCAACCAATTCCGCCCACGGCCCAGGCATTTTCTTCCTCCTTTGCCATTCTTCCGCACTGACTGGATGGTTGCGAGCGTAAAGCGGTGCTTCGACCGCGCCTTTGATTTGAAGATCCAAAGCGCCGCAGGATTGCTCCGGAATCACATACACCGCGCCACCATAGGGTGAAGCATAAGTGGCACCGTTTCGCAGCGGCCAACTTGCTGAAATCTCCGGCCAACGTTGCCAAACATCTTTATGCCAAAGTTGATCGGTGTGGCAACCCACCCGTATCGACCAACCTGCCAAACTGCTTCCCTCGGTAACCTCAACTTGCAAAGCTTCTCCGGGCGCAAGGTAGAGGCCAGTGGATTGCCAACCTTGTAAGCCCGCGGCAAACTGGAAATGCCGCGTGACGCGTGGGGCGTTGGCGGCGACGGCACCCGGAAACTGATCCGATCCTGGCGCGGCAGTCATGGACTCAGCCTGAAGGCCGCCCCACTTACGGCTCTCTAGCAGCACCGCCAACCGCTCTAAGCCATGTTCTTTGCTGGATAATCGCTGATTAGGAGACGGCGCGTTGTGTGCATCAATTGTTGGTAAGGCATCCTGCAATGGCCACATAAATGCCATGTCATCTTCTGGCAAACTGCTCACGGCAAGTTCCAAACCGTGCGTTGACACGTTTTTTTCACCCGCCAACAGCGCATCCAAAGCAGTTCCAGCATGGGCATTTTGGGCGGCAACGACCGCAATTTCAAAGTTAGCGCCCGACGCATAACCGTCGGCAAAGCACAAGCCCATGGGTGTCAATACTTTGTTATCGCCCAGATCCGTTGCCAAGCGCCAACCGCGTTTGGCGTTCACTTGTTGCCAACCCCAAGGACAAATTGCAGTCATCAAACCGCCGCCACGGGCAACAAAAGTACGCACCAAAGCAGCATCTTCCTCACGGAGTTGCACGCCACCACTAAGAACCAGCAAATTGTGAGCCGCGAGATGCTGGAGGTCAACCTTGGTTGCTACCTGGAAGCCAAGTTCCGCAAAAGACTCTGCGGCGATGGCCTCACCCAGAAAAGCCACGCTACGTTCCTCTCCACCGGGCGCTAACCAGGTTATGGCGTTGCGCAACAATTTACCTGCAGCACTTTCCGCGTCGGCAACAACGTTGGCGCCAAAGTAGGAGTTATGCGCCATTGCAAAAACGCGGCCCTTGCCATATTGGGCCGCAGCAGCCACCGCGAGTGGATTTTTTTGCCCACCGGTGACCACCGCGAAAGCGCTGCGACCAAAAACAGCAAGTGTTCCAGGCGTGCCCATTGCCGGAATGCTGTCGATTCCACGCAGCAATAATGCTCGCTCGGCAGCGCTTTCCGCTTCACCGCCTAAGTGCTGGATGCGGGCGTTGCGCCAGCGCATATCGGTGGTGCCGCCACTATGCACTTGCAAGGCGATGTGTCCTGCCAAATCAACTTCATCGATGAGATCCGCGCAAGAAACCCCATTCACCCAGGTGCGCAGCCACGGTCCGCGCGCTTCGATGCGATAGTGATTCCACTCACCGTGACGAAACGCCGCGCGGCCGGCTTCATTTTTTTCTAGCGAACCAATCCAACCACGGCGACTCTCGTCATAGATCCCTCCCGACCAAGAACGAGCACTAGGATCCACTTCCGCTTGGTATCCCATGACCCGCCCCGCAGTATCCAAGTGACTGCGAAACTGCACACCAGAGTTGCCTTCCGCATTGATTTTCAAATCGACCTCGAAAGCGAAATCAGACCACTGCTGCTTGCTCAACAAAAATGTATTTTGCTGGGTAGCACCCCAACCATGGAGTTCCTGCGTAGCGGCGTCCCATTCGAACTTGCCATCGCCGCCGACGATGCGCCAAGCGTCAAGTGAGCCATTGGGAAATAACTCTACGGAAGGAGGGTCTTGCGGAGCGAGCGCGAGAGCAGGCACCAAAATCAGGGAAATCAGGAAGGAAACCATGTTGTAAGGGAAGAACGCCGTTAGCCTTTCGACATGGGACTTGCCGTCGCGCCACGAACTCTCGCATTATTGGCGACTCTCGCGAGCGTCGCTAGCGCAAGCACCATTTATCCGCAAAACGGCGATAAACCAGGTGAGGAGCAAATCGCCAATTGGCCGCAGTGGCAGCTGCCCTCCAGCGCACCTTTGTCCGCCTCCGAAGAGCTGGCGAGCTTTCGCATCGCGGCCGGTTTCCGCGTGGAGTTCGTGGCCGCCGAGCCGCTGGTGCGCGATCCCGTGGCGATGCAATGGGATGAACACGGGCGCTTGTGGGTGGTGGAAATGAGCAGTTTTATGCAGGATGCCGACGGCAGCGAGGAACTGGAGGCCGACGGTTTTGTGGTGATCCTTGAAGATAGCGATGGAGATGGCGTGTTGGATAAACGCAACGTTTTCGCCGATGGCTTGGTGTTGCCACGCGCACTGTGCTTGGTCAAGGGCGGCGCCTTGGTGCTGTCGCCGCCATTTTTGTGGTACTGCGAAGACACGGATGGCGATCTCATTGCCGACCGCCGCACGGTGGTGGCGGATGGCTTCGAGGCGGGCTTGAACAATCCCGAACACGCGCCGAATGGGCTGATGTGGGGCTTGGATAATTGGATTTACAACGCCAAAGATGGCACGCGTTATCGCTTCCTTCATGGCAAGCTGGAGAAATCACCGACTAGCTTCCATGGTCAGTGGGGAATCACTCAAGATGATGTGGGGCGCATCTACTACAACACCAACAGTTATCCGCTCTATGGGAATTTGCTGCCGGCTTCACGCTTGTTACGCAACGCTAACTTAAAAAATGCCGTCGGCATTGCAGTGGGCTTGGGCGATACGAGTGAGGTGTGGCCGTCGCGGCCGACGCCTGGCGTCAATCGCGGCTATCAGCCCGGTATTTTGCGCGCAGACGGCACTTTACGGGAATGGACGGGCGCATGTGGACCCCATATTTATCGCGGTTCTTTGCTCCCAATATCCATGCGCAATAGCGCCTTTGTTTGTGAGCCCTGCGGCAACTTTGTGCGCTTCACGCAGCTCAGCGAACGAGACGGCTGGCTCGTCGCCAGGAATCCTGCGCCGGGTAGTGAGTTCCTCTCATCCACTGATGAACGCTTCCGCCCAGTCAACCTTTGTGGTGGTCCGGATGGTGCGGTTTATATCGCAGACTTTTATCGCGGCATTTTGCAGCACCGCGTATTTTTGACTTCTTACTTACGCAAACAAATTGAAGAGCGCAAACTGGAAGATCCAGGCGGGCGCGGGCGCATCTGGCGGATCGTGCCGGCTGCAACAACTGCAACTGCGAGCACCACCAGCGCGACGCCTCCAACCTCCAAACTCCTCGGTGCATGCACTCCCTTAGAACTGGTTGCGGCACTTGCACATGACGATGGCTGGTGGCGACAAACTGCACAACGCCTGTTGGTAGAAGACCTGCTCGATGCTGAAACTCAACATGCTCTGCAGTTACTCGCACAGGAATCTCCAAACGCGTTGGCGCGCATGCATGCCTTATATGTGCTCGACGCGCACGGTCTCGGTTTCGGCCCAACTTTGATGAGCGCCTTGCAGTCTGCTGATCCTTTTTTGACGGCGCACGCCATCCAGTTGAGTGCTGTGTTGGCGGAATACGTCGACACGATTTGGCAACAGTGGCAGGACCTTGCCCAGCACCCATCCAAAATCGTTTTGCGCCAACTTGCCCTCAGTCTGGGAGATCTGCAGCGTGACGATGCCATCGCCTTACTCGGTGCTCTCTTACGCGCAAACGCCAACGACCGTTTGCTGCCCAGTGCTGCCTTGAGCGGAGTTCCAGATCGCGAGCTGTCACTCTTGCGCGCCTGTGCTGCAGCAAATGTGGATTGGCCAGACGCCGCGAGTATGCTCAAGACCTACACTCTGCTGGCGGAAACGATTGCGCGAAGTGCTAATCAAGAAGCCATCATTGCTACGGTTGCATTTGCCGCCCTACAACCCACTGCGGTGAGCAACGCCATTCTGACTGGCTTAGGCAGTGGCACGCGTGGCAAGTTGCCGTCGGTAGCAGACATGGCGGAGTTACCAACAGCACACCAGGATTCCATTCAACGTGGAGCGCTGGTTTACAAGAATATTTGCTCCGCCTGCCACGCTCCAAACGGCGCCGGCGCAGCGGGATTAGCCCCACCACTCGAAGGTTCCGAATGGCTGAAGAAAGAACCGCAGCAACTGGCCACAATTGTCTTACAAGGGCTGAATGGCCCGATTCAAGTAGCCGGAGAAGATTTCAACTTAGCGATGCCACCACTTGCAACGCTCACCGATAGGCAAATTGCCGACGCCCTGAACTGGGTGCGCTGGCAGTGGTCAACCACGACCGACTTCCTTACCGCCGCAATGGTTGCTGCGGCGCGCTAAACGCGCAAAACGCCACAAGCTTGTTCCGCAGCGCGGCGCAGCGCGCCATTGGCCACCAGCTCGGTCATCAAGTTGAGCTCATCAGCCATAAAGCGATCGGCTTTGAGTGGCTTGATGTGTTTACGAATGAATGCATAAGCAGCTTGCACACCATCACCGGCGCGCAAATCCTTATGGAATTCGCGCCCTTGCGCTGCTGTGTACAGCTCAATACCTAACACGCGCTCGGTGTTAACGGTTGCCAAGCGCAACTTACGCGCTGCGAAATTGGCCATCGATACATGGTCTTCCTGATCTGCCGAAGTTGTGACGTTGTCAGCACTCGCCGGATGGGCATGTGTTTTGTTCTCGCTCACCAACGCGGCTGCAACCACTTGTGGAATCATCAGGCCAGAACTCAAGCCTGGCTCGGGCGTAAGGAACGCCGGCAACTCCGACATCCCGGGATGAATCAAGGTGCTAATGCGGCGCTCGGAGATATTGCCCCACGCGCATAATGCAGTCGCCGCAAAATCCATCGGCAGCGCAATCGGTTGACCATGAAAGTTACCCGCCGAAATGGAATCGCCGCGCAGCGGGAAAATAAGTGGGTTATCCGTTGCCGAGTTTGCCTCACAAATCAGCGCCGCGCCAACAAAAGCCAGCGCGTCCTTGGCAGCGCCATGCACCTGCGGCATACAGCGAAACGAATAAGGATCTTGCACGCGGTCACAGGAAGCATGCGCCTTGTGGACTGCGGAATTCTTGAGCAGTTGGCGCAAGTTTGCAGACGTGCGCTGTGCACCCGGGTGCGGGCGTACATCGGTCACGCGCTTATCGAACGGCGCATGACTTCCCATCAAAGCTTCTACCGACATGGCCCCAGCGATATCTGCCGTCACGGATAAATCACACAGCCGTGCCCACGCCACTAATCCTATCGCATTTGAAACCTGCACGCCGTTGATTAAGCCGATACCTTCCTTGGCGGCAAGAACCATCGGCGCCATGCCCATCTTCTTCAAGGCAACGCGTGTGGCCATGACGGTGCCGCTTGGAGAAACCAACTTGCCTTCGCCAATTACCGGCAAGGCTTGATGGGCCAATGGCGCTAAATCACCACATGCACCCACACTGCCTTGCTCTGGCATGTGCGGTAGCCAGCCTGAGTGGAACAAATCCATAAACCAGCGCACCATCTCGGGGCGCACGCCGCTCACTCCACGACAAAGCGAATGAATGCGCAGCAATAACGACAAACGTTTTTCCAACGCAGGCATATCAGCACCCACACCTACGGCGTGCGACAGGAGTAAATTGCGTTGCAGCGTGCCAGTATCTGCCGGCGAAATTTTCACCTTGGCTAGAGCACCAAAACCAGTGTTCACTCCATAAACTGGTTTACCCTGCTTGACGATAGTTTCCACCGTTGCGCGCGCACGCTTCACGCGCGCTAAAGCATCACGCCCTAAAATAAGCTTCACTTGTGCGCCGCGAGCAAGCGCAGCAAGAGTTTCAGCGGAAAGGTCTTCACCCAATTGGACTCGCAGCATGGGAGGAATTCTAACAGGCCGCAACCCTCGTGCTTGCTGCGCTTGGAGTAGCCAAGAAATGCTTTTTGGCGTCTACTCTCAGAGCGATAAATCAATGACCGTACCGCGCTCGATATACAAGTCATCACGTTGCCACAAAGTTTGCTGCGCACGGCTCACCTTCACCCGATAAAGGCCTTCCTGCAAATCACCCAACAACAAACCTGCCGCCTCCATAGCAGTACCATTCAGGATCCAGTGCGCGCCAGCCGGCAGGGGGCCGTCATCAAGGCGTTCAAGCGCCACAGAGGCTTGCGTGTCTTGTGCCTGCAGATGCACTTCGATATTTTGGCCGACGGTTTGCACCTCATAACGCGCCGTGCGGACGCCGTCGGCAGAGGCTAGCAACACATAGGAACCAGTACCGGGCAGGTGGTCACCTACCGCAAATACAAACGAGCCGTCGGCCGCTGACGTGGTATCGCGCTGCATTTGTGCCGGCACCGGCAAGCGCACACCAACCGGAGAATTTTCCAAGCCCGGATAGAGCGCCGCTAACACTTGATCGGGATGCAAGGCCAACAAACTCAGCGCCACGCCCGATTGGGGCCGGCCAGATGGACCGAACACGGTGCCGGTAATCTTGGCTTTTGATTCGCGGATGACAAACTCGATGCTGGCTGCGGTGAAGGCACTTGGGGTCACGGCACGCATCCGCGGATCGGAAACACCCCACGGATGGAAAGCGCGAATATCAAGCAAGTGTGTGGTGGGCACATTTTCAATCAAAAATCGCCCTTCGCGGTCCACCACCAAGTCTTGCCAAGTTTCCCAGGCCACCAGCGCACCACCGGGTTGTGTGGCGCGCGGCACCAAAGTGATGGTTGGCAGCGCACCACCGGGCCAAGATTTGATGCGCCCGCGTACGGTGCCACCGCGCGGTAACGGCGGCAACTCCAACGGACCTTCCGCCAAGCCGTCGGCAAACAAATTCATTTCATAACGCACGGGCACAAATCCTTCGGCGCGCACATCGACCAGCACCCGACGTCCTCCCACGACATTGCCAATTAAAGCAATCCCGGCCGTGTTGGTGGTTCCTTGATGCAGCCCCCCATCAACCAAGACCAAAGCATTTTCGAGCGGTTTATTCTTATCATCGCGTACCAAGACTTCCAAATCCATCGGCTGGCCAAGGAAAAAATCACGCTTGGTGGGGTTGTGCTCCACCACCCGTTGCATCCGCACCACGGAAAAATTTTGCGCGGAATCAATGCGGAAAAAATGTGTGCCAGGGATCAATCCCTCAAGTGCGAACTTGCCTTCGTGATCACTCCGCGTGCTCAAACCATCTTGCGGACCGCCCTCGACGCGAATGATTGCATCATCCACAGGGGCACCATTGCCCGCCGAACCATAAATCACGCCAACCAACGAACCCTGACGCTGCACGCGTAGTTGCTGCTCCGCTCTGCTGCCAAGATAAACCAACTCCACCTGCAAATTTCCGCTGCCCGGCAAAGCGCGTTTGGGCCCTTCTTCCAGCCCAGGGTCTTCGGTTGTGGCCACCGCCGGTTCCACCCCCGTAGGACTCGGCAGATCCTCGATGGGCGCCATAGGGCCACTCGCAAGCACCACCCACGCCGCGGCGGCGGCCAACACCAAACCAGCAAGCAGCAGGGCACCCTTGGCAATCGCGCCGCGTTGTTGACGGGCATCGAGGTGCAAATGGGTAGAGGACGGCGACATGAACATGATTCTCCTATATAGATGAGGGTAGGACAGGGTATCTTCCACGTAATGGAGCTGCCAACTTCCGACCAACACGGTCGTCGTAGATCATCGACCGCGAAAACCTCGGTGAAGGTCGCGATGGGCTTAGTGCTGCTCAAAGGTGGCACGTATTTGGCAACTTCTTCCACCGGAGTATTAGGTTCGGCGCTGGATTCGTTATTCGATATGTTGGCGTCGCTGCTGGTGTTATGGGCGATTTTGGCTGCGGAGCGCCCGGCAAACGCCAAGTATCAATGGGGTCACGGTAAAGCCGAGGGTCTTGCCGCCTTATTTCAATCGCTGTTCATACTACTCTCCGGGCTCGCTTTGGCGGTGCATTCCGTCAATCGCTTTGTGCGGCAGGATGAATACGAACTGAAATTACCGTGGCTCGGCGTGGCGGTGATGGCGATCTCGAGCGTCGTTACTTGGTGGCTGATTGGTCGCTTGCGTAAGGTAGCGCTCGAAACGGGATCCCCGGCGCTGAAAGCCGATTCTTATCATTACACCAGCGATTTGCTGATGAACTTCAGCGTGGTTGCGGGCTTAGTTTTGGCGTGGTTATTGGATGGCGCGATGTGGCCCGACTTGGCGGTTGGCATTCTAATCTCATTAGTGATTCTGAACACTGCCCGTGAAGTTTTTGTGTCCTCGATTGAAGGCTTGATGGACCGCGGCTTACGGCCGCGTGAAGCCGCTGCCATCATGCACGCGGTATCCAAATTCACACCCCAGGTTTCCGGCTTCCATGACTTACGCTCACGACGTTCCGGTGCTGATATTTTCTTGGAGCTGCATTTGGATCTCAACCGCCACATGAGTTTTGTCGAAGCCCATGATTTATCCGAATATGTCAGCGCTGCGATTGAAGCCGCGCTGCCAAACTGCACCGTTACCGTGCATGCTGATCCGCTGTAAATCACGGCACAACCAGCAACGGTGGGCAAATGGGGCCGCGCAAATACCTGAGGACCCCTGCTTCCAGTTGAAATTCGGAAACGCTCCCAGTGGGAACGCTTTGATCCGCCCACTGCGATAATTCTAAACCCAGCGCTGCAGCAAACACCGCTTTCACTGGGAACATGTGGCAAACGATGGCCACCGCGGCGTCGCTAGAAAACTCCGACTCCAAAGCATAAATCGCGCGCAACACGCGATCGCGGAGGGCGCCAAGCGATTCTCCACCGTGCCCCCGCCAGCCTTCGAGGTCTGCTTGATGCGCTTCCAAATCTCCAGGGAAAAGCTCGCGCACTTCGTCGCCACGCAAACCCACCCAACGCCCGCGATCAATTTCCATAAAGTCCTCGCGTGTTTGGAGCAGCATCCCCTTGCGCGACGCGAGCAGGCACTGCGCCCCGAACTGCGCCCGCGCCAACGGACTCGCGAGTACCGACTGGATGGGCAGTTCCGACAAGAACACGCCCGCCGCCTGAGCCTGCATGATTCCGAAATCAGAAAGAGGAACCTCGGTGCCCCCATAGAAAACGCCCTCCTTCTTGGGCGTAACGGCTCCATGGCGCACTAAGTACAGTTTCATCAGGCTCGTTTTACAGTTTTTCGTCGCCAACTTCCAGGCGCTTGTTTTCTTGCGGGCCCGCTGAAGTCGCACTGGCCACGGCAACGAAAGTGTGCACTGCAGCTTGGCTTGTTGGGAGGAAACAAAATAGAGAGGGAACCGGGGCCGGAAAACATCGATTTCAAGAATGTTGAATTAAAGCAAAAACGTTTCATATTTTGCTCCGGCTGCGGAACAAAAATTGATACCCCATTCGCTGGAAAGTTGGCACGCCGCTTGCTCAAAGCACCGCATGTCTGATTGCTCCCTCAGAACTTTTCTGTTCGCCCTACCTGTTACTTTGATTCTTGCTAGCAACACTTTTGCACAGCAAGAAGAGAACAAGTCTCAAAAAGAAATCCCCATCGCCGATGAAATCCTGGTGATTGGACGTGTCCAATCGGATGGGGTGCCGGTCGTGCCCCTCAACTTCCCAGGCTCGCGCGATATTCTCAGCCCCGAAACGATACGTGCCATTGGTGCACGAGACTTGAACGATCTCGTGCAGCACTTGCCCACAGTGGCCACGCGCCCCTACAACGGCGGCGAAGCATCTGCGCCAAGTTTCAGCGCCCGCGGTTTGCCTGATGACGGCCTCACCGAATACATCAGTGTCTTGATCAATGGCGTGCCCGCAAATGCCGGCCCTTATGGCTGGACCGCTTTTTCTTTTATGCCACTGGCTGCCGAACGTGTGTATGCCGTCGATAGTATCCGTGGTGGACACACGGTGCGTTATTCCCCGAACACCGTCGGTGGTGTCATCAACTTCGTGACCCGTCCGATTCCTGAGAAGCTCGAATTCGAAGTGCGCCAAGCATTCGGCACGCAGGGCTTTGCGAGCAGTTTTCTCACCGGTGGCACGACTACCAGCAACGGCACTGGATATCGCTTCTCCTTATTGGACCGCCACGGTGATGGTTATCGCGATGACGGTGATTTTAGCCAGAAGGATTTTAGTGCGGAAGTACGCCAAACTATGGATGATGGTTCGTGGCTTGCTACTTCACTCAGTTATTTTGATGATGACCACGCGGCTCCTGGCGGGCTCACCGTTGCAGAATTTAACGCAAACCGCTGGGCCAACAGCCGTCCGGAAAACCGCTTTGAAGGGTTCCGCGGTTTGGTCGACATGGTTTGGCATATGCCTTCCGGCGATGACTGGGTGGAAGCTTTTGCTGCTGCTTCCGTGACCGAAAGGAATCTCTATGCACGTAGTGGCGTAGGCGGGTCGAGCGTGCTGGATGATTGGCACGATCAGACTTACTTCGCCAACGTCGGCGTGCGCGGCGAAAAGGGTGTGCGCCTAGGTGATACCAAACACATTTTGCATGGCGGCATGCGGGCACACCGCGAGTGGCTGCCTTCGTACTCCATCCGCACCGCCTCCTTTGGCGGCACGTCCTTCGTGCCAACCACAGATTCCAGTTTCCGCATGCTGTCGTTATCCGCCCATTTGGATGACACTTTCTCGCCAACGGATAACCTGAACGTGACCGCCGGGGCGCGCATGGAATGGATTCCTTCTACTAGCGGCAATGATTCTGTCAGTGGCTTCACTTACGAGGATCAGTACTTTGATGTTCTGCCCGCGCTTGGCCTTTCCTATGAACTCGGCGAAAACGCCGCTCTCTTTATGAACTACGGCGAAGGATTCCGCGCGCCACAGTTTTGGGGGTTTGCCTACACCGCCAACCCTGCCGATGCTCTCAAATTTGAAAGTGGACGCTCTACCGAAGCTGGTCTACGTTTGCGCGATCTCGGCGGCTTCTCCGGCAGTGTGGCTGCCTGGCGTTTGGATTTTGATGACTACCTTGTATTTGATACTGGGTTTTATGAGAACGTCGGCAAAATCGAATCCAATGGTATCGATCTTAGCGTCGATTACGATGTGAGCCATATTGCTCGGTCGCTAGACGGCCTGCACTTCACCACTTCCCTCACGCTGCAAAACGCGGAGCTGAAAACGGGAGTGGATGCAGGTAATGATGTGCCTTACGCATGGGATACCAAGGCGACTTGGCGCGCCATTTACTCTCTTCCTACGGGCTACTATTTTTCGATGGGCGGGGTGCATGTAGGCGAGAGTTTTGCGGATGAAGCAAACACCCGAGCGGCAAGCGCCGATGGCCTCATTGGCTTGAATCAAGCGGTCACTCTGTGGGATGGCCAAATCGCCCATGATTACCAAGTTGCCGACGGCATCACGCTGCAAATTGCTGTAGGTGCTACCAACCTCTTTGATAAAGAATGGGATGTACACTCACGCGGTGGCTTTTTCGGTCCTGGGCTCGTCGCCGGCGCGCCGCGTCAAGCTTACGCTTCCATCATGCTGGAAATCCTGTGAAAAACTTCGCCTCGCCGTTCTTTCAAGCCGCTGTCATGGGTGTGTTTCTGTGCGCCTCATGCGTCATCCCCGCAACTAAGCCACACCCTCATCCGCAAACTGCCGCAGCAACTGGCTCCGGCGATCCGGCCAAAGGTTTGGTCCTACTTGATGGCGCCGCTGCGGGTTGGCGCGCCAGTTTGGTGCTCGACAATCAACCCACCGGCATTTGGCGCATGGAGCCACTGCAAATATTTCCGCAGTACGCCACGCCGGAAGTCGTCGGCTTAGATGACAACGGCACTTGCTGGGTGATGGTTTCTTACAGCGGCAAATGGACTCCCGTGCGCGTGCTTGCCGATGGCGCCTGGCTCGGCGGCATTGCCCACGCTGACATCGATCCGGCGGTCGCTGGCAAGGAGTTGTATGTCGGTGGCAAAAAGGGCGTGCTTTACCAAGTGCGTGCCTATGCCGATGGTGGCCTCGATGGCCGCCGCATCGCCACTTTCCCTGGCCAAGAAATCCACACCATCGTGGGTGGCAATGTAGACCCTTCGCATGACGGCGCCGAGCTGCTGGTGTTTACCCGACCGGGCGCTTTGTATCGTGTCACGCCACAAGCCGGAGGCACTTTTAAAACGGAGTGGTTGAGTGATCTTTCCGGCCGCATTCGCGATGCCATCGTGCTGCCAGATGGACACACGATTGTGACCGCATCCCGTGATGGCAAAGTGGCATTGTTGCAAATGCAAGCCGATGGCCCACATTGGCAAATCATTCACCAAAACGATGCCGGTTGCGGTCGTCTTGCTGTGAGCAAGCAGCAGACTGGAGGTTGGCCGGTGATTTATTCGACGGGTGACAATGGGCGTATTTTCCGCCATGAGTTTGTCGCGGAAAAATGGAACACCCAAACCATTTACGCGGGCCCACTTGGCCCCCGCGGTTTGGTCGTTGGTCAATTCGATCCAGATCCTTCGATTGAGACCGTAGCCATTTTTGGTTACAGCGGACGCGTTGAAAAACTCGCCCTGCACAACGGCAAATGGACCACAACCACGCTTTTCACCGACCGCGATCGCGGCCATTGGCTGAGCGTGTTGGAAATCGATGGGCGCAACAACACGGATGAAATTCTTCTTAGCGGCTACGGGGCGCGCATGGTGTTGCTGAGCAGTGATCCTGGCACGGGTGTGAGTGGCCTCGCGGTACCGGTTGCACTCGATCGCCACGCCAATCCCTAAAGAAGCTGGCATTCCAGCAAGGGGCTGCTGCGGAACGCGCTAAAATGCGCGGTGATTCTCGCTTGAGAACCACTGAAATGAGCCCAGCAGAAACCCTTGATCTTGCCGAATTCCACGGCGACGGCATCTCCGCCGAACTCTCCGAAGCAGTCCACCATGTCGCGGCGCAGCTGCCCATGGAGGTGCATTTTCACCCGGTGGATTTAAGCATCGAGCGCCGCCGCACGGATGCGGAAGGCTCCTACCAAGATGCAGAGGCGGCTATTCGAAAATTGGGCGTGGCGATCAAGTATCCAACCACCACCGAACTCGAAAGCCCGAATAAAGTGTTGCGCGATCGCTTCGATTTCACCGTCATCCATCGGCCAGTCCAGACCATTCCGGGCGTCCCCACCCGTTATGCCGGCAAAGTGGATATCCACATCGTGCGGATTGCCGTCGGCGGTACTTATGAGGATGCCGGGCGACGCATCGGCACGGAAGCCGCAGTTTCCGTGCGCGTGATTGAGCGACGCCCCAGTTTCGAAGCCTCTAAGTTCGCCTTTGATCTGGCGCGCAAACTCAAGTGCGACGTCGTGAGCGCTTCCAAATACACGATTCAGCGCGCCACCGATGGTTTGTTTGAAGAAGTTGCCGAGGAAGTCGCCGCCACTTATCCCGATGTCCAGCACCACGCCGAACTGTTCGACGCCCTGCTGGCCAAACTCATCATGGAATCGGAAGCCTACAAGGTCATCGTCACTCCCAACGAGTACGGCGATTTCCTTTCGGATGCGGCGTGCGGCATGATTGGCTCGATTGGCCTCGGCGCCAGCGCCTCCTACTCCTTTGATCGGGATGGTCGCGTGAAGCTGGCCATGTTTGATCCCGCTGGCGGCACCGCCCCCGACATTGCCGGACAAGGAATATGCAACCCGGCCGCCGCCTTACTGGCATTCGGCATGTTGCTCGAGCACCAGGGTTATCGCGCCCTCGGCGGGGCTTTGAACGACGCCGTCCGCGATGCGATTTCCGCCGGCAACACCACCGGCGATCTTGGTGGGTCCCTCAACACGATGGGCTTCACCCAAGAAGTCTGTCTTGCCATGAAAGCGCGCCTCACCGGCAGCGTTAATCTATAGCCATGCTGACTGTAGGCTTCGACATCCGCCCTGCGTTATTCAATTATGCAGGCATTGGTCGTTATGTGCGCGAACTTGGTACTGCCTTAACAAAGTTGCCAGAAGGTGAGGGACCATTCTTAGAAATGTTCGCGCCCTCATGGCGCGGTGGCCGGCAGATTCCGCCTGGCCTGAATGCCATGCGCCACAAAATGAACCGCGGCTTTCTCCCGGGCCGCGTGATGGAGCAGTTGAACAAGTTACCGGGCCTCGATGCCTCGCGCTTCCCGGCCAAGGTCGATTTATTTCACTGGACGGATTACAGCTATCCCTTTGTGCGCAACTGTGCCAAGGTCATGACTCTACATGATGCGGCATTTGTTGCTGATCCCCAGTTTCACGGCTGGGATACTTCCGTGTTACTCGACCGCGTACGTCACGCTCTACACGCTGCAGACCGCATCATTGTGGTTTCCGAGCCGAGCCGCCATGATGCCGAGTTATTGGGCGCCCATAGTGAAAAAGTCATCGTTGTGCCTCACGGCGTAAGTCCTTACTTTCGCCCAGCGGAGCGCGAGCTCGCGGAATCAGGCTACCTACTCACCGTCGGCACTTTGGAGCCGCGCAAAAACTACATGCGGATTTTGCGTGCGCTGGAAATCTTGTGGGATAAAGATGCGGCACCGGATTGGATCATCATTGGCCGCATCGGTTGGGATCATGAAAAATTCCTCGCCGCGATTGCGTCTTCGCGTCATCACAAGCGTATCCGTCTCGTGCCAAACATCACTGATACCGAACTCCTGCGCTATTACCAAGGCGCCATGGCGCTGGTATTCCCATCGTTGCATGAAGGTTTCGGTCTCGTAGTTCTGGAGGCCATGGCCTGCGGAACACCCTCTGTCATTGGCAACTACACAGCCCCGGCGTGGGTTGCTGGCCATTCTGGGCTGCGCGTGGATCCCAAAGATATCGATTCTATCGCCGACGGCATCGGTCGCATGGTGAGTGAAAAGGATTGGCGACGCCAAGCTGGCGCCGTTGCCCGGCAACGCGCCTGTGGCTTTACTTGGGGAAATTCGGCCGCCCAAACCATGCAGGTTTACGAATCTGCCATGCTTGCGTTTCAGCAAACT
The DNA here is from genome assembly GCA_937919925.1 of uncultured bacterium. GTDB lineage: Bacteria > Planctomycetota > UBA1135 > UBA1135 > UBA1135. The sequence continues at coordinate 40,055 of CALFOT010000056.1, read as the reverse complement.
GTCGGTGTTTAACGCGCGGTTGCAGCGACTACAGCGACTACAGCGCAGCGGCCAACAAGCGGATGCCGAGGATGACTCCATACATCACGGCCACGCCAAAGATACCAAGCAATATTTTGACGCCCAAGGGTTGCTGGCCTAGATCCCCCAAACCTCGGGAGCGATGATTGCCGGTCATTTCACGGCGCAAGTGCGCGCGGGTGGCGGCTGCTTCCGCGGCGCGGCTGGGTACTGAGGGCGCGGCAGATTCCGCTGCCGCATACGCAATGGGCGCAGCCGCTGCAGAAGGGGGTAGCGGCACGGATGGCGAAGCATCTGCGCCAAGCACATCAAAGGCCACAGCACCCAAAGTAAGTAAATCACCAACACGCAGTACACAACGCGACACGCGTTCGCCGTTGCGGAAGCAACCATTCGAAGAGCCGTTGTCGACTAAGAACAGCACGCCGCCTACTTCTTCGAAGCTCGCATGATGGCGCGAAATACTGCCGTCTTCCACGCGGACCGCACAATCCGCCATCCGCCCAACGGTCATTCCGTCGGCAAGCTCGAACAGTTCCTGGGTTCCACGACTACGCAGTTGCATGGCTCATACTTTAGCAGCGGTAATATGCATGCTCGCGGCTCAAATAGCCGCACTTGCCCTATGTCTGCAAATCCCATCCTGCAATTCGAGCAGCTGGTTCTCAGCCGCGGTAAGCAGCGTGTTGCTGGGCCGTTGGATTTGAGTTTGATGGCTGGTGAGCGTGGCTTGGTGAGTGGGGCAAACGGCAGTGGTAAAACAACTTTGGTGCTCGCTATCGCCGGTTTGATCAAGCCAACCTCCGGCCGGCTCGAGCGCCCCGCGCGGATTGGCTTGGTGCCACAGGAGCCGGACTTCCCGCTACATTTGAGTTGCCACAGCTATTTTCAACAGCTGCTTGGCCTGGGTGGGCGCGATCATTCCAGCGGCAGCACCACCAACAAATCAACCAGCAGCAACCAGCAGCTGAGCCAAGCCCTGCAGCTCTTTGGTCTGGAAGACGTAGCGAAGCGGCCGATTGGCGAACTCTCGCGCGGATGGCGTCAACGTCTGAACTTAGCGCGCGGTTGGCTGTCTGAACCAAGCTTGCTGATCTTGGACGAACCGCAAACCGCCCTCGACCCGGATGGCATGGCCGCCCTTACCGCCGCCCTGGCCAGCCTTCGCCAAACTGCGGTGCTGATCGTGGCCCCCGCAGGTGTGGGCTGCCAGAACTTGGCACCTCTAGTCCTGGATCTCTCGGGAGGCCGGGTTTGAAGTTTTTAGTGCTCGGTTTTGCGCGTGAAATGCTCGGCCGCTGGGGGCTGCTGCTGCTGACGGCCGCAATTTTCACTGCCGCCCAACTTAGTTTCGATGCCCAGTTAGGTGATGCAAGCCTTGGCAGCTACTTGGCTTACATCAGCCTTTGGGCAGTAGTTCTGCTCTTTCGCTGCGGCTGGGTGCTGCAACGTCGGCGCGCCGCTGGGTGGCCGCTCGAAGAACAGTTGCGCGATCCCCACGGCTACCGCGCGCCTCTGGCTGAATTCCTTGCCTGTGCGCTGCTGATGGCTTTCGGCTTCCTGGCCGCGCTCGTGCCGCTGGGCACTCTGCCTTTGGAGCTGCCGCAGGATGACGTCGCGCTGTATCCCGTGCGCTGCCAAATTGAAAATGACCAGACTTGGGTTTTCGAACTGGAGGGAAGAGTGCCGTCGGGAAGTGAGCTGCTGCTGACCATCGATTGGAGCGCGGGCTCCCCCGCCAAGCAGGAGCTACCAATCACCAATCATGCTGGCAACGCGCATAACGCCACGGCGGGTGAAATCTTTCACTGGCCGTTGAGCCCCGCCGAGCTTGCCGCTGGTCGCGTAAGTTTGAGTCCTCCGATGGGTGCCGGGCTGCGTGTTTTCCAGCCCCTCGCCCGCCTCCAGGTTCCGCGCCCCGGAGTGCATTTACTCCTCCGCTTGCTCGGCGCGCAGCTGCTGTTTTTTCTGCCGCTCTTGGCTCTGTTACTCGCGCTCGCACGCTTCGGCCGTATTCACGCCAGCCTCGCCGCGTGGGCAGTGTTCTGCCTGGGCAGTCTGGTTGCCTATCGCCCGCCGCCCCGTCTTGCCGACGCCGGCCTAGGTCTCCTCGCCAAAACGGTGCTGCTGTGCAAGCAAGCTCTGCCGGCGGTCGAAGGCTTAGCCACCAGCGGCCATCGTTTTGAGCGGCTCGTGGGCACCACCACCCTCCCCGCCATCGCCCTGTGGCTGATGCTTGGAACGCTGGCCTTACTCTTGGCTTGTAAGCGGAGAAAACCGCGTTGAATGCCATCAAACCCCACATTTTCACACTGGTGGTTGCTATTTGGGTGGGCTTTGTAAGCCTGTGTTTGCTGCTCCAAACCTTCACTCCGCTGGGCTCCGAGGCCACCAACAGCGCACGCTCTTGGTGGACAGCGCGCCGCTTTCAACAAGCCGACGCCGAACAAGATTTGCTTGGCCTCCGCGATTTTGGCGCCGCCTATTTGAGCCGCACTGGCGACGGCACCCTATTAGATTTTGCGATCTATCAAATTGGCTTTTCCGCATCTGGGCCGTCGATGTTTCGCCATCCCAGCGACGCGCTGGATTGGGCCCTCATCGGTTCTGAGGCTGGGGACAGCTACCTTTCTGTGCTCCCTGCGCCATGGCCCACCCTACAAACACAAGCCCATATCCTTGTGGAACGCGCTTTCCCACTCTCTCACAACCCTGCCCACTTAGCGAACGGCCTTGAGGCCCTCTCCCAGTGGATGGCCAGTGGCGGTGGCCCGAACCAAGCTTCGAGCCTGACTTCTGCAGGTTATCGTGAGTTCCTCGCCACAGCGCTTGACGACCGGCCGACCTATTTACTGCTGCGTTTATCCGGCGAATCGGCGCTGGAAAGCCACGAATCAGACCGCTAAAGAGCTACAATGCTCCACTATGGATGCAGTCCTCGAGCACATGGCGCAGAACCCCGATTTATGGGCGTTTATGCTGCTGCTGGCGTGCGGACTCTGCCTACCGCCGTGGTCGGAAGAGTTGGTGATTCTGGGTTCCGGCTATTTTGTCTCGACCGGCGATCTTGGTTTCCTGGCTGCAGTTTTTTGGTGCTGGGGCGGCATTTTGGCCGGCGATTCCATCATCTATTTACTCGGCCGTTTTTTTGGGGAGCGGGTTTATGGCTGGCCGATTTTGCGCCGGCACCTCAAGCCAGCCCGACGTCAGCGTTTTAATGCCAGCTTCCTCAAAAATGGCACCAAGGTGGTGTTTGCCGCTCGCTTTGTGCCCGGTGTACGCACGGTGGCCTATCTGGTTGCGGGCACCTTGCGGATGCCCTACCTCAAGTTCGTCGCACTCGATTCCTTAGGAGCCGCTCTCACGGTGCCGGTTTCGGTTTTCCTGGGTTGGAAATTCGCCGCGAACTTGGATTATGTGCTCGAAATCATGCACCTGTTCCGCGTGCCGCTGCTGATTCTTGCCTGCGTTGGAGTGGCCCTGTTGGTGTACCGCCTGAGTATGGCGCGGAAGAATCGATTTCTGGCGCTGATTCGTCGACGGAAACAGCGAGACGAGCAGGGTTAATCGCCGTTTTTCGCCCCACCGCTGCGGCGGGGAATCGCTAAAATGCGCGCTTCTTCATCCTGGCTGAACCCCGTAATTGGCGGTGGTGAGCCCAGGACTCCCCCTTCCAGCCGAAGACGTCGATGGAACAATTAATCACTTACCTACCCCTTGCTGGTGGTATTGCTGCACTTGTGATGGCCCTAGTGGTCTTTCGCAACGTGATGGCGGCACCTGCCGGCAACGAGCGCATGGCCGAACTGGCCCGAGCCATTCAAGAAGGTGCAAAAGCCTTCTTGGTCACCGAATACAAACTCCTTGCCATCTTTGTAGTGGTGGTTGCGGGTGCCCTCTACGCACTTGGCGATGAAATGGGTGGTGGCATTCACACGGTTACGGCCTTCCTCGCTGGTGCGATTGCATCCGCTACGGCTGGTTGGGCTGGCATGTACACCGCTACGCGCGCCGCAGTGCGCACGACGGAAGCCGCTCGGATTGGTCTTGGCCCGGCGCTAAAAATCGCCTTTGGTTCTGGAACCGTCATGGGCATGACCGTGGTGGGTTTAGGCGTGCTTGGTATTTCCTTGTTCGTATACCTCAACGGCACCAGCGAAGTCGGCCTGCAACACGTGCTCGGCTTTAGCTTCGGCGCATCTTCCATCGCATTGTTCGCACGCGTTGGTGGCGGCATCTACACCAAAGCCGCCGATGTGGGCGCAGACTTGGTTGGTAAAGTGGAAGCCGGTATTCCAGAAGACGATCCGCGCAACCCTGCCACCATTGCAGACAACGTTGGCGATAACGTCGGCGATGTTGCCGGCATGGGCGCAGACTTGTTTGAGTCCTATGTAGGTTCAATTATCGCCGCCATGACTTTGGGCGCTGCCGCCATGTTAAGTGACGGCGCGGATGGCTTGATCGCGCTGCCGTTGGCTTTATCGGGTTGCGGCATCTTTGCTTCGATCATCGGCACACTGTTTGTGAAAACCAATGATGAATCTAAGATTCACTCCGCACTGTTCAACGGCTTGATCATTGCTTCGATCATCTTGCTTGCTTTCGCTTGGTTCCTCACCAACAAAGCGGGGCTCGATTTTGGCGCTGGCTACACTGGCATGGGATTGTTCTGGGCGATTTTCGCTGGTCTTGCTTCGGGCGTGATCATCGGCAAAATCACCGAGTACTACACCGCCTTTGAATACAAGCCGGTGCAAAATATTGCGCAGCAATCCGAAACGGGTGAAGCGACCAACATCATCGCTGGCCTTGGTGTCGGCATGAAGTCGACTGCTCTCCCAGTCTTGGTGATTTGTGCAACGATCGGCGTCGCCTACAACTATGGCGGCATTTACGGCATCGCGTTGGCGGCCGTCGGCATGCTTTCCACTTTGGGAATTTCTCTCGGTGTCGATGCTTATGGCCCCGTCGCAGATAACGCGGGTGGCATGGCGGAAATGGCCGGTCTGCCTGCAGAAGTTCGCGAGCGCACCGATGCACTGGATGCGGTTGGTAACACCACTGCTGCAGTTGGCAAAGGCTTCGCGATTGGTTCGGCAACGCTAACTGCTTTGGCGTTCTTCTCAGCCTACGGAACGCTTGCGGAAAAACTCATCGGCGAAAAAATTGCTGAGGGTGCTGTGATGGATCCCTTCACTTTGGCGATTACCGAGCCCAACGTGGTGATTGGCATGCTGATTGGTGCCATGTTGCCGTTCTTGTTCGGCGCCATGACCATGGAAGCCGTGGGCCGCGCAGCCTTCTCAATGATTGAAGAAGTGCGTCGTCAATTCCGCGAGATTCCTGGAATCCTCGAGGGCACCGGCAAGCCCGATTACGCTGCCTGTGTGGCGATTTCCACCAAAGGATCGTTGAAGGAAATGGTGCTGCCTGGCCTACTTGCGATTGCGGCTCCAATCCTGGTTGGTTTGTTCAGCGTGCAAATGCTTGGCGGCTTACTCGCTGGCTCACTTGCTTCCGGCGTGATGATGGCCTTGTTTATGGCCAACGCAGGCGGCGCATGGGATAACGCTAAGAAGTACATTGAGAAAGGCCACCATGGCGGCAAAGGCAGCGACCCTCACAAGGCGGCTGTAGTTGGCGATACCGTTGGCGATCCATTCAAAGATACTTCCGGTCCTTCGCTCAACATTCTTCTGAAGCTGATGTCGGTAGTAAGCCTCTTGCTCCTGCCGTTCTTTGTCAGCTAGGTCATACGCTGTTGGAAAAAAGTAGCGATTTAGTAGAAGCTCGTGCGCTGGCCCTAAGGCTGGCGCACGAAGCTGACGTCTTGAAGGGCGAGAACATCCGCATCCTTGCGGTGGGCGAGTTTTTGTACCTGACAGATTACTTTGTTTTGATCACCACACAAAGTAATCGGCAAACCAAAGCGATGGCCGAATCCATCCAGCTTGCCGCCAAGGAACTAACTGGTTCGAAGGGTAAGGTCGAAGGCGCAGCCACTTCCAGCTGGATGCTGTGTGACTTCGATAGTGTGATTGTCCACATCCTTACGCAAGAAGCGCGCGACTTCTACGACATGGATGATCTTTGGGCCGACGCTGAAGAAATCAGCGCCGACCCAGCGGCATAAACTGGAATAACGCGCCATGGCTCGGCGGGGTCATGGCTTGAGTTGTTCCACGGCTTCGCTGTTGCGTTCTAAGGCTTTGTCACGCGCACGCACCGGCCGTCGTCGAGCATCAATTCGCGTTCTGGGAAACGCAATGCTGCAAGAGCCGTGGCGCCTGGGTTGAGATCTCCCTTGGCGCGCGCCACATTGCGATAGCCTACTGAGAAATCGATGCAAAAAGCATTCTGCTTGGGGCCAAGTGCTTGCTCATAAGGCACGACGTCGAATAAGTACGGTCCACCTTTCGCCGTGCGGCAATCCGGATCGATGGCACGCCAGTAATGGCCAAAAATGACTTCGCTATCGTCATGGTAGTCCCCCCACCACGGCACCCGCTCGGTGTGGCGAACCCGCCCGCCGGCGTGGAATGGCGTAGTGGTGCGCCGTTCTTGGCCGGAAGTCAAAACAGTCACAGGATTGTCGTTCTGGCGGGCTAAATCGGCGCATCTCGAGTTCTTTTCGTACCCCGCCGCTAAGCAAGCCTGCGTGATGGCTTGCTCCGAAGCATAGAACAACTCCACCAGACCACAGTGCGCGCTCTCTAGGGCGGCAATCGCATGGGGATCCCAACAGGCATGCACCACCCGCAAGCCATGACGCTGGAGAGCTAGCGGCAAGCGCAGCAGGAACAGCAGAATCTCCGTGCGGGTTTCATGGGTAGCGAGGACTTGCCCCATGGTGGTGCGGTGATCACCCACCTGCTGCTGTTCGCCAAAAAACCATTCATTGCCAGGGCGACGTTTGCCCAACAGCAGGTTCAGCTCGTGATTGCCTAGGATGCAGGAGGCCGCGCCGGACTCCACTAAAGGAGCCACTAGGCGAATCACGCCCAGGCTATCGGGGCCACGATCCACCAGGTCACCGACAAAAACGAGGTGCCGCCCATCTGGGTGGTAGCCACAGCGGTCGTAGCCAAGGTGCTGGAGTAATTCCTGTAGAGCCCCGAGTTCACCATGCACATCGCCAAGAATATCGAGGGGACCATCTGGGAGGGGCTGCAGGAGGATTCCCATTGCTCGAGATTTTAGCACGACGGGAAGGTGGGAAAACAAAAGAAGACGGGCACCCCGAAGGATGCCCGTCTTGTAGCTTCGTAATCGTTAAGACTAGTTGCCGAAAGACAGATCGAGGACAGCCCAGAAGGTGTCTTCGTTACGGGACGAGCCCGTGTTGTCAACCATGGCGTAGCCAAACCAACCTTCAACGTTGCCACCGAGGGTGTGACTAACCGAAAGGTCAATCTCACTCCACTGCGCAGTGCCCATCTCAACATCCATGACGGAAATGTTGCCATTCCAACCCTCTGCAGGGCTAATGTCCAGACCGATGTTCCAGGTGTTGGTATCCGTAGTCCAGATGCCGCCAGCGCCCAGCTTGTCGCTGAAGCCAACTGCATTGTGGTACTTGGTGACACCAGTGGTAGCGTAGTTCTTATCAGAATCCGAGAAAGCGACGGACAAGCCACCGTCTTCCACACCAGGAAGCTCAGCAAGAGCATCAAGGTCGATAACGCCACGAATGTACCAAGCGTTGCCGTCGGTAGTGCCGTGCTCGTAATCGGAGTACTCCACTTCGTAACCAATGCCCATGGCTTCACCGGTGAGAAGAACTCCCATCCAGGTGTCACTATCTGCATCAGCCAAGGAAACCTCATTGCGGATCCAGTAAGGAACCACAGCGATAGGGCCGAGCTGCTCTACGTAATCGCAGGTCCAGTTAAGGGCTGCAATGTAGACCATGTCGTCGCCATCACCAAGAGAGGTGGTCAAAGAGGGTGCGAAGTAGCCGTTTTCGAGGCCGTTTAGCATCGAGAAGTGCAGTGCAACGCTATCCATTGCGTAGTCGTACCAGATGCCGGACTGGGAAGCAGGAGTGTTATCCCACTCATCCGATCCAATAATACGACCGCTAACTGGAGTGTAGTAGTCACGACCAATCTTGGCGCGGCCACCTTCTCCCAGAAGGCTATCTACAGCAACCCAGCTACGCAGGAGCTGGAAATCGCGTGGCGAACCAGCGACGCTGTAAGGATCATCGTACTGACCAGGCGTGGTGCCGGTGCCAGCATCGCCCCAGGACTCGCTGCCATTAAAGCCAACGAATGCTTGGGAAGACTCAGTCACGTTGAACAAGAAGTTCAGGCGTACGCGAGTATCGACGTCACGGTTGTTGGTGATACCAGTAGCGCTGTCATCTTTGTACCAGCGGTTGCGGGCACGGAAATCACCAGAGATTGTGTAGCCTGCGTTGCCCATAGGCGCAGCGAGACCGGAATTGAGATCAGCCAGAGCACGCTCGAGGCTATCGTTTTGTTGAGCAACACCCTGAGCACTCAGGGTGATCGCGGCAATTGCCACTAGATTGAACAGGCGAACCTTCATTCGAAACTTCCTTATTGGGCCCTATTGGGCGGATGGGTTGTTTCTGCTGACGGGCCAAGCAGGCCTTAGTCGGCGAGAGATGGATTGTTTTTTGTCACCTTCTGCAAGCTTGGGAGCCTTATGCAGAAGATGGCGAAACATTGTGCCGATGCGGCGAGATGGAGCAAGTCATTTTCCAGAATTCTTCCTTCCCAGGACTCACGCCCATGGGGGTTACATCGGAAGCTAGACTCATCATTTGACCACAATTTCTGGCGAATACCGAGCTGCGTCCGTAAACTCTTTCCAGATAACACTTTACGGATTTGATTTCCTGAGGTTTCCTGGCCCTGTGTTGACCTGCATTCGCAAATCCTGTTGAGTAAACGACTTACGTCTTTGCTTCTAGGCGATAGAATCCCTGAACCCGAAAACACAACGTGCGCGTCCTCCACTTCCACGACGCCCCCCGCATCCATGGTGGGGCTACCGCTTACCTCAAGCAGCTCTTGCCGCAAATGGTACTCCGTGGCCACGAGAACCTTGTTTATGGCCTAGATGAGGCCGCTGAAGGTTTGCCTGATACGATCGCCAGCACACATTTCCAATATCAGCGGCCCACTTCAGCCCTGCGGCGGAGACTTGATTTCCATTATTTCCACGCCCCACTCGCAGAGCATCTGGAGAAATGGCTCGTGGCACAGTCCCCTGATGTTGTCCATATCCAAAACTGCGCAGCCTTCCGATCTACCGTTTTTCCTACTATCTATAAATTGGGTCTCCCGATTTTGATGACCGTGCATGATTTCACCCTCATCGACCCGAATCCATTTGGGCTAGATCGCTCCGGAATCACCGGTGGCTTGCGCACGCTGCTCGATCGGCGCTCGTTAAAAGCAGATCGAAAACTCGTTTTCGCATGCACCAAGCTGTTCTTATGCCCCACCTTAGCTTTGCGCGATGGGATCGGGTTTCCATCTGAACGGAGTCGCTTACAACGCCTACCCATTCAGCCGGCAGAGCTTTTGCCGTTGCCGACGGATCACCTGCGGATCTTTTTCGCCGGGACCTTATTCCGCTCCAAAGGCGTTGATTTGCTGATTGAGGCACTTTCTACGAGTAGCCATGCGGCGTTGCAGCAGGCAACTTTGCAGATTGCGGGCTCAGGAGATTGCGAGGTGGAGCTCCGTCAACAAGTGGCACGCGCGGGGCTAACTGCGCGCGTCAAGTTTCTTGGCTTCTGCAACGAAGAGCAAATGGCTGCTGCTTATGCCGCCTCCAATTTGCAGGTACTGCCTTCCCGGGTTCCTGAAAACTCACCGCTTACCGTGCTCGAAGCCGGAGCCCGCGGGCGGCCGTCACTAGCTTCGCACGCAGGTGGCGTGCCGGAATTGTTGCCCCCGAACCGCGGCTGGACTTTTGTTTCCGAAGATGTTGCCAGTTTGCGCCGTCAGCTAGAGAATCTCGCTGGTGACTTAGCCACGTTAGCAAGTCATGGTGCCGCCATGCGAGAATGGGTGCGTACGGAGTTCGCTCCCCAGCGCCACTGGGATGACGTCGATTTTTGCTACCACGAACTTTGCCCATGAAGATTCTTCTGGAAGGCCACCGCTTGGCCCGCACCACCAACTTTGGTGGCATCGACTCCTACTGGCACAATTTGGTGCCCGAGTTGCTGCGTGTCTGCCCTGAGGATATGCAGTTCTCGCTATTCACCGCTTTTTTGAACCCCAAGAACGTGGCCTTTGTGGAACGCCTGCGCCGCCAGGGTGCAAACCCGCAACATTGGTGGCTGTCGCCAGACTGGATTCAAGCCACCGCGCGTTGGGGTGCGCATTTGGAATGGTTCACCGGGAAACATGATTTGGTCCATGTGCCGGAGCCGGTATTTGATCTGCCTACGCAAGGGCGGCTGGTGGTGACCTCGCATGATTTGATGTACTTGCATTATCCGCAGTTTCTCAACCCGGCCTGGGTAGCGCGCCTGCAACGGGGTACGCAAAGTCTTGCCCACCGCGCAAGCTACTGGATTTGTGTTTCCGAACATACGCGCACGGATTTAGTAAAGCACTACGGCGTACCGCACGGGCGCACTTGCGTGGTGCACCATGGCATTGAGGAACGCTTTCGCCATGCCGGACAGGATGAGTCGGCGGTGCAGCGCGTGCGTAGCAAATTGGGATTAACCAAACGACCTTACTTCTTGTTTGTCGGTTCGGTGGAGCCAAAAAAGAATTTACCCATGTTGTTGCGCGCCTTCGGATTAGCTCTGGAATCTGGACTACAGGCCGATTTAGCGGTTGCTGGTCGCGCCGGTTGGCAAGCTGCAGAAGTGAGTGAGGTCGCCGCGAGCTTGCCGATTTTGCGTGAGCACTTGCACTTTCTAGGTTTCATTGATCAAGAAGATTTGCCGCCGCTACTCGGTGGTGCAAAAGCCATGGTGACGCCATCGCGTTATGAAGGATTCGGCATGCCGCTGATTGAAGCCATGGCCGCCGGTACAGTGGTGTTGAGTTCGAATCGCGGTGCGTTGCCAGAAGTTGGAGGCGATGCCGCGCAGTTTTTTGATCCTGATGATATCGATGGACTCGCGCAACTCTTGCTCCGCATCGAAGGCGACTTGGCGCTGGGTGAAAATTTACGCGCCCGCGGTTTGCAGCGCGCCGCTGATTTCTCCTGGACCAAATGCGCGCAGCAAACCCTCGCCGCTTACCGCAACGCCGCAACGATAAGCCGATGAAAATTCTTTTCGACGCAACCGCGATGGCCCTTTCCGGCTACCACAAAGGTGGGGCTTATCGTTATGGCATGGAAATTTTGCACAATCTGCCGGCAGTCATGCCGGCAGATTGGGAGATTGGTCTGTACTTTAATTTTTTGCGCGGCCATCACTTGGCAAAAATGCGCGAAACCTGCCGGCTGGCGGGCGCGAAAAGTTCCACGGTTTCGCGTTTCCCGCCGCAACTTCTGCGCGCATTACGGGTGCCCATTGAAATTACCGCTGGTAAGCACGATTTGTTTCACGGTCCTTTTGACCTTGTTCCCCCGAGTCGGCGATCGGCACGTGTGGTCACCATTCATGACCTCGCTTTTTTGCGCGCACCCGAGGGCCTGCCCGCAGCCTGGATTCGCGAACGCACAGCAACCGTGCCAGCCTCAGCACAACGCGCCCACCGTGTGATTACTGTTTCGGAATTTTCCAGACGGGATATCGTGGAAAGACTGCAAGTGGACCCTAGTCGCGTGCAAGCCATCTATCACGGAATTTCACCCGGTCTGCAAGCTCCAAGCGATCTAGAAGCCGATTTACACCGCCTAGCGCAACGGTATGCAATCCGCCCCAATTTCGTGCTGTACCTCGGCACGCTACAGCCCAACAAAAATATCGAAGGTTTGTGTGCGGCTTTCCAACGAATGCGTGCGCGTGGTTTTGATGGGCAATTAGTTTTAGCCGGAGCTAAAGGTTGGCTCTACGATGAAATGTGGCAGCGCATTGTCCAACGCCAACATGATGTAGGAGTTTTGCAAACTGGTTTTGTCGACGAAGAGGATATTCCACGGCTCTATGGCTGTTGCGCTGCATTCGCCTTAGTTTCGTTTCTCGAAGGATTTGGTATTCCCGTGATCGAAGCGATGGCGTGTGGCGCACCAGTGGTGGCCGCAGACGCATGTTCCCTCACGGAAGTCACTGCGAACGCTGGCCTATTGGTGAACCCCAATGATCCTGAAGGCATCGCAGATGCCCTCATGCAGGCGAGCAGCCCGGGTCCCGAGCGCGATGATTTGATTCGCCGTGGTTTTGCCCACGCGGCCCAATTCACATGGGCGAATTCGGCACGTGATCATGTTGCTGCCTACCAAGTTGCGCTTGAGGTGGCCAGCTCATGACTACCAAACAGCAGTTGCGCTTCTCCATTTTCGTGCCAACCCTAAAGCGGCCGGATTTGCTGCGTCGCAACCTAGATGCACTGGCCAGGCAATCGCGGTTGCCAGATGAAATTCTAATCTCGTTGCGCGCAGATTTGGATCCCGAGGGCGTGGCCGTGGTGGATGCTTTTATTGAGCATCATCCCAAACTCCATATCGTTAAAGTTTTGCTCACCCAACCTGGCATTGTGGTGGCGGAGAATGCCATCTTGAACGCAGCCACCGGCGATGTAGGTTGCTTGCTCGATGATGACGCCATCGCACGACCCTTTTGGCTCGAAAACCTGGCGCGGCATTATGAAAAAGATGCTGGCGTTGGTGGGGTGGCCGGCCCAGCAATTGATGTCATGGATGGCATTCCTCGGCAACGCCGTGCCCGTTTTCGGAATCGGGTGCTCTTTCCTGGAATCGTTTTGGATCAAAGTACGCGGCATACGCAGCGCACCGTCAAGGTAGATCATTACCGCGGCGCCAACATGAGCTTGCGCCTGATGCCATTGCGCAAGCAGGGCGGCTTTGATCAAAATCTACGCGGCGATTGTTTCCGTTTTGAAATGGATGCGTGCCTCGGAGTTGCGCGCCAAGGTTACCGCCTACTCTTTGATCCAGAAGTGGAAGCTGATCATCACGAAGCGGCGCGGGTGATGAACACCGAGCGCTTCAACCCAGAGGCGATTTACAATAACGCCGCGAATGAAACATACGTCTTGCTCAAAAACTATGGCATGATTGGGCGCTACTGCCACGTGCTATTTGCTTTCCTTATTGGCAACTTTCCGAATCCTGGCCTCGCCTGGGGAATCGGTGGCGGCATCTTGCGTTTATTCTGGAACAACCGCAACTTATTTGGCTTCACGGCGATTGGACCTGCTTGGCGCGGCCGCTTGGAAGGTTTACGTATGGCGCGAAGTTGGCGCAGACAGCGCAGCCAAAACGCTGCTGCCGCAATAACGAGCTAAATGCTGGCGCGTACGTCGGCAGATAAATCTGCGGGCTGAATTACTCCGTCTTCGCAGAACGTAGCGGAGCGCACCAATTCGTTTTGTAATTGACGGATATTGCCCGGCCAAGAATAGGCACAAAGTAATTCCAGAGCCGCAGCGCTGACCTGCGCAGTGGGCATGCCATCTTTGCCCTGAGCTACCAATAGGAAACGCACCAGATGTTCGATGTCGCCGCTGCGTTCCCGCAAGGCAGGTAGTTCGAGAGTCATGACCGCCAAGCGATAGTAAAGGTCTTCGCGGAACTTTCCTTTACGCACACGGTCCAGCAAATCACGATTGGTTGCTGCAACAATGCGCACATTGACATGATGCGTAGCGTTGGCACCAACGGGGCGGATTTCGCCATCCTGCAAAAAGCGCAATAGCTTGGCCTGCAGATCGAATTCTATTTCGCCAATCTCATCCAGAAACAAAGTTCCCCCATGCGCGGCATCGGCGAAGCCCTTACGGTCTTTATGTGCGCCGGTAAAGGATCCTTTCACGTGGCCGAAAATTTCCGACTCCAACAAATTCGCTGGGATTGCCGCGCAGTTCACTGAGATCAAAGCTTTGCGTCGGCGTGGGCCGTAGTTGTGTAAAGCCGAGGCCACCAACTCTTTGCCAGTGCCACTTTCGCCCAACACCAATACCGGAATATCGGTGCGCATGATGCGACCAAGCAACTTGAACACTTGTTGCATCACCGGCGCAGCACCAATCATGCCGAACTCACTCGGCAACTCGCCCGCTGCGATGGGTTCAATCTGGACTTGCGTTAAGAGCCAGCCGCGCAACAGTTGCACGGCGGCCGCGCGCTCGGAACTAGGCAAGGAATCCAGCCTGTCGAGAGCGAGTTGCAAATCATCGAAGGCATCTTTCATGCTGCTCGGTTAGCCATCAAGCGCACGCCCTTTACACAATAGTGGACGCCGGAAAAGACGGTTAGCAGCACCATCGCCCAGAACATCCCCGCAAATAGCCATGGGTTGCGCGTGAAGTCTAGCCACGGGATAAACAAGAAATCTGGAATGCCGCCCACCATACCAAGGGCAATCGAAATATATGTGGTTTGCAGAATCAGCTTCACTTTGCCGAACCAATCCGCACCAAACTGCATGCCGTTGCTTTCCACTACCCCGCGCAATGCGGTTACCAAAAACTCGCGGCCAATCATCAGAACGACAACCCACACCGGCATGACGGCACACAAATCACCATCGAATGCATAGATTTTGTCATCCACCGCCAAATAAATCATGGCGCCCAGAGTAAGTACTTTATCGACAACCGGATCGGCAACGCGGCCAAGTGCTGTAACCCAATTATATTTCCGCGCCAGATAACCATCGACGAAATCTGTAATCGAAGCGATGAGAAAAAGCCAAAAAGCCCAGAACGCATCGCGCTCCAGCGCGGCCGAATCCGCTTCCGCTTCCAAAATCCGCGCCATAAAAATAAACGCGCCAACGCCAAAAACAAGGCGCGCTGCGGTTACTAGGTTCGGGACTTGGCGGGTAAGCATCAGTTAGGGCTAGGAAGAACTTCGGCTTCTAAATCGTAGCCATCCGCAGCCGTAACGAGAACCTCCGGCATGGCGCCGGTGCTCAAATTGTGGGCCGGGTCATGGATCCGCACCACGCCATCCACTTCCGGGGCATCGGCCCAAGTGCGTGCAATAGCCCATTCACCCGCTGATTCGTCGACAAGTACCGGCAGACGTCGGCCAACTAAGGTTTGTTGGAAATCGGCGTGAATTTGTGCCTGCAGTTGCATCACGCGACCCTGGCGCTCCAAGGCCTCTTCATGGGAGCAACGGTCTTCATCGGCGCCGGAAGGTGCAGTGGCTTCGGGTGAAAACGCAAATGCGCCCAAACGCTCGAAGCGAAATTCTTCCAACCAATCAAGCAACTCATTGAATTCTTGCTCGCCTTCGCCGGGATGCCCGACTAACACCGTGGTACGCAAAACCATATCGGGCACTTCCTCGCGCAGGCGTTGCATGATGCGCCGCACACTCGCGGAGCTGCCACCGCGGCGCATATTCTTCAAAACTTTGCTAGAAATATGCTGCGTGGGAATATCGAGGTAGGGCACGATATTGGCGTGGCGGTTGAAAACATCCGTCAGCGCCCACGGGAAGTTGTTCGGGTAGGCGTACATCACGCGCAGCCATTTCAAACCCGCCACAGATGCCATCGCATCCACCAACTCGGGCAAACGCGCTTCGCCTTGCGCAAAATCGCGGCCATACCCGGTGCTGTCTTCGGCAACCATCACCACTTCGCAAACGCCCTTTGCAACCAGCGCTTCGACTTCGGCGACGACCGCCGCGACCGGCTTGCTAATTTGCTTGCCGCGGATTTGCGGGATGATGCAGAAACCGCAGTCATGATCACAACCGTGACTAGGGCGCAAGTAGGCATAGCTACGGGGAGTTTGGAGCAAGCGCAAGAACTCACCTTGGCCTTGCGGGGCACGCCCTCCAGAATCTTCACGCACCTTGCCGCCCTTGAGTACCGTTTCGACGATGCGCGCAACATTGGAGTAATCACTTAATCCAAGGAAGGCATCTACTTGCGGGAACTTCGCTTCCACTTCCGGGCGGAATTTCTCGGGCAAACAACCCGCCACAATCACGCCACGCAGATTTCCAGCCGCCTTTGCTTGCAGCAAATCTTGGATAACGCCCTCGGATTCTTCGCGTGCAGGGCCGATAAAGCTGCACGTATTCAAAATCGCGACATCGGCTTCTTCCACCGACCCAGTCAGGGAGTAACCCTCGGCACCAAGATGGCCGAGAATATTCTCCGAATCAATCAAGTTGCGCGCGCAACCCAAATGCACCAAAGCCACACGGATGTCCCGCGCTGAAGTTCGTAAGTCCGATGTCATTACTGCGGTTGGTTGTTGCGTTGCTCCCAGTCTTCCACAGTGAGAAGAACTTCACGGGCCTTGGAGCCGACAAAGGGGCCGAGCACGCCTTGCTCGGTCATGATGTCAATCAAGCGACTCGCACGAGTGTAACCGACACTCAACGCGCGCTGAATTAAAGACGCCGAACCACGACCACTTTGCAAAATAACGCGCACAGCATCATCGTACAGCGGGTCATCGACATCCGTGCCACCGGCAGTGGCACTCCCTTTCATCTGCACGAGGTCCTCAAGGAACTCCGGCTTGCCATGCTCGCGCAGGTGATCACAGATGAGATTGACTTCCTTGGTGCTGACGAATGCACCTTGGCCGCGCGTTAGAGTGCCACTGCCGGGAGAGCGGTAGAGGAAGTCGCCATTACCGAGCAAGCTTTCTGCGCCCATTTCATCGAGCACCACGCGGCTATCGATGCCGGTGTTGACGCGGAAAGAAACGCGCACTGGCAAGTTCGCCTTGATCAAACCGGTGACGACATCGGTGCTGGGGCGCTGGGTGGCAACCAACAAGTGAATGCCTGCGGCGCGCGCCTTCGCGGCAATCCTGGTAATCGAAGTTTCGACTTCTTTCTTCGCAGTCATCATCAGATCTGCCAACTCATCAATCACCACCACAAAGAACGGCACGGTGGTTGGATATTCATCTGCGTCGTAGGCGTCGCCTAAGTGCTTCTTCAGGCCAGCTTCACCCAGCGCGTTGTAATCGGAAATATTGCGCACTCCAGTCATCTTGAAGGTGTGCAAACGATCTTCCATTTGGCGTACCGCCCACTCCAGCACAAACGGTGCACGTTTCATATCGGTGACCACCGGGCACAACAAGTGCGGAATATCCGCGAACACTTGTAGCTCCACCTGTTTGGGATCGATGAGCACAAAGCGCACTTGATCCGGCGTGCGAGTGAGCAGCATGGTGACCAGAATGCTGTTCAAACACACCGACTTGCCCGAACCGGTAGTGCCTGCTATCAGCATGTGCGGCATCTTGGCCAAATCTTCGACCGCTGGGTTGCCGAGGGTATCGCAACCGAGGACCATCGGCAGGCTGTTCTTGTTGAAACTCAGATCCATTCCTTCGAAAACATCGCGCAAACGCACCGATTCGCGCACCAAGTTCGGCACTTCCACACCCACCGTTGAGCGACCCGGCAACGGGAACACGATCCGCACACCATACGTACCTAAGGCAATGCCCAAGTCTTCGCGTTGACTCTTCAACTTTTTCACCGAAACGCCGGCCGCCAACTTCACTTCGAACATGGTGAGCGTAGGGCCGCGCTCAGCGCCAATCACTTTGCCGTTAAGCTGGAAGGCATCGAAAACACCCTGAAGTTTGCGGCCCAACTCATTGATCTCACCACGCTGATTCTCGTAGTTGGACTTCTCGCTGATACTCAAAATTTCCATCGGCGGCAAAGAATCGAGGCGTGGTCGCTTCGCCCTGGTCCTGCGTTTTGCCAACACGGCTTCCTCGTTTTCCAGACGCGCAGAACGCATCGCGGGCGATTCAGAAATCCCCGGCAGCGAGAACTCTTCTGAATCCGGCGCATCTACCGGAATCACCGCTGGCGGCACTTTGTGGGTGATTGGAGCCGGTTCCGCAGCCGGTGCCGCGGCCGCCGCCGGCTCTACAGCAACTTCGCTCGGTTGCGCAGACTCCGCTGCCACCTCTTTGAGATCCTTGCCACCAAAACGCAACTCCATCTCCAGTTCTGGCTCAGGCGAAGCCGCCGAAGTTTGGGTAGCGCCAGCTTCGCCTTTATGCTCGAAGCTGCTGAACTGGCCAGTAAACATTTGCCAAAACCGACGTAAACCCGTGGCCGCTTTGACGCGATTTTCCACCGCCTCTTCCAAGATGGGTTTGCGCTCTTTACCACCCCATGGCAAATCCTGCTGGCGCAACGAACCTGCACTGCGCTTAAGAAGATCACGTACCAGCGGCACAAAAGCCCATTCCGTGGCCATAAACATCGAAAGCGCACCCAGCAGAGAAAGCACCACAATCATGCCGAAAGGACCGAAAGCCTCGGTTAATGGCGGCGTGACGGTGGAGCCAATAAAACCGCCTTGACCATTTTGAAAAGTATTCGTTGGTCCGGGATCACCGAGACCATGGGCGATTAACGATGTCGTGAAAGCCAACAAGACAATCCCGACCAGCTTGAACTCGGCATAACCACTGCTTTGTTCGCGCAGCAAACGCGCCACGCCCCAGAACGCACCGAACGCCGGCATGATAAAAGCACCGACGCCAAGAAAAACCAGCATGCCCTCGGCAAGGTTGTAGCCGAGGGCACCACACAAGTTCGGGCGGCCGCTTCCGTAATCGAGCAAAGCAACCAAAAGGAACAAAGACGCTGCGGCCAAAACCATGCCGAAGGGCTGGCGGCCTCGTTTGCCCTGTAAAGCTGCCAACGCCAACGCGCCGCACCAACGCAATGCCACGAGCAACGCCAAAATCGCGGTACCTGCCCAAGTCGTCACCACACGTAAACCGGTGCCAAGAAAACTCAATTGAGTTCCAGCCTGGTTGCGTTTAGGGGTGCTCTTCCGCGCCGAAGATTTCTTCGCCGCAGTTTTGCTCTTACTCACCTTCGTTTTCTTGCGGGATGCAGCCACTGTACGCCTACTATCCTAAGTGCTGGCAGCCGTGATTCCTACCGCCAGCACCAGCTGGCGTGCAAGTTCGCTTTTCTCTGCCGGCCCCAGCTGCCGACGCCCGCCGCAACCATCGAGCAGAGTGATCGCTGCCTGCACCGCCCCTTGTGCCGCAATTCCGTTTAAGGCCACAAAATCTAGGTTCTTGACCTGCAACTTGCGTAGCGCCTCTTGCTCCATAGAATCGGTTTCCAGGGCAAAGCCAACGGCCAAACGGGTTCCTTTTTGCGCCGCCAAAATGGCGAGAATGTCGGGATTAGGGAGCAATTCCAAAGTGAGGTGCTCCCCCGCCGCGCGTTTCAATTTAGCCTTGGAAACCACTGCGGGACGGTAATCTGCAACGGCCGCAACACCAAAAACGCCAGCACAGAGAGGCCAGCAAGCAATTGCCGCAGCCAGCATCTCCGCGGCAGATTCCACGGAAGTGAATTGTGCGCCTGCTGGAGGCTGCAAGTTCACCGGACCAGAAATCAAGTCCACTGCATGCCCGAGCTCGAGCAGCGCAGCAGCAAGCGCGTAACCCATACGGCCGCTGGAGCGATTAGAAAGATAACGCACTGGATCAATGGCCTCGCGCGTGGGTCCGGCTGTAACCAAAAAACGCGCCATCAGTCCGCGTACCCCAGAGCCTTCAAAGCCTCCAAATCCAGCGAGCTGATTTCGCCACGTTCTCCGCTGCCTTTCGGCAAGCTCTCAAAATATTCGAGCAAGTCAGCCTGCATCTTTTTTTTGCGTGCCGGTTCTTGTTCCACAAAATCAACACTCTCCTGCTGGCGATAACTCCACAAATTGGTGTGGCCATCTTCCCAAAGCAAGAACTTCCACTCCGGCGTGCGCCAGCCACGCTTCCGCTCACCACGAATATTCGAACTCATGGCTTCCAGGTAAACCGCACGCGCAGTGGAAGACAAGCCTTCGGGGGTGGCTGCCAGTTGCAACACAACCCCATGCATATACTCCACGCTTGGAGGCAAGGGAATCCCAGCCTGCGCCAGAAAGGTTGGCATGAGATCGTAATGGGTGACCGTTTGCGGTACACGTGTGCCAGCGCCCTTAGCACCCGGCAAACGCACCAACATCGGCACATGCTGAGTGGCTTCGTAAAGTGACGCAATGTGATTGTTCGAGTAGCCACCTTCGCCGAAACAATCGCCGTGGTCTGCCGTAAGCACAATCAGCGTGTTGCGCAAACCAGGATCGCGGCGCTCAAGCTGCGCAAGCATTTCTCCAAGCAGTTCATCGAGGCGTTCAATCTGCGCGCGATACAACGCCATATTCTCATTATCGAACGATGCAAAAGCTGGTGGAGTAGCAGTACCAATGGCAGCCAGCGCTTTGGAACGGCGAGGTTCGCTAGGATTGTTGGGTGCGTGAGCATCATATAAGTGCTCGAAAAGGAAAATAGGCTGCGTTGTTGGCACTTCTTCGAGCCAATCAAAAACGCGCTTTTGCACCACTTCGCCGGGGCTCGCAGCAACAGGACCTGCAGGAATAAACGGGCGGAAACACAACATCCAAAGGGCGTCGAAGTAATCTAATTGACGCAAGCGCATCAACCGCACTTCTTCAAGGCGATCGTCATAAATTTCGAATCCATTTTGGAAGCCGAAGCGGCCAAGCAAAGGATAGGCGGCAACAAATCCACCGGTGCGATAACCATTTTCTGCCAGGATGGTTGGCAGAGTTAGAGTGCCCGGCGCCATTGCATCGAAGACATTCGAGCGCACCCCGTGGGATGGCGGCAACACCCCAGTAAGCATGGTGGCGTGCGATGGTGCCGTAATCGGAGTGCTCGCACACGCATCCTCAAAGAGCATTGAATCGGCAGCGAAAGCGGCGAGGTTCGGCATGCTTAAACCCGTGCCGCCGTACTCACTGAGGACGTCGGCGCGCACGGTATCCCAGGTGATCAACACCAAGTTCGGTGCGTTTTCAGCAGCCACCGCAGTAGTGACGGCACTGCGCTGCGGCTTGCCATCGACAAACAAAAAGGCGAGTAGAAAAACAACACCGGGCACGACTGCGATATTCATGTATTGGCGCGCAATACGATCCCAGTAAGCGGAAGGCGCAAACGCAAAGACGCCAGCAATCAACAATCCAATCGACAACCGCGGCCAAGCGTCGGCGAGCAGTGCCCAATGGGTGTAC
This sequence comes from uncultured bacterium, assembly GCA_937919925.1. Classification (GTDB taxonomy): domain Bacteria; phylum Planctomycetota; class UBA1135; order UBA1135; family UBA1135. Next base: position 18,850 of record CALFOT010000056.1, on the reverse strand, counting down.
ATAAAAGCACACAATGCCATGCGCCCGCCAAATAAAAGCAGCGCATAGACCTTTTGCAGTTTCGCGCTAGGCAGCAGAACCGTTGGCAGGCACAGCAACCAATAAAAAGCTACAGGAGTAAAAAGCACCGTAAGCCATAACAGCAGCGGCGAGTGGACCATGGAGATCTCACGTGCGGTCGACATTTGCACGAAGTCGAACATGCTCAACGCCAAAGCGACGCGCAATACGGAAGAATCCTGTGCGGCCATAAAAACAGGATATCAGGATTGCAGGGCGGCGGTGATTGCAGCAATTACTTGCTCCACCTCCACCATACGACCATCACCCATTTCACCGCAGGCGGTTAGGCCACAGGTGGGACCCACTTGCTGCCAACCGTCGGCACGCAAAATTTGGACATTGCGTTGCACGGCGGGGTTGTTCCACATTTCGGGATTCATCGCCGGCACCCATAAACGTGGCTTGGTTGCGCCAAAGGCCAACGCCAAGCTGCCAAGTAAGTTGGGGGCGAGTCCGGCAGCGAGCAAACCCAAGGTGTTGGCGGTAGTGGGCACGATAACCAACAAATCACTGGCTCGCGCCAAGCTGATGTGATCCATACCAGAAGGATCTTCAGGGTGGAATTCATCTACCAGCGTGGCTTTCCCGGTGAGACAAGAAAACTGCAAGGGGCCAACAAATTCGGTGGCGGCAGCCGTCATCACGACTTGTACCTCGTGACCCTGTTGGGTTAATGCCGAAGCCAAAGCCGCGGCCTTAAAACACGCCGCAGAACCAGAAACGCCAAGCAAAATCGCAGCCATCAGAGTACCTCCTTGCGGTAACCGAGGATTTGTTCGACCTCAGCCTCCATACGTTCAAAATTATCGTTCAAGACTTGGTATTGATAATCAGCAGCGTAAGACATTTCCTCCGCAACAATGGAGAGACGCTGTTGGATTTGTTCCTCGCTTTCGGTACCACGACCGCGCAAACGTTGTTCCAGAATCTCGCGCGACGGCGGCATGACAAACAAACTGACCAAAGGCAGACCGCATTTGTGGAGTTGTCGCGCACCTTGCACATCTATTTCTAAAACGATGTCGTGGCCGCGGTCAATCGACTGCAAAACATGCTCACGCAAAGTGCCATAACGTTGACCATGCACCTCAGCCCATTCCAAAAACGCTCCGGCATCAATCCATGACTGAAATTGTTCGGCGCTCACAAAATGATAATCGCGGCCATCCATCTCTCCTTGCCGCGCCGCCCGCGTGGTAGCGCTGACGGAAAAATCCACGCCCTCGCGCTGCACTAAACGGCGCCATAAAGTGGATTTCCCGGAAGCCGTCGGCCCGGAAACGATGATCAAACGGCCACGCTTATTCGACATTGGCCAGCTGCTCCTTCATTTGCTGCAGCACCAATTTTTGAGCCACCACAAACTCCGACAATACGCTGTCGGAAGATTTATTGCCTAGAGTGGTGACCTCACGATGGCATTCCTGCACCAGGAACTCCAACTCGCGGCCCAAGGCTCCGCCGAGCCGCAACTTGTCAGCCAAACGATCCAAGTGAATATGCAAGCGCGCGACCTCTTCTTGCACATCGGCGCGCTCGGCGAGCAACACCAACTCACGTGCTAAATCGATTGGTTCGGTACGTTCGATTTTACTCAAAGCCAATTCCACGCGCTCTTTTAAACGCCCCGCCAACACTTCTTGCGCTTTCGGCAGCCGCTTCTCAATCTTGCTCAATAAGGTAGCTAAGTTTTTGCACAAGCGCTCAATTTCGCGACCGAGGCGCACTCCTTCTTGCTGCCGCGCTTCCACCAATGCGGCCAGAGCTTGAGTTGCAGCATCTTCCACCGCCTTCGCCACCGCCTTGGTGACCGCGGCTGATTCTTCCGAACCTTGATAAGCGCCAGGCAAAGCCAACAGTTCCGCCATCGATGGATCATGCGCCTCTAAACCCAACTTCTTTTCGGCCTTGCGCCACGCGGCAAGATAACGCTGGAGCACCGCCAAATCCAATTCCACCGCGCCGGCATCAAGGATTTTTACGCGCACGTTGCCATTCACGCTGCCCCGTTCCAAACCGCCACGCAAAATCGCCTCGATTTTAGACTCTAACTCTAAACGGTCACCGGGCAGCCGCAGCTTCAAAATCAAGCCCTTGCCATTGACCGAGCGAAGTTCGACGGAAGCAGAAGCATGTTGGTTTTCGCAACTGCCACGACCGTAGCCGGTCATGCTGTGCAGGGATTCAGATGTTGGGGCTGTTGCCATCAGGAACTCCAGGCAGGGCCGCTTGCGCAGCCTAGTTTAAACCAGGGCGTGAGCCAGGCTTGATGGCCGGGCCAACTTGAGGATCAGCACATAGCGGGCATTGTGCAGCCGGCCATGATGGAACTTCCAGATCCATCGCACGATAGAACGGGATGTCACCGAAAGGATTCGCCGAACCACTGCGATTCACGATTGCAGCGGCAGAAATATTTTGCACACCCATCGCGCGCAACATATGGACCACTTCACCGGCACTCTTGCCGGTGGTCACCACATCTTCTGCAACCAGCACGCGCTCGCCTGCCTCTACTTGGAATCCGCGGCGCAACACGAAGCCACCTTCCGCCGCGCGCTCGGCGAACAAACCGCGCACACCAAAGGCGCGTGCCAATTCATAACCGAAAGTAACCGCACCCATTGCAGGGCCAATCACGACATCAAATGGTTGCTCTTCCGCCCGCGCTTGACGCACGGCAGCGGCCAATTGTGCACAAACTTGGGCAGCGAGTTCAGGGTATTGCAGCAGCTTTGCGCACTGCACATAACGCCCTGCATGACGGCCCGACGACAGCAGAAAATGCCCCTCTAAGAGTGCCTCTGCTGTGCGCAAAGCAGACGCCGTATTTTCAGCGAGCGCTTCTATCGAGGAGGCTGTCATCACCGGACTACTGGGTTACTGGAACCACAGGGTTGCCAGCACCTGCGCCATCACCACTATCTTGACTGCCTTCAATACCGGCAGGGAATTCCAGTGCGGAGCCATCGTTGGCGTCGCCGGAAACCCAGTGCAGAGCCAACGCGGACACACAAAACACCCCAAACAGGATGAAGGTCACGCGGTTTACACCCCCAGCGCGCACGCCGAACGTTTCGGCACCCGCACCACCAAGAGCGCCACCGAGTCCGCCGCCTTTCCCTTCCTGAACCAAAACGACCAGGATGATGAGCAGCGCCGAAGCGAAGAAAAGTAAGTAAAGAAGTACTGTAAGCATGGTAGTAGTGCTTGGCGACGCCGCCGTTTAAGCCGTAGCTGCGTCGATGATGGGACCGAAATCGTGAATCGAAAGAGATGCGCCGCCAACTAGGGCGCCGTCAACATCTGTTTGGGAAAGAAGCTCGGCGGCATTGCCAGCTTTGACCGATCCGCCGTAGAGGATGGGAATGGTGGCCGCTGCCTGGGCACCCAGGATATCGCCAAGTAGGCGACGGCATTCAGCGTGGGCTTCTTGGGCCATCGCCGGGGTAGCCGTTTTGCCGGTGCCAATCGCCCAGACTGGCTCATAAGCAACGCTTACGCGCTCCGCTTGAGAGGTCTTCACCACTTTCAAAGCGCGTAACTGGCGCGCCAAAACCGCAAAAGTTTTGCCGGACTCGCGCTCCTCTAGAGTTTCGCCGACGCACAACATGACATCCAATTTCGCGCGTAAGGTAATTTTGACCTTGTCGCTCATCATGGTATCGGTTTCACCGAAAATGTGGCGCCGCTCCGAGTGGCCAATCAGCACCACTTTCACCCCCATATCGCGCAGCATATAAGGAGAAATTTCGCCGGTGTAAGCACCCTCTTTTTTGCCGTAGCAATTTTGCGCGCCGAGGATGACGTTGCTGCCTTTCAGATTACGACGAACATAATCGAGGTGTAAGAACGTTGGGAAAACCGCAACTTTGCAGGCGGGATTTTCGCCTTGGAATTCGGCAACATCACGCGCTAAGGACGAAGCCTTGCGCTTGGTGAGGTGCATTTTCCAGTTGCCGGCAATATAGGGAGTGCGGGACATTGATTCGGCTCAGACTTTGGGTTGGTGGGACATCGCGTAGCAAAGCTCACGGTCACAGGCGGCAAGCACTTTGGCGACGCGGGGGACGACCTCGCGGAAAGCCGACAGTGGTAGAGCTTGATCGGCATCCGACCAAGCTGCACAAGGGTTGGTATGGACTTCCACAAGGAAGCCATCCGCGCCGGCGGCGGCGGCGGCCAAGAGCATGGGTGGAACCAAATCCGCGCGGCCAGTGCCGTGCGACGGATCCACGATGACCGGCAGGCCGGTTTCTTGTTTGAGCGCCGCTACCGCCGACAAATCGAGCAGGTTGCGCACGGCAGGATCAAAGTGACGTAGGCCGCGTTCACACAGCAACACGGAGGGCGCATTGCCCAGAGCGACGTATTCGGCTGCGTAGAGAAATTCCTTCAAAGTGGCGCTCATACCGCGCTTCAATAACACCGGCTTGCCGACGCGTCCGACTTCTTTCAACAACGGCGCATTGCTCATGCTGCGCGAACCGATTTGCAGCACATCCGCGTGTGCGGCGACGTGGTCTAAATCGCGAATATCGAGGACCTCGGTAACGACTGGCAGCCCGGTGGCGCGGCTGACTGCGGAAAGAATTTCGAGACCCGGCACGCCAAGGCCTTGGAAAGCGTAGGGCGAAGTGCGCGGCTTGAATGCTCCGGCACGCAAAGCGGTAGCACCCGCTGTGACCAGATGTTCCGCCAGTTGCAACATGGAATCGTAATCTTCGACGGAGCAAGGGCCGGCAATGAAGCTGGCATAACCAGCTCCGAACTTGGCCGCACCGACCTGAACCGCTTGTGGCAGACGCTGAAGGGCTGCGGAAACGGGCGCGTTTTCAGCCAACACGGCGTCGACGCCCTCCCAACTGCGCAGAGAATCAAGTTCAGAGACTTGTTTTGCGCCCTTGATGTACAAGATTGCCGCATTTTCTAGCGATCCAGCCACCGACCAACCGCGCTCTTCAGCCCAAACCTGCAGGCGCGCGCGCAACGCCGCCACCTCAAGGGGAGCTTGCTGTTTGAGTCGGATTTGAAACACCTGGTGATCGCGAGTGAGAAGGCTGAGCAAAGCGCCGTTTGCGTAGGGGGGGTGACGCAAAAAACGGCTGGAAACTATAGGTTTCCGCGCAAAAATGGTCAATCCTCACCCCGATTCTACCCGCGCCGCCTATCCTGTGCCCCGTGAACCGCATCGAGAAGGAAACCCTGGAGCTGGAACGGCTCCATCCCGCCGCCAGCCGCTCGGCAGAATCGGCTGGCCGTAGCTTTGAAGAAATCCCCGATGAGTGGCGCACCCGTTACGAACGCGACCGCGATCGCATCATTCACTGCTCGGCGTTTCGACGCTTGATGTACAAAACCCAGGTGTTTGTGAACCACGTCGGCGACAACCAACGCACGCGCCTGACCCATTCGCTGGAAGTGTTGCAAGTTTCGCGGTCGCTGGCGAGCGCGCTGAATCTGAATGAGCCGTTGTGCGAAGCGATTGCGCTGGCGCACGATTTGGGCCACCCGCCTTATGGGCATAGCGGGGAAGTCTTGCTGAATGAAAAAATGGCTGCGCACGGCGGCTTCGCGCATAACCGTCAGTCACTGCGGATTGTGAATTTGCTGGAGCAACGCAGCCCGGAATATCGTGGTTTAAATTTGACCATGGAAACCCAGGATTGTTTAAAAAAACACGAGAAGGTTTTTGATCCGGCAAGCGGCACACAGTTACGTTTTCCACGGCTCGAAGGACAACTTGTGGATCTTGCCGATTCCACGGCCTATCACTATCACGATGTGGATGATGGGATTCGCGAAGGCATTTTGGATCCAGTTCAAATGCGCACCGAGTTGCCCCTCTGGGAAATGGCTGTAGCCGCGGCGCAAAAACGTCATCCAGAAGAAGCCCATGGGACTTTGTTATGGCGACGCGCGGCGAACGAATTATTGGGTTTAGCGATTGCCGATGTGCGCGAAGAATCTGCGCGCCGTTTGCTCGCGACCGCTGCGCGCTCGGCCGTCGCAGCCCAAAGTTGCGAGCAGCGCTTATTGGGCCATTCAGAAAGTTTCGGCTCGATGGTGGCTGGCCTACACGCGTACTTGTACGCCAATATGTACTTGAAAGAGGAAGTGAACTGGCATGTGCGTCGCGCCACCGAGTTGCTCGGCAAAGTTTTTGATGCGTTGCTGCAGCGCCCCGAGCGGGTGCCCGAACAATTCCTCGAAAATGCAGAATCACCCCACCGTGCCGTGTGCGACTTTGTGCAAGGCATGACCGATCGTTATGTCGATGCAATCGCCAAAGAACTCGGCGTGCTCCCAGCCTATTAATCATCATGTTGCCTAAAGTTGCGCTCATCTACGATTTTGACGGCACCCTGGCCCGTGACAACATCCAGGAGCACTCCTTATTGGGGTTATTGGATGAAGAGATTGGGCCGTTTTGGGATCGGGTCGAAGCACGCGCGCGCGACGCCAATGCCGATCAGATTTTGATGTACCTGTTTGAGATTCTTGCCTCCGCCAAGCGCAAGGGCATCAAACTCACGCGAGATTTGCTCGAGCAACATGGACAGGCCACGCCGTTATTGCCGGGGGTGGAAAGCTGGTTTGATCGCATTGATGTTTTTGCCAGGGGTCTGGGTTTAGATCCAATGCATTACATTGTTTCCTCAGGCAATGAAGAAATGATCCGCGGCACCGCCATCGCCCAGCGTTTCCAATACATCTTCGCCTGCAAGTACCTCTTTGATGAAAACGGCGAAGCCTGCTGGCCGAGTGTGGTGGTCAACTACACCACCAAAACGCAGTTCCTCTTCCGCATCAACAAGGGCATCGAGAACTTCTGGAATGATCGCTCCTTGAATGCCTGGATGGAAAAGCCGACCCGCCCGGTGCCATTTGAGCGGATGATTTTCTTTGGCGATGGTGATACCGATATCCCCGCAATGAAGATGACGCGCGAACAAGGCGGTTACTCTCTTGCCGTTTTTGACCCCTCCAAATGGCAGCTGCGCGTTACCAAGGAGAAAGTCCACAAGCTGATTTCCGAAGACCGGGTGAGCTATGTGACTTCGGGTGATTACAACGAAGACAGCTTGCTGGATGCTACCGTAAAGGGCATTTTGAGCCGCATTAGCCGTCAGTTTACTTAAGGAAGCTCTAATTTAAGGCTTCGCGCCACTCAGCCACACCACGCGCGCGCCTTCTGCGGCGGCGGGTAAAGTGCGCGGCTTGGGCATTTTGTGCGGTGCAAAGGGGAGCAATCCTGTGCCTTGCGCTACTGCGGTGCGTAACCATTCCTGCATCACTTCGATTGCGCACTGACATGCTGCCCAGGGTTCGTACCCCTTCGCAAGGAAACACGCGATCGCTGTGGATAGCGCACAACCCGTGCCATGCAAATTCTCGGCACCCTCAATACGCGGATGCCGAAACTCGATGGGATCCTGCAACAAATCCGTGAGCACGTCGGCAATCCAGGGCAAGGGCGTACCGCCTTCCAATTCGGCATAATCCGCCGCGTGTCCACCTTTTAGCAACACTGCCCGGCAATCCTGATAACGTTCACCCGTACCGTATTCAAAGGCATTGGGCGTGACCAAACGGCATAACGGAAACAGCTCCATTTCCATCAAGCGCGCGCCCGCCACCGAGTTCAAACGCTCGGCGCCCAGCGTACGCGTGGCGGCGCAAACGGGATCGAGCACAATGGGAACATCTTTATGCCAGGGTTCGAGCGCCGCAACCACCGCAGCAACCACATCCTCGTTACCGAGCGCGCCAATCTTGATCGCGTCGACACCGGCATCGAGCGCAAACAAAATTTCATGCGCCACAGCGGTTTGCTGACGCGGCGTGGCGGATTCTAAACCGACAATACTTTGCACCGTATCAACGCACACCACCATCTGCGGATGCTGGCCCAAAGCCTGACAGACGGCAGCGTCCATTTGCACACCGGCACCTTCTTGAGGGTCGCTTCCGCCTAAACAAAGCACCCCAGCCATACGTTACACCTCGCGAGTGATGAAGTCTGCCATGATGCTGTAGCCACAGTCCACATACAGGACTTCGCCAGTCACACCAGAGGCCCAATCACTGAGCAAGAACATGCCGGCTTTGCCAACATCTTCACCTGTCACGTTGCGGCGCAGCGGTGCTGCTACCTGCTGAATATCGACCTTATCTTTGAAGCCTTTGACCGCAGAGGCCGACATGGTCTTAACCGGGCCAGCACTAATCGCATTCACACGAATGCCGGTTGGGCCCAAATCATTCGCCAAGTACCGCACACTGGCTTCCAACCCTGCTTTGGCCACACCCATCACGTTGTAAGACGGCACAGCACGCACCGCGCCGAGGTAACTCAGCGTGAGAATGGAAGCATTCTTGGTGAGCAGGCGCTCGGCTTCACGGCAAATCGCCACGAGTGAGTAAGTGGAGACATCGTTCGCGAGGCTAAAACCATCGCGGCTAGTATCCAAGTAACGGCCTTGCAATTCCTCGCGCTTGGCGGTGGCAATCGCGTGCACCACGAAATCCACCTCCGGCATAATCTTCTCGATTTCCGCAAAGGCGACTTTGATGTTTTCATCCGTGGAAACATCGCAAATGATGGGCGTGGGAGAATCTAGCTCCGCCGCAAGTGGTGCCACTTTGCGCAAAAAACGCTCGCCGCCAACCGACAAAAGCACTTCCGCACCTTGCTCATGTGCAGCCTTGGCGATATGCCAAGCCAGACTGTATTGGTTAGCGACTCCGAAGATGAGTCCCTTTTTTCCTTCGAGCAACATGCGTATTTAACTATTTCGAGGTGAGATGCGGGGGTCGCCTGGCGTGGGCGAAGGGGTATTGTTGCCGATTGGTGTCAATATTGGAAGAGAGGATAGAATCTGGGCTTCATGGCTGGCATTCCACTTGCCCTGCGCCATCTTGAGGACCTCATCGGCTATCGTTTTCGCGACCGCAGCCTGCTGGAACTGGCGCTCACCCACGCCAGCATCGATGAAGACCACAATGAACGGCTGGAATTCCTCGGCGACGCGGTCCTCGACCTCGTCGTCAGTGCGCTGCTATTTGCAGAGTATCCACAGGAGCGTGAGGGGCGGCTGACGGAATGGAAAGCGCTGCTGGTGTCGCGTGCAACGCTTTCGCGTTTAGGTGAGCGCCTGGGGCTAGATCGCTGGATTCGCAGTGGCGGCAATTTAGATAAGCGCTTTAGTTTGCCGCGTTCTGTTTATGGAAATGCAATCGAGGCCTTGTTGGGTGCGGTTTATCTAGATTGCCCAGCTGAAACCGTCATCGTCACTTGCCGAACGATTGCGGTGCGGTGGCTGCACCACGATTTGGCCGCGTTGCCGGAGAACCATGCCCGGATGCAGGCGAAACAAACACTGCAGAACTGGGCGCAAACGGTGCGCGGCTCGATTCCGGTGTTTCACTTGACCGATTTTCACGAGCATCCGGAAACGCAGGCCTTTCAGGTAAGCGCCGAAGTGGGCAATCGTTCCTTTCCTGCGGCTTGGGGTGCGAGCAAAAAAGAAGCCGAGCGTCGCGCTGCTTGGGAAGCGATTTTGATTCTGCGCGCCGAGGGGTCCATCGCCAGTTAACTTATGGAAAAAATCAACTTGTTAGAAAAGCTCGGGCTGTTCGAGGAAAAGTGGACCCCCAAAATCATTGGCGCGCTGAATGGCCAAGAAATCAAGCTGGCCAAAATCGAGGGTGACTTTGTGTGGCACGCGCATGCCGCAGAGGATGAGTTATTCCTGGTGCTGGAGGGCTCCTTGGTGATGAAGTTCCGCGATCAGGATGTTGCGCTCCGCGTGGGCGAAATGCTGATTGTGCCGCGCGGCGTGGAACACATGCCCTATGCACCCGAGGGAGCGAGTGTGTTGCTGTTCGAACCGGCGGGCACTGGCCATACCGGCGATGTGGTTTCAGAGCGCACGGTACTTGATCAGGAATGGATTTAACTGCGCGTTAAGCAGGCCGTCAAACCCAACTTCACGGGAGGCCATTCGTTATCGAGAATGGAGTACACCACGGTATCGCGAAAGCCGCCAAAGGATTCACGGCGATGTTGACGCAACACTCCATCCTGTTTCGCCCCAAGGCGCAAAATCGCCTGGCGCGATGCGGCGTTGTGCCAATGCGTACGGAACTCCACCGCAATCGCCGCGCGGTCTTCGAATAGATGTTGTAGCAGCAGTAACTTGCACGCACTATTGGCCGACGTACGCTGGATACTTTTCGCCAACCAGGTGTAGCCGATTTCGGCACGTTGATGGGCGTGATCAATATTGCAAAATCGCGTGGTGCCCACCGCTTTGCCATCCAAAGCGGTGCGAATCAAAAACGGTACCGCACTCCCCTCTACTTGGGTTTGTAAGGCACTGGCAATGTAGCTGCCCATTTCTTCCACGCGCGGCACCAAAGTAAACCACAGTTTCCACAACTCACCATCCAGAACCGCCACGCGCAGCTCCTCAGCATGCTCGGTGCGCAAAGGCTCCAGCGTGACGCCATGCCCACTCAGTTCTACTTCCGTTAGCCAAGTTGCCATTGCGGCTTATCCTAATCCCCCGCCAGCGCTTCTGCGACTAGTCGGTCGTCATTCGTCGCTGCCACTCTTGCTCAAGATTCACTCGCTGGCTGCACCAATCCACTATTCTATGTGCATGCGAGAGATTGTCTTTTTTGACGGCGCGTGTGGGGTGTGCAACGGCTTTGTGATCCGCACCGCCGCAAATGACCGTGCCGAACGCTTTTTTTACGCGCCCCTCGGCGGCCTTACCGCGCGCCAATGCGGGATTGATGAAACCGATAGCGTGGTGGTGGTGGTGGAAGACGAAGCGCATGGCAACCGCATTTATTTCCGTAGCAGAGCCGTGCTGTACTTGATGAAGCACCAGGATTCTGGCTTTCTGCGCGGCGTGGCCCATGTTTTTGGCTGGATTCCAGCAGCATTGCTCGATGTTCTCTACCGCGGCGTGGCAAAGATCCGGCACCTGGTGCCGACTTCAGGCAAAAGGGCGGCCGATAGTTCCTTTGCCACGCGCATCCTGCCCTAAACTACGCCCCTATGGCGACGCGTCCACCTTCGCGGGGCGGCGCCGGGAAACGTTCTTCTGCGGAAGATCTTGCACCCGTCGCGCTGCTGCGCGCCACCCCATCCTTTCACGACCTGGCCGCCCAATGGAGCAGCCAGGCGGATTTGCGTTTGCATTGGGGAGGCTTGTGGGGCTCGGCGAAAGCGCTGATGAGCGCAGCGTTAAACGCGGAACAAGAAGGTCCACTGTTGGTGGTCACGGCCGATGCCGCCGCCGCCGAACTCGCGGTAGACGATTTAATTGTTTTTGGTGCCGGCGCAACCCCGTTTCCGGCGCGCGAAAGTTCGCTCGGTGCGGAAGCGGAAGTTCTGCGCGAACGTCATCACGCACTGATGTTGATTGAGCGCGAAGGCTACGGCGGCATCGTGGTCGCGCCGCTCGCTGCCCTGATTCAGCCAGTACCTTGCCCATCCGAACAGGATGCCAGCGGAATTTTGGAACTCTCTGAAAAAACCAAGCTCGATCCGGAGCATCTGACCAAAGTCCTTGTAGATGCCGGATTCGAGCGTGTTCCGGCCATTTCCGCTGCAGGAGAGTTTTCGCGGCGGGGCGATATTCTGGATTTTTTTGCCCCCGCGATTGGCGAGCCCCTGCGCCTGGAATTCTTCGATGACGAACTCGAAAGCATCCGCGTTTTTGATCTAGCCACCCAGCGCACCCGCCATGTGTTGCGCAAGGTTTCCGTGCCGCTCGCACAAGACCTCAAAGAAGCTGCCGACGCCAGCGACCTGTTGCCACTGGAACGTTTCCCCGCCAATACGCGCGTGGTGTTTTGGGAACCCGCCGCCATCGACGACCGCCGCAAGCAATTGCGCTTCCTCGGCCCCGCTGCCGTGGCCGCACTTAACCGCTTCGATCGCCTATGCACCAAGCACCCGGTGTTGGAGCTCGCCACTTTGCCGGGTGAAGATGGCACGCTCACCACACTCAGTGTGGAAGAATATTGCCAAGGAGTGGCGCCCGGTGTCGGGGCTTTGGCCGAACGCGCCGCCATGGGTGAACATGCAATCGTGTTGTGCTCCAACGATGCAGAAGCCGATCGCCTCCAGCAAATCCTGCACGATAGCGGTCAAGAAAAACACCTGCTGAAACTACAAGCGGGCGGACTAGAGCGCGGCTTTCGCATTCCGGAAGCGCGGCTGACCGTCATCCACCATCGCGAATTCATTCCTGGGCACGGGGCCCATCGGCCGAAGCCAAGGCGTCGGCGTGATCATGCCACGGCGCCGATTGAAACGATCATGGCGCTCAAGCCAGGCGACTTGGTGGTGCACGCAGTACATGGCTTGGCGCTTTTTCGCGGGTTGGATCGAGCGGAAAGCCAAGCTGCGCAGGATTTTATTCTGCTCGAATTTAAAGATGCTGTGGAACTGAAGGTGCCCGTCTCGCGGGTGGATTTAGTCGAGCGCTTTATTGGTGCCGGTGGCGCCAATCACCAACTGGATCGGCTCGGCTCGGGTTCTTTTGCGAAGCGTCGTCTCAGGGTGGAATCGGCGGTCGAAGATTTGGCGGCGGAGATGCTTGAGATCCAAGCCGAGCGCGAAGCGGTGCCTGGCTTCGCCTTCCCGGATGGCGGCGAAGAGCAACGCGAGTTTGAGGCCTCTTTTCCTTGGGAGGATACGCCGGATCAAGCGCAAGGCATGGTGGAAATTCATGCCGATCTTTCTTTGCCGCGCGCGATGGATCGGTTGCTCTGTGGCGATGTGGGTTATGGCAAAACCGAACTTGCTGCGCGCGCGGCTTTTCGTGCGGTGCTCGGCGGCAAACAAGTTGCTATGCTCGTGCCAACTACGGTGCTGGCCGAACAACATGTACGTTCTTTTCGTCAACGCTTCGCCGATTGGCCGGTAGTCATCGAGGTGCTATCGCGTTTGGTGAAGCCAATCAAAAAGCGCGAAATCCTTGCGGGTTTAGAAAGTGGCACCGTTGATTTGGTGATTGGCACCCACCGCCTGTTATCAAAAGATGTGAAGTTCAAAAACTTGGGCTTGGTGATTATCGATGAAGAGCAACGGTTCGGCGTGCGCCATAAAGAGGAGCTCAAACGCAAACGCGCGCAAGTCGACATCCTCACGCTCACTGCAACCCCGGTGCCGCGTACTTTGCACATGGCGATGGCCGGCATTCGCGACATCACTTCTTTGAGTACTGCACCAGTCGGCCGCCAAGAAGTGCACACGGAACTACGATATGACGACGAAAAAGCGCTGTTGCAAGATGCACTCGAACGGGAACTAGCGCGCGGCGGCCAAGCCTTCTTCCTGCACAATCGGGTGAAGACTCTGGATTTAACTGCTGAACGAATTCGACGCTTGGTGCCGAAAGCACGGATTGTGGTCGGCCACGGTCAGATGGAGCCGCGTGAACTCGAAAAAGCCATGCTCACTTTTGTCACCGGCAAGGCCGATATTTTGGTCGCCACCACGATCATTGAAAGCGGGCTCGACATCCCCAACGCCAACACGATTTTTGTCGACCAAGCACAGCGCCACGGACTTTCTGATCTCCACCAATTACGCGGACGGGTAGGGCGCTCGGAAAAACGCGGCTACTGCTACTTGCTGATTCCGCGCGGTAAGCCCTTGCCTCTCGATGCGCGCCGTCGGCTAAAGGCTATCGAAGAAATGCGCTACCTTGGTGCAGGTTTTCAGCTCGCCGTGCGAGATTTGGAAATCCGCGGCGCGGGCAACTTGCTCGGCTCCGAACAGAGCGGGCACATCAATGCGGTAGGCTACGAAACCTACCGACGCCTGCTGAGCGAAGCCGTCACCCGCATGCGTCGCCAAGGCAAAGTGGCTGCCAGCGGCATTCCACCGGCGTGTGATTTGGCGCTCGGTCTCAGCGCCGCGCTTTCCCCTGAGTTTGTGCCGGAGGAAGAAACCCGCTTGCAGTTGCTGCGGGAACTGGATCGCATTCGCACCCCTGAGCAAATCACGGCGGTACTGGATGCTGTCCGAGACCGCTTCGGACCACCCCCCGAGGAGCTCCATAATCTTGCCAAGCTGTTCTTTTTGAAGCACCGTCTAGGCCTACTTGGGCTGGATAGCCTGCAGCGAGTGGACGACCACCTCTCTTGCTCCTTGCGTGAAGCACGAACTTTCGTATCCGCAATGGATGGTCGCGGCATGGATTTACGGGTCATGACCGCCCGCAAAGCGCGTTGGATGCTCCCGAATCCGGCTGCCAGCGCCGAGCAAGTCCTTCAGTTTGTCTACACCACAGCCCTCGCTTGCCCCTTGCCGCGGAAACAGCGAAAATACACCCCAGGCAAATCCAAGTGAAAACATTTCTACTCGCACTTCTACTTTCCGCAATGGGCAGCAGCGCTGTTTGCGCGCAAGGCTCCGATGATTCCAGCGTGGATCAAATTTTGGTCATCATCAATGACCAAATCCTCACCGGCTCGATGGTTGAGGATATTGCCGTGCGCATCATGAACTCAAATGCCGATGTCACCATCGAGGAGGCCGGCCCAGAGGCGCTGAATATAGCGATTCGCCGCATTCTCTATCGTGAGAGCTTCCTCCGCCTGGGCCTCGATGAAAGTATGCTGGATCCCCAAGTCGAGGCGAGAATCCAAGCGTTGATTCTTGAAGATGGCTCACGCCAGCGGTTTTTGGATAAGGTCAAGCGCGATGGCTACCACAGCATTGAGGATTTCCAGAAAGCCTTGCGTCACCAATTTATTGAAGGGACCGTGGCGGGCATCGTCAGCGGCACCATTCCGTCGCCGAATGATGGCAAGCGCGCGATTTCCGATCCATCGCCAGCACAAATACGTGCGGCTTACCAGGACAACGAGATTTACCGCCAACGCCCTGCTGAATTTGAGTGGGCGGCGCTGAAATTCCTCAATGACCCAGCCACTGCCCCCGCCGCCGACCGCGCTGCGGAAACGCTCAGCCGCCTTGGCAAACACACCATGAGCATCCCTGAGGCGCTGGCGAAAGCCGATAGCGTCAGCTTATTCACCGAAATCAGGGCCGGCGCCAAAGAAAACCTGAAGAATTTCTTGGAGACTGCCGCCCCGGGCGACTGCATGGAGCTCACCAACAGTGTTTCAGGCGTCCTTCAGCTGGTGCTCGTCACCAAACGTTCCCCAAGCCGCGAGTTTAGTTTTCAAGAAGCGCAACTGCTTATATTGAATGATCTTAGGATGGAAGCTCAAAACTCTTCCGTAAGGGCGGAACTTTCCGCAATGTATCTCAGCTCCTATTCGTGGTTTTCTCCGGAGCTACGCGGGCTGCGCGAGAACCTTGACGGAGTCTTTGGCGAAAAGCCCGACCAAGAATCCTTCTAGCTGTAGAATAATCCGCCCTTTCCGCGAACCACTGTGCTGGTGCCGCGTTGTCCCAGGGAGCCCATGACTGAATTCCAAAACGATTACACCGATTACGAGTACCACCGCCCGTGGGAGCATGAAACCTCCTTCAACGATGTGCTCGCCGAGCAGCTCCGCCGTGCTCCTTACGTGATTGCCTCCATTGCCCTGCACGCCCTGATTTTCTTAATCGTGGCGGGCATCATGATTTTGAAGGGCAGTAACAAGCATGAAGTGCCGCAGTTTGTTGCGGCGCAGGCAGAACCACCTCCTGAGGTGGAAGAAGAGGAGGAAATCATCGAGGAAGTCGTTGAGGAAATCATCGAGGAGCCAGTGATTCAGGAAACGGAACTCGAAGAGGTTGTCGAACAGGAAACCCTGGAAGAAACCGGCGATCCGGACATGAATGCGGATGCCGCTTTCGATTCCGACGCCTGGAACAACGATGTTGGCCTGGGTGGCGGTGCCGGTGGTAAATACGGTGGCCGTGGAGGCCGTGGTGGCGGTAAAGGGGGCACTGCGCAGGAAAAAGCGGTGCTCGATGCGCTGAAGTGGCTCAAAGATCACCAGTCGCCTGGCGGTTTCTGGGATGCAGACCAGTTCATGTACAACGACATCTATGAAGACAAGGAGCCAAGCACTGGCGCGGGCAACCCGGTCAACGACGTCGGCCTTACTGGTCTGGCGCTGCTGGCCTTCCTTGGGAACAACCACACGCTGACCAAAGGTACCTATAAGAATGTCGTAAAAGACGGGATTACTTGGCTCACCGATGTACAGCAAGATAGTGGTCTGTTCGGCGATGAGGCCGGCAATTCCACGCTATACAACCAGTCGATTGCCACCATGGCCTTAGGCGAAGCCTACTACTTCTCTGGTCAGTCGCCACTGTTCAAGAAGCCCATGACGAAGGCCGTCAACGTGATTGTGAATGCACGTAATCCCTATGGTGCCTGGCGCTACGACTTGGAGCCAAACGGCGACAGCGACTCCTCCATCACTGGCTGGATGGTCTTCGCTCTGAAGACTGCAGAAGACAACAAGATCGCAATCGATAAGGGCGCTTTTGATGGCGCGGAAGTTTGGTTCGATTCGATGCAAGACAAAAACACCGGTCGTGTTGGTTATGCCTGGGGTGAAGGCGGTGGCGGACCTGGTTCGCTGCCTTCGCGTCCACCCCAGTACCTCGACAAGTTCCCGGCTGAAAAGTCGGAGTCTTTGACCGCCGTGGCTTTGCTCTCACGCATCTTCATGACCGATCATGACAAGGTCAAGAAATGGTCGGATCACCCGAACTACGACATGCTGAAAAAGCAGGCCGATTTGATTTCTTCCAAGCCTCCGCGCTGGGATGAAAACGATGGCTCGATTGATATGTACTACTGGTACTACGGCACCTTCGCCATGAACCAGTGGGGCGGCAGCCAATGGAAGGATTGGAAGAAAGCGATTGAAACTGCTTTGATTCCTAGCCAACGGCGTGAAGATGCCGAAGACAACTTCTTCGGTTCTTGGGATCCGGCGGGCCCGTGGGGCGATGAAGGCGGTCGTGTTTATTCGACTGCAATCTGTGCACTGATGCTTGAAGTGTATTACCGTTACGCTCAAGTGCTCGGCGCTCGCTAGAGAAATCATTCTCTACTTTCAGGGAGATGACATGCGTCATCTCCCTTTTTTTATTTCATCGAACCGGCCAACCGATTGTCACGTTATGCAAGACACGATGGAAGAACACTCATTCAATGAAGTCCTCGGTGAGCAGCTACAACGCGCGCCTTACTTAATCGCATCACTCTTTTTGCACTTTCTCATCGGCCTATTCGTTATGGGCATTTTGGTGCTCACCGCGAAACAAGAAACGCCACCGCCGCAATTCGTTGCAGCCGCTGCCGAGCCGCCACCGGTGATAGAAGAGGATCCTATTGTCGAACCCATTGTGGAAACTCCGCTGATTCCGGAACCCGTTGTGAACGATATTCCAGTGGAAACGGAGGAGCCATCACCAACGCTGGAAGACGACGGCGATCCAGAGATGACGGCCAAGGAGCCTTTGGAAGCACACGAGTGGAATGGTGTTGTTGGCCTTGGTGGCGGCGCCGGCGGCAACCAGGGCAGCCGTGGGGGCCCGGGTGGTGCAGGAGGCGCCTCACCCACCGAAGCCGCAGTTGCAGGTGGCTTGCAGTGGCTCAAAGACCATCAATCGCCGGGTGGCTTTTGGGATGCGGATGGGTTCATGCACCACGATCTCTTTGCTGATCAAGCAGCGAGCGACGGCGCGGGCAACCCCGTCAATGACGTCGGCCTAACTGGGCTTGCGCTGCTCGCCTTCCTTGGTAACAACCACACTTTGAATAGTGGTGCGCACCAAGCTGTGGTGCGCGACGGAATCACTTGGCTACTCGATGTGCAACAAGATCGTGGCCTGTTCGGTGAGGAAGCTGGTAACTCCACGCTGTACAACCAAGCGATTGCCACCATGGCTCTGGGCGAAGCCTACTACTTCTCGGGGCAGGCGCCGATGCTCAAGAGGCCGATGACGAAA
Source organism: uncultured bacterium (assembly GCA_937919925.1). Taxonomy (GTDB): domain Bacteria; phylum Planctomycetota; class UBA1135; order UBA1135; family UBA1135. The sequence goes on along the minus strand of CALFOT010000056.1, from coordinate 825 downwards.
GCGGTCAATGTGCTGGTGCGTGCGCGTAATCCATACGGTGCTTGGCGCTACGAATTGGAGCCGAATGGCGACAGTGATTCCTCGATTACCGGTTGGATGGTTTTTGCGCTGAAGACTGCGCAGGAAACCGGCATCGCCATCGACAAAGGCGCATTCGACGGCGCTGAAATTTGGTTCGATTCGATGCAAGACAAAAATACCGGACGGGTTGGTTATACCTGGGGCGGTGATGGTGGTGGTGTGGGCTCTTTGCCTTCGCGCCCATCCAACTACATCGAAAAGTTCCCCGCCTACCACTCCGAATCGCTCACGGCTGTTGCGTTGCTGTCGCGCATCTTCATGACGGATAGCGCCAAAGTGAAACGTTGGAGCGATCACCCGAACTACGCCATGCTGAAGAAGCAGGCTGATTTGATTGCTTCCAAACCTCCACGTTGGGATGAAAACGATGGCTCCATTGATTTGTACTATTGGTACTACGGAACCTTCGCCATGAACCAATGGGGCGGCAAGCATTGGAAAAACTGGCAGAACGCGATTGAGGCCGCTTTGCTTCCGAACCAACGGCGCGAGAACCCCAAAGACAACTTCTACGGCTCGTGGAATCCTGCCGGTCCGTGGGGAGAAGAGGGTGGCCGCGTCTACTCCACGGCCATCTGCACCTTAATGATGGAGGTTTACTACCGCTATTCCAGAGTCCTGGGAGCTCGCTAGCCTTCGAAGTTGGATTGGGGGTTCCTCAGAAAAAGCAACTTCCAAAAAAACCTGACCCAAAAGGGCTCCTGACTGTTAACGTTGGGGTGAGAAGGGTGCGGCTTGTGCTCC
>CALFOT010000055.1 GCA_937919925.1 uncultured bacterium | reverse complement strand
AAGCGCAAAGCCCAGTTTATTCAAGATTAAGCAATCTGCCCGATTTAGATAGCACTAATCCGAATCCTCCTCACTGGAGGTCTGGGCGAGAAATGTCACCAAATCGCGCAACTGTTTATCACTCAAGAAGGGACGCAATGAGGGCATTGCCGAAAATGGCGCGGGCCAGCTTGCAGCGATGACAGCATTGGGTTCCAGGATGGATTGCAAAATTTGTTCACGTGGCAAGCGTTTGCCCACCTCGAACAAGTCCGGCCCAACTCCGCCACCCTCACCGTCCCACGCATGACAACGGTTGCAAGCGACGACGGGATCGTGGAAGAAGATGGCGCGCCCTGCCGCTGGGTCTCCCGGAATGAGCAGCGCTTCAATGTTGTTGGCCTCTAAGGCCGCGGCGGTGCCCGTGGAAAATTGTTGGGCTAGCTTGACCAAAGAATGGAGATCGTTGGCTGGTCCGAGCGAAATCAAAACAAGGTCATCGAACACGGCTTCGCCAGTGGACTGACCCCAGCCACCATACAAACAGTTGATAGAGACACTCTGCTCGACTGCGCTAGTTTGAAACTCCAAACTGACCAACACCCAATCGCTAGCGTCTTGCACATAGCTGGTGACCACATGACGCGGGTGGATATTGAGTAGCGCCCCATGGGTTTCACCTGGGTGAGTCACGCCATGAGTTTGAATCCAACCGCTTAATCGATAATGGGTGTTCGGTTCTACCATGACGTCCGTTGCCCAGGAAGTATCAGCCCCAGCTTGCGAACGAATCACCAAAGCATGGGAGCCGCCGCGCCCCACGCCCTGCAACCAAAGGTGATCGGCGCTGCCGCTGTAGGTGCGCGCAAACCAACCCAGAGGTGCCCCCTCCAGTTGCGGATCTTCCAACTCAAAGCTGCCATTCGGGAACAGGTTCACTGGTTCGGAGGTTTCCGCGGGGGGCAACATTGGCACGGCAGCGGCAAGGAAGGGGTTTGCATGCGCCGCAATCGCTGCCGCAAGTGCTTGCTGCAGCCAAGAATCCCCACTATCCTCCAGCAAAGCGCGGCCTGCCAGTGCGACTCCTATGGCGGCTGACTCCGGCAAGCGTGACGCGCAAAGCAGCGCGTGACGGCGTAAGTCTGGCGATGATGATTCCAGTAATCCCGACTTCGCGAGCAAATCAGCCGCCGCCTTGGTGGCTGGCATAACTTGCAATGCGGTTTTTTGGAGAGCAGGCTGTCCACTCCGCAATGCTTCCTGCAAGTACGCATAACCGCGCGCGCGATCCAAGGCGTGGAAGCCGGCCAAGGTGCGCAAGGCCTCAACACTGGGTTGCGCCATCAAGGCATCCACCGTCTCTAGATGCTTGCCTTCTAACAATAAGCGACGCGCACTGGTGCGCCAAAATTGATTGGGGTGCTCCAACGCAACAATCAACTCTGCACCACTCGCCCCAGCAAGATTCATCACGGCGTCCGTGCTGTCATCGCGCACGATGCGGAAAATACGCCCATGGCTGGTATCGCGCAACGGATTTAAATGAGCATTGCCGTCGCCATAGCTTACCGATGGCAAACCCCGTTCCGGATTGCCGGGCAAGTTATGCAGAATCAAAAACTGCGAGAAATCGGCAATCCATACCGCACCATCAGGACCCACTTCGGCCTGCACGGGGCAGAACCAATCATCGACGGATACGCACAAGTTGAAGGCATCCCGCGTGCGCCAACCCGACCCTTCCGCATAACTATCCAAGCGACCCACTAAATGACCAGTGGGTCCGCAAATGAAAGCGGTGCGGTCATTCCACCCCGCAGGCATGTGTGCGCCGGTGGCAAAGTTGTGACCCGCAGCGGCGGTGTATTGACCGAAATAATCACCCTGACGCAGCTCCGCAAGTGCGGGGTGAAACAAAGCGGTATTTGCCACCGGAGCGGCACCGGGGGCATTCGGTGCCGTGGCATGCAGCAAAGATTTTGACGCCCCCATAAAAAAGGAGGGTGCACCATTGGCCGTAGATCCGAAAACTTCGCCATCGGCGCGAAAACCCAATCCCCAAGTATTGTTGGTGAATTGCGCTTGAAACTCTGGCTCCAATTGACCCTGTTGCCAGCGCCACAAACCACTGCCGAATTGACGACCGTCCGCGTGCGTAAAGGCTGCGTATCCAACTGATCCCCAGATGGAGTTATCTGGCCCCCATTTTAAATTGGAGGGCCCGGCATGCGTATCCCAGCGGCCGAAGCCCTGAAACACCACTTCCACAGCATCGCAATGATCATCGCCGTCGTCATCGCGAAGGAACAGCAAATCTGGTGCTTGGGTTACCAAAACACCGCCTTTCACTTTCAAAATGGAAGTCGGCAAGTTGAGATGATCGCGAAAAATGGTTTTCTTATCCGCAAGACCATCCCCATCGGTGTCTTCCAAAATACTAATACGATCCTTGCCGACGTGATTTGCATCTACCGTATTGGGGTAATCCGGCGATTCGGCAATCCAGCAACGACCGGACTCATCCCAGGCCATCGCAATGGGATTCACCACCATGGGTTCGGCGGCAAACAACTGTGCTGTGTAACCCGCAGGAACAATCAACGCCTCGCGCGCCTGCGCGGGCGTAGAAACTTGCTGCATGGGTGGTGGTGGCACGCGGCCTTCGTAGTTTGGCGCCCAAGCTTGATCCTCATAGGTGAAGCTGGGATCACGGTAAGCCAGACGTTGTGCTGCAGCTTGCGGCCCGGCACTCCAATCCAGTGCACGCGTTAGCATTTCCAAAAATGCAGGTTGGGTCCAAGAACGTGCATCATGACCAGAAGCACTATAAAACACCCGGCCTTTACCATCTTGGCGAATCCACGACCACGGCTCCTCATCGCGTTTGGTAAGGACCAAACGATCCCCAGGAAAATGATCTTGCACATACGTTTCGTCCCAGCAAGTGTAATTTTCCCAACCCCGCATCAACGGATGCTCGGGCGCAACTACCGTCTGCTCAAAAACTCCCGTGCCATGGGAGACAAAACGTGCACCGACAAACTCGAGCCACTCTTGCGATTGCATAAAACAACCACTGGTGCAATGCAGAGCCACAAAGCCGCCACCGTTACGCACATACTCGCGCAGAGCTTGGAAAAAAGCTGGGGGCACCAACGCATGTTCCGAGTGATTGGCGTACATGATGACGCTGTCGTAATCACCTAAGCGCTCCGCCGTGACGGACTCCAATTGGTCTTCCCAATCAATGGCAAAGCCTGCACGCAGCAGTGGCCCATACACATCGTGGAGACGGGCCTCGGGCTGATGATGACCCCGGTCGCCCAAAAACAACACCTGCAGCCGCTCACCCGGATTCTGGGGCGCGGAGAGACTCAACAGTGCAAACAAGGAAATCGCAACAAGCATGCTGCCATTCTAGGCTGCAGAGCTCAGGAAAAATTTCCCATCTACACATTTTTCCAAAATCCTCACTACAAAAAAAAGATGCCCCGAAATTAACATGGAATGCGGTACCGCTTAGGGGGGGGCAGGTCAGCACCAACGCCCCATAACTCGACAACGCTCCACTCTCGAAAGAATGGAAACTCAATGCTCCGCATTTCTACCGAGCTCGACAATCCTATTGAAAAATTCATGATGAAAAGACTCCATGACTACCTCGAGCTCCAAGATATCTGGGACAATAAGGTGAACTTGACTCTTGTCAATGTCACCAAAAAGATGCATCGCGCAGCGCTGGCGCAAGTCCAACTCTGCCTGAACGGGTGAAGCCAGAGAAACCAATTCGATCCAAGCCTTTCTAACTTCATTCATGAGATCTTCGTGGTCAGCCCAGCCAGCCCCGAAAGTTTCTTGAAGGATAAGCTCAGGTGAGAAGTAAAGAGCTTCATTGCGGAGCTTAGCTTGAAAAGCCAATTCCGCTTGAGGACCTAAATCCCGAGAAAACAAACCTCCGTCATTCTCTGTGGTATGGCTCACAGTCTGAATCATCCCGGCGAGCACCCATTTCTCATACTGAGTTGATCCGACAAACATTTCTGGAGAAGGTGATAAATCGCGATGGAATCTTCCCCAACTCGGCTTGGTAACCTTTATGTTTTGATCTCCATAGTTTCCACGATTACAGTCGAGGAGACTTCCTATTTGATATTCTGCAAACCGTTCTGCAAATGTATTGGTCATGGACTTAATCAAGTCCTCATTTTCCCACCAGACAATTTCGTCTTCAATCGGTATCACATCTGGTATGGAAACAACGGTTTCCCGATCCACCTGCACCGGAGTAATTTGGAGCTCGGCCTGGATGGGGTGGTAAGACTCGGGTAATTTCTGTTCTCCTTCCTCTTGGTTTTTCGAAATAAGGTACGACGAGAAAGCAACCACAAGAAAGAGCAGTACGAGCAGTATATGCTTTGACTTCATGGGATTACTCGCAAGGATCGCATTTGAAGTCAACTAGCTTTTGTCCAAGCTGGATTGTGGGGTCGTTACCGTCTTTGAATGTAGCGGTTTTGGTTGCATAGTCGCCACATTTCGGGCTGACACTACCCAAATAAAGTAGCCAAGGCCCCCAAGTTCCCGTGATCGTCGTGCTGTCCGTACCGCTACTAAAAATACTTCCGTGCAAGGCGTGGGGACACCCGTCTGCCCTTGCAATGATATTGACATGCTCACAATTCGAGGGTTGATTTTGGCAATCACCAGAAAGATGAGTTCCCCCACAATAAATCGACGTGGTTCCGCACAGAGCTCCACTGGAACTGTTAGCGACATCACTTGGGCCGCAATCACCTCCAGGAGGGAATACCGGAGAAGGAGAAGCGCTTAAATTGGACAGTAGGTTTCCAAAAACAATCCCTGCAATAACAAGAGAAAAAACAAGAAGGGAAATTCGGGGGGGTTGTTGCATGACGGCAGCCTATCATTTCATTCAATCTTTGCGAGGGGAAACAGCGCCTTTCAAAGTTGGATTGAAAAGGGGCGTTGGTACATGAATCAGGCCTTCCATTCCATCGTGGTGAGATTACAGCACCCCGCATGGCGCCAATATTCAGATAGCGGAATATGAGAAGTGGGTCGAGAAGCGTTGCCATACCAAAAACCAAACTCCGGACTTGGGGTTTTTCCACAGGCGCACGGTCGTTTGATAGCTTGCCACGAACAAACAGTGGAACAATACTGGCACAATAGTGGCATGTGAGCAACGGATAATCGAGGCACGTTGCGAAAATATCCTCCCATAAACAACGAAAGAGGCCCGTTAAGGCCTCTTTCTGATGGTAGGGGAAAAGGGATTCGAACCCCCGACCCGCGGATTATGATTCCGCTGCTCTAACCAACTGAGCTATTCCCCCGTGCACCTCGGAAGGTGCAAGGACGCAGATTCTACTGCCTTAGCCTGCTCTCGGCCACCCTTTGTAGGCTCAACTTCGCGCCGCAGTGGGAAGTTCCCGCAGGCGCCTCAAAACGCGCTCGCGGCCAAGGATTTGCAAAATCCGCTCGAGTTCGGGCCCCCCCAAGGTGCCAGTGAGGGCTGCGCGAACGGGTTTCATGACTTTGCCCAAGCCAACTTCTAAATCCTCAGCGACCGTCACCACCAGCGCCTTAAAATCCTCTGGCGGCCAGTTAGCCTTTTCCAAGATATCAGCCAATTGAGACGTTGCTAGCGCAGCACCTTCGCCCGCCAGAGCCTTACGTGCTTGGTCATCCCAATCCGGCAGTGCGCCAAACAAACCTGCCGCTTGTTGGGGAAATTCACTGTAAAGATGAAAGCGCTCTTGGAAAGCGCCAACCATGTTTTGCAAGGCTTCATCCGCGCTTGCATCTTGCGCCACCAGACCCGCTTCGATGCAGTAGGGCAACACCGCAGACACCAGTTCCGGCAAGCTCATGCGGCGAATGTAATCGCCGCACATCCACGCAAGTTTATCGGTATCAAAAATCGCCCCGGATTTGGAGATGCGCTTCAGAGTGAAGGCTTCTAATAATTCTTCCCGCGTGAAAATTTCGGTTTTGTCATCAATGGAAAAACCAAGCAGGCACAGAAAATTAAACAACGCATCCGCCGCATAACCAGCGCGGATGTAATCTCCCAGAGCGGTATCGCCGGTGCGTTTGGAGAGCTTCTTGCCGTCTTTTCCAAGAATCAACGGCACATGCGCAAACTCGGGCTCGGGCACTCCCAGAGCACGAAAAATGAGGATTTGTTTGGGCGTGTTCACTAAGTGCTCTTCGCCGCGAATGACATGACTGATCTCCATCGCCGCGTCATCCAAGGCGCAAACGAGGTTATAGGTAGGCATCGCATTACCGCGCACCGCGACCCAGTCTTCTATTCCCTGGGAAGCGAAGGTGACGGTACCACGAATGTGATCCTGAAAAGTAATGTCCTCTGCCATCGGCATGCGAAAGCGCAACACAAACGGATCTCCCGCTGCTGCCCGCGCCGCCGCATCAGCCTGATTTAAATTGCGCGAGGCTTCATCAAAACGCCAATTGCATTTTGCTTCACGAGCAAGAGTGCGTTGCACTTCGATTTCCTCCGCCGAGGCAAAACAACGATACAACCAATCCTCCTGCAAACCACGAGCGATGGCAGCTTGATAACTCGGCAGGCGTTCGCTCTGGTAATAAGAACCAAAATCGCCGCCGCAGTCTGGACCTTCATCCCAATCCAAGCCCAACCAACGCAGAGAATCCAAAATCGATTGCAGGGATTCCGGCGTGTTGCGTGCCGTATCGGTATCTTCAATCCGCAGGATGAACTTGCCGCCGCAACTACGCGCGAAAGCCCAGTTGAACAGCGCAGTACGAGCGCCACCGATATGCAACATACCCGTGGGTGAAGGTGCAAAACGCACACGAACAGGGCGATTGGAAGCCATCAGGGTGCAGATTTTAGCAGGCCGTTGCTAGCAAACGCCGACGGCTAGCCGCGGACCTAGTTTTCGAACAAGATGGGCAGGTAATCTTCGTCAAAGGAAAGTTCATAACCCCACAGCACGGCCTGCTTGGAACCCGGCGCCATGACGAAGCGCCAGCGATAAACACCCCGTTCTTCGCGCTCCACCAGGTCTTGGGGCTCATCCTGCGCGTTTGGCGTAAGTTTGTTGACCTTGACCTCCACGCGGTCATCAGCACTGGTGGGTAAGGCTTCCTCGACCAGCACCGTGACGCGACCACGCGCGGCCGCACTGAGATGCAAAGTGGCGCGATAACTACGCGTGATCGTGGCCGTATCGGAGATCGAAAAACGTCCGGGGTTATCACGCACATCTTCGAGGGTCTCCCATTCCACCGTGAGGTTGGGATCAATGCCCAAGTTCAGCATGGTGCTATCACCCTGGCGCAGCACCGGGAAAGTTGCTTCGCCTAAATAATCGGGGCCGAGAAAGACCTTCGCTTTGCCGCTCAGCAGTGGCGCATCGCCGGTGTGGGTGACATTGGCGCGCAAATACGCAAAGGTGCTCATCGAAGGTACGACATAACGTTCCGGACGCACTTCTAACGGCAACTCGCGAATACGGAATCGATGGGCTTCGCCATTCGCGCGCACCGAAGTGATACCAGGCATGACGAACTGCGTACTCAAGCCAAATTCCTGCACCGCAACCGTTGGCGCCGCTTCAAAATCATCCAATGCCTTTCTGGCAGAAGGGCTATCTTCGCTGTCCACATAACCCAATTCCGATAAATCAGCACTTGCAGAAAGCAAACCCCGACCACGAGGACCACGCAACCGATACTGACGACGCGGAATACTCGGCGGGTCTAGACCAATGTTGGGCGTACTGGTGCTTAAGACCAACTCCACGCCTTCCCAATCTTCGCCCGAGCGCTGCGAAACTTGCCCTACCAAACCGACATTCACGCCAGTCAAGTCAGGTGCCACGCGCACGTCATAAGCCGGTGCCCACCAGGCACCATCCACCAAATAGGTGACTTTGATCCGCACCGTGCCGAGTTGTTCGATAAACAAACCGATACGCGCTTCGCGAAAATCACGCCGCGCACCTTGTTCGGCCAACGAAAGTTGCGCTTGAAAATCTTCGACAAGCGCATGAGCCTTCCCCACCTCGCGGTCTTTTTCGGCAAGGTCACGTTGCAGCACCGTCATTTCTGCACGCACAAAAGCAATTCGTTGCCCAGCCTCCATGGGCAAACCGTCGCCACCTTCGGCAGCAGGGTGTGGACTCGCAATCAACGCCTGTAGAGTTGCGATGCCGGCTTCAATCCCGGCAAAATCGGTCAGCAACAAACGCTCCTGCCACTGTGCACTTTCCAGTTGCGCATACAAGTCTTCGCTTTCAGCCCACTCTTGAGCACCCGAGGTACGCATGCGCAATTCCATACCTTGCACCACTCCGTTACCGGCCAGCACTTCCGTTTGAAACGAGGTAGGCTGTGCCGCCATCGGCAGCGGCCCCACGCGCAGATTCCATAACCCCGTTTGCGTGGGGTAAACCTCCACCACCCGCTCCACCAGTGCCTGGCCGGGATACACGGTAACCCGCTCAATCTGGGAAGGAGATAATGGGATCTCGGGTTCTTGGTAAGGCGCGGCTGCGGCGGGCGTCGCCAAGCAAATCAAACTCAATAGGAGAGGGTGAATCATGACTAGGGTATTCTATGCGGTTTGATGGAAGCTGTTGCTGTGATTGGTGCCGGTTTGGCTGGCTCGGAAGCTGCCTTGCAGATTGCAGGCGCAGGTTTCGACGTCATCCTGCATGAAATGCGCCCTGTGGTCCAAACTGCGGCGCACCAAACTGCGCATTGTGCGGAGCTGGTGTGCTCCAATTCTCTGGGCAGCGCCTTGCCCGATCGCGCCGGCGGTGTTTTACAGGCGGAATTGCGCGTCTTGGGTTGCCAGCTGTTGCCGCTTGCGGAAAAAAACTCCGTGCCTGCCGGTGCTGCTTTGGCGGTGGATCGCCTTTTATTCGGCCAAGCGGTGACCGCTGCCATCGAAGCGCACCCGCGGATTGAGCTGCGACGGGGTGAACTTGCGGCGATTCCTGATGGTAACTGCATTGTGGCATCCGGCCCGCTCACATCCGCAGCGTTGGCCATGGCTATCCAACGCCTCACCGGCACCGATCATTTGGCTTTTTTTGATGCCATTGCGCCAGTGGTGGTTGCAGACAGCCTGGATCTTGAGGTTATTTTTGCTGGGGCCCGATGGGGAACGGGCGAGCCAGATTATTTGAACATCCCGTTAACCAAGGCTGAATACGATACTTTTGTGGACGGTTTGTTGCGCGCCGACAAACACGAAATGAAAGATTTCGAAGCGGCGGATCCGCGCGCGAAGCAATTTTTTGAACGCTGTTTGCCGGTCGAAGTGCTGGCAGCACGTGGCCGTGAATCGCTGCGTTTTGGACCTTTGCGCCCGGTTGGATTGGATGACCCGCGCAGCGGAAGGTGGCCATGGGCGGTGCTGCAGCTGCGTCGCGAAAACGCTCTCGGCACGCTTTACAATCTGGTGGGTTTTCAGACCAACTTGAAGTATGGGCCGCAGCAAGAATTATTGCGCAGTTTGCCGGGCATGCAAAATGCTGAATTTGTGCGTCTTGGCAGTATGCACCGCAACACTTTCTTGAACTCGCCGCAGGTGTTGTACTCCACATTGGAATTCCGCCGCCGTCCAGGTCTATTTTTCGCGGGACAGATTACCGGCATGGAAGGCTATTTGGGCAATATTGGCAGTGGCCTACTGGCTGGGCTGAATATGGTGCAACGACTCTTGGGCAAGGAGCCCGCCACTCCCCCGCGAGAAACCCTGCTGGGTGCCCTCACCCAGCATGTTGCAGAATCTCCAAGCCCTAACTTCCAACCGATGAAGGCTGAATTCGGCCTGTTGCCGCCGCTGGTGCCACCTGTGAAGAAGGCGTTACGTCGCCAAGCTTATGCCGCGCGAAGTGCTGCAGAAATGGCAGGGTTCAGGCATAATCTAGGCCTTGATACGGCGTCTCCCGCCCTCCCTGAAGATCATGCAAACCACCTCTGAGATTACTCCATTTGTCAACGAGCCTTTCGTTGACTTTTCTGTAGAAGAAAATGCCAACGCATTCCGCGCCGCTTTAGAGAAAGTTGAAAAATCCTTTCCTGTAGTGGGCCGCTTGTGGATTGATGGCGAAGACTGTGAAGGCGGCGCCGGCACTTTCGAATCCACTGATCCGAGTTTGACATCCCGCGTGGTTGCAAACTGTGCCAAGGCTAACCGGGAAGACGCTCTCCGAGCGATTGCCGGTGCGCATAAAGCTTTTGGTGCTTGGTCGCGCAAGAGCGCTGAAGAACGCGCGGAATATCTATTCAAAGCGGCACGCACCATGCGCCTACGCAAGCATGAGTTCAGTGCCCAAATGGTTTTTGAAGTGGGCAAATCCTGGGCCGAGGCCGATGGCGATACTGCTGAGGCCATTGACTTTCTTGAGTTCTACGCGCGCGAAGCACTGCGTTACGCACTGAAGCAACCGATTACGCCACTCAAGGGTGAAGATAACGAATTGGTCTATGTACCACTCGGGGTAGGCGTGGTCATTCCGCCATGGAACTTTCCGCTGGCGATTCTTGCTGGCATGACTTGTGCAGCGCTGGTTACCGGCAACACCGTGGTATTGAAATGTGCTTCTGATAGCCCTGGTATTGCCACCATGTTTGTCGAGTTGATGAAAGAAATCGGCTTACCCGCTGGTGTGTTGCAGTTCTGCCCCGGCGCTGGTTCGGAGGTTGGTAACACTTTGGTGGAGCACCCACTCACCCGCTTCATCTCATTTACTGGCTCTGCCGAAGTTGGCAAAGGCATTTACGAGAAAGCTGGCAAAACTGGCGAAGGCCAAATTTGGCTCAAGCGTGTCGTCGCCGAAATGGGCGGCAAGGATTTTATGTTCGTGGATGAAGATGGCAATGTTGATAAAGCCGTCGCCGGTGCGCATTCCGCTTCCTTTGGCTTCCAGGGCCAAAAGTGCTCGGCCTGCTCACGCTTGATTTTGCATGAAAAAATCCACGATGAGTTCGTCGAAAAATTCCTGCCGCTCGTTGAAGCCACCACCGTGGGGCACCCCTCCCTGCCATCCACCTATATGGGCGCGATGATCAATGAAAAGGCGCGCGATGGTGCACTTGCGGGAATTGAGGCCGCCAAAAAGGAAGGCAATCAACTGATGGCGGGCGGCGCCATCGGCGCTGGCGAAGGCTGGTTTTTGCAGCCTACCGTGTTCACTGGAGTTGGCCGCAATGACACCATTTGGAAAGAAGAGCTTTTTGCTCCAGTCATTGCGATTCACAAGGTTGCTTCGTTTGAAGAAGGTATAGAAGCCGCCAACGATACGATCTTTGGCTTGACCGGCTCCTACTTTGGCGCTGATGAAGAGAAAATTGCGCTTGCCAAACGCGACTTGAACTGCGGCAATTTGTACATCAACCGTAAATGCACCGGTGCCTTGGTTGGCGTGCATCCTTTCGGTGGTTTCAATATGTCGGGTACCGATTCCAAGGCGGGCAGCCGCGATTACCTATTGCTGTTTTTGCAGGGTAAGCTGATTTCGCGTGCCAAATAATCGCAAAGCCCCGAACCGACGCGTAGAAGCGGTTCCGGAATCCTACGACCCCTCTGAGGTCTTTGATCCGGAATCGACTTCGCGGCCGGCGTTGGCCGTATGGCTCTTAATTGGCCCATTGCTTGCCGCTGCGGGCGGTTTAGGTTTTCTGCGGATGCTGTCTGGTGTCAGCCACAGTGAACGCCTCCGTTTTCAATTAAGCAGTTTACTACTCGACTTGGTGCTGCTGTTGCTATTCCTTGGCACCCATTCCGCTTTTGCCCGCGGTTGGGGCCGACGCATTCTCAACCGTCCCTTCGGCCCTGGAGGAGAACGTCCTCTTTTTGTGCTGGTCACCGGGATCACGTTGTTCGCCATGACCTTTTTCTGGCAAGACACTGGGCCGTTGCTGTGGAAGTGGAATAGTTGGGCATCGGTACTACCCCGTTTGATTCAGATTCCCGGCTTGATCCTGGTGATCTGGTCGGCGCTGGTGGTGGGTGCCGGTGGGCTCATTGGCTTGCCGCATATACGCGCTTTGGAAAACGGGCGCGCTACCCCAAAACAAGAATTTGTGGCTTTGCCGCCCTATTCCTTGCTGCGCCAACCCTTGAACCTTGGTGTGCTGATGCTGCTCATTGGCATGCCAGAAATGACCAGCGATCGCTTGCTACTCCTGGTAGTCACAACTGCTTGGATCTTGCTGGTTGCACCCATGGAAGAGCGCGATGCGGAACTCGAGTTCGGCGAAGGTTACGATGTTTACCGCACCCGCACGCCGCGCTGGATTCCTAAGTGGCGCTTAGGAGATCGATGAGCAACTACGCCTGGAAATCGCGGCTGCGTGCAATTGTTGGCAACGATTTTCTGCTGGATGATGCCGCCGCGCTGCTGGCCTACGAATCCGACGCTCTCACTCTATTCCGCTGTCAACCCGCAGCGGTGGTTTTACCTGCTGACGCCGACCAAGTAGCGGCCTGTGTCGCGGTCTTGTTTCAAGCGCAAATCCCCTTTGCTGCGCGCGGTGCTGGAACCGGTTTAAGCGGTGGTGCCTTAGTTGCGGCGGGTGGTGTGGTCTTGGCCCTGACCCGCTTAAAACGCATCCATCATTTGGATGTCCAAAAGCGCGTAGCCATTGTGGATCCGGGCGTGGTGAACCTTGATTTATCGCGTGCCGCAGAACCCTACGGCCTCCGCTATGCACCGGATCCCGCCAGCCAAAGTGTCAGCACTTTGGGCGGCAACATGGCGGAAAATGCCGGCGGGCCCATGTGCTTTTTGCATGGTTCGACCGCCAATCACGTGTTGGCCGCAGATGTGGTTTTGCCGGATGGCCGGCGCGAAACCTGGGGCAATGTGCATGGTGACCCAGAAGATCTGGACCTGCGTGGTTTTTTGTGCGGTTCGGAAGGCACGGTGGCGATTGCCGTTCGTCTGTATTTAAAATTGCTGCCCATCCCGGAAAAAGTCGTGACGCTGTTGGCTGCTTTCCACTCGATCGCCGCCGCGTGTTCCGCTGTTTCGGCAATCGTCGCTGCAGGATTACGCCCGGTGGCTTTGGAAGTCATGGATCAAGCCACTATCCGCGCCGTAGAAAACTCTGTTTACCGCGCTGGCCTTCCGACCGAAGCAGGCGCTGTACTCATCATCGAGGCCGAGGGCCCAGCGCAAACGGTAGCGCATGATGTGAGGTGTATCGAGGAGTTATTGACGAACTTTGAGTTGCTGCGCCTGGAGCGTGCGGAAACTCCGCAACAGCGTTTGGCAGTGTGGAAAGGGCGCAAAGGAGCCGGCGGTGCCCTCGGTCGACTGGCACCAGATTCTTATGTCATGGATGGTGTTGTGCCGCGCTCCAAACTCGCGGAGATTATGGAATACGTCGCGGTGGTCGCAGCGGAAAGTGGCTTAGCCGTAGCGAATCTGTTCCACGCCGGGGATGGCAACATTCACCCGCATTTTTGTTACGACGCTCGAGACCCCGAGCAAGCCGCCCTAGTGGAGAATTCTGGGGCCAAAATATTGCGGCGCTGTTTGGAATTGGGTGGGTCGATTAGCGGCGAACACGGCATCGGTTTGGAGAAGCAACATCTGCTTGCCGAACAATTCGGCGCGGCTGAGATTGCCTTGATGGAACGCTTACGGCGCGTGTTTAATCCTCAAGATTTGATGAACCCGGGTCGCGGCCTACCGCTGGGCAAAGGCTGCGCGGAAGCCTTCCACCGCCACGGCAGGATTCAAAATGGTTGAGACCGGCAGCCAAACGCACACCGTGTTTGCTCGCGACGCCGCCCATGTTGGCAGTTTGCTGCACGAAGCGCATGCTGCCGGCCACTCGGTTTTGCCGTGCGGGCAACGCAGCCGTCAAGCCCGAGTTCTACCGCAAGCCACAGTGGACTGTTGGCTGTCACTGGCCGAATGCCAAAAAATGTTGTGGCTGGATGTCGCCGACCAAACCTGCGAAGTGCAGGCTGGAATGTCGCCCGCAGCTCTTATTTCGCATTTGGAGGGCACTGGTTTGGAATTGGCGGTCATGTGCCGTAATCCCAATAGCGGCACTTTGGGTGGTTTGTTTATGGCCGCAGAAGCATCGCTATTGAGCCCAAGTTGTGGGCCTACCCGAGATTTTGTCCTTGGCGCTTCCTGGATCCTCGCCGATGGCTGCAGCGTGCGCAGTGGTGCGCGGGTGGTCAAATCCGTGGCGGGTTACGACGTCACCCGCTTGCTGTTGGGATCACGCGGGCAACTCGCAATCAATACCAGTTTGATTTTGCGTTTACGACCAGCACCGCGAGAACTTTTGTGGTTTCAAGTGGAAACGCAGGAGTGGCTCCAAATCCAAACACAGCTTGCGCCGGCGCGCTTGGTGTTCCCGGCCGCAACCGCTGCTCATTCCATTGTGGTGTTCGCCAACTTCGCACCGCAACATGCTGCGCTCACTCCTTTGGATGCCGGGGAAGGCGAACAGCAACGTCTACTCTACCTCGAACACATGACAACGCTGGTGCCACCCGCTTCGCATTGGCTGGAAGTTACCGCGGAAGCATGTGCGCCGGGCGCACCGCATTTTGGGAGGCGTCCATGAAAACTGGCCTTGATGCTTTGCCCGGATTACTCGAGTGCATGCACTGTGGTTTATGTTTGCAAAGTTGTCCCACCTACACGGAAACAGCGGCTGAAACCGACTCCCCGCGTGGACGCCTCATGCTGATGCGCGCGGTAGCCGAACAGCGCCTGGCGCCTGCCGACGCCCTCCCAGCGCTCAATCGCTGCGTATTATGCCGCGCGTGCGAGCCCGCCTGCCCTTCCAAGGTGCCATACAGTGACATCCTCCACCAGCATATGGAATTACACGCAACGCCTTCGAGCGGACTAAGTCGTTGGTTAAATTCTAGCCCTAGAATGAAATACGTCGGCAAGGCCCTGCGCTTGGCGCGACGCTGCGGTTTGCTGCGTCTGGCGCAAATTTTGCCGCACAAAAAATTGCGCCGCGCCATCGCCATGGTGCCACAAAAACCGATTTTCTTCCGCCCTCCCGCTGGCACCGTGTTTCCGGCACTAGGGGAACAGCGTGGCGTAGTTGCACTGCATCTAGGTTGCGTAGAGGCAGAATTTTTTGGCGCCAACATTCAAGACAGCATTGCCACCCTGACAGCCGAAGGGTTCCAAGTTGTTTGCCCACAACAACCAAGCTGTTGTGGCGCAGCAGCCGCACATGATGCAGAGCTTGAATCTGGTTGTAAGAGCGGCCATCAAACTCTGCAACAACTGCAGGGCTTTGATGCCATCGTGGTTCCCGCTGCTGGTTGTGCCGCTTTTTTAAACGAGTTGGATGGCAACGCGAGCGCGTTGGATCCGCTGATATTCTTGGCGCGCGTTGGTCTACGCAATCAGCTCAAGCCGGTGCGGCGTAAGGTGGTCTACGCGACCCCATGCCATCGTCAAAACGTCCTGGGCGATGCTCCTGAAATGCGCGCTGCTATACTCTCTATTCCGGGGATAGAGCTCTTAGAGAGTGAAGAATCGGAAATGTGCTGTGGTGCTGGTGGCGCCGCTTTTCTGCGCGAACCAGAGCTCACCGATGCCATTGGCGCACGCAAAGCAAAATTCTTACATCACAGCGGCGCCACGCAAGTGATTAGTGGCAACCCCGGCTGTGCGCTACAGTTGGAATCCAAACTGCGCGACCGCCATGCCAACATGAAGGTGATCCATCCTATCTCGTTGTTGCGCGAATCTCTTCAAGTCTAGAAGTTGCGCAACCCGCGCCAACAATGACTAATTTAAACCACAGCTTCTACTGGGACAGCGTGTAGAAACATATAACCAGCCGTCAAAACTGCGGCCACAGTGAGACAGACAAACAGAGTGACAAAGCGCGCGTGGGTGTGGCGCCAACGGCTTTCACGGCGCAAGCGGTAGCCGCTATAAATCACCGGTAACACTGCGAACAAAGTAGCAAATGCGAATATCAAATGCACTTTGAGTTCAAGATCTTCGAAAGTAAATCCGTGGCCGTACATATCAGCCTGGACGACTGCCAAGAGGAGTACCACTACCGTTGTGAGGGCGATGCGGATATGCAAGAGTTTTAGCCCCCGCTTCCCAGTGATCAAAGTCACAACTAGCAAGGCCACAGTAGCGGCAAGATTCAAAACGAACAAGGTTGTGTTCACAAGCAAAGGATACCAGCGCCCCCCGCTTGCGTCCCTAGCAAGCGCTGAATGTCTGGCCAGTGGCCTTGTTTTCGCCGTGTCTCAACAACGCCTTTACCCGCCGCTGCGGTAAACTAGGGTGTGGTGGAATACCTACAGGACATGATCAAAATCCCCCCAGACTGTGGCCAAGAAGCGGCCACCCGCGGCTTGTCGGATATGGCGAACTCGATGGTCGGCTCCTCGATTTTGCTCATAGCGAATGAGATTCGCGCGCTCAGAGAAAATGGCGTGAAAGTGGCGGATATGACCGTGGGTGATTTCTCCCCCGCGCAGTTCCCCATTGCGGAGAAATTCCGCGAGTACTTGGTGGAAGCCATCAACGCTGGTTGTACGAACTATCCCCATGCCGCAGGGGAAATGGATTTACGCCTGGCCGTCCAGGAACACTTGAAGCGCACCCAAGGTTTGGATTACCCGATTGATGGCATTGCCATTGTTTCTGGTGGGCGGCCGTCTTTGTACTCCACTTACCGCTTGCTGGTGAATCCGGGTGAGCTGGTGGTGTTTCCGGTGCCTTCCTGGAACAATCATAATTACCGTGATACTTGCCAGGCACGTATTCATGGCGTGTTGGCGCATCAAGACGCCGCGTTTCAGCCGAGCGTAGAATTACTGGCGCCGCATTGCACAGATGCCCGTTTGATTGTGCTCAACACTCCGCAAAATCCTTCCGGCGGCGTGATGGCGCGCGAAGAAGTTGCCAAATTCGGCCACTATTTGGTGGCCGAAAATGAACGCCGCAAAGCCGCTGGTGAAAAACCGCTGTACTTGCTCTTCGACCAGATTTACTCACTGCTCACATTCCCTGGTTATGAGCATTTCTCACCGGTGCAACTGGTGCCCGAATGTGCTCCTTATGTGCTGCACGCCGACGGCATCTCCAAGGGATTTTCCGCCACCGGCTTGCGCTGTGGTTGGATTGTGGGACCACCTGCCATTGTGCGCAAAGTCGTGGCGCTCGGCACCCACGTCGGCGCTTGGGCTCCCCGCCCAGTGCAAGTCGCCACTGCCAAATGGTTACGCGATACTGAGAACTTACAAGTATGGCACGATGCCATGATTGGCCAAGTGCGCTGCCGTTTAGATGCTTTGCACCAGGGCTTGCAGGCTTGCCACGATTCCGGATTGGCGGTGGATTCGATTGAACCACAAGGCGCCATTTATGCATCGGTACAGTTTCGCTTAGTTGGGAAACGCACGCCGAGCGGTGCTGTTTTACGCAATAATGAAGACATCCGTGCTTACCTACTCCAAGCGGCCGCCTTCGCGCTGGTGCCATTTAGTGCCTTTGGGGTAGAAGAAAAAGATGAGAATGGCTGGTTCCGTGCCAGCGTCGGGGCGGTAAGTCTGAAGGACATCCTCGAGGCTATGCCACGCGTTCGCCAGGCTCTGGAAGCACTATCCTGAGTGGCCTTTGCGATCCCCTGCTTGAGCCTGAACCAGCGCACGCCTAATTTGAACCACAGCATGCCCACCCCCGACCATCAGCCTTCCGAAGACACGCCAGACGGCGAAGTCATCGCGCGGATTCACCCGGCGCTGTACACGCTCGCCTGCGGTGGAAGCGGGGTTTTGGTTGCAGGCTTAGGCTATGTTCCGAGTTTGGCTGCGGTGGTTGCGTCTTTCGACATACCGTTGAACTTTCTGCTTTTTCTTATTTGTGGCACCATTTGTTTAGGAGCACAGGAAGAACGCTCCCAAACAATCCCTGGCTTGCTCCTCGCGGTGCTCGCTTTGGTGGCTTCCTGTTTGCATTTGCTGCTGGTGAATGATCACCCTTGGCACCCTTGAGGCTACGCTGATTTCCTCGCGGAGAGCTCTGATGGATTCGGGTGAGTGTGGCTGGGGGTTTCCACCACTGGCACCCCGCTCAGAAAATATCAAAGCTTCCCTAAGTGCGCGCGATCGCGAAATCGACCCGCGCCGCAACTTCGCCGTTAAAATAAAATTTAGCTGCCGCCGCACCGGCGATTAACAGCGCGGCTTTGCGATCGAAAATCCGTTCGCGCACTAAAATCTCGCGCTGCTGACCAGCATCGAATGCATAACTGCCGCCTTGATAACGCTTGCGGCGTGGCCGCCCCTCAATCCGCCCGGTAGTCTCAATTTCAAAAACCAGCTCAACCTTGCAGGCCACCCCAGAATTCTGCACGCTCAACTCGAAACACAGGTTGGTATTGGGCGCCACGATAGTTCCCTGCCGCAACAAAGCCGCAACCTCTAGGTCCACCTTGCCAAAGCCAAACATTTCCAGCACCCGCGGATCTCCGGCCTTCAGCAGACTGCGCAAGCCTTTGCGCGCCATATGTTCCCGCTGCGGACCATGGCCTTCTTGTAACCAACGCCCCAACAAGCTCAAGGCCAACAACGGTTGACGTCGGCTCATGTCGTTGCAACAATTGGCAACCGCATTGGCTGGGAAACGATCGGATTCGTCGCGAAAACGATGCAACATGGGCACCAACAAACCAGGGTTCCAGACCGCCCATTCCAAGTTTTTGACCCAAAATCCCCGTGGCCGGACCGCGGTCACCGCGGCGCGCCGCACGCGTGCATCCGGGTGGCCGAACCAAGTTTCCAACAGTGGCAAAATTTCCGGGCCTAGTGCTTCTGCGAAGGGCCGCAATCCAAAGGCTTGACTGGATTCCAAAACGCGGAAATCCGCGTCGGCTGCCAAGGGTAAAAGTGCCGCCAAAGCCGATTCTGGCTGATTCTCACCCCAACGAGCCCACAATCCCGGTGTATAAAAGCGAATTTTGGCTTCCGGGTAGGCTGCCAGTTGCCGGATGATTTGGGCGGCATCATGGCGTCCCTGGAGACGCTGCCACAGCAACT
Organism: uncultured bacterium; assembly: GCA_937919925.1. Lineage (GTDB taxonomy): Bacteria > Planctomycetota > UBA1135 > UBA1135 > UBA1135. The sequence goes on along the minus strand of CALFOT010000055.1, from coordinate 92,772 downwards.
CGTGAATCATTTGCCACTGTGCTACCAGCCCTTTTTCAAAGTAACCGCCGGCGTCGAGCTCGGCACCGAGGTGCAGCGCCGCCGGAATACCGGCTCCAGATGCAGCGACCTCAAGTAACGGAACTACTGTGTTTTCATGGGTTTCCGCAGAAACGCCTGCGCCCATCCGGTGTTTTCCTGGAACCTTGTTGACCATGCCGACCGCGGAGTGCTAAAACACGTAACCGAAGATATTAAATCTGTTCTGTAAGAATTGCCACTTCCCCTCCAAATTGCTGGTAATCTTGAACATTCCTTCGGACATCCATGCAGCTTACCCCCCCCGTTGTGTTTTTCTCGCTTCTACTCCTAGCTTGCCCTGCAACCGCTCAGCAGACTTTTAGCTATGGGCAGGATGTAACCTTACCCACTTACGGCACGCGCGGCGCCGACCACGCCACCGTAGCTGTGAACTCCTATGGCGATAGCTTTGTTGCTTATCATTGTGCTTTCGCCTCTGGGCGTCATATGGTCGAAGGAATGGCCATTGCTTCCATAGGTAGCAATCAGTTTGAAACGGGTGCCAATTGGCACTTCGCTCTGGGAAACCAAAGCCTGGGCCTCATTGGCGATGATAGCTGCATCAAGCCAGATGTCGTTTCTCTCCCTGACGGAAGTTTTGCCGTTTCGTGGACCCGCCAGGACATAAGCCATGTCAACCCTGCGCGCATCGAAATGTGTCAAATTGTGATGCGCGATAGCGCTGGTGTTCTCCTGTTTGCACCCCAGGTTATTGCGCCACAACCTGGTGTGGGCTTCATCATTGATCCAAGTTTCGATGCCACGGACAGTGGCGGCATGGTGGATTTACTGGACTTAGAAGATGGCACAATTGCTGCGGTATACGCTCACCAAACCAACCGCGTCATCGATCCCCTTAGCAACGACACCTGGCGGGATTATGATTTGCGTTTTGTGCACGTTGATTTGAGTTTAAACCCCTCTGATCCGAATTTTGCCTCTGCACCAATAGCTCTAATAAGTGGCATTCCATTCGACAACCCTGGTCGCCATGCCCCTGTGGGTGGTCAGGTTTTGCCCGATATAGTTCTCGATGATTACTCTAACTTGGTCTTGGCTTATGAAGAATTTTGGCATGACGGACATGCTGGAATTAGTGGTCCCAATCTCGGAAGGATTGTGGTCCGGCGTTTCTCCAGTTTTCTATCCGCTGCACCGTTGACTGAAATCAATGCAAATTATTTCACCCGTAATTCTGCGCGGGCGCAACGCCGACCAAACCTTTCTTCGAGCCGCTTTGATTCGAAGAATGTCGTCACTCTAGCCTGGGGACATGACGAGATTTGGTACAGCGCTGACAAAATCCTAACCCGCGAAATTAATTATCAGGGCAGCACCGCTTCGATCAAAAACCTTTATTGGGCGAATAGTAATATTTTTGAAGATAAGCTGCCGACGAGTGTTTGTGGTGCAAACTCAACCCGCCTCACCTTAGCCACGCGTGAGTACCATTCTTTTAATGCCTTGATCGTGGCAACCTCGGTGCCACAGCAAATGATCCAAATGCCTACTGCAGTGGCCTATCCTTTGCGCCCTTCTGCCGCGCTGTTGGAAGTGCCCAATGGGGGGGGTGGTATTAATCAATGCCTGTACACCACCTATGAAGGTGCTGACACACAAAACACTGCCGACTTCTTGATTCACCTGATTGTGCGCCAGCTGCGGTAATCCCTTCCTACTTTCTTAGAGGAATTCTTCCTTCGCGGAGAAGAAGTCCTCAACGAATAAGCATGTGTTACTTAGATTGACTCTTGCAGTACGGCACCCAAGCTTGCCAGAGCAAATCGCACGGCAGCGGTGTAGTACGGCCGCGGCACTTCATCCACGCGCAATAAGCAACGCTCATCCCTCTTGAGCACAATACGCGCATGGAAAAGCTGAGAAAAAGTGTCGTCAGCGGCTAACAAGCGTACTAACCACCCATCTTGGGCGCGAAGTACCTCTTTCACCTCGGCTACGCAGTTGCCCTGCTGAAAGCGTTGTCCGCGCAGAGCTTCGATGGCGGCTGGGGTTGGAGTGAGTTTCAGGTGCAGCGTTTCCATGGCTTGAATTCCGAGTGTGCGCGGTGCGGGGATAGACGTTTTCACAGTAACCAGGAGGCGATAGATTTGGCGCCCCTCCTGCAACCACTTGCTTTCATAGCGTGTACGAAAAGGGCGTTTGGGGTTTTCCTTAAGCGATAAAACCTGCAAGGCAGGATTGGCGCTGAGCAAGGTCTCGGCCTCCTGTGCATACCAATCTTGATCGGTGACCAACTCAAAACAGCATCCCGGCTTCAACACATCTGCCAAGGTGGCTGCAAAGATAGGGCTAGAAACGCGGTGCTTGGCGTGTTTTCCCTTCGGCCAAGGCATGGGGAACTGCATCAGCACATGCTGCAAAGAGCCGGCGCCAAAAAGTTCACGCAGTAAATAGCGCGCGTCACCATTGACTAAGCGCACATTTTTACGCCCCGCTTGTTCCAGGCGACGCGCTGCCCGCAAAATACAATCCGGCGGCAGTTCTATGCCGATGAAATCCCAATCAGGATTTTGCCCGGCCCACCAATCCAAGTACTCGCCCCCACCAAAGCCAACCTCCACAGCAAGGGGCGCGCGTCGACCAAAAACTTGTTCGGCTAAAAGAGGTAATACGGACTCTTGCGGCTGCAATAAGTAGTCGCGTAAGGCACTCGGCGAAGGTTTCATGACAAATCAGGATCTTGATCTTGCCAGCCGCAATGTTCCAGTTCGGCCATAATCCGAAACGCGACTTCTACTGCGCGACAGCCCGCTTGCCCGGAAACTACCATTTCACGCTCCCCTCTTACGGCAGCAACAAAGGCTTCCAGTTCGGCGCTCAATGGTTCTTCATCATTGAGTTCCAGCTCTTCCACATCCAGCAGACTACGAAAACCTTCCATGGGGTTACCCGAAGCGGCGGCCGCGGCCACTGCCGCTGGCGAAAAGGTGGAGGACTTCTGCACGGCGAGAGCGTAACGCTCTTGACTATCTACCGACAAATACGAATCGGGACCAAACACGCGGAAGCGGCGCATCGGCTTCAAGCTCAAGCGCGATGCGGTGAGGTTCGCAACCGTGCCGTTACTGAAGCGTAAACGCGCCGACACGATGTCTTCACTGGGAGATAAGGTTGCACCGCCCACAGCATCAACGCTGACCACTTCCGCACCGGTCCAGGCCAGCGCCAAATCAATGTCATGGATCATTAAATCCAACACCACTCCCACATCGGTACTGCGGAAACTATAGGGAGCTAAGCGATGCGCTTCAATAAAACGCGGCTTAATGCCAAGCTCCATGGCGCGCCGCACTGCGGGGTTAAAGCGCTCCACATGCCCGACCCCCAACAAAGCACCACCAGCTTGTGCATCGGCGATGATGGCCTTGCAGGCCTGCGGATTATGCGCCATGGGCTTTTCGATTAGACAAGCCACGCCGGCGCGCAACAGCGGAGCGGCACAGCTTTGATGCAGTACCGTAGGTACCGCAATCACCGCCAAATCAAGCTCTTGCTCCAAGCCATCCAAATCGGCGCGCCAAGCACAACTGTACTTGGCAGCAATACTTTCCCCCTGCTCGCGGTTGCTATCGACCACGGCCACCAGCTTCACGCCATCCATGGCCGCCAAAATACGCGCATGATGACGCCCCAGATGGCCAACGCCAATCACCGCCGCGCGCAACACCTTGTTAGCCTTCACCCAACTAGGCGCGCACGTCTCCCGACGAGCGGCGCAAGGATTCCCGGTAACGACCTTGAAAACCACGTTCCATGTCACGCAAGAAGGAAATCAAACGCCGCGTTTCCGGCAGCAAATCCTTCTCGACTTCCATTTCTTGAATCGCCAACGAGGTTGGCGCTTCATCCGCAATAAGGCGGCGGAAGGCATCACGTAATTGGGTAACCACCTCGATGCCTTTTTCGCGGCGGCGTAAACCAACCACGTTGACGCCGCGTGGACGTGCGGGTGCCCCCTCGGAAATCATGTAGGGCGGCACATCTTTCACAATCCGCGCCATGCCACCAACCATCGCTAAGGTACCAATAGTGACGAAATGGTTGACCGCAACTCCGCCGGAAACAATCGCGTGGCTTTCAATCCGCACGTGCCCAGCCAGCAAAACATTGTTACCAATGATGACATCATCTTCAATCACGCAGTCGTGAGCGACGTGGGCGCAAGCCATGATCAAGTTGCGGTCGCCAATCGATGTGACCCACGAACCTGCTGCAGTGCCAATATTGACGGTAACAAACTCACGGATTACGTTGCCGTCGCCGATAACCAGCGCCGATTCTTCACCGGCATACTTGAGATCTTGTGGCAACCCGCCAATCGCGCACTGGCCTACAAAGTGGTTATCGCGGCCGATGGTAGTACGCGCTTGCACGGTAACGTGCGGACCCAAACGTGTCCCAGAAGCGATACGCACGCGGCTACCGATGTAACAGAACGGCCCAACAATGACGTCGGGGTCTAACTCGGCACCGGGAGCAACAAAAGATGTTTCGTGAATGGAGGTCATGATGCAGCCACCATGGCAAAAGAGAGGATTGCTTCGGAGACAATGCGTCGCCCAACCTTGCCGTGCGCTTTCATGGTGGCACGGTTGCGGCTCATGCGCAAAGTTTCCACTTCCAGCCGCAGTTGATCGCCAGGGACCACACCACCGCGGAAGCGCACTTTATCAATTGAGGCGAGCACCACCAGCTTGCCGGTGTGCTCCATTTTACGTTGCAAAAGGAATCCGCACAATTGCGCGAGTGCCTCCAATTGCAGAACGCCGGGCATCAGCGGTTGTTCCGGAAAGTGCCCAACAAAAAACGGCTCGTTGATTGTGACATTTTTCAAACCAACCGCGCGACGCCAGCCTTCGACCTTAATCACGCGGTCGATGAGTAAGAAGGGATAACGGTGCGGCAACAAGCGCATCACATCGGTAATGCCGTAGCCCTCTTCGTTGATATCCTCTTCCACCTCAAAGTCTTCTAGCAATCCACGCAGATACTTGGCCATGCCTTGATTCAGTCCATGACCACTCTTTACAGCGATGATGTCGGCGTGCAAATCAGCGCCGACCAAGGCCAGATCGCCGAGCAAATCAAGAATTTTGTGCCGCGTAGGTTCGGTATCAATCCGCATTTCAGGTGCTTCTTCCCCGCCTAACACCAGGGTGTTATCGGCATTTGCACCTTTGCCCAAACCGGCTTCCAACAGTTTTTCGATTTCTTCCGCCCGCACAAAGGTGCGAGCCACGGCAATGTCTTTGGCGTAGTCATCAAGAGACGTATCAAAAACGACGGGCTTGGCATCGACGCCATCTGGATATTCCGGCAAATAGCGTACCCGCAAGCCATCTCCAGACGGTGGCAGCACCACCAATTCTGCCTCCCCATCGCGGAGCACATGCGGATTAAAAACGCGCAACACCTTACGCCCACGTTTTTGTTCCATGATGCCACCGGAACGCAGCAGCTCTACATACGGAGCAGCGGAGCCATCGGTGCCAGGTAGTTCACTACCACTGACGCGCACGATGAGATTATCCACTTGCAAACCATGACAAGCCGACAATAAGTGTTCCACCATGCCGACATCCGCCGCACCTTCGCGCAAAACGGTTCGCCGTTGCGACATGGAAAGATTTCCAGCCAAAGCTGGAATATCAGGGCTGTCCAACAAATCCGCGCGTTGGAAAACAATACCTGTTCCAGCAGGAGCTGGCTCGACACGCACCTCGACCCTAGCGCCGGAATGGAGGGAAACTCCTTCCAAATGCACTGCGCGTTTCAGGGTACGTTCTTTACGTGACATGAGGGATCCGATTTACAAGTCGCGGCTGTTAAGAATTTCGATGATCTGCGGCGAGACGTCGAAAGTTTTGTTGCTCCAGATGACCCAACGGCCTTGCAGATCCATGACCGAATCGGCCAGGGAAACACTGGGGCCTGGCATCGCCGGAGGCGCCATCAGAATAGCACTAAAACCTTCCCGAGCACCAAACTCGGCGCAGACTTGATGAATCGTGCGCACGCCATTTTCCAGTAGCCGAGTGCTCTGTTTGCTGAACTTACTCTGCATAAATTTAGCGCGTTCTTCGAGAGTTTTCTCAACCATACTCAGCTTGAACGACGCATCCAAGTATTCTTCGCTGTCCGGGCTTAATTGGTCCAAATCAGCTTTGGCCGCCTGGTAAGCATTAAAATCGGCCTGCAAAACTTTCTGTTGCACAGTGGTTGCCGCATGCAGGGTGTCGCTTTGAGCTTGCAGACCTGTCCAACCTTCAATCACAGTTTGCACATCGATGTAACGCACAACCTCCTTGGGTTCCGCTGCGAAACGATCGGCCACCAGGGTACTGCACAATGCCAGCAGGAGTATCAGAAGCAGTGATTTTGTTTTCATGACTTAGAAGTTGCCAATGGTAAAGGCGAACACGCGGGTGTCGTCGCCAGGCTCGCTCTGAATCGGCCAGCCGAACTCCAATGAGAGTGGAGCAGTAGGAAGAGCAGGGAAACGCACGCGAATAGCAACACCGGCCGCCACGCGGGTGGGTTCTAGATTGCCGAAGTTACTTCCAAACGAGCCGGCATCGACGAAAAGGCCCCAGCGTGCCATTTCAAATTCCTCCACCATGCCGCGTTGACGCGTGGAAATCATCGGCATGCGTAACTCCACGCTACCGTTCCAAGCAACGTCGCCACCGACACCAAAGCCATCGGCATCTTCGCCCACCCCGCGGAAGTTAAAACCGCGCACGCTATTCTGGCCACCTAGATAAAACTTCTCCGGGTAAGGTAAAGCGCTGAGGCCATCTTGAGTCCATGCTTTATGTGCCTGAGCGCTAACCGCGAACACATAGTGGCGGCCGAGCGAATCTTGATACACGGGCAAATAATGAGCCGCACGCACCCCAGCCTTGAGGAAATCCCAATCCCCACCCATAAATTGGCCACTCTGCGCGAGGCTAACCGAGTAGTTGCCGCCATCCACTGGCGAGAACGGATCTTCTACCGTGGAGTAGCGCGCGCCCACGGTGAAAGTGTTTAAAGCGTTATCACCTGCATAGGCAGTAAGATCGAGTGGCGCACCTGGATCAATATCACTCAGGTTCACTTTCTGCACCTCGGGGCCGGCAAACACCGTGAAGTTTCGCCCAAAGCGCCTACCGAGTGTGAAGCCCAGTTGGCTACGCTCTTCATCGTGCGTGGGGAACAAGCGCAAATTTTTACGCGCCGAAACGTTCAAACTAAGGCGACTAATGTGTTCCGCAAGCAAGTCTGGTTCGGTGAACGAAATCGCGTACGAACTGTAGATGGTGCCCGGGCGTAAAGCGATGTTAAGCGACTGCCCAGCGCCGGTGAAGGCCCGGCCATTCCAAATTTCCGCCAAAGTATTGCCGAAGGAAGACGGCGTATCCATGATGTCGAAGTTGGTTTTGGTTAAATCGATCAGCAGTGCCGGGCCGTTGTCGGAGTTCCACGAACCGCCAAAACGCAACTGGTTATTAGAACCAACATCTTTCACTTCGAAAACTAAATCAACCAACTCGGAATTACCAAAATCTTGCAGATACCAATTGACAAATGGCTGACGATTTTCATCACGGAAGTAACCAAGGCCAATCAAACGGCGCAACGATCGCGAGGCTTCATCTTCGTTGACTAAGTCGCCTGGCTCGCCGGTAATTTCGCGGCGAATCACGCGGTCTTGAGTGCGCACATTGCCCTTAATGATGACATCACGCAAACGCCGCGGATGCCCTTCTTGAATCACAAAAACCAAATCCACGAGTGGCTCACTGCTGTCGACAAAAGCATCTGGAGCAGCGCCGTTACTCCCGCCAACAGACAGAAACTCAACTCCCGAACGCACGTTACGCAAGTGCACGCGTGCTAAGGAAGGATAGCCCAAGCCCCCGTAATGGCGCTGCAAGGCCAGACGATCTTGGGTGATAAGAGCTAATTCATAAGGGGCGCCTTCCTGCAACTGCAACAATGCATGCAGTTCCTCTTGACTAAAGCGCAGCTCTTCACCCGCAACGGAACGGATATCCACGCTGCGTACGTGGTACAAGGGGCCTTCCACAATGGTGTAAGTGATCCGCGCATTGGACAACTCACTGCCATAAAATTCCACGGCAGAGGTGATGGCGACATCGAGATAACCGTAGTCACGATACAACTGGATTAACGCGTTGACATCTTCAGAGATGCGCGCTGGACTGAATGCCTTGCCAGACAACCAGCCACCGGTAGTGTTCTTTAGGGTTTCGTAAAGGTCGAGACCTGGAGTGATCCAAGTGCCGCCCTTAATAGCTTTGTTGCCCTCAAAGCGCACGTCCTCAACGGTGACTTTAGGGCCCTCATTGATTTGGAAAATAATTTCATCGCTGGCGCCCTCGTCACGGCTAATCGCTACGTGTGCAAATCCCTCTTCCTGATAACGGCTTATCAAACGCTCACCCACGACATCCACCGAGTTGCTGTCTAGAGCTTGGCCGTAAAGACCTGCCCACAACTCGAGTTCGTTGCGCTCAAACTCTTCGAAGCCCTTAAAAACCACGCGCCGCCAAGTGCGCACCGTGGTGACATGGAAAACTAAAATGATGGAGTCTGCAGAGGCCCCCTCCTCGTAAGTGACTTGATCGACGCGAACGCGCATGTATTTCCACAACCACTCCTGGCTGCGCTGCACGGCAAGATTATCAAGCTCCCCGCCAACGCTCTGGGTAATCGCGCCGCGGATAGCTGCGGTTTGCTCACCGCCGCCTTCTACGCGAATAGCTTCAACAAGGGGCGTAGAGTCTTGCTGCAGCCAAGGTGCGCTTGCTGCAGAGGCCATCGATTGCGGCGCAATCGATGCGACCAACAGAGTAAGTAGTGGTAGAAGGAACCGTAACATCAATCAAATGCGGGAGCGGAAGGCATAGGCATGCCAGCCGACTCTTGGATGAAGTTCTCGAATCGCATGTACTTCTTGGTGAAGCGTAATGGGAAGTCGCCGGTGGAACCGTGGCGATTTTTGGCAATGGTAATGTTGGCCTTGTCGCGGTTGTCGTCTGTTTCTTCGTAATAATCTTCACGCATCAACAGCATCACCATATCAGCATCTTGCTCAATCGCACCCGATTCACGGAGGTCCGAAAGCATCGGTTTATGATCGGAGCGTTCTTCGGCTTTACGGTTTAGTTGCGCCAAAGCCAACACCGGAACTTTCATATCCCTAGCAATGGACTTCAGGGTTCTCGAAATCAACGAAATTTCGTTCTGTCGACTTTCCGCCTTCGCGCCAAGCAACTGCAAGTAGTCAATGATGATGAGATCTAAAGCCCCATCGCGATTCAGACGCCGCGCCTTAGCCCGGATCTGCGCCAAGCTAGGCTGCGAGCTATCATCAACAAATACGCGTGCATTGCGGAAAGCGCCACCCGCAACCGTAAGGCGCCTGCGGTCTTCAGGAGTCAGCTTTCCTTGGCGCAGATTGTGATGTGAAATACGCGCGTGCGAGGACAACAAGCGCGTCATCAATTGATCGCTCGGCATTTCTAAGGAAAACATCAAGACAGCCTTCTTCTCCTTAATGGCAACGCGCTCGAGAATGTTCAATGCAAAGGCCGTTTTCCCCATCCCAGGGCGGGCTGCAAGCACCACTAAATCGCCGGAACGAAAGCCCTGCTTCTCATCCAGCTCCATATAGCCGGTCACCAAACCTTGCGGTTCGCCATTCGCGTTCATCAGCCGGTCGAGATTGCGATCCACTAACTCGCGGGCGCTGATCATGTCTTTGCCGACCAAACGATCTCCGACTTCAAAAACCGTTTTTTCGGCCGCCGAGACTAACTCGTTGACGTCATCCACCGTTTCGTCGTAGACGCTGCGTTGAATGGTGTCCGCGGCCGCAATCAATCCACGGCGCAGAGCTAGGTCACGAACAATGCGAATATGATTTTCAAGGAAGGCAATCGACGGCACGGTGGCCATCAGTTCTTTCAAATAAGCTGGGCCGCCCAGAGATTCGACTTGATGCAGACGATCCTGTTCATGTGCAACCGAAACAGCATCGCAATGCCCGGGGTTGCGGCGCTCCAGCCCTTCCATAAGCAAAAAGAGCTCACGGTGCCTAGGTATATAGAAATCCTCCGCACCGACCAACGCATCAACTTCCGCGAAGCAGCGCGGATCGCGTAAGACACTACCCAACACACACTTCTCAGTGTCGATGTCATAAGGCAGTTTTTCGGGGATGCCAGAAGCGGACATGAGCCTGCCAGGATACAGGCGCAGGCGATCCGGTACAGGATGTACCGAATCGCCTGCAAATAAAGTGATTATGCTTCGACCGAAGCCGTGGCGTCGGTATCAGAAGCCCCGCCAGAATCGCTCTTGCCTTCTTCGGCTACAGCGACCTCAGCTTTTGGCTCTTCCTTGGCCAACACCCAGACGCGCACCGCAGCACTGATCTCGGAGTGGACGTGAATCGGCACTTCAAACTCACCCACCACACGAATGGGTTCCGCAAGACGCACATGTGCTTCAGGGATGGTGAAGCCCTGCTCGGCAATGGCCTCCGCAATACGCTTGGCAGTCACGGCACCATAAAGATGACCCGCTGCCGACACATTCTCAACGAAGGTTAACTGGATCGCAGCCATGCGCTTGGACAGCACCTCCATGTCTTTCAACATTTCGGCCCGAACCAGTTCCGCTGCGGCCTTGTTCTTCTCGATCCGACGCACCGCATCTTCACAAAAGTCGTAAGCCAGCCCCATCGGAACTAGGTGGTTGCGTGCGAACCCCGGCGCGACCTCAATCACATCGCCGGTGTGGCCAAGCACTGGATGGTCTACGCGCAGAATCAGTTTGGTTTTGACGCTGCTCATGATACGAAAGGAATCAGGGACAAGAAACGCGCGTACTTAATGGCACGCTTGAGACGACGCTGCTCACGGGCACGCAGGCCAGTGCGCTTAGCAGGATGAATCTTGCCATGCGAGGTCATGAAGACTTCAAGACTCTCAACGTCTTTGAAATCAAAAGTGCGACTGTTCTTAGTTGCCATCGGTGTTCACCTCATCGGCTGTGCTGCTATCCGCAGCGGCTGCTTTCGGAACTTTGGTTTTCGCTACCGAAACTACCGGTTTTGCTTTGCCCCCGGCTTTGCCCCCGGCTTTGCCCCCGGCTTTGCCTTCTTTGCCCTCTTCATCTTCTTCGGCATCAGGCTTGTCGTCGGTGGCGCGCTGCTCTTCCTCAGGCTCGGTGTAAGGCTCCTCAAAATCCGGCTCTTCCATATCTTCCGGAATGATGATCTCAGAATCAGCAATCACTTGGATGCCAGTTGCGAGTTCATCGGCAGGAATCTCATCTTCCAGCAGGAATAAGCAGCGGAACACTGGCCCTAACAAGTAGAGCTCGCGCTTCACCTCGTTGATGGAGTCTCCAGAAGCTTGCAGCCAACCAAGAAGGTAGGTGGCGCGCTTGCGACGACCAATCGGGTAAGCCAGTTGACGCTCACCCCAAAGGCGCAGCACCTTGACCTCAATCCCGTATTTCTCGAGAGTGGTTTTGACCCAATCGCGTGACGCGTTGAATCCCTTGCGTACTTCCTCGTTATCGAGGAGGAACATCGCTTGGTAAATGTGTGTGTTTTCAGTCATGTTGCCATTCCGGTCCTACCGGTTAGCCCCTGAGGCTTATTCCCCAGTGGAACCCGCCTGCGGCTTGCGGCGGTTGTATTGAGCTTGGAGATCCTCTAATGAGACTCCCTTCACCCAGTCCTCCACAATCCAGGAAGAAGTCATCAGAGTTTCCTCGATAACATCCTTCTCAGCTGCGGAGAAAGTTGTGAGTACGAATTCCACCGAGTTGCGGCCCGGTTCCCCGACGCCGATGCGGAGGCGCGGGTATTCCTGACAGCCGAGCTGTTCCTCTATGGAAGCCAAGCCGTTGTGCCCTCCAGGGGAACCTTCCGCACGGATACGCAGGCCGCCAAGAGGCAGGTGGAAATCATCGGTGATGACAAAGATCTGGCTGGGGTCGCTCAGCTCATAGTGGAGCCAAGATTGACGCAAAGCAACGCCGCTACGATTCATGTAGGTAAGCGGTTTGACCAAAGTGCAGCGCGCCTCGGGAATCTCAGCCAACAGCACGTTTTGTTCGCGTTGCCAAGTGAGCCCAAGCCGAATTGCACAAAGATCTAGAGTATCGAAGCCGACATTATGACGGGTTCCTGCGTAATCTGCCCCGGGGTTACCGAGCCCTAAAACGAGACGCCATCCCAAAGGAGGGACTTCACTGCCTTCGATTGCGGGAATCATAGTGGTGCGGTCAAAATCCAGCAATCAGCAGATGAAAATCTGCGCTCCCTAAGCGTCGTCTTCGATTTCGTATCCCTTATCGCCAAATTTGGTGGCGCGGGCGACGGCAACTACACCAGAAGTATCGCGAATGAAATCGATTTGAAGGATTTGATCACCCATTCGATCCCACTGCACATCTTGGACGGCAGCTTTTTCGACCCCAGAATCAAGGCTAAGCTCAAAACTGCGTGCGGTTTTGCGCGCGGCGGCATCAAACTCGATGGCATTGACACTGAATTGGACGGTGGGCTTGGCCTCACCAACTAGGGTTGCCGGGTAACGGCCGGAACTACGCAGGGCTTCCGCTTTGCGGTCGCCAAACTCGGTACGGGATTCGGTATTAAGGGAAAAGGTGTCCATTGCTTCTACGGGCTTGAGCGGTGCTCAGGTAAGGTGATCGTCTTCGAAGAGGGCACTGACCGACTCTTCACGGTGAATCCGAGTAACGGCGCGGGCCAAAAGCGGTGCTACCGAAACCACTTCAAGGTTGTCGGGTAGCTCCCCGCGGAGGGCTATTGTATTAGAAACCAGCACCTTTTCGGCGGCACAATTCTGCAACCTTTCTACGGCTGGCCCACACAGCACCGCATGAGTAGCGGCAATAATTATGCGTTTAGCACCCTTTTCCTTAAGAATTCGCGTGGCTTCGGTAATTGTGCCTGCAGTCGAGATCATGTCGTCGGTGAGGAGCACGTTGCAGCCTTGGACCTCGCCGATGATGTTCTCCATCACCACGGTGGTGCCACTGGTGCGCCTTTTATCCACAATCACCAGCGGTGCATGCAGCGATTTTGCCCACGCCCGCGCAAGTTTTACGCCGCCGACGTCAGGCGAACAGACCACCAAATTATCCAGCTGCATATCTCGGATGCGCTCTTCTAACACGGCGCGCGCCCACAAATGATCCACCGGAATATCAAAAAATCCCTGAATTTGCTGGGCGTGCAGATCGATGGTGAGTACGCGATTCACGCCGGCGCCAGTCAACATATTGGCAACCACCTTGGCCGAGATCGGTACCCGTCCTTCGTCTTTGCGATCCTTGCGTGCATAACCGAAGTAAGGAATCACAGCAGTAATCCGTCCAGCCGAAGCGCGGCGTAAAGTATCCACAATCAGCAATAGCTCCATGATGTTTTCATTCACTGGCGGCCCGGTGGGCTGCACGACAAAAACATCGGAGCCGCGGATATCTTCATGCAACTTGATGTCAATCTCCCCATCTGGAAAACGTCCAATGAAAGCAGAGGATATCGGCACATCAAGATAGCTTGCTATTTCGTTAGCAAGCTCCGGATGGCTGGTTCCTGAAAGTAACTTGAGGCGGGAATCCTGGTAGCTCATGGGACGGTTGGTGGAAGGGAAAGAAAGTTCAGGACTTGGTTGGAAAAACTTTGGCCGGCACCCCAATCACGGTAGCACCATTCGCAACATCATGGTTGGCCGTGACCACTGAGCCCGCGCCGGTTGTGGCATCATCACCAATGCAAACCGGGGCAATCAACACCGAGCCAGAACCAATAAAAGCGCGCTTGCCAATCTTTGTTTGGTGCTTGTTTTTGCCATCGTAATTGGCAGTGATGGTGCCGCAGCCGATATTGGCGCCAGCTCCAATTTGAACATCACCAAGATAGGACAAGTGTTTGGCTTTGGCGCCAGCACCAAAGTGTGCATTTTTGGTTTCCACGAAATCGCCCACTTGGGCCCCATCTTCCAGCACGGTTCCAGCGCGCAAATGGGCAAATGGACCCACTTCACAGCCTCTGCCGATTTTCACGCCGCGGCGCAACACAGAAAACGGCAAGATCCGCGTACCGGGTCCGATAGCAACATCACATTCGATATAGGTATTCGCTGGATCATCAATTTGTACGCCCGCCGCCAAATATTCACCAAGCAGTTCTTCGCGCTTTAGCATGTTGACGTGCGCCAATTCATGCAAATCATTCACCCCAAGGACCTGCTCCCACTCTTCTTCTAGGCACACCGTCGCACCCGTGTGAGCTTGCAAGACTGCCACCGCAGCATCCGTGAGATAGATCTCTCCTTGGGCGTTATCGGTGGTGACGTTTTGGAGCGCGGCGCGTAAAGCCGCAATATCCAGCACAAACACACCGGAGTTAATTTCGCTGATCGCTTGCTGCTCCTCACTCGCATCCGCCTGCTCGACGATGCCAAGCAAAGCACCTTCTTCATCCCGCTCGATGCGGCCCAGCCCATAAGGATCCGGCACCACGGCAGTCAGCATGGCATTGCCTTGATCCACCAGTAGCTGCAAGGTGGCGCTCGTAAGCAACGGCGTATCTCCACATAAAATCAACAAGCGGCCCTGTTGCGGCAGGACTTCGAGCGCGCAAGAGACGGCGTCACCCGTGCCGCGCGCAACTTCTTGGATCACCACTTGCCAAGCACGGTGCGCCGAGCCGTGTAGCCACTTTTCAATCGGCTCACGGTGGCGCGGTCCGAGTACCAACACCCGCGAAGCGAGCGCCAGGCCTGCCGTGGCTTCGAAAATATGCTCCAGCAGCGGGCGGCCGCATAAATCCAACAGAGCCTTGGGGCCACCGGTGCGTAAGCGCGTGGACTCACCACCGGCGAGGATTAGGGCATGGAGAGGGGCTTCGACCATGGTTGTGGGCGAAGTATAAACACCCCCCCTCGCGCCTACACTATGGCAAAGCCGCTACTCCTTCCGTGGACTCACGCATACTGTTTACCTTGCCCGGCATCCCGCGCTTGGCTTTGTCACGCCTCATGGGGCGCGTGGCTCGCTTACCCATTCCGCGTGGCTTGCGGCGCCGCATTTGGGCTTTGGTGGCGAAGCGCTTGCAGATTGATCCGGCTAGTGTGCCGGGCGACCTGCGCGATTACCCGCACTTTTTGAGCCTGTTTACGCGGGCCTTGCCAGCGGGTTCTAGGCCGATTCCGTCGGGTAACTACTGGCTGTCGCCGGCCGACGGCAAGTTGGTGACCCTCGACCGAGTCTGCGCAGAAGGGAGTTGGGTCATCAAAGGCACGCCCTATTCCACTCGCGAGTTAGTCCCTGGTGGACATTTAGATGGGCTACTCGGTTACCAAGCCCTGCAAATTTACTTGTCGCCACGTGATTACCACCGCTACCACGCGCCCTGCCAAATGGAAGTTCTAGCTGCCATTGTGGAACCTGGCGATTTGCAGCCAGTGGATCCCAGCTTGGTGCGCCGTTCCATGCGAGTCTTGACCACCAATCGACGCATTCTCCTGCATTGCCGCAGCGCCGACGGCACGCCTTTTTCTATGCTGTTTGTGGGTGCGTTAAATGTCGGCGGCATGCGCTTTGTGTTTGATGAAACACTTGGTCAAGCGCCATGGATGCGCACCCTCCGTCACTTTGATCCCGCGCCGCGCTTAGAAATCGGCGACGAACTCGGGCACTTTGAATTGGGCTCTACCGTACTTTTGTTTGCACCGCCGCAAATGCGCCCCTTGGTCGCGGCGGGTGATGCCACTAAAGCGCGTACACCGCTGTTATCCACCATCCGCAGTGCCGAAACCGCTAATCTGGAAGAAAGCCAATGACCCGCCTCACACCCATCTTTGATCTTGCTGCTGCGCTGCACCATGGCGATGACGAGCGCCTGCTGCGGGTGAGTCGGGAGTTACTCGATTCCCCTAACTCGAACCGCGCCTTACTGCATGATGTTTTGCGCCTCTGCCATTTATTTTGTGGTTTCCCCAAAGTCGTCCGCGCACTCAACTTGATTAGCCATCAATTCGGCTTCGCCCAAGCCGCTGATTTGGTGGCCCCCACGGCTAATCCTGCCAGTGGCCGCGAGATGTTCGCCGAGGTTTATGGCACGGATACCAATCCGGTCTTGGAGCATTTGCAACAGGTGGATCCACTTTTTCTAGAGTGGGTCATCGAGCATGCCTATGGAACTACTTTTGGTGCCACTAGCCTCAGCTTACTGGAACGCGAACGGCTCAGTAGCGTCGCGCTTGCGGCGTGTGGATGTTGGCAGCAAGCGCGTTCGCACATTCGCGCCTGTTTGCGTCATGGAGCCTCGGAAAGCGATCTATTAGCTGATTTAGACCGGGTAGCCTGGTTAAGCCGCGAACAAAAAGATCTTGCAGCCACTTGCATCAGCGCAGAAAACCAAGCCTAATGAAGCATGCTCGGTCGTTTCGTCTGCTTACGTTTACTCAGTTCCTGACCGTTTTTAACGATAACTTATTCAAGCAAACGGTGCTGCTGTTAGCTGTGGGGCTCGGCAGCAGCATTCGGTCCCAATCCCTGGCATCGGCTTTTTTTTCAATCCCATTCGTATTGTTTGCCGTTGTGGCTGGCGATTGTGCCGACCGCTTTCCGAAACGCAATATGGTGATTGCCACCAAGTGGGCCGAGGCGGTGGTGATGTTGCTGGCTGCTGCGGCTCTGTTTTTAGGGAACTTCACCGCGTTGTTAATCGTGGTATTTTTGATGGGAATGCAATCGGCTTTTCTCGGACCTGCAAAATACGGATCTCTACCGGAGTTGGCTTCGGCTCGCGAACTACCCCGCGCGAATGGCTTGTTTCAGGCGTCTGTCTTGCTTGGCATTTTGCTCGGCACCGGCAGTGCTGGCCATATCCCCGCCGAACGTCCTGATTTACTCGGTTGGTTGGGTATCGGTATGGCCACGGTGGCGGTGATCGGTGCGCTCGTCGCACAACGTATGGAACGCATTCCCGCCGCGGCACCGGGTAAAAAAATTCGCTTTGATCCGGTGCGCCGTCTGTTCCTAGGCTTGGCCGAAGCAAGGCTCCAGCCTGGTTTGCTGCCAGCCTTGGTGGGGCATTCGATATTTTGGATGTGTGGCAGTCTGATGTTATTGGCATGGAATGAATTCCTGGCCGTCGGTGTGGATGGATTGGCTTTAATCTGTGTAGATGCGGGAACTTGGTCGTTAGGCTTAGCCGGCCTGAGTCTTTTTATGGCCGCCGGTGCCGTGGTGGCTGGATGGCGCTTGCATCAGGAAATTCCACGCTGGATGCCGGTACTTGGAGCCCTCGGCATGGCCAGCGGTTTTGCCCTTGCCGGCAGCGTCGAACCCCGCCCGATGAGCTTGTTTCTCTGTTTGGGCGGGGCCAGCTTTTTCTCTGGGTTCTACTTGATTCCGTTGCGCAGCTTGATGCAAAAGTTGCCGCCGCCGCAACAGATTGGGGCCACCCTAGGAACTGGCCAAATGCTCGATTTCCTCCTCATTTCGCTCGGAACTGGCAGCCGGCTATGGTTGCAAGATCTTGGTTTGGGAACACAACAAGTATTGCTAGCCGCCGCCGCAATCTTTGTCGCAGCGGCCGTCATGCTGGCGTTGCGGCTACCAAAACGCACCGATATCAGCGTGGCACAAAACGTAAACTGAAGCGGTCCACTTTCAGACCGTCTGGGCACTCAACCGTAAATCGTGCCCGTCGAGCATTGCTGGGTTGCCAATCACAAATTGGCAACCCATCGAGATCCAGCGCCGCGCCCTGCCAACGCAAGCGTTGAATACCCAAACCTGCGGCAATGCCGAAACTCGGAAAACGCTTGCCGTCAACGTGCATCATCGGTGGATTGCGACGACTAGTGTGTAACAAAATAATGGAGTCTTGCACAACAAGTTTGGCCGGCGGGCTTTGTTCGCGGGATAATTGCCACGAAATTTCCCAATCGCTGATGCTCCAGCCGCTGGCTTCCGTGCCCACATTGATTTCCCAATTATTGGTCCATTGCAAATCTTCAAAGTAGACAAATACGGAATCTCCATTGAAGACAATTTTAGCTTTGGGATGCTGCGCGTGAATCGCGCGTTCTAAGCGCTGGGAGGGCGTCAAATCGGCGTAGAGGGGTTCTGCAGCCACGACCGATGGCGAACCGGAAGTCACACCAGTTGGCAGCTCTTCATCACTGCCACTGGGTTGAAACGTTTCTCTTTCCCACTCCCGCAACCAGAGATTGACTTGCCATTCCAGAGGTGTGGCAAGCTTGCTGATTGCAAGCAGGCGCGCATAGGCTGCAGCAGAGTCGCGCTGACACCAAGCCAAATGCGCAGCAACCCACGGCCCATCTTCACAGTCCAACCAAGTCACCGCAAAATCCGGATCCAGATCCGCCAAAGTTACTTGCACCAAACTTTGATTCAGGTAGTTAACGGCATAACCCTCCCCATCTTGAGCAGGCAATAACTGGCCTGCCAATGGACTTCCCAAGTACATAATAAGCTCGACCTGTTCGCCTGCGACCGCACGGAAGCGGCGCTGCAAACTCCGATTCAAAGCCACCAAAGCTTCAATCCGCGCTAAGTCGGCACGCGCTTCGGCCGAGTGAAGGAAAACCACACTATCGACGCGATGCCAGCGATCCAAAGCCTGCTGGTACTCGCCCGCGCGCAATAAAGTCTTGGTGTAGCGACGCACCACCGGCACCATTTCCAAAGAGCTACGAATGCGCGCTTGGGCCGCCTCATTTTCCAGGGTAGCGTGCATCATTTGCAAGCGACCAAATGGATCTGCGGAACCTGGATGAAGTGGCATGTCGGCCAGATGCAGACCAGCTCGGCGCCACAGATCCACCACGCTGGCCTGCCAGTCGTCCGCAAGAAACTCGCCGCGTTGGATACCTTCACGGGCGTAGCGCGCTTGATCGGCGAGTAAGTCCATCGCTTGGCCAGCGACGCGCTCGGCCACCGCGGCCACTTCATAGCGGAATCCGTTTGCGCGCGTACGCCGTGCCTCCAAAAAACCAACTGGAGCATCCGCCGGCACGCGCGCGCGCAACATCATGTCCGCCTCGGACAAGGCCTCACGATATTGCCCTGCGGCAAGCGCTGCTTGGAAGCGGTTTTCGAAACCAGCATTCCAAATACGGAAATACTCCAAAATGGATAAGGTTGCTGCAGCCTCTGCATTTGCCTGCAACCCGACAGAATCGCTGTTATGCGTTGGATTCACCGCTGCGCCGCTCACGATGGCTTCGCTTTGATCGGTGGGAAGCGCTTCCGCAGACCCAAAGAATTGCCACGGTTGCCACCAGGACAGCGCACCGACCATAGCGACGCATGCCAGCGCAGAAACTGTAAGTTGCTGACGACGGCGACGGCGGTGCGCGGTCACCAGCCGCGGCGGATAACCCAGCAGCACCCGCCCCAAGTCGGAGCCAAAATCACGCGCCAAGGCATAGCGACGCTGAGGATCTTTCGCCATCGCCGTAGCGATGACCTTGGCAAATGCCGGTGGAATAGAATCTGGTAAGGGCTCAGGCTCTTCGTGCAGCACACGATGAATGACTTCACCAACTCCATTCCCAAGGAAGGGCGGGGTACCACTGATCGTATGGAACAAGGTGGCACCAAGTGAATAGATGTCTGCTTGCGCATCCACATCACTAGGATCCCGTGCTTGCTCCGGACTCATATAGGCAGGAGAACCGAGGGCTGCACCATGGCGTGTCATGGTGGGATCTTCCTCGCTGCGCACTAATCCTAAATCTGCAAGAATTGCACCACGCACCGGGTGCAGCAAAATATTATGCGGCTTCACATCGCGGTGGACGGCTTGGTTTTTATGTAAACGTTCCAACGCACGGGAAACTTGCATGCCAAAACGCGCGGCCTGCTCCCAGCCGAGGGGGCCATCCTCCAAGCGCGCACGCAAAGATTTGCCAGCAATATATTCCAGCAGTAAAGCGGGACGTCCTTCCACTTCACAGGCACCATAACTACGCACCAAGTTTGGATGGCGAATGGAATCCAGCAACTTCGCTTCGCGCCGCCAACGTTCTTGGATGCGCTCATCGCGTACCACCGACTGACGCAGAATCTTGAGCGCAAACCGCTCACCCTCGGCATCCTCAACCAACAGAACAATGCTCAGTGGGGATTGTCCTAATTGCCGAATCAAACGCAGCCCAGCCGGCAACTTAGGTTGGTAAGCACCTTCAGCCTCGTGGCCGTTTGCTTCTTCTTCCTCGCTCAGGCTTCTTCCTCCACTTTAATGCCGTATTTTTCAATTTTTCGCAACAGCGAAAAACGCGTGATGCCTAATAAATGTGCTGCTTGGGAACGATTATTTGGCTCCGCTGCGATGGCTGCGAGGATGGCGGTGATTTCCATAGCCTTCACACGTTCGCTCAAAGAAGCGCCATCACGAAGATCCAGCGGCACACCAGTATCGGCGCGCAAAACGGCTGCGGACAGCTCGTGCGCTTGCACTTCGCCCTCGCCAAGCAACACTAAGCGGCGCATCTCGTTGCGCAACTCGCGCACGTTCCCCGGCCACCGATAAGCCCCAAGCGCCTTGCGGGCAGCATCACCGACGGAACGCGGCTCCACCCCATTTTCGGCGGCTTCAATGACCAAAAAATAATCACACAGCAAGGCAATGTCTTCGCGCCGCTCGCGCAACGGTGGCACCCGCAAACCAATGACCTTAAGACGGTAATAAAGATCTTCGCGGAATTCGCCAGCTTTTACCTTCGCTGCTAAATCGGCATTTGTGGCCGCAACCACACGCACTTGCACGCGGCGCATTTCATTGCTTCCAACTCTACGGATTTCACCTTCCTGCAGAACCCGCAATAAACGCGCTTGCATCGCTACCGACATCTCCCCCACTTCATCCAAGAACATGGTGCCGCCATCGGCCTCTTCAAAACGACCGATACGATCATGGGTAGCGCCAGTAAAAGCGCCTTTGCTGTGACCAAATAGTTCCGACTCCAGCAGCGTATCCGGCAAAGCCCCACAGTTTTCGACCACAAAGGGGCGATCAGCCAAACGACTGTGATAATGCAAAGCACGCGCCACGAGTTCTTTGCCAGTGCCGCTTTCGCCCTCAATCACAACCGTGGCGCTACTGTTCAAAATACGCTCCATGGCAGAGCACAGCTCCTGCATTGCTGGAGAAGTACCGATCAGACCTGCAAATCCGGCACCGGCGCTAGTTTCGATGGGCGCTACCGGAAGAGCACTACTGCGTTTGCCAAGCTGACGCTGCAAACGATTGTTATGGCGCTTCAATTTAAGCAGCGAATGATCCAATCGCTTCGCTCCCAAATAGGCTGACGCCAATCCAGCCAAGCCACCCACTAGGGAAATATCGCTGCGCCGGAAGGCTGAGGTGGTCAGACGATGGTCGACTGCTAGTAAACCCATCACTTCGCCGCGGTAACGCAGCGGCACCGCTAGCACCGAACGCAGACCTAAGTCGGAAATACTCTCTACCCCCGCAAACTCACCGTCACTCGCGGCATCAGTCAACAGCACGGCATCGCGACAATGCAAAGTTTTGGCCAGCAGGGTGCGCGAAAATTTAGTCTCCGGCGCGGGTACGGGTTCGCGCGCAAAGTTACGTGCCAGGGCCAAGGTCGTACGCCCGTCTTCCAGCAAAAACAGAAAGCCGCGTTCGGCGCGAGTCAACGATACCGCTGCATCCACCAACAAAGCTGCCGAACGCTCCATCCGGTCTTCTTGTTCTAAAGTGCGCGCCACGGCCAATATCGTTTGCAGCATGTCCTGCTCGCGCGGTGTTTCCTGAGTCTGAGTGGACTCGATCGAAGCAAGACTGCCATCCATCCCCCCCACAACGCGTAAAGTTGTGCTGCCGATGCGGATGACTTCGGTGCTGGAAAGTGTATGGCGATCAACCTGCGCGGAGCCAATCCAAGTGCCGTTGCGGGAATCTAAATCCACCACGAAGACCTCCCGCCCGAGGCGCTCCAAGCGACAGTGATGACGCGAAGCAAGTGGATCATCAATACGCACCTCGCAATCGCGGCCACGCCCAATCAACACCGACTCGGCCTCGATGGTCAGGACTCTTTTGATACTGTCTCGCTCGACGTGAATCTCGATGGGATTACTCATCTCCACCAGGATACCCTGTAGGCATGACAGTTTGGTGGAACGACGGCCTTCCCTTTGCCTGCACCCAGTGTGGCAAATGTTGCCATGCACATGGCGAAATGGACAAGGTGTATGTGAGTTATCGGGATCGCACGCGCTTGGCGGAACATTTTGGGGTCAATTTGGCTAGCTTCAACCGTAGCTATACGCGCAGCGAGGACAGCGGTCACCGCAGCTTGCGCTTTGTGGATGGCCATTGTGTTTTCCTGGAAGGCACGGTTTGTTCGGTCCACGCCGCAAAACCCACTCAATGCGGCACCTGGCCCTTCTGGGAGGAATTGCTGGTTTCTGAGGAAACCTATCGTCAAGATGTCATGGATTTTTGCCCCGGCAGCAACGCCGAAGGTCCGGTCGTCAGTGCCGCTTCTATTCGGCAGCAAATGGAGTCTACCGAAGAAGCTCTCGACTAGTCTTCACCCACCGTTTCCATCCGCCTTATTCACGGATAGAATGCTCGGTTCATCATGGCTGAAAACCCCAACGAGTACGTCCTACAGGTCATTGGACTGAATAAGTTCTACGATCGGACCCAGGTCCTGAATAATGTCACGCTGTCCTTCTTTGCCGGTGCAAAGATTGGCGTGATTGGTGCCAACGGTTCCGGCAAGTCCACCCTACTGAAAATTTTGGCCGGAGCGGATAAGGAGTTCGAGGGCACTCGGATCCACATGAAGGAGCGTAGTATCGGCTATGTTTCTCAGGAGCCGCACCTGGATCCGAAGTTGACGGTCAAGGAAGCCTTGGACCAGTCTGTCGCACATGTGCACGCCATGACCGATCGTTACAACGAAATCTGCATGCTGATGGGTGATGCCGATGGCGCGCAATTAGAGAAGTTGTCCGCCGAGTTTGACCACTTGCAGGCCGAAATCGATACCAACAATATGTGGGAGGTCGACCGCCTTTTAGAAAAATCTGCTGCCGCACTCGACTTACCACCCATGGGGCGCCTGTGTGGCGTGTTGTCGGGCGGAGAAGCGCGACGTGTTGCGCTGTGCAAAACTTTGATTGAAACGCCGGACATCCTGCTTTTGGATGAACCCACCAACCACTTGGATGCGAATACGACTGCATGGTTGGAGCATCATCTTGCCGAGTACGCCGGTTTAGTCATTGTGATTACGCACGACCGTTATTTCTTGGATAATGTGGTGGATTGGATGCTCGAAGTGGAGCGCGGCACTTGCCGTCCCTACAAAGGCAACTACACTAAATATCTTGAGGCCAAAGAAAAAGAGATCCTGCTCAGTGACCGGCAGCAGGACAAGCGCCAGAAGCGTTTGCATGCCGAAATCGCGTGGGTGAAACAAAACTCAAAAGCGCGCGGCAACAAAAGTAAGGCGCGACTGGCACGTTATGAACAACTTGTCGAAGAACAGCAACACTTACGCCCTGAAAACATCGACTTGTTGATTCCGGCAGGGCCACGCCTCGGCAACAAAGTGATTGATTTAGTCAACGTCAAAAAAGCTTATGGTGATCAAATCCTGGTGAAAAACTTAAGCTTTGAAATGCCGCCCGGCGCCATCATTGGCATCATTGGGCCAAACGGTACCGGCAAGACCACGTTGATGAAAATGATCATCGGCGAGGAGCCGGCTGATTCCGGCAGCATCAAACACGGCTCCACCATTGAAGCTTGCTTCGTCGACCAACGCCGTGCAGAATTGAGTGATGACAAATCGGTGTTCGAGGAAATCACTGACGGTTTAGAATTCCTGCCGTTCGGCGCTGGCGAAATCCAATCGCGTGCCTACGTCTCACGATTCAACTTTAAGGGTACCAACCAAGAACAAAAAGTGGGCACCCTTTCTGGTGGTCAACGCAACCGCGTGCAACTCGCGAAGATGTTACGCGTCGGTGGCAATTTGATTATTTTGGATGAGCCAACCAACGATTTGGACTTGCCAACCACCCAAGTACTTGAGGAAGCCATTGAGCACTATGCCGGGTGCATGATGATTGTTTCTCACGACCGCTATTTCCTTGACCGCGTGTGCACGCACATTCTGGCGTTTGAGGGCAAGGGAGTCGTCGAATTTTTCTATGGCAACTACAGCGATTACGCCGAGTGGTTAGCAGAGCGTAATGCCGCGGCCGGGAAGAACAAAGATTCAAAAGCGGCAAAATACCGCAAACTAGGACTTTAGGAAACTCGGATTTATTCGGGCGAGTGGAGCGGTGGATCAGAATCTTCAGGCCGCTGGGCCGCCGTACGAATCAATCAGAGCTTCCTTTCATCATGCTAGAGGCTTTGCCTAGCACCACGACAGCATGCCCGTAAAGAGTATGCTGTGCCTATGCCACGCCCCTTGTTCCATGCCACCTTTCCCGGCCCAGTTGCCGGTAATGGTCCGATTGCTATCCTTTTGCGCCTTTTGCTGCTTGGCTTTGGTCTGGTGATTGCCTTCTTTCTGCTCATGGTTGCTTTCTTCGTGGGTGGAGCTTTATTGTTAGGGCGCGCTTTCGGGCTAGGCAAACGACCTACTCACCAAGCGCCGCCCGACCGTCCTTCTGAAACAACCGTTACCCAGCCGCCAACAGCCGAAGTCTTGCCACCAGATACCGTCAAACAGCTGGAAAGTTTTCACGGCAGTTTGGATGAATTTTTGGAGCAGCGGAAAGGCCAAAACCATTCATGACCACGAATCTTCACAACCTGCCGCTTGAACGGCTTGAACAGCTAGTAGCGTGCATCGGCGAGGTCGTGCGCGGCAAACAAGAAACTATTCGCTATTGTTTAGTAGGCCTTTTGGCCCGCGGCCATGTATTGCTTGAGGATGTGCCAGGTACGGGCAAAACAACATTGGCCCGCGCCCTGGCGCGGGCCGTTGGTTTAGATTTTCACCGCATTCAGTTCACTTCCGATTTACTTCCTAGTGATTTATTGGGTGTCAGTATTTGGGATAGCAAGGAAAGCTGTTTTCGCTTCGCGCGCGGCCCAGTTTTTCACAATGTGCTCCTTGCCGACGAACTCAACCGCACCTCTCCGCGCACGCAATCCGCCCTGCTGGAAGCCATGAGTGAATCATCGATTTCGGTCGATGGCGAGAGTTTTGCCTTGCCGCAGCCCTTCTTTGTCATAGCCACGCAAAACCCCATGGAGTTTGAAGGCACCTACCCGCTGCCAGAATCCCAGCTAGACCGTTTCTTGCTGCGCCTGCGCATTGGCCATCCAGACCGAGAAATCACCCGCGAAGTCCTCAGCGAACGCGGCCTGCAGGATCCTGTGAAATCCATCCAAGCGTGCATACGCCCAGAGGAATTGCAGCAACTGATTGAGGCGGTCCCTAGCGTCCACTACGATGATGACTTACTGGATTACCTCCTCGATCTGATTGAAGCAACTCGCGCCCACCCCCATTTAGCCCTCGGCGCGTCCACGCGTGCAGCCTTGGGTTTGCACCGTGCCGCTCAAGCTCTGGCACTATTGAACAAACGTGATTTTGTGACTCCCGATGATCTAAAAAATCTCTTCGTGCCATGCATTGCGCACCGCGTATTAGCCGCGCCGGCCTTCGAGGGTGGGCTGTACGGCACGCGTGCCGCCCTGGAAAGTATTCTCGGTGAGATAAGTGTGCCGCGATGAAGGAAGTAGATGAGGAACCGAGTGCGGCGCAGGCCACAAGCCTTGGATTGCATTGTCAGCTCACAGCACTCGCTAAATCTCTATTGTGGCTGAGTGGCATGGGCGCTGCTGCCATGCTCCTGACATCCGATTTTCACCCTACCGCTTTTTTCTTGGCCTTCCTTTGTTTGGTGTTCCTCCTGTTTTTGACCAGCTGGTGGCTAGGGCGCACTGCCTTACGCTGCTTAGTCCCTAGCGCCTTGCAACCGGCCACTGGCTTCACCTGGGATTTATTGCCAATCCGCTTTGGACTGCATCATGTTGGCGACCACATCGCCGCTCGCGACGTCCTGCTCCTCCATGGCAGTGAAGGCAATCAACGCGGCATCTTCGGCTACCGCGCTCACATTGCTCCGGGCGCAAATATGTGGGTGGATGGATCCCTGCGGCTACCCCGCCGCGGGCGCTTTTTGCAGCACCGCTTACGCCTCGTTTCCACTTTTCCGTTTGGATTATTGCGCTGGACTGCGGCTTGGGAGGTTCCCGCCGATATCCTCTCTTTCCCACGATTAGGCGCACTCCGCGATGCCCAAAGCCTCATCCCTGCCGAACGGGAAACCCTATCTACGGGTGCTGGTCGCTTCACCGATACCGAGGAATTCCACACTTTGAAACGCTGGCGGCCGGGTATGAGCCAGCGCCTCGTCCACTGGAAAAGCACCGCGCGACGGGGACATACCATGATTCGTGAAATGCATGGAGTGCGTTCTCCGCGCCTGCGCATTGAAGTTCTAGCGCCGCTTTCCCCAGCCAACTTTGACAGCCGACGCCTGCAATTTGAGCAAGCTATTTGCCTCGCAGCCACTTTGGCGGATTTTTTCTTGCGGCGTAATTACCACGTGGAACTTGCCTGTTTGGGTGTGCAAGAACCCATCTTTTTAGCCGCACAGCAAGGGCGACGCGGGTTGTTTCAAACTCTCACTTCCCTCGCTCATATCACTTTGGCTGCGCCCGAATCGGCCACTCCATTTGCGACTCCACGCAGTCATGGCTCCAGCCAACGGGAGTGTTTTCGCATTCAGGTTTGTGCCGGGCTCGGCAACCACCGCGACTTGGGGCGCCGTCGCCTAGACATCACCGATCCTGCAACTGCACGCTGGTTTTTGCCGAACCGCCGCTACTCCACTCCACTCTTTGCTCCCCGCCAGCCTGCATGAGTTCACGTTTGCGTCAGCGCCTTTATCCAACCCTGCCGCGTTCGCCGCTGGATGGATGGTGTGCACGTGGTTTAATGGTGCTCGCACTTTCGGGAGGTTTGGCAAGTGGTCTGTGGCTGGTGCAACGGGCGAGCTTGCCCCTGTGGCTGGCGATCCTTCTGCCAACCTGCCTACTGCTCGGCCCACAGCTCAGCCGTTTGCCTTTCCGCGGCTCCTTGTTACCACAGAATCATCGCCTGTTTCACCATTTGCTCATCCTGTTGATGGCCTTCACTCTGGCTTGGTTTCAGTGGCATGCCGGGTTCGGAGCTTGGACCGTATTTCTGCTCTTGGCCGTTCATGGGTTCGCGCTGCGTAATTCACGCCCCGACACCCTCGCGGCGGTGGCGTTGCTCCTCCCCATCCTTGAAATCCAATTCGCGCATAGCGTGTTGTGGCCGATGGGTTTGCTAGCGCGCACTTTGATGGCCACTTGGATGCTCATCACGTTCTTCATGACGATTGCTTTGGCCACATGGTTACACGCGCGCTGGACACGACGTCTGCTGCAGATCGATCGCGATCAGTTTGAAAACTGCGCCGAAACGGAACTTGGCTTGTGGGGGCGCGCACGCCTGATGTTGCTCTTAGGTTTGGTGCTTCTTCCGCTGGGCTTGGCGTCTCAACAACTGGCTCTGCTGGTTACTATCCAGCCTGCAGAAGCCCGCGCCAGCGCCTTAGCGGCAGCGGAGGCCAGCAGTCTGCGCAGTGCGCAAGCAGCGCAAGCTAAGCACAACGCCGCGAATGAGAACCAGGTTGTTCCTCAAGAACTCCAGCGCGAGATGGTTCTGCCAAGTACCATCGCTTGGCAAGGGAAGGTCATCGAAACCAACAAAAAAGCGCTGGTGTTTCGCCTTATTTCTGATCGCGATCGTGATCGCCAAGCTGGTGAACCGCCCTATTTTTCCGCAAATCGTCCGCTCTACCTGTTGGCCACAACTTTCGATCGACTCGATCATCTAGGCCTAAGCCGCGGCCCTAGTTCTGAAGTGATTCGCCACTCCGATGACGGCGTCGGCGCCGACGACTGGATCATATTTGATGAAGATCTCATCAATCACCCGGTGTCACGGTTTGAAATTCGCCAACGCCTGTTATTTAACGATGCGGATGGGGTTAAGGGAACACGCGGCTATCTCCTCCACGATCGACGCCTCGTCGCGCTGCATTTACCCAGTTGCCGTTTGGATGAAGACGGTACTGCGCTGGGCACGCTGACTTCCGGAGAGTTAATGGCCTATCAATGGTGGTCACAACCGGTTCTGCAAAATGTTGCCCTACTCCCAAACCAACAAGCGGAGTATCGTTATCTGGCTTTGCCTCAAGAAACTGAATTCCAAGATTGGATCCTGCAGGCTCGCGCCTTATGTTCTGAGGACCGCAGCGCAGAAGAAAAACTTGCGCGCATTGTTGCCTACTTTCAACGTGAATTCAGCTACGACCTGGAGCCATCTCAGGCTAACGGAATGGCCGCATTTGCAGATTTTTTTGCCAACCAGCGTGGTTACTGTAGCTATTTTGCCGCCGCCGGAATGCTCTTTTTACGCGCCAATGGAATTGCCTGCCGGGTAGCGAGTGGTTTCTTGGTGAGCGAATTCTCCACTAGCGAAAATGCTTATGTGGGTCGCCTTGCAGATGCTCATGCTTGGCTGGAGGTCCAACAACAAGATGGCTCGTGGCGCACCGTGGATCCAACTCCATCTTCTTCACGTAATGTGTTGATGGTGGCTCTGCGTGCCCAAGCAGCTGCGCTAGCCAGCTTAAAAAAGCAGCCTGATAACACCGACACGGAAAGCACATCCGAGGAGAATTTTGCTCTCCCCGCCCCAGTAGGCAAAACACTAGTGGGTTTGAATTGGGTATTGATGACCCTATTTGTAGTGTTGCCGTTCATCCTCTGCGCTTTGGTGTTGGCGAGTGTCTGGGCACGACTTAGGAAACTTGGTAAGCGGCGGCATATGCAAGCGACCTTTAGTGAGGAAGCCAACCATGCAATGGATTATTGGGGGAGGATTGAGTGGCTGCTTGAGGAACTTGGGTTTCACTCCCAACCCACCCAATCCATTTTGGAATATACCCAACAAGTGCGGCGTTGGGGTGGTGAGTTTTTTGCCCCGTTGAATACGGTTACGACCTTGGTCTATCGGTCTCGCTTTGGCAACTATGCATGGTCGCAACGCCAGCAACAATATTTGGAACAATTCGAACAGCTGCTCGAGAGCAAAGTGCGCAAAGACAACTAACCAGGGACACACCCATGCGGGCCTTCTAAACTCTGGCATGTTTCGTTGGCTGCACCGCATCCGCCGCAAGCGCTTCTTGCGGGAAGGGCTGAGTGAAGAATCGTGTTACTGGCTGGATTTCCTGCCCGTATTGTTTGATTTGCCCGCCGCGGACCGCAAGCGCCTGGAGGGTTTGACGCGGGTCTTTATCGAAGAAAAACACTTCGAAGGCTGTGGTGGCCAACTTATCTCCGACAAGATCCGCGTGATCATTGCAGCCCAAGCATGCTTGTTGATTCTCAACTTACATCATGATTTCTACCAGCGGGTGCGCACCATCTTGGTGTACCCATCTACTTTTAAACACGGCAGTACCTGGCGACGGCCTGATGGCATCGTAGTCGACCTCGAATCGGCCAACCTAGGCGAGGCCTGGCCAGGTGGACCAGTCATCTTGGCATGGGATGCGGCCTACCAAGGGGGACGCAATGCCAACGATGGGCAAAATACGGTGTTTCATGAATTCGCACATAAGCTGGATATGCTCGATGGCGTCACCGATGGTATCCCGCCGCTTACTCAGGATCATGAAAAGAATGGTTGGCGTGCGGCATTCCTCGCTGCCTATGAGCAATATCTGCAAAACCTCCAAGCTGGACGCCCCCAAATTTTTGATGCCTACGCCGCCACCAATCCTGCGGAATTTTTCGCCACGGCGAGCGAATGCTTTTTTGAGCTGGCCGTTAAAATGGAAGCGCATGAACCGCGACTCTATGCGTTACTGGAGAAGTTTTACCGCCAAGACCCAGCGCGCCGCAGTCGTGCAGTCCTCGGCCAATAGGTTGCGCAACTAAAGTTGATAAAGAGTCCAGCCCCACAATCCAAGCGCAGCAAGCTGAACCAACCAAAATGTAGGGAAGCGAATTTTATGCCGGAAGGCGAACATGGCAAGCAGGCTGCCAGGTGCACCACCAAGGATGGACCACGTCAGCAGCACCCGCTCGGGAACCCGATGCTTGTCTTTGCTGGCCAGTTTTTTATCTAGCCCAAAGGCCAGGAAGGCGCCAATCGACAGGACCGCCACCCAAGTAAGCAAGATTTGGATGGCAGTCATGCGCTACACTTAGGCTTCGAGCTTGTTGAGATGGACATCCATCTGTGGGTAAGGGATGGAAACTCCTGCTTCATCCAATGCATACTTCACCGCGCGCGTGGTTTCCTCTAAGCACGGGAAGTAATCCGCAGCAGCACACCACACGCGAACCTTCCAATCAATGCAGCTTTCACCAAGACTGGCAAGCACAATCTGGTGGCCAGGATCCGCAATGCGTGTTTTGAGTTGCGCCGCAGCCTGATCTAGGACTGCGCGCACCTTATCCAAATCAGCGTTGTAAGCCGTGCCGACGGAAATCTCTATGCGGCGCGTTTTATGAAAGGAGATGTTCTCAATCGTGCCGCCAAAAATCGCGCCGTTGGGCACAATGATGCGACGGTTATCGGGGGTGTCCAACACCGTGGTGAATAAGTCGATCAAAATGACTTTGCCGATGACCCCAGCTGCATTCACGACATCCCCCACTTTGAAGGGGCGGAAGATCAGTAGCAGCACGCCAGAAGCAAAGTTGCCAAGGGTGCCTTGCATAGCCATGCCGACGGCAAAACCCATAGCCGCCAAGATGGCCGCAAAGCTACTCGTTTCGATGCCAAACTTGCCAAGAATGACCATGACTCCGACGATCAGCACCACGCTACGACCTAGCTTGCCGAAAAAGTGAGACAGCGTATCTTCAATCTTGGCTTTTTTACAAACACCGAAAATGAGGCGGTTCACCCAACTGGCGAGGATGGTCATGACGAAGAACAGGACCACCACCGTCAGGGCGTCCATCCAGTGTGCCTGGGCCATGTCTTTGATGCTGGAGACCACTGCACTCGCGCCTTCTACGGCGGAGTTTTCGGCGCTCTCGGCGTCACTAGCGGCGGCGGTGGCAACTTCTTGGAACAGTGGGAGAAGGCTCGAAAACATGATGTTTATTCTAGCAAAAGTGGGGTCGAGAGTAGGCTAAGAGTAAATCCTAAATTTCTACACCGTCTGCGAGCAAGTGTGCCAGGAGCGGTTCATCTCCTTGCAGAGCCGTGCGCTGCATGTAAAAAGACAAGCCCCGTAGGCCACCCAATTCTTCACCAGCTCCGGCCCTGCCGGGGCCGCCGTGAATGAGAGTAGGCAGCACCGCACCCGGTCCCATCGAAAACTCGGCAACCTTTTTGCTGCCAAAGTTCAAACGTCCGTTGTACGGAGCGACGGCAAGGGCGAGTTCGGCGGCAAAATCGCGATGATCGGAGTAAACAGAAGCCACCAGGCCGCCATCGCCGAGGTTCAACAAGGCTGCCGCATGGGCGGCTGCGCCGGAGTAAGGCAGGATGGTTTGCACGGGACCAAAGACTTCGCGCGTATGCACGATGGCCGCAGCAGCCGAGTCTTTGACTTGCAGAAGCACCGGCTGCTGAAAGTAACCCGCGCTTGCCTCGGCATCCACCAACTCTCCAGGACCAAGCGCGCCGCAGACGATCTCTGCAACCGTCTGCAATTCCTCAATGCCAGCGGTGATATCTGCAAGTTGCGCCTGGGAGGCCAGTGGTCCCATCCGCACCCCGCGAGAAGACGGATTCCCCACCTTCACGTTGGTGATGGCCTCAATTAAATCCTCCCGAACGGCATCCATCTTGTCCACCGGAACGAAAATGCGCCGCATCGCAGTACACTTCTGCCCCGCTTTTTGAGTCATGTCGGTGCACACTTCGCGGATGAACAAATCCCACGTTTCGCTGGCACGCTTCACGTCAGGACCAAGAACTGCGGAGTTGAGGCTGTCGGCCTCCACATTGACGCGCACCGATTTTTCGATGACCGCGGCGCCAGAACGAATGCGACACCCGGTAGCTGCGGAACCCGTGAAAGCAACCACATCTTGAGTGGTGACGTGCTGCAGCATGTCTCCTGCAGAGCCGCAGATCAAACTGAACACACCTGGAGGCACGACCTCTTTCTCAACCAAGATTTCCACTAGGCGCTCGGCCAAAACCGCCGTACTCGTAGCGGCCTTCGTAACCACCGGCATACCACCCAGAATGGCTGCCGCCATTTTCTCAGCCATGCCCCATGCTGGAAAATTAAAAGCGTTGATGTGAATCGCAACGCCCACACGTGGCATGCGCACATGACGGCCGACAAAACGCGGGCTACGCGATAAACGAATGGGCGGGCCGTCGATTAAAAACCGCGCCTCTCCAAGTTTGGCACCCATCTTCGCATAAGCGGAAAGAGTGCCGGTAGCCCCATCCAAATCGAATTTGGCATCACCGCGGGTGTTGCCCCCAGAGACTGTGCTGAGCGCCAAAAGTTCGTCACGAAATTCGTGCCAAGCTGCGGCAATCGCCATCAATAACTCGCCGCGCTGGGCAAAAGTCATGGCGCGCAATACCGGGCCTCCGGTTTCACGCGCGTACTGTAAGGCAGCCGCGAAATCGAGACCACTATTGTTCACCGCAGCAATCGCTACGCCGGTGGTTGGGTCAAAGACCTCCACGGCAGTGCCATTACCTTCAAACCACGCGCCACAAACGTGGCTCCTTAAGCGTTTCAACATGATGAATTTTTAACCGTGGAACTTGACGTATTCGAACGCAATTTCTTGACCGTTGAGACCTTTTGCGGGAGGGGCAATCCAACCAGCAAACTTGCCTGGCTCGGTGACCGATACCATCAAAGACTTGACGTATTCCAAATCCTGGTGAGTGGGGAGCCACTCTACATGTTTGGCCCAGTAAGCTTTATCCTCCATGAGTTCGCCATGGGGATCAAAACTCTGCTTGGCGTAAACTCCAATGCCTCGGTTGAAGCGCTGCGATGGCAAGTAAAACCGTTCCTCGCGGCCCGCACTTTCCATGATCTTATTCCAGCGAGTCAGCGATTTGATGCAATCATCCCGATACGCATCGCGCAGCACGAGGTTCATGGCGCGGCGCATGGGGATTTCATGGCTGCCCATTTTGCCATCTTCTAGCCAATCTAACTCATAACACCCTTCGAGTGCGGAGTGCTCGGTGAAGCGCCTAGGGTTCATCTCCTGGTAACGTCCCTTCAAGCCAGAACCAAAGTAGTTCGCGGCATTGGAGCTATCTTCTCCACCGAACAAGTCGAGGGAAGCGCTATACCATTCGTTGATGTACTTCTGAATAATCTCTAGCGGGATGCCGCCATGCTTTTTCACTTCCCCGTGCGGATCCTCAGCGAGGATTTCACAGGTACGCTTGATGACGCGACCCACGCCAGTCTCGCCTACAAACAAGTGATGAGCCTCTTCCGTGAGCATAAACTTGGTGGCGCGCGCAAGCGGGTCGAAGCCACTTTCTGCTAGTGCGGCGAGCTGAAATTTGCCGTCACGATCGGTGAACATGGTAAAGCAGAAAAACGCTAGCCAGTCTTCGATTGGCTTGTTGAAAGCTTCGAGGATACGCGGCGAATCGGGGTTGCCGGAACGCCGAAACAACATCTCTTCCGCTTCCTCACGCCCATCGCGGCCGAAGAACTCATGCAGGATGTGTACCATCGCCCACAAGTGACGGCCTTCTTCCACATTCACCTGAAAAAGGTTACGCATATCGTAAAGACTGGGTGCACACTTGCCGAGTAAGCGCTGCTGTTCCACAGAGGCTGGCTCGGTATCGCATTGGGTTACGATGATGCGGCGTAGTTCTTTGCGAAACTCGCCAGGAACCTGGTTCCAAACATCCATCTCAGCGTTATCGCCGAAACCAATTTTGCGGTTCTTTTCGGGCGGTGCCAAAAAAATACCCCAGCGGTAGTCCGGCATTTTTACATACCCGAAGTTTGCCCAACCGTTGGTTTCCACACTGATTGCGGTGCGCAAGTAAATCTCATCTTGCTGGAAACCTTCCGGCCCCATGTCTTGCCACCACTCCAGGAAACTCGGCTGCCAGGCTTCCAGTGCTTTTTGCAACTTGCGGTTGCTACTGAGGTCTACGTTATTGGGGATTTTATCGTAAGAGATAGCCATGATTTAGGTGCGGTTGAAGTCGAACTCAGGGGATTCTGGGCGACCGTAAAGGCTTAATGCACCTTTCGGTCCGACCGCGTTCGGGCGTTGGAAAATCCAGTTCTGCCACGCGGTCAGACGGCCGAAGATTTTTGTTTCGAGGGTCTCTGGACCTGCAAAGCGAATGCTCGCTTCCATGCCGGTGAGAGAATCTGGAGAAAGGCTAATCCGTTCTTCGATGGCAAGACGTACTTCATCTTCCCAATCGATTTCATCCGCAGCAACGGTAATCAAGCCAAGTTCTGCAGCCTCTTGCGCAGCGATTGCATGGCGCAAACTGGCGCGTTCTTGCGCGAGTGCTGGATCCCAAACAAAGCGCGTTTGCATCCGTGTGAGGCCGTTTCCCATCGGATAAGCACCAGCGTTCAGCGGCGTCAACATAAAGGTGACGCCCTCTTCTTCCAGCATGTAGCTGCGGTCAGCAGCGAGTACCAGTTCATACAGAGTGCCCACGAAGCAGCTACCTTGATCGACGATGGCAAACATCGATTTTGCCATGTAGTCAACACGCTTGAGTGTCCGTTTGATAAACAAACGAACCTCATGGACAAACCAATCTGCGGAATGCTGATCGAGCTGCTCATCAAACGCTACCATCGAAGCCGCATGACCTCGGGTTTTGAAGAGCAGCAAGCCCACTAGTGGATAGTTCAAGCGCAAACGCAGTAAGGCATCATCAAGTTCGCGGAAGGCACGCAGCGGAAACCACTCCGATCCAAGTTCCGAGCAAGTAGCAGGCATGGCCGGCACACTATCCGGAACCGTGATTTCTAGAGTGGCGGTACGACCATCCGCAGAAACTTCCATGGCTACATGGCGGTAGTCCAAGCGGTTGTCACTGGCGACTGGTTCCAAAGCTTCGAGCTGCACACCCTGGCGTTGCGGATGGCCGCCATTGGCCACTTCTACCGCGCGTGCGTACACGGATTCTTTGAATTTCGACGTAGGGAAAACGCCATCCACCAAGCCCCACTCCACCGCGCGTTTGCCTTTGACGCCTTCGGCCAAAGTCACAAATACATCGGCGATATCGCGACGTACATGGCGTTTATCTACCAAGCGGGTTAAGCCGCCGGTACCAGGTAAAACGCCCAAGTAAGGGATTTCCGGAAGGGACACAGCACTGCGCCGGTCGTCGACTAGATAGATTTCTGCGCAAGCTTGCGGCAGTTCATAACCACCACCCGAAGCGACCCCGTTGAGTGCAGCTATATAAATCTGGCCCGAATTCGCGGTGGCGTCTTCGATGGACATACGGGTTTCGTTGGTGAACTTACAGAAGTTCACTTTGTGGGCATGAGTGCTCGCGCCAAGCATAAAAATATTGGCCCCCGAACTAAACACGCCTTCTTGACCGCTGGTCACAATCACACAACCAACTTCTGGATGCTCAAAACGCAGACGTTGGACCACGTCCGCGAGTTCGATATCAACGCTCAAATCGTAGGA
Organism: uncultured bacterium; assembly: GCA_937919925.1. Lineage (GTDB taxonomy): Bacteria > Planctomycetota > UBA1135 > UBA1135 > UBA1135. The sequence goes on along the minus strand of CALFOT010000055.1, from coordinate 56,834 downwards.
GTTTAATTTGAGGGCGTAACCGGGGCGCAAACCCTCATTCTCCTGAATATCGAGCAAAATGCGCGCGACAGGACCATCCACTTCTAGCTGCAGATGCTTGTAGCGATCAGGATGGGTCTCGAAACAAATGACCTCAGGGGCCGGGGAAGTGAGTTCCATACCGAAGAGTATGCCGTGATTTACGGAGCTGGCAAGTATTTCCTCGTTTTTGTTTTTATTATTTTAAAGACCGTTTGGTGCTCTGAAATCCAGCTTTTCAGGAAACCGCTTCGCCATCCACCCAGGTGTAAAAACCCTGGCCGGTTTTCTTTCCAAACTTGCCCTCGGCGACCATCGTGCGCATCAATTCCGGGATCTGAAAGCGATCTCCAGGCAGATTGGCATCCAAATAGGTGGCAATATCCAGCCGCACATCAATGCCAATTAAATCCGTCAACTTCAATGGCCCCATGGGAAAGCGGTAGCCCAATTCCATGGCCTTATCAATATCCGCTGCCGACGCCACCCCCTCTTCCAGCATGCGAATCGCCTCCAACCCGATGGCCACGCCTAGACGCGAAGATGCAAAACCTGGTGAATCGCGGACCACGATTGCTTCTTTACCCAAACGGACACTTAGAGCGAGCGCGGAATCCAGTGTTTCTTGACTCGTTTCTTGCCCGTAGACCACTTCCAGCAACGGCATAAATGGTGGTGGATTAAAAAAGTGCAAGCCTAGAAAGCGTGCCGGGTTTTGTACCGCCTGCGCCAACTTTGTGATGGAAATAGAAGATGTGTTGGTGGCGATGATGGTTTCTGTTTTGACCAAACCACTGACCTGCGCAAAAATCTCCAATTTGAGGTCCAAACGCTCAGGAACGGCTTCAATCACCAAATCAGCCGCTTCCAAGGCTAACTCTAAATCCCAGCACGGCTGCAACTTTGCCAGTACAGCAGCACGTTGCTCGAGCGAAACTTTGCCACGGCTGACCCCTCGGTCTAGCATGCCCTCGATTTTCGCAAGCCCGGCCAGCGCGTACTCTTCTTGGATGTCAAACAAACGGGTGGAAATGCCAGCTTGAGCAGTCACTTGGGCAATGCCAGCGCCCATCGCACCCGCGCCAAGCACGGTAGCTGTGTTAATTTTGAGGTTCATGCGTAGTGGAGAATGCGTTGTGTTGGCAGGGGCGAGAGGAATTCCGCGCCGCATCCTACCTGCTGCTGCAACACCACCTGCTGCTTTCATGCCACGCAGACTTGCTACCCTGGACTCACCATGGCCACCCGTCTCGTCCAGACTTTTGTGCCCGACGTTGCCGTCGCCAAAGTGGAGAGCATTCTTCTGGAGTTGCAGGATGAGGGTGTAGTGGCCTTCCGTCACAACTTGCCCGGCGCGTTGACCCAATTTCATATTCTGTTGCCGGCGGAACAATTGGAAAGTCTGCTGGATCCAATGCAGGCTGCTCTCGGCTCCTATGAATCTTTTCGCGCCGTGGTGTTGGCCGTAGAAACTGTGGTGCCGAAAATGCCCGAAATTACCGTGGCGGCCCCGCAGCAAACCGAAGCTGCAGCTGGCGGTCAGGTCAAGGGTGACAGCACTCTCCTAACCAACGGCAAAAAGAGCACCAAGAAAAGCCATCGCATCAGCCGCGAGGAGCTGCTCGATGACTTGACCGAAATGACCAAACCTGCCACGGTGCATTGGTGGATGGTTGGCTTTTCGACCATCGTCGCCACCATTGGTTTGGCCACCGACAGCACCGCAGTCTTAATTGGCGCCATGGTCATTGCGCCTCTGCTCGGCCCCAATATGGCATTAGCTCTCGCTTCTACTTTAGGCGATATTCCGCTCGCCAAAGCCGCCATCAAAGCCAATGTTTTTGGCGTGACTCTAGCCTTTCTGGTGGCGTCCCTCGCTGGGTGGATCTTCGATTTGAATCTGGAGTCGGCACAAATCCTCGCACGCACCGATTTGCACCTCGAGGACCTATTGCTGGCGCTTGCTGCAGGTGGCGCTGGTGCTTTGGCGTTTACTTCGGGGGTGGCGGCATCGCTGGTTGGCGTGATGGTGGCTGTGGCACTGTTGCCGCCACTTGCGGTTTGTGCATTGATGGTCACATCAGGTAACTGGGAGGCAGCCCAGGGAGCTGCCATGCTCTTGGTGGGCAACTTGGTGTGTGTCAACTTCGCCAGCGGCGCCACTTTCCTGCTCAGCGGCGTAGCTCCGCGCACCTGGTGGAAAAAGAATCAAACCCGCAAAGTCGCTGTAGGCATGCTCAGCGTCTGGGCGCTCCTGCTCACGGCTTTAGCTTTTTTTGTTATTTTTGCTGAGAGCGGTAAAGCCCCCCATTAAGCAGCCGTTAATGAGGAGCAATGGCACGCCTTCTCTACACACTGTTGCCAGCCATCTTGCTGGCAGTTCCAGCCTGCTCATCAGGGCCGGAAATTCTTACCCATGACAATGGGCAAATCCGTTTGGTCATCGAATCCGATGTCGACGGCGTCAACATCGAAGACATGAAAGTACGCTTCGAAAATGACCGCGCCACGGCGCAATTTAACGTTGTCAATGCTGATAGCGAGGCTCGCCGCGTCTTTGTAAGCCTGGAATGGCTTGATGCGCAGAACTTCCTGCTAGAAGATTCGATGGATGCGGATCCGAAAGAACGCACTTTCTCGGTACGCGGCAACAAGCACCGCACGCTGACCTTCTTCAGCCCAGACGGCGCCAAGCCAACTACTTTGCGCTGCAGTCTAGAAGAAGTCAATCTCTAGGTTTCGCAAGCAGGGCTTCCGGTTAGGTCGCAAAGCGCCGCACGCCACTGTGCCAACTTGGCCGAGCGGCTCAATGCGGCATAGGCTGGCGATGTAGAGGGCAAGCGCCGACTCGGCGGAACGACCATCGAATCAGTCCATAGGGGCCGAACGTAACGCTTCCACGCTTGTTCGGCTTTGCCGCCATTAAACAAAATGAGATCGACAGGAAAGGCGCGCAGCAGGCCATGGAAGTCATTCACTTCTTCGCTGGCGGCTTCAATCGCGCTATCCAAACTGCCGTGACGTTCACACGACGCCAGGACATCCCAAACAGCTAGGCCACAGTCCGTGATGCGTGCCACCCGCTGTTCGTAAGATAACTCCCAACCTGCGCCAAACAACTCGCCCATAATCCACCAAAAGCAGTTGCGCTCGAAGGCGTAATACTGCTGCTGGCGCAACGACTCGCCGCCAGGCATCGAGCCTAGGATTAAAACTTTGGCGGTCGGCCCAAGCAACGGCGCGAAGCCTTTACAGAGCACGGCCCATCCCGCTTAGTTGCCGCGCAAAACCACGCCCTGCTTCTCGTAGTACTGCTGGTGGTATTCTTCCGCACGCACGAACGCAGCGGCAGGCAAGATTTGAGTGGTGATGGGCGCCCGCACCTTGCCACTGGCGGCAAGAGCATCTTTACTAGCCAGTGCAGCAAGCTGCTGAGCTTCGTTGTAGAAGAAAATGGCCGAACGATACTGGCTACCTAAGTTCGGTCCTTGGCCATTCGTTTGCGTGGGATCGTGGTTGTCCCAAAAAATCTGCAGGAGCGTTTCATAAGCAACGACTTGCGGATCAAAAACCACCCGAACCGCTTCAGCGTGACCCGTTTTACCGGAGCAAACCTGCTCATAACTCACGTTGGGCACCGCCCCACCAAGGAAGCCGACTTCCGTTTCGAGGACACCATCTACAGCACGGTAGATGGCTTCTACACCCCAGAATCAGCCAGCAGCGAAGGTGGCTTGTGCGGAACCGTGAGGGAGTGGCATGGTGGAAGAATGGTTCATGGTGGTTTCAGAACTACAGGCGACAGCCGCCAAGGCAGTCAGAATCAGGAGGAGCCGCAGCTTCATGGACTTCTTTAGGATACTCCATTGCAGAAGTCACGCGGCTAAACTTGAAAGTATGAAATGGGTCATCCCCTTGCTCGTGGTTCTGACACCATGCCTATCCTGCGCGAATACAGCTACCCATGCATCCTCGCAAAGCGCTTCCGTCGCCACCCAACCCATGCCGAAGCCCAATTTCCAAAACCGCCTCACCGATCTACAAGTTACCGCCTTCGCCCAACTAGCCCTCGCCGGCATTGTGCGCGAGTGGCCCAACAAGCCTAGCCAAGTTTATATCGGTCCAGAATCAGCCCTCACGCCGCGGGCAATGCATCCGGTGTTCTATGGCTCCTTTGATTGGCACTCCGCGGTACACGGGCATTGGCTACTGGTGCGGTTATTAAAGGAATACCCCAACGCCAGCAGTAACGCCGAGATCCGGCGTGTGCTCAATCTGCAGCTCGAAGAACAGGCCTTAGCGCAAGAGGCCGCTTACTTCGATGGCAAACAAAATAGCGGCTTTGAACGGATGTATGGCTGGGCTTGGCTCTTGCGTCTGGCCACCGAGCTGCACGCTTGGGATGATGCCGACGGCCGCCGGTGGGCAGCTGCCCTGCACCCTCTTGAGCAGCGGATTGTGGTTGGGGTAAGCGATTATTTGCCGCGCCTGTCTTTTCCAATCCGCACCGGCACCCACCCGGATACTGCTTTCGCGTTGGCCTTTGAACTGGATTATGCACGTGCCGTTGGCAACACTGAGCTGGCAGAACTTATCCTGCAAAAGGCGTGCGATTTCTTCCTGGAGGATCGTGATTACCCAAGCCGCTATGAACCTTCTGGGGAAGACTTTTTCTCACCTGGCTTGAATGAAGCGGACTTGATGCGCCGGGTTTTGCCGCAAGCTGAGTTCGTCGCTTGGCTGGATGCTTTCTTGCCTGACGCCGCGCACGGCGATCTCAGTCATCTCGGCGTTCCAGTGCGCGTCTCGGATCCCACCGACGGCCGCCTCGTGCACCTCGCAGGCTTGGATTTATCGCGCGCCTGGGCTCTGCATGGCGTTGCCAACGCGCTGCCTAAGGAAGATGCGCGCCGCAAGTTATTGACCGACGCCGCCCTCGCTCACACCGAAGTTGGTTTAGATTACGTGTTCAGTGGCTTCTATGAAGGGGATCACTGGTTGGCGTCGTTTGCCGTTTACTTGCTCACCGGTTGCGGCCTCTGAGATTGAGCATTGCTGCGCGCTACGGCGTGCTCATGGGGAGCGAATGGGAACCACTAACACCGGGCAATCCGCTTGGCGCACCACTCCCTCGCTGACGCTGCCAAGCACGATACGGAACAAGGCGCCGTGCCCATGGGAGCCAAGCACAATCATGTCTGCTGAGGACTGTTTCGCTTGCTCCACGATGGTTTCGATAAAGGGCCCCATGACCATACGCGCGGTGGTTTGAACGCCATCTTTAGAAAATTGTACAGCAAGCTCATGCAAGCGCCGATGCTCTGCCCGCAAGGTGTGCGCCACATGTTTCCGCACCAAGGCTGGCCCCGCATCGTAGGGTACAAAATCGGGATCTGGAGGTGCGACATGCAACAAGCGCAAGGTCGCCCCGGTGGCAACAGCAAGCCGATGAGCAGCAGCGAGTACTTTTTCGGTACCTGCAGAAAAATCAATTGGGACGAGTAACAGTTCCATGAGTCATGCCCTCCGCAGCACATCGTAGCAAGCACTCCGCGCTGTGGCAGGAAGACTTACAGAATGTTCCAGCGGGGCTCAAGCGCAATCGAATAGCCAACCATCGAATCCGCAAAACCATTCATTTCCAGGACCTGTTGGCGCAAATCTGGCAGAATGTTTTCACAATAATGATCGTGATTCTCTTTGCTGCTCCATAAGGAAGCAATCAGGAAGCCGTCGGCGCCGTCGCCAGCAAAACTGCCACCCAACATCCCGGGCGCGCTACGCATTCCTGGCGACCAAAGCTTGCGTTGGGCCTCGAGAAAATTCAAATATTGAGGATCTGCAACCCGGCAACAGGCCACCCGCAACCACTGCGCATTGCGCGCCGCAGCGCGCAAACTGGGGAATTCACCCGGCATTGGGAAAAACTCATGGAAAAGGCTGACTTTACAGCCACGCAGCATTTGGGCTTGTTGATTGGTGGCATAAATCTGATCATGCAAACCGCCTGGTGCCATAAAATCTTCCAGCGATTTTTGATTTTCCCACAAACTAAGAATGCCGCCACAATTCGGCTGCGCGACATCCCAGCCACCAAACTGGCCAAGGTGACCAGGTTGTGTGAGTATGGTGGACCACTGTTCCTGCGCGGAGGAAAACGCCTCGCGTTGCAATTCTTCCACGTTACAAACAATCCATTTAAACCACATGAGAATTTCGGTGGTCTAATGACCTTTAAATTTTGGGAGACGTTTTTCAGCAAATGCTGCCAGCGCTTCCAAACGATCGGTAGTTGACAGGATACGTGCATAACACGCAGCTTCATGCGCCAAGGCCGCTTCACTGGGTAAATCCAAACCACCATCAATGGCAGCCTTCGCAGCTTGCAGTGCCAAGGGGCCATTGCGCAACAAGGCCTTTACCATTTCATCCACAACCCCAGCAAAAAAACCCGCGGGAGAAATGCGATGAATCAAACCAATGCGCAGCGCCTCCTCCGCATCCAGGCGACGCGCCAATAAAATCAGTTCTTTCGCTTTTGCGGCACCAACAAGGCGAGGCAAACGAATCGTGCCACCAGCGCCAGGGATAATCGCCAAGCTAGTTTCGGTCAGGCCGATTTGTGCCTGGATATCCAGAATGCGCAAATCACAGGCTAGCGCCAATTCGCAGCCGCCTCCAAAGGCGTGCCCATTCATAGCAGCGATGGTGGGCTGGGGTAGGTTCGCAACATCATCCATCAGGCCGCGAATGTTGCGCACAAAATCCACCACTTGAGGTTCCGTCATCGTGCGGCGCTCTTTCAAATCAGCCCCCGCACAGAAAGCCTGCTCACCCGCACCCGTGATGACAATCACCCAGATATTCGTATCCAAACGCAGCTCTGCGAGCAAAGCACGCATCCGCAACAGAGTTGGGAAACTCAGCGCGTTGCGTGCAGCAGCCCGGTTAATCACCAGGCGCGCGACATGATCGTGACACTCAAGGAGCACGAGATCGGAATCGGCCATCACCCAAGGATAACCGCGCGCGTAGGCACTTTCGCGCTTAAAGCGCGCGCCGTGCCGCACCAAGAGCAAGCGGACGCCCCAGTTCCTTGCTCAGTAGTTCGGCGGCTGCATCGATGGCGCTGAGGTCCATGTCGGGAGCAATGCCGCATTGCCGCGCATAGGCCAACAACGATCCGCTGGCCAAATTGCCCGCCGCGCCGGGAGCAAAGGGGCAACCGCCGGTTCCCCCCGCGGAAGCATCGAATAAGCGCACCCCCATGTGCATGGCCACGGCACAGTTCTCTAAAGCCGTCCCGTAAGTATCGTGCATGTGCAGCGCAATTTTTTCGAGGGGCAAATATTGCAGCGCCCCGGTTACTAAATTTTCCACTTGTTGCGCGCGCCCCACGCCAACCGTATCCGCCAGCACCACGCGCTCCACCCCCATCTCAGCCGCAGCAGCAATCAAGTCCAAAACGACTTGCGCATCGGTATCGCCATCGCGTGGTGAGCCAAAGGCCATCGACAAATACAGACGCACTGGAAAGCCATCTTCTAAGGCTTGGACACATAGCCAGCGATTCACCGCAAGCGCTTGGGCGATATCCATTCCCGAATTGGCTAACGAAAACTTTTCGTTGGCACCGACCACTGCCGTAATCGCATCCAATCCACTGCTACGAAAACTCTCATAACCACGCTGGTTTAAAACTAAGCCGACTAGTGGGATTCCTTTGCGCCACGGCACATGTTGGAGGGCTTGGCACAAGGTGGTGGCGTCGGCAAGTTGCGGCACCAAATCAGCACGCACAAAAGAGGTGACTTCCAAAGAATCTGGACGGGAGGACGCCAGAATCTCAAGCAAATCCAGTTTGCGGGCCGTGGACAGCACTACTTTTTCATTTTGCAGGCCATCGCGGGCCGCAACTTCATGCAGACGCAGGGGAGTGATCATGAGGTTGATTGTGGCACAACTACCGACTCCAAAGTTTGAATCAGTAGTTCGACATGGCGCTGCAGGTCAAACGATGCGCGCACCTGCAGCACCGAAGAGCGCCATTGTTCGGGGCTAATCAAAGCGGCGCTCACTAACATTTCCACGGCGCGCGCGGCGGCAACTTCGGTCAAGCTGGGCGCTACGGCAGCGCACAGTTCTGGCGGTAACAGTTCAGCAACGCCAGCTTGTGGGGTGGTAACCACCGGCACGCCTGCAGCAGCAGCTTCTAGGCAGACCAAGGAAAAAGAATCGTAAAGGGTGGGATGAATTAACAAATCGGCACGCCCAAGTTGGGCGTGGAAGCCGCCATCCCAATCGTGTAAAAATACCCCAAGGTCGGCCAACTCCGCCACGCTTTTCCCGATGGCGCGCGCGGCGTGCAATTTGGTTTTCGACCACAACTGCAGTACCGCTGGAATCTGGCGCGCACGCATGGCCAAAAACCACTGCACCGCGGTGGCCGCTCCATGGCGCAAAGGATCGCGTCCACAAAACACCACTTGCAACGGATGCTCCATTTGCCATTGCCGTTGTTTGCGCGGCTGATGAAGCGCCACCGGCTGCTTCAATAATGGCAATGGCGCCAACACCTGACGCTGCTGTGGGGCGCGCTCGGCGATTTCTCTGGCGACCATCGGCGATGGCACAAACACCACCGCAGAAGCGCGCAAAGCCGCATCTTCTAAGCGCATCAACGCGCGCGTGCGCAAACTAGCGGGGCGCCCACGTGCACGCTGCACATGTGGCGCACTGCCCCCCATCGGTTGCCAAACAGAGCCTGGATAGGAAATGGACCGCGGGGAAAACACGGCGTCGGCATGCCACTTGTGCGTGGCGCTAACGGCTTCGCGCGCCTCGGCATAATCAGACCAAGGCCGCGGCAATAAATTCCCACGCTCCAGATTGACGGCTTCCACTCCGTGTGGAGTCTTGCGGTTGGCACCGTGGGCGACCATCAACACTTGGTGCCCGCGAGCCACCAAAGCAGGCAGCACGTACTTTAAATACTGCTCTAGCCCCCCACCTTCCGCAGACCAGTGATCGAGCAGTACGGCGATTTTCATCCGTACTGAGGAACGTGCGCGGCGATCTGCGCGGACTTCAACAAAATATCCCGCACGCAACGCTTGGTATGCGCATCCATCGAAGTCTTCGACATATAGCGGAGCAGAAAACGCAGACGATCGGCACGGGTCACGGCCAACGGTGTGGAATAATTCATGGCAGCCAAATCTTTCACTAGCCAACGGCGGCGCGGTGGGAAATCGCGATCAACGCGTTCCAAATCGATGAAGAATGGGCGGCCCCAGCGTGGATCTTCTGTCACGATGAAATGACAGAGGTACAAATCTTTATGATAAAAGCCAGTGGAATGAAAACGCCGCACCATGCCCGCTACATCAAAGAGAACTTGATTGCGCGCCTGGCGCTCACTCACCTTGTTCGGATTGGGATAGCCCCTTTCCAGCATCTGGTCCAACTGTGAGCCGATGACTTCGCGGGTGATGATAAAAGACCGCCGCGGACAGCCCAACAGCGAAATATCCTCACCAAAGGCCACCGGCTCCGGCACATCAAAACCTGTTTTCCGCAGCATTCCGATGGCATCCCACTCGATGTGGGCCGGGCTCGCGGAGCGCCGCCCCATCAAGGCAAGACGGCGTTTCAAAGGCACGTCACGATGTATTTTTACATACAACACCCCATCTGTGGTTTCCACGCGATAGGTCTTTCGCGGCCCCGCATCACGCACGATGGTGCCTTGGCAGAAGTCCATGGCCTGCTCAAGAGTGCTCAAATGAAGCTGTTCGAGCAGATGTACGTCTTCCATGGCAGCCAGGATGCGCCCCTGGTCCAAAGTGGTGGTCGGCCGCCCCTTGGGCCGGTACATCTGAATGTCTCGAACTTCGGACATGGGGTCATTTTCGACGCGCGCAATGCTGGGGGCAAGGAATTGCCGAGAACTTCGCAACAATCATCCAAGTTGGCTCTCCATTGTGCCTCTGGAAAGGATATTCTTTGCCCCCTCGGGGAGTTTCCATCCCCACTCAAACCTTGGCCCAATACTGATGGCCGTCATCAATACCAAAGACCTCCAACGGTTAGAATCCAATCCTTTCCTGCAAATGCAAAAGCGTTTGGAGAAAGCGGCCGAGTTGATCCAGCTCGACCCCGGAATCTACCGCATTTTGGCCACGCCTTGCCATGAGCTCACGGTTTCTGTGCCGGTCAAAATGGATGATGGCTCCTTGCGTGTGTTCACTGGTTATCGTGTGCAGCACTCCATTGCGCGCGGCCCCGCGAAAGGCGGCATCCGTTACTCCCCCGAAGTCAGCCTCGATGAGGTGCGGGCATTGTCCGCGTGGATGACCTGGAAGTGTGCGGTTGTCAACGTTCCCTTCGGCGGCGGCAAGGGCGGCATCATTTGTGATCCACGCCGCATGTCACAAGGCGAACTAGAGCGCTTGACGCGCCGCTACACAGCTAACATCCTGGATATTATCGGTCCAGAGCGTGATGTTCCGGCACCCGACATGAATACCGGCGAGCAAACGATGGCGTGGCTCATGGATACCTACTCCATGCACACGCGCGCCATGACATCGTCCATTGTCACGGGTAAACCCATTGGCCTCGGCGGCTCCCAAGGCCGTCATGAAGCCACTGGATTAGGCGTGGCCTTTATTGTGCGCGAGTCCTTGCGCCATCTTGGTATGCCGAGCACAGGCTGCCGGGTGGTCGTGCAGGGTTCCGGCAATGTTGGCGGGCTTGCCGCTTTGTTCCTGCATGAGATGGGCCACAAAGTGGTAGGGATCAGCGATATGTATGGAGCGTTGCATAACGACAACGGGCTAGATATCCCACTGGTGCGCACTTGGCTCAAAGAAAAGGGTCGCCTAGAAGGCTTCCCGAACGCCGATTACATCGATAATGCGCAGCTCCTCACTCTAGAGTGTGAAGTTTTGGTGCCTGCTGCCACGGAAAACCAAATCACTTCCGCAAACGCAGCAGACATCCACGCCAAGGTCATTGTCGAAGGCGCAAATGGCCCTACATCCGCAGAAGCAGACGCCATCCTCGAAGCGCGCGGCGTGTTTGTTGCGCCTGATATTCTTGCCAATGCGGGTGGCGTCACGGTTTCCTACTTCGAATGGGTGCAAAACCGCATGGGCTACTTCTGGGAAGAACAAATGGTCTTCGACCGCATGGAGCGCATCATGGTCGATTCCTTTGCCGACGTAGTTGCGTCGGCCAAGAAATACGCCACCAGCCAACGCATTGGCGCTTACTGCACAGCGATTGACCGCGTGAATTACTGCCTAAATTTGAGGGGCATCTATGCCTGATCCGCACACCCTACCACCGCTTGAAGAACCAACCGCACCTTCTCCAGCGTTGGCCAGCGACAATCCATTCTCGTCCATGATGGAGCGCTTTGATGAAGCGGCGCAATTGCTGGGCTTGGATCCCGATTTGTACATGCTCCTGCGTGGACCCGATCGGCAATTTAAGTTTGCGATACCAGTCGTGGATGATCATGGCGAGATTCAGGTCTTCCATGGCTACCGCATTCGCCACAACTTGTCACTGGGCCCATGCCTGGGTGGCCTGCGCCTTGATAAATCGCTCACGCGATCCCAACTTACGGCACTGGCAGCGTGGAACACTTGGAAGTGTGCCGCTTTGAATGTGCCCTTTGGTGGCGCCATGGGTGGCATTGATTTTGACCCGCGTGAACACTCCCCACATGTGGTCGAAAGCGTGGTCCGACGTTACACCGCGGGCCTACTCGATTTCTTAGGCCCAGACCGCGATATCCTTGCACCTGATTTGCACAGTAACACGCAAGTCATGGCTTGGTGCCTAGATACGTACTCCATGCATGTACGCCATACCGAAAACGCGGTGGTGGTGGGCAAACCAGAAGGATTAGGCGGCACCGTTTGCCGTGACAGCGCTGTGGGCCGTGGGGTCCGCGTGCTCATGGAGCGGCGCTTGGCCGATATGGGTTTTACTACAAAGGCCAAAGTGGTCATCCAAGGAGCCGGCCATGTCGGTGGGCAAGTTGCCCGTGAGCTGACAAAATTTGGCCACACCGTAATCGGCTTCAACGACGCCGGTGGAAGCCTTTTCAACCCCGCCGGAATTGACATCCACAAAGCGCTGGAGTTCCGCGACCAACATGGCACTCTAGCTGGCTTCTCTGGCGCAGAACCAATCAGCAGCGTTGAGTTTCTAGGCATCCCTTGTGATGTTTTGATTCCCGCAGCCGCCGCCAACCAAATTACTGGTGGAAATGCGCACTCCATTCACGCCAAACTAGTGGTCGAAGCCGCCAACGCACCCACCACTCGCAACGCGGATGCCGTTTTGCAGGAGCGCGCGATTCCCGTGATACCCGATCTACTCGGTAACTCAGGCGCCACCATCATTGCCTACTTTGAGTGGGTGCAAAACCGCATGGGTTATATGTGGTCACGCGAAGATGTGGAAAGCCGTTTGGATCGTATGGTTATCGAGGCTTATGATCGGGCACGCGCTGCAGCCGAGAAACATAAAGTGGGCTTGCGCTTGGCCACATGCATGCTGGGAGTGGAGCGAGTGGCCTACTTTGATCGCTTGCGCGGCATTTACGGCTAAGCCTACCGCCAAGCGCGGCAACCCTGCCCGGGGTCGGGGGGCCTTCGCGGCCTTCCTTACCCGGGGCCGGGGCTCTCACCCCAGTGCAACTTACTGCGCAAACGCGCGTAAAAGCGATTCTGCGGATCAACCACCAACTCGAGGCGTCGGCGGCTAGGGCCGATGCGAATCCGGTCTCCCGCCTTTAGCTTGCCCTCCAGGTGGCCATCGCTGGTGAGACTACTTTGTTGATAAACCTTCAGGGTAAAATAGCGATCGGCGCGCAGCACCAAAGAACGCATCCCCAGCATGTGGGGCGCCAAGGGCTGAATCACCAGTGCATCTAAACTCGGTGCCAAAATTGGCCCCCCGGCAGAAAGGTTGTAGGCGGTCGAGCCTGTGGCGGTAGACACAATGACTCCATCGCCATCCCAAGTACACACATGGCGCCCTTCATCGACAAAATCTACCGTGAGCAAGTTTTTCTTGGCCACCCGCTGCACCACAATTTCATTGAGTACATGAGAGTCCACAACAACTTCACCATCACGTTTTACGGCAAAGCTCATCATGGCACGATCCTCAGTGCGCGCCTTACCTTCAAAAACTAACTCCAGCACGTCAGCGACACGGCTTGCGGAAACGCTGGCTAAAAAACCCACTTTGCCAAGATTCACCCCCATCACCGGCACCCGACGTTTGCCCATACGGTGGGAAACCGCAAGAATCGCACCGTCTCCGCCCAGCACGATGACGAAATCCGGTTTGGTTTCAATCGGCTCGTAACTACCGCTAAAGTCCATGGAAACGGTAGCCTTGTGTTCCAACAGCAAAGTTTGAATCTGCCTGGCCAAAGGCGCCGCCTCCGGCTTTTGGGGATCCCCAACCAGCAAAAAATGTGGCACTTTTAAGCTAGGGAGCAGAGGTTTGCGCTTGAGTGGTGGGCCAGCCGGAGTCATGGTGCGGAAACCTGAAGGTTGGAAGTCTGCAACGATTCGGCCCAGGCATCTGCCAATGAAGATGCATCCAGGCGACAAGCAACCAGTTGCTCGGCGCGGCTGTTCATATGATCAATAAAGCGGTCTGGTACAGCATGGCGTAGCAAGCGACAAGGCACCAAGTTGGTCTTCATGCTGGAGTGATCCGCAAGTAACTCGGCAACCGCTGAACCGAATCCACCGATTGCAGCGTGTTCTTCCACGGTGGCCAGCCAGCCAAACTTCGTTGCCGCGCTGAGGATGGCTTCACGATCTAATGGTTTACAGAAGCGAGCGTCGTAGACTTCCATTTCTAGACCGGTGTTGGCCTTTAACTGGTTCGCAGCATCCAGTGCAATTTCCACCATCGCGCCCAGGGCAAACACGGCACCGTGATGCCCGCTGCGCAATAATTCCGCTGTGCCTATCTCCATCTGCGGACGCAATGAGGCAGGCGAACCAACTTCATCGGGGGTCGTGCCACGCGGCCAACGTAACGCCCAAGGCCCACGGCTAGCCAAAGACTTTTGCAGCAGACGCTCTAAGTCCACAGCATCGCGCGGCGAAGCCAAAACCATGCCTGGAAAGGGACGGAGGTAAGCCATGTCATACAGCCCCATGTGGGTGGGACCATCTTGACCAACCAAACCGGCGCGATCTAAACAGAACAACACATCTTCCTCCTGCAACGCGACTTCTTGAAAAACCTGGTCATACCCACGCTGTAGGAAAGTTGAATAAATGGCCACCACTGGCCGTTTGCCGACGGTTGCCAAGCCGCCGGCTAAGGCCACCGCGTGTTGTTCCGTAATCCCCGTATCATGAAAGCGCTGCGGGAAGCGTTGCGAAAATTCTCCCAAGCCAGTGCCCGACGGCATGGCCGCAGTGATGGCGTGAATACGCACATCTTTTTCGGCGGCAGCGCACAATGCCTCGCCAAAAACCTTGGTGTAACTGCGCCTCGGTGCAGCTTCCGGAGCCGCTTCCACAACCAGCCGGGGTGCTGGCACTTTCGCATCGGGCGGACTGATGCCATGCGCACGTTCGGGATCGTCTCCAGCCGGCGCAAAACCGCGGCCTTTTTCGGTCAGAAAGTGCAACAAGGTGACGCCTTCCATGCGCTTGGCGCGCTCCAGGGCATCGGTGATTCCGGCAACATCATGGCCATCCAAAGGGCCGATGTAGTTCACTCCAAGCTCTTCAAAGACGTGACCCGGAATCAGCACGTGGCGGATGACCTCACCCACTTCTTCCATGCGGCTGCCCACAATCGGCAGACTATGCGCCAGCGACTTCAAACGGTCGTAAGTGCGTTGCAAGGTACGCGAGGAGCGAATACGCGACAAATAGCGAGCCAAGGCCCCAACCGAACGCGCAATCGACCATTCGTTGTCGTTTAAAATCACCAGCAAACGCGCCTTACGATCCGCAGCATGGGTGAGGCCTTCAAAGCTGACCCCAGCCCCAAAACCGGCATCCCCGACAAAGGCGACCGCCCAGGGATCTCCTTCTTTCGCGCTACCGCTACCCACCATGCCAGCAGCCAAACCAGCGGCAAACGAAATGGCGGTACCTGCGTGGCCAGCAGTGAGGACGTCGTAAGGAGATTCCTTGCGGCAGGCAAAACCTGACATCCCATCGGTTTGGCGCAAGGTCGCGAAACGGTGGTACCGCCCAGTCAACATTTTGTGCGGATAACACTGGTGGCTGACATCGAAAACTAGCTTATCGCGCAGAAAATCAAACGTATGGTGCAGCGCGACCGTGAGCTCAATCACCCCAAGGTTGCTGCCCAGATGACCACCGGTGTTCACGACCTTTTCCACCAAGGCCGCACGCATTTCCACGCACAGAGCTTCTAGCTCCTCGGAAGTACGGCCGTGAAGTTCTTTGGGTGAGCGGAGCTGAGCGAGGTGCAGTGGCGACATGACGGCGAAAGGCGCTGGTGCAAGCACCGGCGGAAACAAGACGTGCGGAGACGCGGCGGTGGGAATTCTATCCGTTAGGCACTGCGCGTGCCCAAAAAGCGGGGTAGATCGGCAAGTTCCGCGCGACGGTGGATTGGAGCAATGGTGTCTAAGGCAGCTAATGCGGCCGCAACTTCTGCTGCAGCGAGCGCGCGTGCGCCTTCTAGGCCTAAAACAGCGACCACAGTGGCTTTGCCAGCAGAAGAATCCTTGCCCGCCGTTTTACCGAGTTCGGCAGTGCTGGAGGTGGCATCGAGAATGTCATCGGTAATCTGAAACAAACGCCCGACACTGTTGGCATAGGCTTCCCAGGCTAGTGGCAAACCACCGGCAGAACTCACGCCAAGAAAGATTGCGGCGCGGAGCAGGGCTCCAGTTTTGGCACTGTGCAGCTTTAGCACAGCAGCCAAATCGGTAGTTCGCCCTTCGGCATCCATATCCAGCTGCTGGCCTCCGACCATTCCGGATGCACCTGCCGCACAAGCCAACTGCTGGACTTGGGCGGCAATCAAATGGACATCTGTTTGCGCCGCCAACGTTTGAAAAGCGAGGCTTTGCAAGGCATCACCAGACAACACCGCTACGGCTTCGGTGAATTGCACATGCACCGTTGGACGGCCACGACGCAGAGCGTCATCATCCATACACGGCAAATCATCGTGAATTAAAGAATAGGCGTGAATCATTTCACAAGCGATGGCAGCCGGCATCGCGTTCGCCACGCTGCCGCCGCAGGCCTCCGCTGCCAGTAAGCACAAAGCCGGGCGCACGCGTTTGCCGTTGCCCAATAAAGAATAAGCCATCGCTGCACGCAAGCTTACCGGTACGTCTGGCAGTCCTGTAGGGCTCAGTGCTCCTGCCAAGGCGTGGTCCACTGCTGGGCGCACTTCCAGCAGCCAGCGACGGAAATCAGATGAGGGCGTCGGCACCGCTGCTTTCTCCGTGCTCCAACTGCGCCAACTCTTGCTGCAAGGTGGCCGTGAGTTCTTCCACCTGCTGCTCCGCCGCCGACAAGGAGCCGTTTAGAGATTTCAACAAGGCCACGCCTGCACGATAACGCTCAATGCCTTCTTCCAGTTCGAGTTCACCACCCTCCAGCTCTTTGACAAGCTGTTCCAACTGGGCAAGTTGCTGCTCGAATCCAAGCTTTTTTTTCTGCGCGGCCACGTTGCTATTCTACGCGCGCCGCTAGTTTGCCGGCAGCTAACTGGATGGCAAGTAAAGTGCCAGGCTCCACATTTGCCGGATCGCGCAAGAACGCGGTTTGGCCGGGAATCTGAATGAGCGCATAACCACGTGCCAGGAGCGCCCGGGGGTCGCCCGCTTCGAGGCGCGCCGCAGCTTTATCCAGAACTGCAGCAGCACGTTGTAGGCGCCCATGAGGACTATTCTGGTGCAGACAGCGAGCCTGGCGCTGTAAGGTGGTGTTGGCGCGCAGCAGTCGTTTGGCAGCGGCGGTGCACAATCGCTGCTCTGCGAAACTAAAGCGTACCCGCGCACGGTCGACCCGACGCGCGGGAGCTTGGCTCAGAAAGGCCCGCATAGCACGATTAAGAGCGTAGTGCTTGTCACGTAAAAGGCCTTGCATCCGTTGCGGCACGGCAGCGGCCAAGCGTTGCACCCACTCACGCGCGAGTACCCAACCCGCGCAAATTTGCTGCGCCCCATCCGTTGGAGTAATCGCTCGCTGATCGGCAACAAAATCGCACAAAGTGAAATCAACTTCATGGCCGACGGCCGACATCACTGGGATTTCACAGGCAGCGATGGCGCGCACCAAACTCTCTTCGTTGAAAGCCCACAGGTCTTCCAGGGAACCGCCTCCGCGGCTGAGCAAAATAAGATCCGGCTTGATTCTGGCTGCATGATCCAAAGCCACAATGAGCTCACTCGCAGCACCTTCTCCCTGAACACGGGCATAGTGCATCAATATATGAATCGGTGCCGCGCTCTCTGCAAAAGTGTGCAAAATATCGGCTTCTGCGGCGGAGTCTTTGCCGGTAATCACCACAATGGTTTGCGGCCGTACTGGCAGTGGTCGCTTACGCTCTACATCAAACAACCCCTGGGCGAATAAATCCTTCTTCAGCCGTTCAAAGCGCGCCGCCAAATCACCGCTGCCGAGCGGTTCCACGTGCTCTAAAACAAAACTTAAAGTACCCCGCGCAGCATAAATATCAAAACGCCCACGGGCTAACACCTTTTGGCCTTCGCACAGTTCCCCGTGTAAAGCGCGTTGTGCAACTCCGCGCCACAAAATGGCACTGACGGTTGCATCTTCATCGCGTAGTTTAAAATAGAAATGACCACTGCCACGATGGGGACCGCGGTATTCAAAGACTTCCGCTTCAATCCATACCGCGCCAATATCGCTATCCAATAAAGAACGCGCAGTTTCCAATAAACCGCTAACACTGAGCACCCTGCGTTCTGGCATAAAAAAAACGCCCGTCCTAGGAATCACTTTCCGTGTAAGGCACACCAGAATTGCGCCAGGAATCCAGATCCTGACTGGGCAGATGCAAACGAAAACGATCGGCGGAGAAGGGACTCTTTACGCCACCGTCGAGAAATGCACCGTTGCGCAACAACAACTCTACCGAGCCGCCTGCATGCAAAATCACCGCCAAGGAATCGGCTTCAATTGTTTTCACCAGACGACCAGAATTATCATGCCAGTTAATCTGCACCATTTTGAGCAACCCACCCTCCATGGAGCCAAGCGCATTCAAACGGTAGTAGCTAAACGAACCGCGATGCGAAATGAGATCATCAAGCGCTTTGCGCACCGCTTGGACCGATCCCAGCGCTGGCGCAGTAGCAAGATTCGGCGGCACTTCCGTCTCCAGAGGGGCGCCACTCGCGCCACCTGCAACCAGTACTGGAGCCGCCGTGTTGACTAAGCCTGGAAAAAGTTTGATCCATGCCGCAGTGCTGACATCTTCCAAATCAAGGCGCAAACCGGCCTCTGGCAAGGGCGTGCGCAAACCTTCCGCAATGCGATGCCCAGCATAAAAACGCAGCACCATGGTGCGCGTCATTTGATGCAACTCCAACTCCAAGCGGGCGGCACGAATCACCGTTTCCGCAAGGCCATCTCGCCCCCAGGACATCCAAGTGACATTTGTTAAAGAAGTTTCATCTGCACCCAGCACGCCTGCCTGCAAACGCAGTGACCCGTAGCCGTCGGCGGACAGGACGCCGTTGATCGCTTGCACGAACAGGGCATCCGGATCGACAAAATTACTGGCGGAAAGACTCCCCGCAGAGCTAGTTGGCGGGGTGAGCAACGTGGGCGCCTTGGCAGCACGCTCAGCAGAAGCCTTTGCCGCAACGGCTAATCCTTCTTGATAGTGTTCCTCGGCTAAAGCAAATTCACGCATCAGCTGATTTTTTTCCTCTTCGGAAAGCAACAACTTGGCGGTCAACTCTCCTAACTGTTGGCGATCTTCGCGCTGTGTTTGCAGCACCGATGCAATGTTGGCATTCATCTCACTCATGGCCTGCACCAGTTCGGTGTTGTCTGCGGCAGCCACTGTGACTTCTGGGGCAGACACCGTGATCTCCGGCATAGCAGCTGCCGGAATCACCAGCGGTGTTTTATCTTGCCACAACACATAGGCCAAAACCGCAACGCTTAAACCAATCGCCACCCCACCCATCGCCATGAGGGGGCCATTGAAGCGCGAAGTTGCCGCCTTTTCCTGCTCCAATGCTTCCAGTCGGTCCAATAACGCCTCTTGTACTTCCGCAAGGCGACGAAAGGAGCGATTGAGAGCTTGCACATCGCGCAAACGCAACAGCGAACCAGGTTGAGTGGTGCCTTGAACTGCGAGCTGCTGCTCATCATCAGGGATTGGTTCAAGGGTGTCATTCATCTTCTTCTGGAGTCACGGCTTCGAGAAACTGTTGACGCTGCGCTTCACTCCATGTTTGAGGCTGGAGTTCCACATGCAACGCCTCGCTTTGCCAGGACATCTTATCCTGCCGATTGGGTAGAGCTGCTGCCGAAGCAACCAGCAAATAGGTCCATTGTTCAAGCTCGCCTGGAGCAGGCACCATAGACCGCCCGCCTGTGGCAACCGAGTTCCACATCAGACGTGCCTGTGCATCCAATCCTTCCGTCATCGTGGTGAGCGGAACATAAATATCCGCCGCGACTAACACTCGGCCCGGTTTATCAGGTAAGCCAGATGTAGCGCTCGGGCGCAAAGAGACGCGCAATAGTTGTTGAGAATCCTGGATGCCAAAAGTTTTGCGCAGCAAATCATCCTCCGGCGCAATCACCGGGGTGGCGTGAATCGTTTCGGCAATGGGTTCCACCAGAATTTTTAAACCATTCGCGGCCTGGCCCGACCAAGCGAAGCGCTCTGGAAAAAAATGGGATGGCGGCTGACTGCTGCTGGCTTCACTCGGCGAACATCCTCCCACCACGCTACCCACGGCCACCAGGATAGCCGCAAAAAACCACTTCACTTTTCGCCCCAAAGTTCGGCATCGTTTTTATTTTTGTTCCACCAGGTAGTCCATTCCAAAGGGCCATCCAGGCTCACCCCCGCAAGCGCTTCTAAAGCGTTTTGCATGGCCCGGCCGGTCATGCGGTATTTCTTCTGAGCCTCTTCATCGGTCTTATTGCTGATGGTGCTTTCATAGTTCTGGGCAAGCAACTTCGAAATGCGTTCAATCGCTTCCTTGCGCACCTTGCCAGGGGCTTCGCCAAATTGTGCAAGAGCATCGGAGGCCTTGGCGATGAACAAATACTCACTGTGATCGAGCAAATCGATTAACTCACTTCCAAAAGCTTGATAGGCATGCGTGTAGCCAACTTGCTCCACAAACAAGCCGCGCAACTCAGGTTCCTTGCTGAACTTTTTTAAATCAAACGCCTTCAGCAAATAGCGACCGCCATTCTCGCCCATTTGGCCAAGCGTGTAGGCCGCAGCCTTCCACATATTGAGATTATCTTCATTTACCGTTTTGCGTGCCTTGTGCACAAAGCAGTTGTAAACGGTAGTGGCGATCGTTGACAAATCCTTGACCTTGCCCTTGCGCTCGAACAAAAGGTGTTTGACATCGCCTTCGCCAATATCAACGCTGTCATCAATCGCAGCAATTTCATTCTCAATACCGCGAAAACGCACCAAGAAATCATCCATTGCGGCAATCGCTCGGGCAGCGCTATCCGGCTCTTTGCTTTTGAGCAAATCGTCAAACATTTTCACCGCTTCGGAAAGTTCTACTCCCTGCACCGCGACGGCCGGGGCAGCAAGTGAGTACAAGACGGCGGGCGTTGGCACGCAGATCAGAGTTAAGGCGAGGGTGGCAATCATGATTAGGATTCTACGGGTGGGGTAACAGACATCAGCTCAAGGTAATTCCTGTAGGCTTCGCGAAGCTTTGCGAGGTAAATGCCATCGGCTCCTGGAAGTTGTTTGCGCCGCTCCACGATTTTAACGACTGGAACCAAGCCAATAACCGCATTGCTGATATAAACCTCTACGGCCGTATCGAGCTCATGGAGCTCGATTTTTCGCTCAAAAACGGGAATGTTTGCCACGAGACAGGCCTTAATGACGCTTTCGCGGGTTACCCCTCCTAAAATACCGCGGCTCAGAGCAGGTGTATGCAGCGCGCCATCGCTCCACAAAAAGATATTCGAAGAGGTGCCCTCGGCAAGATCACCATCGATGGTGCACAGTACAGCCTCAAAAGCCCCTGCCGCCTGCGCCCGGGCACGCGCGACCTGAAGTTCCATCCGCGAAATGGTTTTAGCCCCGGCAATCGGATTACTTGGGTCTAGCCGGAAATCCGCGATTTGAATTACCGCCTCCAAACGCGGTGGCGGTTCGGCGCCGGCGGTCCATAAAAAATGTTGTCGCTCTTCAAGCCCGCGCAGCACCGTCAAACGGACCCGCCATTTCCCGGCGCAAACGAGTGGCAGGAAACCCTCAAAGCTGGCGCATAATCTTCCGACTGAGATCGCGAAGCCAGTGAGCTGCGCACTGTGCGCAAGCCGAGCATCATGGCGCTCCAAAAAAGGAGTGGGCACACCATCGTGCACCAAAAAAGTTTCAAAAATGCCCTCGCCGCGAAGCACGCCGGGTAGGTTGGCCAGCAGCACTGGATGATGCACATCCAGCACTTGCCCATCAAGCTGTACGATACGGGTTGGATCCTGAACAGGTTTCATGAGCCGGTAAGGTAACGTCCCTTGAGCTGGGTCTCTTCCCATTCCCGCTGCGGATTGGAATCCCACACGATGCCCGCACCCACTGCAAGGCGTAGCATCCCCGCAGACACCGTTGCAGTCCGAATCAAAACGGAAAAATCGCCGTGCGGGTCGGCGCCGGGAATCCAATAACCGAGACAGCCGCAATAAGGGCCACGCGCGCGTTGTTCGAGATCCGCAATCGCGCGCAAAGCACGCACCTTCGGCGCCCCCGTAATCGAAGCGGGTGGGAAAGTCGCTGCGAATAAACGGGCAAAGCCTAAATGCGGATTCCAGCGTGCCCGCACACTAGCAGTGCGATGAAACAAGGTTCGGAACGCTTCAATCTGGCCAACCGAATCTACCGTGACGGCCCCCACGTTCGCGATGCGGCCCAAATCGTTGCGCGTCATATCCACGATCATAGTCAACTCGGCACGCTCTTTGACATCTTGCTCAAGATTGATGGCGCATTGCGCATCTTCTACTGCATTGTTGCCCCGCGCGGCAGTGCCTTTAATCGGCTGGGAAAGTAACTCCGCGCCACGCACCTGCAAGAAGCGTTCCGGTGAATGCGACAACAACGCACGGCCGCTGGCGTCTTCCCAATAGGCGCTCATAGAAGTTGGTTGCTGGTGACGCAAGGAAGCGTAGAGCGCACGTGGGTCTTCCTCAAAACACCCGGCCAAGACGTGCGAAAGATTCGCTTGATAAAGCTCACCAGCACCAATCCATGTGCGTATTTGTTCGACCCCGTGATAAAAAACTTCCGGGCGCGTTTGCGGGCGAAGTTGTGGCCCTTTGCAGTGGCGTGGCGCTGCGCCCGGCCCCGCCGCCAACAATTGCTGAAACTGGAAAAGAGCGGTTGCGCTGGTTTCTGCTTGCCCCTCCATGCTGGCAAACAACAAAAGAACTTCGCCATCGGGCATCCATACGCAAGCGTGCCGGTAACGGCCAAAATGAAAATCCGGCCACTCATCCGGATAAGGCGCATGCCACGGAAAACTCTCCAAGGCATGCCCACACTCAAAACCGAACCAACCCAACCAACCGAGCCCCGCTTTCGGTAACCCAGCAGCAAAGATCCACTGCTCGCCAGCACAATGGCGCTCCAGTTGCGCCGCAGGGTTGACGTCGGCCAAAGCGCCATAAGTACCTGCCGCACCCCGGCCCAGATGCCCCTGAAGGGTGGCATCTGGAGCCCAGGACAAGGAAGTCAGGCCTACTCCGTCAGAACTATCCAGCAACACCGGCTGACATCCAGGCGGCAATCGCTGCAAACAGGTGGCTGGCCCCGGCATATTGCGGGAACGGGCAAGGCAGCGCACCAGGAGCTTGGTCATCGCCCCTAGTATGATGTTTCCAGATGGTGATTACCCTGACGCAGCAACATCAAGCTTTCCTCAAGCACCTTCGCGAGGTGCGCCAGGTGAGTGCGAACACCTTGCGCGCCTACGATCGGGATTTGGTGCGGTTTTTTACTTTCTTGGACCCGCGGCCGGAAAGCCCGCCTGCGCTTGAGAGCACCCACTCGGTGGCTCTGCCCCTGGCTGACACCATTCGCCCGGCGCGCTTACGGCTCTATCTGGGCCACCTTTCAGATGACGGTCTTGGCGGCACCACCCTTTCGCGTCACCTTTCCACGCTGCGTTCCTTCTTTGGCTGGCTGGAGGAGCACGGTCACATCACCTCAAACCCAGCCGCGGCTCTGCGTGGGCCACGCCGCGGGCGACGCTTACCGAAGTACTTGGAAGAGGAGGAAGTGGAGCGTTTGTTGGCCTCTCCCAGTGGCGAGGATCCCGAGCAACACCGCGACCAGGCGATCCTCGAAGTGCTGTACTCCACGGGCTGCCGGGTTGCCGAGTTAGTTGGCCTCAATGAATCCGATTTTGATCTACGCCGCGGCTTAGTTTTGCTGCGCGGCAAAGGGCGCAAAGAGCGTTTGGGCATGCTTGGTAGGCCAGCTGGGGAAGCCATCAAACGCTATATGGTTTATAAAGGCAATGTGGGGAACAACCGTGGGCCGATGTTTTTGAATCGGCTGAATACGCGCTTAACCGATCGTTCGGTGCGGCGCATTTTACTGCGCTGTTTAGAGCGCGCCGCGATTGATCGCCATTGCTCGCCCCACACCTTGCGGCATAGTTTTGCCACCCACTTACTGCGCCGGGGAGCCGATTTACGCACCGTTCAGGAGCTCTTAGGGCACGCAAGTTTGGGCAGCACCCAAATCTACACGCATGTGTCCCTAGAAGGTTTACGCAAACTTTACCGGCAGGCTCACCCACTGGGTGAGTCATAAAAAAACCCGCCGACTCGTGTCGACGGGCAATTGCTTGGTGACCCCAAGGGGATTCGAACCCCTGTTGTCAGGATGAAAACCTGGTGTCCTAGGCCAGACTAGACGATGGGGCCGTTCGCCCGGATGGGCAACGGGCCGAGAAAGATAGGGTCACACAGCAGGCGTGTCAAGCTGAAGAGCGGAAAAACACGCAAGCATCTCGGATTTCATCGTATCCACCACACTGCCGCGCTCTAGGACTTCGTCTGGCAAACCCAACAGAGTATACGTTTCGAGCTCAAAGTCACGGTATCCAGCCTGCCAAGCAGCGACAACGGCGGCCTGCCAGGGGGTGCCACTGAGTCCCTCGCCATAATCGCGACGGCACACCGGCACATGACAATGCACCCGCACCTGATGACAACTGTGGCTGTCAGCACTGGCGAGAAAATCTGTCATATCCGCAAAGGCAAACGGTGCACCAGTGGCAGCGACCCCGCGCACTTGATGCAAGTAAGCATCCTCCGTGAGTTGCTGAAAACGCTGGCGGCCGGTTGGCGTCATCGGCGCCAGCAACTCCAGCGCCGAAGAAATTTGAATCTTGGCAAGTTTCACCCCGGTGCTTGCCAAACTACGCAACACCACTGCCGTCGTTTCCCCCACCACCGCGCTGTGGCACAAATCCCAGCAGATACCAAGGAACTCGCGCTGGGTAGGCGTGAAGCTCTGCTGCAGCCAGTTGGCAAGGTCACTGACGCGTTCCAAGGCGCCGTCGGGCTCAGGTTCGATGGCAAGGACCAAGGCGCGTCCGGAAGCTTCCGCGAGCGCTGCAAAAGCCGCTGCGACGAGCTGCAAGTGCTGATGACTGGCTGGATCCTGCAAGGCAGCGGAACCGTAGCCCAATGGACAGGTAGAAATAGATAAGGGGCTACCATCTGCGGGTGCGATGTCGAGCAGCACTTTGGCGACGTCGAGCGTAAAACGCAAACGCTCCGGGCTGCGCCAATCCGGCTCGAACGCGCGCTGCTTGACGATGGTTGCATGAAAACCACCATAAGGAAAGGCGTTCGCAGTCCAACACTGAAGACCGGATTCCACCAGCGCGGCTTGCAGCTCGCGACGCGCGTCATCATCCTGGCAAAAAGTACGTGCCGCGTGGGCGGACAAGTACAGCCCAAAACCAAACGGCGGCACATGCCCTGCCTGCTGCAGGGCCAAGGACCACTGCGCAGCCGGACCACGAATTGCGGCTAGAACTGCACTAGGCTCGTCGGCAGGAAACACGTTTCCACACAGAGCCAAGCGCGTTGGGCCCACGTTGATTAGTTCCAGCTGCGGGCGGCGTCGAGGAACTCACTCACGCGGTTCGGGAAACGCTTGAGGAAACCGACCGCTAGCGAGCGGGCTTCCAGTTGCAAGTCAGCAGCGACGAGAGCCTCGTAAATGGCCAACTCCGCACGGTATTCCAACGGCATGTCTTGCTGCCAGGCACGCGCCGAAGAAATCCATTTCACTGGACTGATGGTTGCACTGTTTTTGGCTTCCGTCCATGCCTCCTCTTTGGAGGGTGTGGCATTCGCTGGCGCAACTTCGCCGGCCGGAGCAACCTTTTCCGCCGCCACCAAATCTGTTACCAGCGCCGGCTCCCCGAGCGGCCGGAAGACCTGCAGCGGCACCCGCGCAAGCGTGTCGCTGCCACGCTTGACTTCCACCGTTCCGTAGTAGTAGCTGCCATACGCTAGCCCATCGAGCTGCGGCATTTTGGCGAACAAGGTGCGTGCGCCTTGAAATGGAATGGTCAAACGGCCGCTGGCTCCATGGCCGTCAAAGGCGCTCTTTAGACTCGGATACACCTTCACGGCACCAACGCTACGCTGCAAGCGAATTTCGGCTGCCGCGTAACGCGCTTCCAACGCTTCTTTACCGAGACTCGGCACGATCAAACGGAAGTGATACTTGCCTGGCGCCATCGCCCCAAGCGGAGTTTCATCTTCGTAGACAATCATGCGCGTCACCACGCTGCCCACTGCGTTGAAAACCTCAATGGCGAGGTCTTCACGCCATTCGGTCGTTTGCATCGAACGCGGGGTGTACAAAGAAACACTGCTGACTCCCGTCGGCACTTCAAAATCCCAATCCAGTACGCCCTGGAACATCCCCTTGCCACCCATGATGGTCGCGCGAATCGGATCGGTTTCAATTTTCCAATCAGCAAGTACGGGTACCGCCACACCATCCAGACTGGCCGCGGCGGAGAGTCCGGCTTCATCGCGCAGCAGCGAGGAGAACGCAAAATAACCCATATCCTGACCAGCCGGAACTTGGAAGGCCGCGTAGTTTGGCTGCACACCTTCGAAACGCACATTGACATCTAGCTGCGCTTCGGTGTTGACCGACCAGCGACTGGCAATGGTGTATTCCACCACCATGCCTGGCTCCACGGGAATCGTAGTGGAGTAAGTCTCGTTATCGCCGAGGAAAAAGCGACCACCCGCTTGGCGTTCTCCCGAGAACAAAAAGCCACTGACCGAGCCGGCGCCAGAGCGAAACTCATTACGCCCCCCACCGCTTTGGCGAACGGTCAACTTGGCAAAGTGAGCACCAAGCGGCACCTGCAAAAAAGTGCGCCCAAGTTCGCCCTGCGCCAAGGTGAAACGATTATCGATTTCACCAAATTCATTTACCCTGAGTGGCACCACCACCGTGACCGGAATGATCAACTCAGGCCCAGCGGAATCGGGTTTGGAATCATCGTAGGCGAGGATGCGGGTGCTGTGGAGGCCATGCTGCAGTGAGGCTGGCAGAATACGCGCTTGGAAGCGGTTGCCAGCTGCACTGGTGTAGATGGCATCCGGAACTTGCACCCAATCGGCTTCGGAAACCAAACGCAAAGTAGTAAGGAAATCAGACTTACTGGCATGACTCGCTTCGTCAGCAAACTCCGGGGTGATGGCAACGGTGCGCTCAAAAGGTTTCTCCGAGGGCAAACCGCGCAAGTAAATACCCTCTCCTTCGCCGAAGGGGTTGGTAATGCTGATGTGGTAATCAACTTCGGCCGTGCTGACGGCATCGAGTTCCCGCAGATGATCCAGGGAGGCTTGCATATCAATGAAGCCATGACCCACTTCGACCCAAGCGTGCTGCGGCAAACGTTGCGCCGATAACCGCATCGCGCGGTGAATGCGCGCCGGTGTTTGCACAAGACCTTCGGCAGTAGCCGCAGCGCGCAACAGCGCTACACAACCAGCCATCTGCGGCGCCGCCATCGATGTGCCGTTCCAGCTTTCACCTTTGGTTAAGGTCCACGAAGGTAAGGAACTCAACGCGGCTCCCGGAGCGGTGAAATCCACCCCCAAATCGCCGTTTGGCAAAGGACCCCGCGAAGAGAAATCGAACAGTACCGGCGGGGACGTTTGGAGCGACCCATAGTTGACTTTCTGGGTGTCCGGCCACACCGCTGCAGCAATGGAAAATGCTTGCTCCGCAGTGGCGGGTGAACCGACGGTGCTCAAGGTTGGACCTTCGTTGCCCGCCGAAGTCACGAGAATCAAACCGCGCTTGGTGGCTTCAGCAATCACCCACGCATCGGGCTCCTTGCCATCGGCAAAAAACGATGGCCCCCCAAACGACATATTGGCGACTTGACAGCCTGATTCCACCGCGTAATCAAGCGCTTTCGCAACCGCAAAACCGCTGGTGGATCCGCCAAACTTACCATCGCCAATTTTGATGGCCACGATTTCTACCCCTGGCGCAATGCCATTCAAACGCCCATCCGGGCCTTGATAACTGCCGATGATGCCAGCGACGTGGGTGCCATGACCATGGGTGTCAAAGAACAAGCTGATGCGGTTTCCATCTTCTTCGATTGCCACCGCATAGTTGAGATTCGATTCATCGCCAAGCACCGCCCAATCGCCACTCGCGCGGAAGTTCTGCAGAGATTTTTCGTTGCCTAGATCACCATCTTCATCTGCATCTATGACCACGTTCCAAGTCTCGCCACTCCGAAAAACTACCACATCATAAACCGGGCCATCATTATGGAAGTCACTCCAGTTGTGCTGGATTTCCATTTCCGCGGCGGAGGTTTCATCGACTTGTTTGCCGGCGGCTGCCAAACGCGCGACAGCCTCCTGATAACGCTCCGCACCCTTTTGCCAATCACTGCGGCGCTCATCCAGTAAGCGCGCTTGCAGCCCAGCGGGTAAAAACTCGGTGCCCAAGCGGCCGAGATGAACCTCACCAGACTGGATGAAATCGCCAAAACTGAGCCGTCGTCCACTCAAACCGATGACGGTGCCCTGTGCATCCAAACTAGCCACGAAAGAAGTATCCAAACGCCCATCGGTGGTGGCGTCGTACCAATCCACCAACTTGCGCCGTCCATCCGGCGTCTTCTGCAAGAAGGGATGGCCAGGATCCACGCCCGTATCCAAAACCGCTACACGAATGCCGCGGCCGTCATAATCAGGATTGGCCGCGAGGAAAGCAGCGACGCCCAAATCTTGCTTAGGCAGTTGCCCCGCCAACGATTGTTGGGGCAGGGCGGAAAGTAGCAGAGTGGCAAGCAACAACATGGAAGGCCAGTCTAGCGGCATTCCAGAGACTCGCGGGGCCTGCTTAAACCGTTTCCGACGCCTTGGCCCACATCTCCATGGTGACCAAGATGCGCGAGCAACCGGGGCAGCGAATCAAGCCTTTGGCGGCCTGCACACGCAAGCGGTCGTTCGGCACCAAACGGGAACCGCAGCCGCCACAGGAATCACCCTTCAGCGGCACCACTGCTTTTCCTGGGTGCTTGGCGCTGAGCACCTCGAAAGCTTGGGTGATGGGCGACGGTACCGTGCTCACAAAAGCGTTGCGCTGGAGCAGAATCTCTTCGCTTTCGACCTTCAGTCCCACGCCATCTTGCTCAACATTTTTGCGAAAGGCAATCAGATCCGCTTCCATTTCAATAACCTTGGCAGCCAGAATCTCGCGCTTGGCTGCGAGCGTATCGGCACGCTCCAACAACTCTAGCTCTTCCTCTTGATTATCCGAGTTCGCAGCGCGATGGCCTTCCGCTTCATGGCGCGCGACTTGTGCCGAGGAAGGATCGGACGACTCAATGGCGATTTTCTCAAGCTTGGCAATGCGTGCTTCGCGCGTACGCACTTGGTTTTCCAAGTCATTGGCACGAGCAAGGCTAGCTTTACGTTCCGCATCCACCTCATCGACTTCCGCCTGTAGAGAGGCGAAGCTAGCTTCGCGTTCAATCAACTCCAAAGGCAAGGAAGCCAGCCGTCGCGCCAACACCACCAGACGTTGGTCCAGTGCTTGGGCGAGGATGAGTTGGGAAAGGTTGGTTTCCACGGACGCATATTACACCGCTGCGGGCCTGAGATTGATACATCTCAGTCCCGCAAATGATGGAAGTCTCGCGCCTTAACGCAAAAAGCTTAGGAGGTGCCTTCTAAGAAGCCTGCGAGCTTGCGGGCACGGATGGGATGCTGCAATTTGCGAATTGCTTTGGCCTCAATCTGACGTACGCGCTCGCGCGTCACGCGGAAAATGCGACCAACTTCTTCCAGGGTATAGGTGTAGCCATCGCCGATGCCGTAACGCAGCTTGATGATTTCGCGTTCGCGGAAAGTGAGGGAATCGAGGACATCATCGATCCGTTCTTTCAGCATTTCTTGACCAGCACGCTCCACCGGATTCTCCGAGCTCTCATCCTCGATGAAATCACCGAAGTAAGAATCTTCCGAATCTCCAATCGGGCGATCCAGGCTGATCGGGTGTTTTGCGATTTTCATCACCCGCTGGGCTTCATCCACCGGGATTTCCGCAGCTTCAGACATTTCCTCTATGGAGGGTTCGCGTCCGAGGTTTTGAAGCAAGCGTTTCTGCACCGCGCGCAGTTTCGACATGGTTTCAATCATGTGCACCGGAATGCGGATGGTGCGCGCTTGATCGGCAATCGAGCGGGTGATGGCCTGACGAATCCACCACGTTGCATAAGTTGAGAACTTATAACCACGACGGTATTCATACTTTTCAACGGCTTTCATCAAGCCCGTGTTACCCTCCTGAATCAAGTCCAG
Organism: uncultured bacterium; assembly: GCA_937919925.1. Lineage (GTDB taxonomy): Bacteria > Planctomycetota > UBA1135 > UBA1135 > UBA1135. Next base: position 26,691 of record CALFOT010000055.1, on the reverse strand, counting down.
AAAACTCAATCCGCGGTTGCGGTATTTCTTGGCGATGGAAACCACTAAGCGCAAGTTACCGGAGGACAAATCCTTCTTGGCACTCTCATAAGTATCCATCGCGCGGAACAACAAAGCCATTCGATGCTGGAAGGATTCCAGAGGCTCCATGGCTTTGACTTCCCAATCGCGTAGCTGCCCCTGCAGAGCTGCGTACTCCTCCTTGCCGGCCTTGGTACGTTTGCGCCCAGCATCAAAAGAAGTGGCTTCGCGGGCCACCGCAGTCCATGCGCGCACCTTGCTTTCCAGCACGCGGATGAAGTCTTGCAGAATATTCACTTGGAAGTGGAGTTCCTCAACCATCACGGCAATACACCGCTGACGCGCACGCATGGTGCGATGGAACAAAGAACGCTCGGCATTGGTCAAGCGTGTATCCAGTTGAATCTCGTAACCAACTCGTGCGGCATCGCGCAAGCGGCAAAGATCCTGCACATGCCCGCCCAGGCGCTGCTCCAAGTCTTGCTTGGTAAGTTCGTAGCCAGCACCACCGTCAATATTCGACGAGGTGCCCTCATCAGCACCCTCTTCAGCCGCCTGCTTCTTCAGGCGCCGATTATGGTGCAAGACGGCGAAACTCGAGTTCGCCTGCGCCGACGGATTCACTTTCAGGGTACGATCGAAAGCGATATCATTATTTTTCACCTGCGCCAGCACATCCAACACCATGTCGAGTGCTAAGCCGGATTCCAAGACTAAACGGCGGAACACCTTGCGCGAAACTTCCGTGGTCTTCGCCAAGGAAATTTCCTCTTCGCGGGTGAGCAGTGGGATCTCTCCCATCTGAGTGAGATACATCCGCACCGGGTCATCGATCCGTTCAAGAACTGGAGCAGTGGCACGGCTACCACCACGGGCAGCCAAGGTGGAAAGTGGTTTCGGGGTAACCGGAATGGGCACCGAACCGCCGGCAAATTGCGCGGCTGTTTCCGGCGAGCTCTCCACCCACGTAATGCCGGCAATCTCCACCCTACTGAGAACGTCTTGAAGAACATCGATGTTGCCGAACTTATCTGCCGGCACGGCATTGAACATTTCTTCTTGTGGCAACGAACCGGTCACTAGACCCTTAGCAATAAGGGTCGCGATTGCGGCTTCGATTTTCTTGTCTAACGACTTGCTTGGCATGGTGAATCAGGGAGCGAATTCGGGAATCAGTCGTTCGGGGAGATTTGGACTCTCCGTAGGAAAGAGCGCAACTCGTCGGCCCCGACCTGTTGATCGGGTTGAGCTGCGAGAGCCTGCTCACGATTCCCAGGTAAGGCATCGAGAGCACGTTCGAGTGCGAGACAGGGGTCTTCATGGTGGGCCTGGCGGACCGTATCCAACCAATTTCCCGCTTCATCCTGCCGGAAACTAATTAGGGCCTGTTCCAGGTCAAATCCATGACCTTCCTCGCGTTGCTGCCGACACCAATTCAGAACTTTCATGGCGACGGAATCCTGCAATTGTAGCGTATCTAAGACCTCACGGAAACGTGAGTAGGCGCTAGGATCGTGCAAAATAGCAGCAAGAATTTCTCTTTCGTTACGGAGTAGTACCTCCTCGTGGCTGTGGTGTGATGGGTTGGGTGGAGAATCGGTGGTTTGAAAATCACCGTAATGAGTGCCCTGAGGGCCCCTGTCTGGAGAAATCAGCTTTCGCAAGGCGTGCTCCGAGACCCCTAAAACAGCACGGACCTGATTCGCCCAAGCCTCTGCCACAACAGGACTTGGAGTGGATGCAATCCACTCGGCCATCTCCGTGGCAGCCTTATGGATGACTGCAGGAACCGTGATATCTGTTTTTCGAGACCACGCATCTAAACGCCAGCGGAGTATATCCCATGAATCCTGCACTCGTACGGCTAGTTCTTGGGTGCGACCGGATGCCACCATATCGGCAGGATCTTGGCCATCCGGCAAATCAGCAATCCGCACATCAATGCCCTCCATAATCATCAGGCGCCCTGCTCTGGCAGCGGCTTTGCGCCCCGCTTCATCGGGGTCCAGCATCAGGATTACTGGCCGTTCCGTGCGTGCCAGGCGTCGGGCATGATCCTCCGTCACGGCGGTTCCCAAAGCCGCCACTGCCGTTTGAAAACCTGCGCGATGTAACTGAATTACATCCAGATAACCTTCGCATAAAATCACCGGCGCGTCGGGCTGATTACGCAGCCCAATCTGCAACTTTTCTAAGCCGTAGAGCAAGCGACGCTTGGGGAAAATAGGACCTTCGGGTGAGTTGATGTACTTACCCATTTGCTTTTCCTCGGCAAAACTACCGGGCAAAAAACGCCCACCAAAGCCTACCGTGCGGTCGCCGGAATCCGCCACCGGAAACATCAAGCGCTCCCAAAAGCGGGCTTTCAATATGCCTTGGCCTTCATCCTCCAAAACCAAACCTGCCGCAAGCATGCCGCGATCACTGACGCCTTTGCTACGGAGAAAACGCACCATCAACTGGCGATCGCGCGGCGCCCAGCCTAAATGAAAGGCCTTCCAACTATCTTTGGGCACAGAGCGATCAACGAGATATTGGCGCGCTGCTTCCGCATCCGGACGCGTGAGGCAAGCCACAAAAAATCCGCGCGCTTGCAGCAAAGCTTCGCGAGCTTGGTCGCGTTCATTCCGTTCTTCCTCATTGCCGCCACGGAATTTGCTTGGCAACTGCAGGCCAGCAAGATCCGCCAATACACGCAGGGCCTCAAAAAACTCTAATCCTTCTGTTTCGCGTACAAAAGTGATCGCATCTCCACCCATACCACAACCGAAACACTTAAAGGCGTTGCGGCTTGGATGGACGGTAAACGACGGAGTCTTCTCGGCGTGGAACGGACATAAGCCCCAAAAACGATTGCCCTTGCGAGTCAACTGCACTTTTTGTGCAACCACCGATTCGATGGGAAGACGCTCTTTGAGATCGTCGATGAAGTCTTGAAGGTCGCTCATGAGGTGCGGCGGTAGCCAGCCAACCCCTTAACTTAGCCGCTGCACGGCGGCGCGCCAAATCTCTGGACCAATTTCTCCAGGGCGCGCCTCTGGACCCACATCGCAGGACTCAAGAGCCGCCGCCCATTGCGGCATGCTCTTATGCAGCCGACCCAATAAGCGTTTGCGGCGCTGGCCGAACGACTCCCGCAATGCCAAGCGTAACGCCGCATCTAAGGGGCCTGGCAAGGCGTCTTTGCGCGGGGTAAGTTGCAGAAAGGCCGATTCAATACTGGGCCGCGGCCAAAAAACCTCCGGCGGCAAGCGGCGGCCAACTTTGGCCACAAAAGCCAAGGCCAAGCGAATCGACAAAGGACTCCACTCCCCGCCTGCCAGCGGGCCGGCGGCTTTGTCTGCAACTTCACGTTGCAACAATAAAGTGGCCCCCAACAAGTTGCGGCCGGGCAAACGCGCCAGAAACGGACCGGAAATCGAGTACGGTAGATTGGCAACCAAGCGCGGTGGAACAGAAAGCGCGGCCCACCAAGCTTCCACTTCCGGGTGCAAACGCTCCTGCTCATCGAGCGCATCGCCCTCGATGAGCTGCAACTGACCGCTCTGCAACTCGGTGACAAAACGCTCCCGCAATAAAGCTGCCAAACCACGATCCAACTCAATGGCACAAACCTTGGCGCCCAACGCCAAAAGCTCAAACGTCAAAGCACCGGCACCAGGGCCGACCTCAAGCACGGAATCCGCAGCACTTACGCCAGCGTCGATGGGAATGCACTTCAACAAGGCCGGATCCACCAAAAAATTCTGACCGAAACGCGCATTCGGGCGCAATCCGTGCAACTCCAATAGGGCCCGTAGCTCGCCCTTCTTCATGATCCACTGAGCATCTGGCAAAAATCTTCTGGGGCGCCGTCGGCCAGCAAGCGTGCTGCCAAAGCGGTGCGCGACTTCAAACTCCACCCAGCCAGCAGTTGAGCCAATTCAAGGCGCTGCTGCTTGTTCAATTGCGGCCAATAACTGACCACCCTGGTTTGGAAATAAGTGGTCGCATCGGCGACATAACGGAAGCCGATATCCGCAGCGCGATCCTGGGCTTGTAACTCGAGTTGCTCCCAACCCGGCACGGCAGCATCGCGCGAGGCGTACGATCCACCACATGCGTAATAACGCTGACTGGGTGGATCGTACGCCCATTCTCGCACGTTGCCAAAAAAATCATAAGCACCTAAGGAGGTACGCCCACGCTCAAAAACGCCGACCGGAAGCGGGCGATTGAGATTCAGTGACAAACCATTCCGCGCACTAGTGGCCACAGCAGCCGGACGCCCAGAATCTGAGGCTAGGTACTGCCACTCGCGCAAAGTAGGCAAACGTAGACCGTGGGCGGTAGCCCAATTTGCGGCCTCTACAAAACTCAGCATCACTACCGGAAGGTTCGCGGTGTTGCCGGTGGTATCGCGGCCGAACTCTTCACAAGTGACCTCGTAGCGGCCAACCAAAAGCCAATCCCCACCCGGAGTGGCAGGATTGCCAAGCAACAAAGAATCAAGGCGCGCAATGGATTCTGGCAGCGGGGTGTCCTGGGCATACGAACAGGCCCCAATCCCGAGCAAGAGCAGCAGGATTGAGGCCTGTGGAGTCACGCAGTAGCCTATTTGCCCATCATCGCCACGATGCTAGCGGTAATCCCACTAGGCTCGCCGGCAATCATGCCAATCGCAAAAGGAATCGCGAAAATCATCACCACACAGGTGAAAATCAACGCCGCACGCATGCCGTTACCTTCGTCGCTACTTGCAGATGCGGCAGCAGTAGCACGACCGCTAGTACGCCGTGGGGCACCACCAACCACGGCAACTTCCAACTCTTCGACATCGTCGTCGAGCAGGGTGTCTTCTTCGGAAAGTTGGGTGGTTGCCATGCCGGCATCATCCAACTCATCCAGAACAAGATCATCGAAATCCAAAACCTCACCAGAATCTTCACCGATGGAACCACCGATGCCGAGCTGCTCAGCCACTTTGGAAACGTCTTCGACGCGGAGACGCATATTCGAGCCTTCACGGAAGGCGCGAATTTCACCGGCTGAAATCAGCCGTTTAAGGTCTTCTTCCTCAAGTTCTAATTTCTTGAGGGCGTCTTCAAAAGAGGAGAATTCGCTATCGGTCACGGGTTCTTTACAGGGTTCCTGGTTATTGAGGATGGGGTTCCAGCGCCAGCTTAGCCGCGCCGAGCTTCAAGGATACGCTATCCGCCTGCCTTTGTGCTGGTATCCGCAACAGGAATACCAGACTTCTGAAACTCTTTTTCGAGGTCCTGGTGGGTAAGGTCGGATTCATCGTTGTAGCCATCGAGCTGCATGTCGAGCTCAATGTTACGCGCACCCACAAACTGGATGCGATGGGAGTTGGCAGCGCCCCCGCGTGCCTCATAAACCGCCAAATGCTGTGTTTCCTGGTCGACTACGTACAACAATGACACGCCAGCCATGTACGGACCAGTCACGGCAACATAGCGACGACCACCATCGGAGCCCTGCGCCAAGGCGGTTCTAGGCATAAGTAGGCTCATGAGCGCAGCCCCAAAAAGGCTGGCACTAAGGAGGGCAAGAAGGAATGCGGTGCGATTGGTCATCATGATGCGGAGGGTTCCACGGGTGGAGCGGGTGCAAGCAGCCGCGCCAAAGCATATTCGAGATCACATAGTCCTGCCCACTCACCCGGTTTCTCTACCCACGCGAACGCAACCTTATAAGTGCGCATTTCGGCGACTGCGGCGGCCAAATCCAATTGTGGGGGCAGACGCAGCAGCGGCAGGGTGAAGGCGGCAAGGGGTTGCGCAGGGTTGGCATCCACCAAACGGGTGCCGAGCAACAAGGAGGGTGGCCCGGAGCCGTGATCCAGCAGGGCAATGGCGTCGGCGCTACGCGCCAAGCGTTGCCGCGCGTCTTCGTGGCTGCAATCCGGCCGCAGCATGGGTAAGTCGAAGCGTAAAAATGGCCGCAGGCCTTTGCCGCGCGAATCCATGGCACGCAACGCGGCCTTCATCACCCGTGCTTCGCCAGGAGCATGCCCTTCCCCCTCCTGCAGCAAGGCCTCCAGCTGGCGACGTGCGAGCGGACTGGCGCTACTGGAGTTATCCAGCCGCCTTGCCAAAGCAGCCAAGGGTGCCGTCAGCGGCCAGAACAACAGGCGCACCACGGCCAGCGGCGCGGCAAAACGAATCACCAAGCGCGGCGTATCCAAAAATAATTGCTTGGGGAGGACTTCGCCAAACAGAAACACCAATGGAGTCAAGCAGAGGGTCGACCAAAATTCGGGGCTTTCCAAACCCACACGCACACCGATTGCGGTGGCAGCGTGTACCGCGATGTCATTGGCGATGTTGTTGCCAATCAACAACGTAGCCAAAAAAGCACTTGGTGAACGGAGTACATTCTCCAGCAGCGCAGCAGCACGCGAAGTTGCCGCATCATGGCGCAACCGCAAACGATTCAATCCATAGAAAGCTGTTTCCGAACCAGCAAACATGGCGGAAAAAGCCAGCGCCAGGAGCAGTAAGGCCAATGCACTCATGCTGTGACCTCTGGAGTAGCGCCATCAGTATGGCCATTCTGGGTAATGGCCTCGTCGCCGTGCTGGACCAGCACTTCTAAGAGCAACGGGCGCGTTTCTGCGCAAAGCAGCACGCGAATCTGAAACCGAAGCTTTTCGCCAACTAGCACCACGCAATCATCCACTGCCGCCATGCGCCCCAGTTTTTCGGCAACTAAACCGCCAATGGTATCGAGGCGCACATCGAACTCGCCGGGATCGCCAAAGCGATCAATAAAATCATGCAAAGGCAGACCAGCATCTACTTCCCAACAACCATGCAACCCCGGACGAATCGGCGAATCAAGGCCAATGGCGGCACCTGGCAAGCGATTCAGCAAAGTATCTGCCCAGCGACCACGCTCGATAATGCCGACCGATTGGCCGTACTCATCCACCAAAAGTACAAAAGGGCCACCACTCGCGCGCAGCAATTGCACGCCGTTGGCAACCGGAGCGACTTCGGGAAGCACCGGGACGGAGCGCATGGCGTCACCCACGGTGGCGCCATGCATGGGCCTGGTGCGGTCGAGCAAGCCGAGTACGTCGCCGTTGGTGTTGACGGCCGCAGCCCACGGCTGTTCCATGGATACCAAAATGGCAATCGCGGCTTCCAACTCGAGGGTGACATCGAGGCGTGGAATATCTGCCAGCGAACGTCTTAATGCGCCGGCGCGTAGCTCTCCAAGTTCGAGCACATGCGTGATCAAATCGTACTCGCTTTCTTCCAGCACTCGGCCCTCAGAGTCATTGAGTAAGTCTGCGGTTTGGCCACTATCTAGCGGCGTTTGGCGTTTGCGTGCTTGCCCCCAGTTGCGGCCTAAGGGGCGCAACAGACCGCCCAGCAATATATGCGCCAAATTCACCGGCAACAGCAACATCCTGGCGGCGACATGGGGAAAACGATGAGCGATAATTTTGGGCAACACTTCGCCAAAAACCACGATGACCACAATGGCGATGACGTCCACCAGGAAAGTTAAGGAACCTTCCATGTTCTGAGACCAAGCGTGGGTGACCGCAAAAAAGCTGAGGTTGACCAATAAATTCAACAACAAGATGGTGGTGAGCGCACCGACTTGATCTTCAAGCAAGCGCCGCGCCGCACGGGGCACAGCGGTGTCCTTCTCGCCCTTTTTACCGCTCGCAGAAGCCAAGGTAAACAAAGCGGCTTCCGAGCCCGAAAAGCACGCGGAAGCAAGCAACAACGCCCCCATGGCCCAGACCACCGCACTCATGCTGGCGCCCCTACTGCTGGTCGTTGCGGGAATTCCAAAGTCACCCGGAATCCACCTCCGGTGCGGTTTTCGGCCTGAATCGAACCGCCAAGGCGACGCATCGAGGCATTGGCAATAGCTAAACCCAAACCCGTCCCTTTGCCAACCTCTTTGGAAGTGAAAAATGGTTCAAATAGGTGCGGCAAAATATGCTCTGGTGCACCCGGGCCATCATCTTCAATCAATAAACGGGTACCCCCACTAGGCAGCAATTCACCGCGTACGCGGATGGTCCCGCCGCGTGCAGGCTCTAGGCAATCCAGAGCATCCAAAGCGTTTTGCAAGAGATTCAACAGTAACGGGAACAAATCCCCGCGCGCAGCAGCAACTTCGAATGCACCTTCTGGCAAGTCTAAGATTAATTGGTGCTCTCGCAAACGACTGGCCAAAAACGCACGCAAATCGTCGAGTAAACCACCGACGTCTGCGGAAGAACTTTCTGCCTTACCGGGGGAAAGCTGCAACAGACGCTGCACCAAATCGCGGATACGCTCCAGTGCCTCTTGCATCAGGGCGCCATATTTCTGACTCTGCTCGGTGACCGCGTCGCGACGCAGCACTTCCAGCACATACAAAGCACCGGCCAGGGGACTATTGATTTCATGCGCCACACCGGCAGCAAGTGCCCCCATCGCTGCCATACGTTCGCGGTGTGCAGCAAGGCGATCGCCCTCTAAGACGCGCTTGGTAGCCGCCGCCACTTCGAGTTCCAATTCTTCCTGGAAACCGCTGATGCGGTTCATCATGTGCTCGAAGCTCGACGACAACATCACCACTTCAGGAGCGCCGTCGGTTGGCAAAGGTAAGGGCTGCTTATCGTTGCCAAACGATTCTGTGACACGCACCAAACGCTCCACCGGGCGTAGCACCAAACTGTTAATCAAAATCATAATCGCGAGGCCACCAACGAGGGTGCTTGCAAGCGCGGCGAGTAAAACGCGATACCACATGCCGTCAACACCCTGCCGGCGAGGCAGCGCAACATACATGCCGCCCCACGGATGCTGCTCAAGCGCGAAAGGCTCATAAGCCACGAGAGGCAAGGCCAAACCATCTGCAACGGCGATGGTGCGATTTTCTTCCGTCGCTTGCACCACGGTTTCGGTGATGAGATCAAGTGGGAAATCGTGGGCGCGCTGACGACGTCCAAGTGGATTGAGAAAAACACCAACGGGTACACGCCCACCACTCGTTTTAAGAACTTCCGTATCAATGATGAGAGCATCGTCAAATTGCGGCCAGAGGGGCCAATCGAGCATCTGAGCTAGATCACCGAGCTCTTCAGAATTGAAGCGCGGCACCACCCATTGCGTCAGGCTAAGGCGAAGTTCCTCTTGACGTTTTAACTCAATCCCCGCTCGAACTTGTTCTCGTTCAGCAGTCCACCAAGTCAATGTTCCGAGTACTGCAGCATTGACCACAACTAGGGCAAGAATTAAACGTAGGCGTAGGCTCATGAGCGCCTAAGTCCACCTATCTCCATAGGCAGAAGGAAATGGCTGCCAGACGCTTTTGTCGGCTTCACGCCGCCTTCCCGAACTCCTCGAGAAGCCCGAACAGAGGCAAGAACAAAGCCAATGCGATGGAACCAACAACACCGGCTAACAACACCAGCATGATGGGTTCGATGAGCTTCAACATGTTGTCCAGGGCGCGGGTGTACTGTTCCTCGTAGCTGGCGCCGAGACGCATACACATACGATCTAATTCACCTGTTTCCTCGCCAACTTCAACCATGGCAACTACGAGATCATCAAAGCGCTCAGAAGATTCCAGCGACGCCGCAATGGCTTCCCCTTCACGCACATCTTCACGGATGTCTTCCACCGACTCCCGGTAAATTTCATTGGTGAGCGCACCGCGAGTGATGTCGAAGGCTTCCAGATGCGGAACGCCACTGGCAATAAGCGTGCCAAAAGTGGTGGCAAAACGCGAGACCTGGCTCTTTTCTACCAAGGAACCGAACACCGGCAAGCGCAAACTAAGTGCATGGCAACCGCGACGATAACCATACGAACGGCGATAAAGCAACGCGTGAGTGGTCCATAACAGGACTGGTACACCAATCACCACGTACCAGTAACTCGTCATAAAACCACTAATAGCAATCATCACTTGCGTGAGTTTGGGAAGTTTCATATCCATGTCTTCATACAATTCAGCGAACTTCGGAATCACGAACAACATCAGCGCGGAAACGACCACAATCGCAACGAACAAAATGACGATTGGATAAGTAAGTGCCGCTTTGGTTTTATCGCGAACGCCCTGAGTGCGTTCCAGGAAGTTGGCCAAACGGTCGAAGACCTGGTCTAACACACCACCTGCTTCACCAGCACGCGCCATGTTGATGTACAAGGGGTCAAAGACTTCTGGTGATTGCGCTAAGGCCTCCGATAGAGACTGGCCTTCCTCAACCAAGTCACAAGCATCCAGAATCGCATCGCGAAACCGGCCTTCTTTCCACTGGTTAGAAAGAATTTTCAAATTGCGCAAAATCGGCAACCCCGCCTCGGTCATCGTGGCAAGCATGCGGGTGAACTGAACAATGTGTTTCAGCGGCACCTTACGCCTGACTAAGGTCGTGCTTTCTGCGCCCCCACTTTCACGGGAGGATTCTTGATTTGGCACATATCGTGCCGCGGGGACCTTGCGCTGGATTCGAGCCATCAATTCAGGATTCGTCGCCCTGGGTTCCACGGAGAACTTCCTCCAAGGTAGTGCGACTTTCGTGAGCTAGCTCTATGCCACGCTCGCGTAGGGTCTTCATCTTCCGCTTCCGGGCAAGCTCGCGCAAGAGCAAGGTGCTAGGGTTTCCCAGAAATTGCTCTTTGAGGGCAGGGTCCATCGGCAAGACTTCATAGATGGCAGTCCGCCCGGAGTAACCCGTGAAGTGGCAATCCGCGCAGCCCGTGCCGTGCTTCATGACGCCACCTACCGCCATACCGAGCTGGGTGAAGACTTCGTCTTTCGGCGTATAGTCTTCCATACAGTGCAAACAAACCTTGCGCACGAGTCGCTGGGCGACGATGCCCTCGATGGTGGCCGCCAGTAAGAAGGGTTCCACGCCCAAGTCGACCATCCGCGTGACCGTGGAAGGTGCGTCGTTGGTGTGCAAAGTACTCAACACCAAGTGACCGGTAAGTGCTGCCTCAACGGCAATTTGGGCCGTTTCAGGATCACGGATTTCACCCACCATGATGATGTCCGGATCTTGGCGCAACATGGTCCGCAAAATACGTGCGTAGCTGACTCCAATTTCATCATGGACTGGCACCTGAACAATGCCATCTAAATCGTATTCCACCGGGTCTTCCACGGTGAGAATCTTGCGCTCCGGCACGTTGATTTGACTCAACAGCGAATACAAGGTGGTGGTTTTACCGGAACCCGTTGGACCAGTGACGAGCACGATACCGTGTGGCCGACTAATAAAATCACGCAGTTGCTGGTCTTCGCTGGGGGTCAGCCCAAGAGCTCCAAGATCCAACTGCAGGTTGCGGCGATCAAGCAACCGCAACACCACGCTCTCTCCGCCCTGAGTAGGGACGGTTGAAACACGAAAGTCAATCCGATGGTTATCAAGAACTAAATCAATCCGACCATCTTGCGGCATGCGCGTTTCCGAAATATCAAGATCCGCAAGAACCTTGATGCGCGAGACAATGGCGGTGGCTAAGTGTGCCGGCGGCGCGTCGATTTCGTAGAGCACTCCATCCGAACGCATACGAATGCGAAAAGTACCTTGATAAGGCTCAAAATGGATGTCGGCGGCGCGATCGCGCACTGCACGGGTGAGGATTTGCTCAAGCAAACGGACGATTGGAGCCGCTTCACTGGCCTCAACATCCGCTGCCGCTTTGACTTCGGCATGTCGTTGGTAAGCATTTTCTACCGCCACAGCGAGCGCCTCTGGAGCAGCCAACACCGCTTCAATACGGCAGCCGCTGATGCTTTCCAAATCTCCCAGCAAGGGCAAAGTTTCCGGGTTCGAAATCGCAACACGCAACACGCCCTGGACTTGATCCAACGGCAAGGCCCCAAAAGCTCGCGCGGTTCCAGCATCCAGCAAGGCGACCGCATCTTCTGTAGGGCGCAGCTCTTCCGCTGACAACCACTTCAACCCTTGCTGCAGTGCAAGCGCACGTGAAAGATCTTCCTCAGTGATGGCTCCTTTGGCGACCAACAAAGTTCCAATGCGACCCCCCATGCGCCGCTGTTCTGCCAAGGTCGCTTGAATTTGGCCCATCCCAACCACGCCGAGTTCGACGAGGATTTTGCCCAGGAGTTTATGTTCTTGTGCCATCAAGACCTAAACTGCATCAAAACGCTGACGCAAATCGTTGGGCAACTGCGCGTACATAAAGGCTGTTTCACGCGTGATTGTACCGGCGTTCACCAGTTCGAAAAGATGGTCATCCAGCAACTGCATGCCGATGCGCCGCTGAGTTTGCATGACCGACGGAATCTTAAACGTTTCACCTTTGCGGATGTGGTTCTCAATTGCCGAGTTGCGCACCATGATTTCGAACACGCTAATCCGGCCGTGGCCGTCAGCGCGCTTCACCAGCACTTGCGAAACCACCGCTTGCAAAGATACCGACAACTGCGCGCGCACTTGCTCCTGTGATTCCTTGGGATACTGGTCAATGATGCGGTCGACGGTACGCGCCGCCCCAGTGGTGTGCAAAGTACCAAACACCAAGTGACCCGTTTCTGCAGCCGTAATCGCCGCCGCGGTCGTTTCCAAATCTCTCATTTCACCAAGCATGATGACGTCAGGGTCTTGACGCAGAACGCGGCGCAGCGCTTCCGAAAAAGAAGTGGTGTCTTCGCCGATTTCTCGCTGGTTCACCACGGAGGTGAGGGATTCATGCAAAAATTCAATCGGATCCTCGAGCGTGATGATGTGCTCGGAGCGCGCCACGTTGATCTCATGAATCAAGGCTGCAAGCGTCGTCGTTTTACCTGAACCAGTTGGCCCTGTAATCAGAATCAAACCACGCGGCAAATGGGCAAGGGCCTTCAACACTGGCGGCGCGCCAATCTGATCGAAAGTCAGACGCGATGCCGGCAAACGCCGACAAACCAACGCCCACGACTCACGCTGACGGAAGACGTTGGCGCGATAGCGGTCTTCGCCATGCTCGAAAGAAAAATCGCAGGAACCTGTTTCATGCACCTCTGCCAACTTGCGTTCGGGCACCACGCCGAGGCAAATTTCTTCGGTTTGCTCGACGCTAAGAATCGCTTCCGACATAGGCGTTAGCGTGCCAGAAACGCGCATCATGGGGCGGCGACGCGCACCGACGTGAAGGTCGGAGGCATCTGCCGAGGCCACGGTTTTCAGCCATTCATCAATGAGGCTACCAGGTATGATTTCAGTCATCAGATTGTGTTTGGGTGGCGGGTGAACTCGCTGCGGTGGGCGCTTCGCTTGGCGTGGCGGAATCCTCATCGACGACAGCAACCCGAGTGATGCGCAAAACTTCTTCGACGCTGGTAAGGCCCTCCTTCGCTTTCGCGACGGCATCATGAACCAGTGGTCGCCAGCGTGGCGATTTGCCTGCAGCACTCACAAAGTGGTTTGGATCGGCTGATTGGAATAACGCCTCCCGCAAAGACTCATCCATTTCCAACCATTCGTAGGCCCCGACCCGGCCGTGATACCCCGTGCCACCGCAAACGCGGCAGCCGCGTGGCCGCTTAATCTGCGCCCCAAGCTCCACGCCAAGTACTTGCCGATCCAGCAATCCCGCACTTTCAAACTCACTACAGTTCGAACATAAACGCCGCATCAACCGCTGCGCAAGGACGCCCTGCAAAGAAGTGGCAATCAAAAATGGAGGTACACCCATATCAAGCAAACGAGTGACCGCACTAGGGGCATCATTGGTATGCACGGTGGAAAACACGATGTGCCCAGTGAGCGAGGCTTGAATCGCCACCTCTGCTGTTTCACGGTCACGAATCTCGCCCACCAAAACGACGTTCGGGGCCTGCCGCAAAAAAGCGCGCAGCACGCGCGAAAAATCCAGCCCAATGCGTGGGTGCACCTGCACCTGGTTGATGCCCTGAATGCGATACTCCACCGGATCCTCGACCGTGAGGATTTTTTTATCCGGCCGGTTCAGAGTTTGCAAAGCGGCATACAAAGTAGTGGTTTTACCGGAACCCGTTGGACCCGTGACTAACACGATGCCGTGCGGACGCTCAATAACCCGCGCAAACCACTGCAATGCATCTTCACTCATGCCTAGGTCCTTGAGGGAAATCAAATTTGCCTCGCGGTCAAGCAAGCGCATCACGCAGGTTTGTCCGTGACTACTGGGCAGCAGGGACACACGCACATCAAGCTCGCGCCCGCCGACGCGATGCTCGATGCGGCCGTCTTGAGGACGGCGCTTTTCAGCAATGTCCAAGCCGCCGTTGACTTTAATGTGACTAATCAAGGGCGCATAGACATCTACGGGATGTTCTGCAGCAACCTTGAGCGCTCCATCGACGCGATAGCGAATACGCACGCGATCCTGGAATGGCTCAATGTGAATATCCGAGGCGCGCATTTGCACGGCCTCGGCGAACATTTGATTGACCAAGCGCACAATTGGCGCCTCATGGCTGCGACCAACGACATCCTGTGCCTGTCGCGGTGTCGCGCCAGATGGGCCGTAGGTGCGGGTGAGGGCATCACGCAAGGCCTTGGGAGTGGTCATGGCCAACAACACCCCGCGATCAAGCAGAAACCGCAAGGTGTCCATCACCACCACTTTTTGTGGGTCGGCGACGGCAACGACCAACTCGCCATTTTTTTCGGCGACCGGAATGGTTTCCAGTTCCCAGGCAGCCTTGCCATCCAGCAAATCGGTCAAGCGTGCAGGGGGCATACGCTCGCTTAAATCCACAAACGGCAAGCGTGCCTGCTTAGCGAGAGCGCGATAAACAGTATTTTCATCGGTGGCTCCCTGGTCTATCAACGCTTGGCCAATCAGCACCGTGCGCTGATTTTGCAGCGCCAAAGCAGAGCGTAACTGCTCTTCCGTAATCGCCCCGGAGGCGATCAAAAGTTCACCGAGTCTTTTCCTCAAGGTATTCAGCGGATGCGGGCCCGCATGATGATGTCCTTCTTCTGCAAGCCCGAAGCTTCGGGGAAGGAGATGCGCAAGATGCCGTTATAACTGCCCGCCGCGGTGGTATCACCAATGTTAATCTTGATTTCGTAGAGTTTTCCAACTTGGGTGGCCAACAATTCGGCGCTCATCACGCCCCTGGCGTCGCCGAGTACCTCAAATTGAGGCTCGGGAATCTCCATACCGTTGGATTCTAGTTTTACCGTTCGGGAGCGGCTTTGGCCTTGATCAAAAATGCCAAAAGACAAACTCTCCGAAGGCACATATTGGATAGCACCCAACACATGACCATTGACAAGGAATTCCAAATCGATGCCAAGGCTCGTTTCCGCAATCAAACTTGAGGACAGGCGCCCTTCGGGCAGAGTGTTGGTGGCCGATACCCGAAAAGTGCGCGCCATGCGGCCATCTTTCAAGGTTTCCGCATCACCGATTTCCTCAACCTTCAAACCTGGCGTGATTCGTTTCCACCGAATCACTTCAAACGGTTCCATGCCGGTGACGCGAATCTCACGATGGACTTCGGTATTGCTCAACTGCGCAATCGCTAGTTTTTCGAAACGTACTTGTTCGGGCAGCAAAGAGAAAATGCGTTGCACAAAAGCAGTTACTTGGAGCACCACCTTGCTCGAGGTAAAGTTGCCGCGAATGGTGATGGTTGAGGCCTTGACTCGCTCATAGCGGTTCGCGTCGAAAGTGGCCACGATGGTGCCTTTGGCGCCTGCGGGAATCTCACGATTCATGGGCCACAGCTCACCCTCAAAACTTGGGTCCCAATCGGGGCGAATGCCAGCGTGCGTGCATCCACAAGAAGTTTCCGTTTCCGTGATTACGATGGGATCCGGGCCCACAACCACAAAGGGGAATTCCAAATCATAGGAGTGTTGCTGAAAAACATTGCCGAGATCAATCTCGTACTTCTCCATTTGCAAGTCGCTACGCGAGAGCGCCGCAGCCATTTCATTGAGGCCAACCCCCTCCACGACAGCAATGCCATCCGCAGTTGCCGCGGGCGCACCATGACTGCTTGCTTGCTCCGAGCAAGCAGCGAGTGACCAAACAAGGCCGAGCAGAACGAGAGGCACGGGGTTCATGAAGTAGATGACGCCAGCATGGTTATCGAACTAGCGCGAAGAGCACAATTTCCTTGGGCGGAATGCCCGATTCGGACGAAAAGGAAATGCGCAGGATACCATCATAACGCCCGGTGGCGGCCCCTTCCGCAAGGGTGACCCGAATTACATAACTCTTACCAGCTTCCTTGACTTCCAATGCTGGTGTCATCACCGCTGCCGCCGCGCCAAGGACCTCAAACTGGGGTTCCGGAATGACCAAACCAGTGGACTCCAATTTCACCGGCCGGGTGCGGCTGGGGCCTTGATCGAGCACACCAAAACTGAGCTTTAGTGTTTGCGGAACATAACGAATTGGACCAAGCGCCTCTCCGGTAACGATGATTTCCAAGTTTTCGCCGAGGGATGTTTCGGCAATCAAGGCGGAGTGCAAAGCGCCCTCCGGCAAATCAGCCGTGGCAAAAATGCGGAAATTGCGCACCATGCGTTCATCCTCAAGAGTTTCTGGTTTACCGATTTCTTCGACGCGTACCCCTGGAGTTACTTTTACCCAACGCACAATTTCGAACGACTTCATGGCAGTGACACGTACATCAACGCCAACTTCCTGTTGCATTAACGAGGTAAGTTGCAGTTGTGCAAAACTCACGACGGAGGGTGAAACGGTGAAGATGGGTTCAATAAACGCCGTGACGCCCAGAGTGATTTTGTTCGACAAAAAATTGCCACGTATGGTAATCGTGGAAGCCTTCTCCTCTGTGTAGAGGCTGCCGTCAAAAACGGCCACGACGGTTCCTTTTGCGCCTGCTGGGATGGCACGCTCCAATGGCCAGCTCTCGCCGTCGAAAGCAGAATCCCAATCGGCGCGGACAGTGGCCTTGGTACAACCGCAAGAGGTATCGATCTCGCTAATCAAGATGGAATCCGGCCCGCTCACCACAAAGGGGAACTCCAAATTGTAGGATAGGCGTTGAAAAACCGTGCCTAAATCGATTTCTAGTTTCTCCATTTGCAGATCGCTGCGCGAGCGACCTTGCGCAATCGCACCACTGGAGCCACCCTCACTGGAGTTGGCTTGATCCGAGCATGCACACAGCAACAGCACCAGGCTGAGGAGCGCCAAAGAGACTAACTTGAACTTTATCACGAGATTTTAGGGTTCACGCACCACAGCAAAGACCTGAATGCGACGCTCTACCACTTGAGTGTGCCCATCCACCGTATAAGGCAGAGACAACACCACCACGCCACTGATTTTAGACGCATCGGGCAGCAGCCTTAAATGTACCCTATATCTGCCCTCAGTGGCGAGTTTTTCCACTTGCACGACACCACCCGGCAGGCCTTCTAGCGCCACCTGAGGCTCAGCAAGTTGGCCCGTGCGCGCGCCCACTTCAATCACGCTGAACTGCTCGACGCCGCTACGCAACTCTCCCAAAAGCAAACGTTTGTCGGGCATCGTCCACAAATCACCAGCGACCTCATAACCCACCGCCAAGCGGAAGGTGTAGCCCTGTTTATCGGTTGCGAGGCTGAAAAACCCCGCGTGCCGGCCCTCTTCGGTGGTGGGCGGCAAAATAATTTCAAGTACGTGGCGGTGGCGGCTCTCTGCTGACGGCACCCCACGCACTTCCAGCGGCGGCGTCTGGGTGAGCACTTCGGTGATCCGAAACGGCTCTTGACCCTGCACCACGACCTGGATGCTGCGTTCTTCCTTGCCGTCCACCAGACCAAAATTCACCACTTCTGGCTGCAAATCAAACCACAATCGCAACCAACTACGTACCTCCACGCGCGCATCGAGCCCTTCTCCAACACCTTTGAGGTTGATCCCTACAAATTTTCGGTCGCGAAAACCAGCCGTATGGTAAAGCACTTTCAGCACGCCGTCGTTACCGGGCGGAATTTCACTGCCCATGGCATAAGGCTTGCCTTCGACCCAGAGCTCAAGACTCAAACAACTACATTCAGGTAGTACCGAGCTCACAACCACGGGGCTGCCAACGACCGAAAAGGGGAATTCGAGTGGAATTTGCTCGCCAGCCCAACGCTCACCGAGATCCACGAAAGATTGCTGAAAAACCAAACCTCCAGCTTCCGGCAAGCCCTTACCACTACAACTCCAAGCCACACTGGCCGTCAGCACCAGCGTGAGGAATAATCGAATCATGGTTTGCTCTGTCATGGTGGACTCTCCAATATACGCATATGCGCTGTCGGTTGCCGCTCCTCCTCGTCCTTGTCGTACTGCTGCCTGCTTGCCAGGTGCCGCCTGAAGTTCATGCCCGCGTGTTGGCACCCGATTTCCAATCGGCTACTGCAGGCGGTTACAGCTTCTTTGCCGCTATGGCGCTGGATGACGCCATCGCGGAGTACCGCTGCTTCGCGGATCCGCTGAAAGATCGCTATGGCGCCGATCTCAGCCTTTATCTGCTGGCGCGCCCACAAATGCGTGAGGAACTGGGACGCATCAGCAATATGGCGTGGCGTTTAGAACCGTTGCGGGTGGAGCGCGGCGAGCCAGGCCGGATGGTCTGGTGGGGTTATCAGGATCGCGAATTGATTGGCCTGCTGATGGTGCCGCAAAACTATTTCGATGTTTACGAAGAAGGCAGCGCCACGCCGCGCGGTAACCTTTTGGCCCAACATCCCAGTGATTTGATTCGCGTGGAAGGCCGCAGCCTACATTTAGAATTGACCGATCCCGTCTTACGCGGCATTGCACAAGACGGGATCGTGGGGTTGGAAATCGGCGTAGAGTGGAAAATTGCCGATTTTCAAACGCTGGCAGATTAGCCCACCAAGCTTGGTTTACATTTTGGAGACGGCTTCCAGATTACTCTGGATTTCATCGTAAATAGCAGTCCCTTTGGCCTTCTTGCGCAGGCTTGCCAGCGCATCTCGAGCTTTATCAGCTTTGCCATCCCAAGCCAGTTCCATCGCCTTCACGCGTTTTTTATCAAGGTCCAGTAAGGCTTTGATATCAGCATCTTTGCTCCACGATTTCACAGTTGCTGCCCATTCCATTTCTGGAGGGGAACCCTTAAAGATTTTCATCTGCTCGGCAAGGAACTCTTGCGCGCCGAAGTACAGGCCGCGCGTATAAAAGCGCTCCAGTTCTGCGGTACGCGCTGCTGCGCGTTGCAGGAAATCTGCTTGGAACAACTCAATGGCGGCTATTTTTTCTGGTTCGTCAACCACCTTGGAACGTAGGCTTTCGGTTTCCTTCCAAGACTTGCCAAGCGCACCTTGCTGCGCAAAAGATACGGCTTTATTGAGAAACTCTGGACGCTCTCCCGGATCCCAACCAGGCTTCGCTTGCTCGGCTTTTGCCAAAGCGTCGTCGAGTAAACCGGTCCAGCCACCGTTGCCGGGGTGCCCACTCCAAAGAATGGTGCCGTTGTGATCAATCAAAAAGGCGGCTGGAATTCCGGAAACTTGAAAAAGGCGCTTCGAGCCAGAACCAGAGCCGACAGGGTAAGTCACGCCGTTGGCGCTAAGGAATGGCTCCACGGTAGATGCCGATTCATCAGAGAGGGCAAGAATCACCAGACCCTTGGATTCGTACTCGCCCCACACCTCGACCAGGTGCGGGATCACTGCTTTACAAGGTCCTCACCAAGTGGCCCAGAACTCGACGAACACCACGCGTCCGCGTAAGTCCTCGACATCCAAACCGGCTGGTTGATGGAACCAATCTTTTGCTTCGAGGGCCGGGGCTTTCGCACCAGCCGGCAATTGTGCACCAGCAAGGGTGGTGCAGCACAGCACCGCTAGTAATGGGAGAAGGAGTCGCTTCATCCCACCACTGTAACCCTTTAAGCGTTGGCCGCGCTACCCTGCGGCAGCACCGCCGCTAAGAAGGCACGCGAATTGGCGATTTTGGAATCTGGGGCAACTGCAACACTGAAACTAATTTCCAGGGATTCGCCGAGTAAGTCGCGTAAATCGCGCGCCCGCATTGCAGACCAAACGCGTTGCGCGAACTGGCGCGTGCCCTCAGGCCCGGTATGGGGCAGCATCGCCACCAAAGTACGCGCACCAATATGGGTAGCAACATCCACATCGCGAGTATCCAGGAGCAAAATTCCGGCCAGATCCAGCAGCACGTCTTCGTTGATTTCGCCTTCCCAGGTGAAGGATGCTAAACCCAGCGGAAAACGGAAGCGACTAGAACGCTTGAACTCTTCTTCCAGACGGTGCTCCCAAAACTCGGGAGTGTGCAAGCCAGTTTCGCCGTCGGCAACCGCTTCCAAAAAACGCTCACGGGCTTGTGGCTCACGACCTTTGAGAATCTCCCCAATAGATTGGCTGAGAGCTGCGGCATCGGGAACCGGCAAAGCCTCGGGGCGCATGCTTGTGGGGGCGCCAAAAGGAGAGGATAGATAGCCGCCCAGGGAGGCGACATTGACTGGAATCGCAAGAGCTCCTTGGGCGCCCACAAAACGGGCCAAGCCGTCGGCATCGGTAACATCGCCAGTGGTTAACAAGAACAGCAAAACACGATGCTCGCGCAAGAATCCGAGCGCCCATTCCTGCACACTTAAAGGCGCCATAAAAGCAGGATCGACAACGACCAGTCCGTCGATGGTTCCAGCAGCAGCGAGTTCTTCGCGATTGCGCAAAACTTTTACGCCGGCAACGGCAGCGGATGCAAGGCTTGCAGCGGTTTGGCACGCTGATACGACGGAATCGTCAGCCGATAAAATGGTCAAGGTTCGGGCAGGCATGGATTTATTCAGGGAACTCGGCGTTGTGGTGTACAGCTTGGACGTCTTCGTCGTCTTCGAGAAGATCGATGAGGTTTTGTAGTTTCTCGCTTGCTTCGGCATCGATGGGCACATAGGTGTCTGGCACATACCGTAAACCGGCATCCAAGGGCACCCAACCTTTATCGGCAAAAGCCGTGGCTAGAGTCATGTAGTTTTCAGGATCGCCTTCAATATCGTAGATTTCTGGCTCATCCATACCGATTTCATCGGCTCCGGCTTCCAACGCCACTTCCATGAGCTCATCTTCATCGATACCTTCCCGGTTGAGCACAAAGCTTGCCTTACGCTTGAACATAAAGGCGACCGAGCCAATCGTGGCGATCTGCCCTCCTCGTTTGGTGAGGACCATGCGGATGTTTGGTGCTGTGCGGTTGCGGTTATCCGTGAGAGCCTCAATCACGATGGCGACGCCACCCGTTGCATAGGCTTCGTAGACCACCTCTTCGAGCATCTGCCCATCCAATTCTCCCGCACCTTTCTTGATGGCGCGTTCAATCGAATCCTTTGGCATGTTGTCTGCCTTGGCACGATCCACCGCGTAACGCAAAGCCAGGTTCATGCTCAAGTCACTGCCGCCAGAGCGGGCAGCAGACATGATGAGCTTAGCCCAACGGCTAAAGACTTTGCCGCGCTTCGAGTCCATTTTAGACTTGTTACGCTGAATGTTTGCCCAGTGAGAGTGGCCTGCCATGTTCGATTCCTAAAATTCAACTATCAGATTAACGCGGCGTCGCCAGCTTCCAAGCTGCATACCGCAAAAAAAAGAGACCGCCGGAATAAACCGACGGTCTCCTGTTGGAGCAAAGCTGAAATCAGCGCTTGCCCCATTGGTGGCCGCGGCGTGCGCCGTGACGACCGTATTTCTTACGCTCCACCATCCGGGAGTCACGGGTGAAGTGGCCGGCATCTGCCAGAGTACGATGCGCATCTGGGTAAAGGGCCACTAAAGCACGACCAAGCCCCATGCGCACTGCGCCAGCCTGCCCCGTGTTGCCACCACCGTGGGTGTTTACAAATACGTCGACTTTCAAGCCAGTTTCCAAAGTCACCAGCGGTGATTTACAGGAGGCTTGATCAACGCTACGTGGGAAGTAATCCGCGATGACTTTGCCGTTGACGACAAACTCTCCGGAACCTGGACGCACGCGGACGCGCGCAACAGCATTCTTGCGCCGACCAGTACCCCAGTGATAACCACCGTGCTTGGAAGACTGGACTAGGCGACCAGTCGGATTGACCACTACGATGACCTCTTCAGACTCACCGGCAACGGATGCCGAAGCACTTCCGGAACCATCCATGGTGAGAACCTGTGGGTTCTCGGCTTCAGTTTTGTTTTCTTCCATCTGGCTGCGTTAGGAAACGAGCGGCTTGGGCTGCTGGGCGACGTGGGGATGCTCCGGGCCACCATAGATGTGGAGCTTCTTGATGAGTTGGCGACTGAGCTTATTCTTCGGAAGCATGCGCAAAACAGCTTTCTTAAGAACGCGGTGCGGGTATTCCTCAAGCATTTTCGCATAAGGAGTTTCACGACGACCACTAGGGTAGCCGGTGACATGCACGTAGGTTTTGGCTTCAGCCTTACTGCCGGTGACGCGCACCTTATCGGCATTCACCACCACGACGTAATCGCCGCAATCGTAGTGATCCGAGTGGGTCGGCTTATGCTTGCCCATGAGGACCATGGCAATACGCACAGCGGTGCGGCCGAGAATCTGGTTCTCAGCATCGACCAAATGCCACTCGCGGGCATAGGTCATCGAGTTCAAATGAGTGGTCTGTTGACGCATCTTCCTTTCGTGGCGGTTCTCCGCCGAAATGGCCGAGCATTCTAGACCACCTTTGCCCCTACGGCAAGTGGCAACTGGAAGCCACCCCCCGCTAACGGAGTTTCGCCGAGAACGGCAGGCGTTGCCCCCGCGCATCGTAGACCTTAACTTGCGGCTCATCGACCACCACACGGCCCACCCCAATGAGCTGTGGATACTCATGTAACACCGCGATGAGCCGCGCAGCCTTCTGCTCCAAGGTCAGTTTCTGGTTCAAAGAGTTGATTGCAAAGGGGTCTACGGTGTCTGTGGCACGTCCCCACGAGATTTCCACCCCGGTATCCAAATAAAACGACATCGCCGGCGCCAACTCGGTTGCATGCACGGGGTAAGTGCTCTTGCGTTGAATGGCGACGATGTTCAAGCCCGCGTTCAAGGCGATTTGGTCTGCCTCGGGCCACACTCGGAAGGCCTCTTGAAGGAGCGGGTCGGCGGGGATTTGCCCAGCTGGAGGCAATTCCACACCGAGATCGATGGGCACTCGCATGTACTGGCGCATGCTGTCCTCCGCCATGCCTGCGGGCAGCACAGCCATGTTGCGATCCGCCAGCATGGCAATCGGCCGATCCCCCCGCGACACCGCCAAGCGCGGCAGGAGGGGTCGAAAATACACCCGTAAGCCGACTGGTAGAGCTGGTTGCACGACTAAGGACACCGGATCCAGCCAATCCAGCTGCAACAACAAATCCCGCACCACAGCTGCGGCCTGAGGCTCTCCAATCTGCAGGTCCGGCGCGGTGCTCAGTGCCAAGTGAAATTGTGCCGCCCAGGTGGCTGGGAAACCACCCGGGAAAGCCGGTGCTTGATGAACCTCATACTGCCCAAGTACCCGCGCTTCCTGCACAGAAAGAGTCTCGCCGCAGCTCAGCGTCAGCATGGCAAGCCCCAGCCAAGCTGTCTGAGCGAGTGAAGGTAGTGGAAGAGCGCATCCCATTCCCCTGTTCTACCTTGACCGCACTTCATCATCCACCCATGCTATTCCCATGATGGTGAACGGTCCGACGATGTTTAAGGGTTTCACGTTGTCGACATTTCAGCGCGAAGCCGCCGCTGCTCTAGATACCGACCACAACGTATTGGTGGCCGCCCCAACCGGCGCTGGCAAAACTCTGGTTGCTGAATACGCGATTCACCTCACGCAGAAAAAGGGCATGCGCGCGCTTTACACAGCACCAATCAAAGCGCTCAGCAACCAGAAGTTTCGCGACTTCAGCGCCGATCCAGAAATCGCGAGTGTCGGTTTGTCGACCGGTGACATCACGCTAAATTCCAGCGGGCGCGTGTTGGTGATGACCACCGAAATTTTACGCAATACGTTGGTTGAGGATGCTGGCCAGTTAAGCGATGTCGGCGTAGTGGTCTTCGACGAAGTCCACTTCATGGATGATCCTGATCGCGGTTCCGTGTGGGAAGAAACCCTGATGTTCCTGCCGAAGAATGTCATCGTCGTAGCGCTGTCGGCAACCATCGATAACCTCGGTCAATTCGCCGCATGGCTCGAGCGCGTCCGCGAACGCCCGGTGACCGTAGTAGAGGAAACCAAGCGTCCTGTTCCACTCAAGCATTTTCTATACCACCCGAAGGCTGGCATCTTTCCGCCCAGCCGCTTGAAGCCCGTGCGTGCGCGCTTTAAAGAACACAAAAAAGATCGCGAATATAAGGTTCGCGATGACGGTCCGCTACTTGATGAACTGATCAAAGATAAGCGCTTGCCGATTTTGTATTTCTGTTTTTCGCGGCGCTTGTGCGAATCCAAAGCACGCAAAGTTTCGCGTTCGCGTCACCTTACTAGTAGCGAAGAAATGACCAAGTTCGCTGTCCAATGGGAGGCCGGACGCATGGAGTTTGGCTTCGATGACACGCGTGGCCCCATGGCCTCTCTGCGGGGCATGCTGGAGCGTGGCGTCGGCTTCCACCACGCCGGCATGTTGCCGCTGCAAAAGGAGATGGTGGAGCGTTTGTTCGCCACAGGATTAGTGAAACTCCTTTACACCACCGAAACCTTCGCGCTTGGCATCAATATGCCAGCCCGCGCGGTGATTTTCGATAGCCTCAGCAAATTCGACGGCATCGATTTCGATTACATGCGCACTCGCGATTACATGCAAATGGCGGGCCGCGCAGGGCGTTTGGGGATGGATGATGAAGGTTTGGTTTATTCCGTCTTGGAGATGGATGACGTCATGGACGCCCCCATTCACCGCATACAAGCCGGCCGTGTGGAACCGATTACCTCGCGCTTCCATCTTGATTACGCAACCTTGGTGCATTTACACGGGCTTGCCGGCCGCGATTACGCGGCCCAGGTTTGGGAGAATAGTTTTGCCGCCTTCCAAGCACGTGAGCATTCCACCAAGCGCGAAGAACACAATCGCCAGCAGATGCGCGCCATCTTGGCCAAACGTTTCCTGTTTCTGGAAGAAATGGGCTACATCCGTGGGGATAAGGAAATCCTTGCGCGTGGTCGCACTTGCCTGCACCTGTTCGGTTATGAAATTCAGCTAACTGAATTATTGTATGAAGGCGTGTTTGAGGACATCGAGCCGGCCGCTCTGTGTGGATTGATTGCTGGAGTGATTCACGAAGGCCGGCGTCGCGATGAATATTGGGCCAACGCCTTACGTCCTATGCGCGGCACTTTGCGCCATGCAAAACGTGTGATTGATTTTGCGATTCAACGCGAAGTGGATGCAGGCTTAGCCGCTTCCATCAAGCAAATCGACGAAGCCATGAGCCCGGCGATTTACGAATATGCTCAGGGCCGCCCTTTTGAAGAATTGGAGCGTTTCACCAACGCTGCGCCGGGCGACTTTGTGCGCGTTGCACGCATGACCGTGCAGTATCTGCGGCATTTACAGAAAATTGTTGGCGATTCCCATCCACAACTGGCGCAGATTACCACGACCGCCATCGAGTGCCTCTACCGCGGCCCGATTGATGTGCGCGCCGAATTGGGCCTTGACGGCCCCAAGCCCCCACCTAGGCAAGAAGAGAGCGCCGCAGTCCCAGAAGAAACTGCGGCGCCTGAGAGACGCCCGCGGCGTCGGTGTGAGAAGCGACGGGATTAACCGTCGAGTTCTTTCGCCATTTTGTCTAGCTCAGCGTCAGCACCTTCGGCGGTGCTCATCGCTGCTTCTGCAGCGGCATCTGCATCGGCTTCTGAAACCACATCCACAACATCATTTGCAGCAGCATCGTTGTTGGAATCAGAGGAGCATGCCAGCATGAAGCCGGAGGCGAGGATTAGAATGAGAAACTGTTTCATGGGTAATCTGGGACTAGATTGTGCAGGGTGATGAATGTTATTCGCCGGATTCCTCTTTGGAATCGTCGTCGTCAGCTTGGTCCTTATTCTTCTTGTTTTGGCGCTGGTTCTGCTTCTTCTTTTTGTCGACGCCAATGCGGTTCACTTTGCCATCTTTGCCACGCTTACGTTCTTTCTCAACAACTTCGAGAGCTTTGTTCACTTCGGCTTCACCGAAGCGCTGGTGCAACTTAGCCATTTCCGCAGCGTGCTTCTCCTCAACTTTGGGTTGTAGATCGCTGACCTTTTTCTTCATCACGGCATCGTTTTTTTGCTCAGCAAGGGCACGACCTTTTTTCAGACGGGCTTGCTGGTTGGTGTAGCGATTCATCTCTTGCGCAACGGCCTTCACCACATCGGCGTTTTTGGCCACCGCTTTGCCAGCTTTGCTTTCTGGCTTGTTCTTTTGCGCGTCTTCGACTTGACCAGTTTTGGATTCTTGAATCTTCTCAACTTTGTCAGCCTTCGCCTCTTGACGCTTGGTGGCCTCTTTAACGGCGCCCTGGTTTTGCTGAGCAAAAGCACGAGTTGGGGTGCCTACGCAGGCAATCAGACCGAGGACAACCAGAGAAATTGGGGAGCTTATTTTCATGCTATTATTGGGGTGGAAACCGGCTTTACCGGTGCTGGAGTGGTCTAGCATACGGTGAAGTGATCAAAAATTCGGTATTTTCTCGAACTTGTTGCAAATATTTGTTAGTGCATCATTCTTTCTGTAAATTCCCTCGCACCTCTGCACACGGTCAGCTC